>CAZWMN010000021.1:0-44573 GCA_964635075.1 uncultured Pirellulales bacterium | reverse complement strand
TAATCCATTATCGACATAACCTATGACCTAAAATGAATCTTTTCTACAGAGCAAAATGATTTATATCTTTTTTATATTCCTGTTAGCGGCCTGCCTGCCGGTGTTTTCGCTGCGAGCAGCTTCCAGGCGGCCTGGGTGGGTATTTATTGGCTCATTTCTTGGGAGCGTCATTTTATTGTTTGCAGGCATTGTTTTGTTCAATACAGCCAGAGAGACAGAATGGGAAGGCTTTACCTTAATGGCTCTTTCAGCGTTATGGTTTCCACTCGTTCTTCTGCGGATGTGTTTTATGTCGATTCCCAATCTGGAAAATGAAATGCCCTGGTGGAAAATCGTGTCTCGCCTGATTGTCATTATATGTTTTGGACTTCTGTTGTTAACAGGCTTAATTTTTGTTTTTAATTTTCTCGGTTTTATATTCTTTGTCTTTTTTGTAGTGGCGACATTCCGTTATTATGCGGCGGCCAGATGTAATCGGGCATTAGAGGTCGTTTCGACACTGGCTGCGGCAATGCGGCAAAATCTCCCCCTGCCCACGGCGCTGCAGACGGCGGCCATTGGACGCAAAGACAAAACCGCCCATATTTTCCGCCGCACCGCCAACTGGCTGACTCAGGGTTATTCTTTGGCCGAGGCCGTTCGCAAAGGTTATCCGCGTTGTCTGCCGGAGGTGGTTTTAACCATTGAATCGGCGGAAAAACTCAACCAGCTTCCGCAGACACTGCTGTCGCTCGAAAAAGACCTCGTCAACAACGCCGACGAAACCAAAAAGGTACGCCCCGTTCATCCCTGGTATCCGGTGGTCGTACTAATCATCGTCGCAACCCTGACAACGGGGCTTCTCATCTTTATCATTCCGACATTTGCCCAGATCCTCTCCGATATGAGCGAAGGACGCGCCCATCTGCCGGCGGCAACTCAGTTATTGCTTAATCTTTCCCAAATGATGAGGCGGACTTCCACCCTTTTGATAATGCTCCTGACCATTGTGGTGGCGATTGGATTCGCAATCTATTATCATTTCCGCACTCGTCTGGCTTACAAACCCGGCCCGTTTTTGAATCTGGTGGACCGTCTGCGTTGGTATTGGCCCTTACAGCATAGATTGGAACACAATCTTTCCATATTGCGGCTGGTGGAAATCCTGCGGTCGGGCCTGTCCGCAGGTCTGCCTATTCCACAGGCCATCGCCGCGGCGCTGGGCGTAAAAATGAACTGCTGTTTTCAGAAACGTGTCAGCCGGTGGTTGCGGGATGTGGAACAGGGCGAAAATGTCGCACAATCGGCACGCGCCAACGGCATCGGTCATTCCGTCGCATGGGCGCTGGATGACCAAATCAATCCCGGCCAGGCGCCAATTCTGCTGGAAATGCTCGAAGAAATCTGTCGCAATAAACACAATTATATCGGCAATCTTATTCGTTCCGTGATGTGGCCCTTGGTAATTGTGGCAATGGGGGCGTTTGTCGGCTTTGTCGTCTATGCAATGTTTATCCCTATGATTTATCTTATTACGGTCTGTGTCGAAAACATAACCCCATGAAAAATAACAGAAAACATCTTGGTACGCTGACGGTTGAAGTGATAACGTCGCTGTTTTTGCTGATTCTGTTGACGGCGGTGCTGGCAACCGCAACGCGTTTTTACGGCTACTATAACCGTTTGCAACTGGCGCGCCAGCAGTGCCTGGCCGCCTCGCAGGCTCAGATGGATTCAATTATGACACAGAAAACCCTGCTTTCGCAGCAGGATATCAAACGCTTATGGCCCGGCGTGAAGTGCACCGTCGAAAAACAACCCGGACAGGGACAATGGAAAGGTCTGGATTTATACACAGTCACCGCAACGGCGAAAATCCGGACACGCAGTATATCCATCCAGATGAAACGATACATCCAAAGCGGAGAATAAACCCCATGCGCAAAGGTTATACGCTTATCGAAATGATTTGGCTCATCGTTTTGGTGGCTTTGTTCTTTTTGCTGATGACTGAACCGATGCGGACTCTGTTGTCGGACGTTCCCCGCGGACATCGGGATTTCCAGACCGCCGCGTCGTTGAACCATTTATTAAACAGTCTGAAAACGGACATTGAGACGGCAAAGGAGTTGAAAACGGCGAATGACCCGAATATGCTGATTATCGTCGGCAGCAGAAAAACCATAACCTACCACTTCGCCGACGAGCAGGTCCGTCGTATGGCCGGCGCCGACCCCAATTCTGCCGGTCTTTGGCAATTGCCTGATATCCATTTGGTATGGGAGGTTAAAAAGCAAAATTCGCTGCAAATCACCGGCTGGCTGGAAAGAACTGTATTGGGGCAAAAAGAAAAAAAGTTTCACAATTCTCACATATTTTATGCCAAGAGGTTTGAATCCGGAGAAGTCCAATGAGTTCCGCAAAACGACAAAATGGTTTTGTACTGCTGGCGGTGGTCGTATTGATGGGCTTGATGGGGACGGGGCTTGCAGTTTGGGCCGCCCAAAGTCGGGACTTATCCATCCACACAAAAATACAAACAGTTCAGGTTCAGCTTGACAACGCCGTTGCCTCCGCCGCCCAATGGGCAAAGGTCAATCGCAAGATGCTCAGAAAAAATGCTCTCGGACAACCGGTACGCCTGGATATATCAGAATTGCAAATGCGCGGTCTTGAATGCCAATATCGTCTGATTGATCGAAATACCAGAACAATGAAGATTGAAATCACCGCCGTCAGCGGCAACCCCCGCTACCCCGCTCGAAAAACCATTCAACTGAACCTGTAGCCCTCTAACTGGCAAGGATTTACGCCCGTAGTATTGCGGCGGAAGAATAAAACACACAAAAACGCCCTAAAAAACTGTGTTCCATAAAAAGCCCTATTTCTGTCTTTTTTTGAAGAATCGAATAAAGTACAATAGTGGTCGTTTTATGGTCTCATCGGAATGGGAAAAAAGCTGCGGCACTAAATAACCTTGTGTGGAGAATCTGTAATTGATGGATTCTAAAGAACCGCAAAAAGCAATCAAAACTTTTGCCTGGGCTTCATTCCTGAATGACCTCGGCTCCGATATGATTTATCCCGTCTGGCCGTTGTTCGTCACCTCCCTCGGAGCCAATATGGCTGTCCTGGGATTCCTTGACGGTCTGGGCGACGCCCTGGTCTCTCTGTCCCAGGCATTTGCAGGTTATCTTTCCGACAGAATTCAAAAACGAAAAGTATTTGTCTGGCTGGGTTATCTGATGGGGTCTCTGTCCCGTGTTGGGTATGCCCTATCCTCTTCATGGGTTCATTTGATTCTCTTCCGAATCCTCGACCGCGCTGGGAAAATCCGCGGCGCTCCCAGAGACGCCATCATAGCCGACCTGTCCACGAGAAATAATCGGGGAAATTATTTCGGCTTGTTACGGGCTATGGACAACCTCGGCGCCGTGGCAGGTATTCTGATTTGTATTTTTCTCATCAATCGAATCGGATACAAAACCCTTTTCCTGATTGCCCCGGTCCCTTCAGCCGTGGGTGCCCTTCTGATTGGCTCTCTTATCAGGGAACCAAAATCATCCGACAGGACGATATGGAAAGGATATTCCCTGAAAAATTTAGACCGAAACTGCATCCTCTTTTTCTTCCTCAGCGGCCTGTTTGCCACGGGCGCCTTCAGCTATTCTTTCCTGCTGTTATTCCCTAAAAAATTCGGCATCCAAATAAGGTTTATGCCCATTTTTTATCTGCTCTTTACTGTCTGTGCCGCGGTGTTTTCCCTGCCCTTTGGCAGACTGGCGGACAAAATCGGCAGAAGAATGGTTCTTTTTCTATCCTTTTTTTTCTGGATTTTGACTTGTCTCGACTTTGTCCTTTTTCAAAGCCGTATGACTTTTATGTTCGGTTTCATTCTTTACGGTCTGCACAAGGCGGCGCTGGAACCCGTACAAAGAACTTTTGTTTCCGAACTTGCCCCTAAAGAACTCCGAGCCAGTACCCTCGGAGCGTTTCAGATGGTCATTGGGCTGTGTGCCCTGCCGGCGTCCGTTCTGGCGGGCATTTTGTGGGAAAAAGCGGGAACTTCGTATCCTTTTTATCTTTCCTTACTCTTGACAATCATAGCATCGGCATTATTACTGCTCATTAACGAACCCGAAACGACTTGAACATAATCACGGAGAACTGGTATGAAGCATTTTTTTGCTTTGATTTTAGCCGGCATTATTGCTCTTTCGGGATGTGCCGTAACAAATAATGAAAAGCCTCTTTTTGATTATCACGAAAGTGAACTGAACAACGGCTTGACGGTCGTCACACTCGAGGATTTTTCCTGTCCGATTGTCGCCGTGCAGGTCTGGTATCAGGTCGGCTCCAAAGACGAACGCCCCGACCGGCAGGGTTATGCGCATTTGTTTGAACACATGATGTTCAAAGGCACCGACCGCGTCGGCCCCAAAGACCATTTTCAATTGATTCACCGCACCGGCGGCTCCAGCAACGCCCACACCAGCCTTGACCAGACGGTGTACGAAGAGACGCTGCCCACCGACCAGCTCGAGTTGGCCCTATGGCTGGAAGCAGAGCGAATGGCGTTTCTGAAAATCGATCAGGAAAGTTTCGATACCGAACGCAAAGTCGTCGAGGAAGAACTGCGCATGCGGGAAAACGAACCCTATGGCAATCTTGACAAAAAACTGGCCGCGATTGTTTTTAAGGAACATCCGTATCGCTGGACGCCCATCGGCAATTTGGCCGACCTTCGCGCCACCGGCGTCCCCGACCTGCGGGCCTTCTGGCAACGATATTATATTCCCGATAATGCCGTGCTGATTATTGTGGGCGCCGTCAAGCATGACAAAGCTGTTCAATTAGCCGGGAAATACTTTGACTGGATTCAAAAACGAGATTTACCGCCGCGGGTGACGATTCACGAACCGCTGCCGGACAACCCCAAGCCGGTCGTCATCGACAATGAAAACGCTCCCGCCCCGCTGGCCGGATTTGTCTTCCGCGCCGTACCGCTGGGACACAAAGACGCGCCGCCGCTGGATTCCCTGGCTTCCATCCTGGGCGGCACGACCAGTAGTCGTCTCTATCGCGAACTGGTCGCCGAAAAACAACTGGCCGTTCAGACTGCCGCGATGACCTGGAATCTCCAGCAGGATGGTATATTTATTGTTGGTGCGGTGTTCGCCCCCGGCTCCGACCCTAAGCCCGTGCTCGAAAAAATTAAAACACACATCGAAGCGATTCAAAAACAAGGCGTTACCGCAGAGGAACTTGAAACCGCTCGTAATCAGTTGCTGCGTTCCGTAGTTACCGACAATCTTAGCATAGACAGCAAAGCCGGCGTTCTTGGTTATGCCGCCGTCACCGTCGGCGATTTGTCGTACGCCAACAAGGTCCTTTCGCAGATTCGCGCCGTTACCGCCGAAGATGTTCGCCGTGTTGCCAATGAGTATCTGCGATTCGACCGCGCGTTTGAAATTACCGTCAAAGAAACTTCCGGCGGAATGAAAAACGCCACAAAAGATAATGAATCCGCCGATATCACCGCCAAACCCGAAACCCAGGCTCCCGCTCCGGGAAGACCGGGCGAAAAACGCCCCGATACATTCCCCGCCAAAGCCCCGCAGGCCAAACTTCAGGCCCCTGATATGCGAATGAACTATACGGAATTTATGCTGAAAAATGGAATCAAAATTCTGGTCGTCCCCAATAATGAAGTCCCATTTGTGAGCGTCAAATTTGGTTTCCCCTTCGGCGCTGCCACGGAATCCAAACCCGGCACGGTTAATCTGGCCGTACAAATGCTGACCCGCGGCACTAAAAATCGCACCGAAAAAGAGCTTTCCGAGCAGCTTTCCCGCTATGCAATTGAAATCAATGGCTCCGCCTCAATGGACGACTCGCAGGTCAATATGAGCAGTCTGAGCGAACATCTCGAAAAGGCGATGGAACTGCTGGCCGATACGACGATGAATCCGACATTTGACGCGGCGGAATTTGATAAACTTCGCAAACAGACGCTCACGGAACTGGCCGTCAAGGAACAAAGCCCCGATTATCTGGCCGATAAGGAATTCTCACGCCAATTGTTCGGCCTGCACCCCTACGCCCGCACCGTCGAGGCTGAAAGTAAAGATATTGAAAAACTCACCACGGATGATTTAAAAAGCTGGTGGAAACAATACGCCCGTCCCGATAAAACCGTTCTGATTTTTGCCGGTGATATTGATGCTCAAAAAGCTCTTGCCCTGGCCCAAAAATACTTCGGCGGCTGGAAAAACGATACCGCCATTGCAGAAGTAAAACTGCCGGACTTCCCAAAGGAACGAAAAACGCAGATTTACCTCGTGGATTATCCCGGCAGCGCCCAGGTTCAGATTCGCGTCGGGTGCCGTTCGATAACCCGCAAAGACCAGCCCGATTATTTTACCAGCCGTGTGGTCAGCAATTATTTCGGCATCTCGTTCAATAGCTGGGTCAATGAAACCCTGCGTGAGCAGAAAGGCCTGACGTACGCGGCGTTTGCAAACTACACGGCCCAGCGACAAAGCGGCTATTTTGAGGTCAACACCTTTACGAAAAACCAATCCGCCGCTCAGACCATACAGTGCATTCTCGACTTGCTGGTCCGTCTGGACAAAGAGAAGCCCTCGGATGAAGAACTGGACACCTCAAAGTGTTATATTGCCGGCTCATTTATTCGCCGCCACGAAACCCCCCAGCAGGTCGCCGGCGACTTATGGCTGCTGGAATCAGAAAATCTCGACAAAGATTATTACGACAAACTCCTGCAAACCGTACAGAACACCTCAGCCGAGGATTGTGTAAAGCTGGCGAACAAAACCATTCAGCCTGAAAAAGTGGTGATTGTGGTCGTTGGCGACGCAGCCAAAATCAAATCCGACCTCGAAAAAATCGCCCCCGTTACCGTCGTTTCAGGAAATTAATATCCGACGGGCAATCCCGATACATCGGGATTGCCGCGAATTGATTTGAGAGCAAAAATAAAAGCCGGGTTTTACGCCCGGCTTTGTTGTTGACCAAAAGAACCTCGTTTTCGCCGAGTCGGCTATATTTCTTCCCGCCAGTGTTCGGCAAATACCGTCCAGTCTGCTAAATTCACGTTGCCGGAACTATCCATATCCACACCGCCGCAGTAATTATTGGTTGACGTACAATTATTCATCAGCCACCGCCCGACAAAATAATTGAGGTCTTCAATATTCACTCCATCCGGGCAGGCAAAATCACCATCGATGGATTTCCAGTTCAGCCGCGGATAGTCAACATCATTTACACACATCCGCCAGATATCATTTGTTCCATTGGCCGTCTCATTGGTAAAATCCCACCCCGCCGAGGTAAAGGTTGAGAGTTTTTTCATCTGATCTGTGGTTTTTCCCGTCCCGCCGGCGCTGGTTGTCTGCCCGGAAGTCTGTGTGTCCCAGAAACTATTGCTGATAGTACTGGCATATCTGTATCCCACCAGTCCACCAACATTAGACGAACCGCTGACTGAACCTGTCGAATAACAATTGCTGATACTACCACTTTCATCGCCCACCAGGCCTCCGACATCGGAAGAACCGCTGACGGTGGTTGTTGCATAACAATTGTTGATATTGCCGTCATTATTCCCTGCCAGGCCTCCGGCATAATAGTCGCTACCGTTGACCGAACCGGTTGCATAGCATTTGGTCATTGTACCGTAGTAATTCCACCCTACCAGGCCGCCTATAAAACTTTTACCGCTAATCGAACCGGTTGCATAGCATTCGGTCAATGTACCATTATTCTCTCCCACCAAACCACCGACAGAATAACAAGAGCCGCTGATTGTAGCGGTCGAATAACAATTGACAATATTACCACCCCAGTTTTCTCCCGCCAGACTGCCGACTGCATAAGAAGTAGAATAATAACCTGAAGAACCGCTCAAGACACAGTCTTCAAGGCCGAGGTTTTTAATCATACTACCAGAACCGATATAACCAAACAAGCCAAGGTAGTCACTATTACTACTGCCAGTGATAGTAAAATGTGTTATCTTATAGCCATTGCCATCCAATATTCCCGTAAACGCAGTCCCCTGAAAATCAGTGCTTGAACTGGTATCCGGCGCGATGATAGCGGTGCTGAAAATTTGTCCCTGCATATCAATATTCGCTGTAAGAATAAAATATTTATTATAATTAGTCGTATTTGAAGCCATTGCCATTAAATCTGTTTTGGATGCAATAGGAACTGGTTGTAATTGATAAAATGCAGACCTGACACCACTTGGGTTAAAGTTTTCCTTCCATGCAGCGGCTTTCAAGGTCAGGTCGTGATCTATGATCAAATTTGAACCAGAAGCAATAACTGGATCGCTCTGATTGGGATTAAGACCATTTATAGTATAATGAATTTCTGCTCCTGGAGTCTCACAGGTAATGGTAATAGGGGCATTGGGTTCAGAAAACAAACATCCACCATTTGGATTAAATGCAGGTGTTGAGACCACTAATTGATAGGTTGCGGATTTGGCACTGTAATTAAAACCATCTTTCCTCGCCACGGCTTTCAATGTCAGACTATGGTCAATAAAAATAATGGAATTTGACTCGTAAATCATCCCCACATTGGGGTCGCTGCTGTCAAGGGTATAACGGATGGTCGCCCCGGGCGTGGCACAGGTGATTATTACGTTCTGTTCAGTATTATATGTACCGCCGTCCGGCGTGAACACCGGCGTCGCAACAGTATTGGGGTCCGAAGCCCAGGCTGGAGATACTAACGTGATGAAAAGAATGACCCCTGCAATCCGCATCTTCACCCAATTCGCCTTACTCACAAGACACCTCCTTTGCTGAAATTCCCCGAATAATTGCTATTCTCCTGATGCAGGAAACATTATACCAGTTGCAGGTATGGCATGTCAATTTTAATAGTGGACTTTCAAAAAAATCTGATTTTATTCAAGCCAAAGCGGTATTAAAAAGGAGCTAATTACCACCCTGCCATGATGCAAAAGAGGAAGAATTGTTCCATTTCGACAGGTGTTTTCGCCAACTGGGCCATTCGGCTTTCAGCATCTGCAGACGGGATGAAGAAAGTTTGAATTGCGAATCCACATCGGCGATGCCGCTCAGCAATCCAACCTGATTTTGCTCCAGCACGAAATGGATGAGTTCGTCCATCGTATTCACAACGCCGTCATTATTCAGGTCATACCAAAGCGGATTGTCGGCGAATGTATCCGCACCCGTCGTCCAGGCAGTGGCATAAGTCTGTTTTGCCGGGTGCGGAATGCTTTGACGCACGATTAATTGATAATCGACGTAATTCGGGTCGGCGGCAAAATAAATATGTTCCACATTGTCGTTGACGCTGCTGCTGAAGTCCAGCAGGGTGTTGCGTTGCGGATTATTCGGGTCAACCGCCCAGAATTCAAGCTGCAAATCGCTGTCCTTCTCATATTCCGGTTCGAATGGAAATTCATCGCTATAAACACGGTTCCAGCACAGTGTCGCGGTGATATATTGGTTGGCCGTGCCGGACAAATGAAACTCATAAATCGCCGGGATATTGGGGTCTAAGACATCGTTGTCCCAGCCGGCGGATTTGACCTTGCCGGGGATTTGCCAGCCCGCCGTCAGCAGATTGTATGCGGCCAGAACATTTAGTGCGCCGGCGCCCTGTGAATAATCCAGCGGAGAGAAAATGTCGTCCTGTGTTCCGGGCAGCCCCTTGTGCCAATAAGGGAGTTTATCCGCCGGAGTCAGAAGTATGGCCTTGATGACGTTGTTGGTATTTGCAGAAAACATCGGCACCGCAAGCTCAGGTTCCAACCTTGCTTTCTGAAGCAAAAGGGCTGCGGCGCCCGCGGCAATCGGCGTCGCCAGGCTCGACCAGTCCCCTTCGACGATATAGCCGTTTTCAGTATTGATAACGGGGACAAGACACCGTCCCGGCGCCACAATGTCAGGTTTGCAGCGGCCGTCGGCGGTCGGCCCTGCACTGGATTCATTCGGGTCAGGAGGTGAAAATAAAGCATGGTTTTTGGGGTAATTTGGGTCAGACACAGCATTGACTACGCCCACGGCGATGACGTTGGCCCCGGCGGCAGGATATAAAAGCGGGTCATAGACGCGACCGCCGTTGCCCGCGGCGGCAAAAACCACCAGCCCTTTCTCCGCAGCCAGTCTTTCAATGCCCCGCGTCCACCAGTCCGGGAAAATTTCGCCCAGACTCAGCGTAGCGATATCCGTATTAAGAGGCCGCCCGGCAAAAACATACAAACTCACAAACCGCCAGAATTCAACTGCTTCCACCGTTGCATCGGGGCAGGCGCCAATGTAATAAAACGGCCCGGTCTGCGGATTAAAACCATGTGGGTCAAGCCCCAGTAAAATCCCGCCGATGGCGGCGGCATGGGAAGAAACACCGGTTTTGCCGTCGGAGCCGTCTTCAAAAACAACGTCAGCCCCGGATAACGCAGGGTGATTCATCGGAAAACGATAATCCCCCTGCGGAACGCCGTCCAGATAGGTCATACTCCGGCAAATCGCCGCGATGCGAATACCAAGACCGGTCAAATTGGGGTCTTGTTCAACAACCTTCCGCAGCCCGATGGTTTCCAGGGCGGCAGGCTCAACAGACGGCAAACCTTCAGCAGACACAAATGAAATCAAAACCGACACAAACAGGGTTGATAAAAACCCCGTGAGAAACAGCGACCGATTATAGTCTTTGAACTCTTTCAAAGGTCTTTCCCCAATTTAACGTACAACAGTCATTATATCGGAAAAGAATCTATTTTGCAATAACATATTGCAATAACCTAAACGAAAACAATAATAGCAATTACATTGGAAAAATAATAAAATTATCGGACCGAAAGCCGATACTTTCTGTACATTTTTACGCCCTGGTTATTTGTCGCTGGAAAAAAGATGAAGGTTCAGATTCATACAACAGAACTCAAACTGCTTGTCGGCGATATTACCGAACAGACCACCGATGCCATTGTCAACGCTGCCAACAGCCTGCTGATTCACGGCGGCGGCGTGGCCGGCGCAATCGTCCGCAAAGGCGGAATGAAAATCCAGTTGGAAAGCCTCAAAAAAGCCCCCGTCCCTGTCGGCGGCGCTGTCATCACCGGCGCCGGCAAACTTAAATGCAAATACGTCATTCACGCTGTAGGCCCGCGGATGGGCGAAGGCGATGAAGATGAAAAACTCAAAAATGCCACCCTCAATTGTCTCCGTGTCGCGGAAGAAAATAAACTATCCAGCATTGCCTTCTGCGCCATCAGCACCGGCATCTTTGGCTATCCAATGGACCGTTGTGCCGAAATTATGCTTTCTTATGTTGTCGCACATTTGAAAGGTCAAACCACACTTAAGGAAGTCGTTTTTTGCCTGTACGACCAGAAGGCGTATGACGTCTTCGCCGCCGCCCTGAAAAAACTGAATGTTCAAACCCAGGGTAATCGCACTTAAATCTTGCTTTCTGCGAACACAAAAAAGGCAGGGAGTGTTTTCAATCCCTGCCTGAAATTTTTCGCAAGTTGGGTAAGATGTTGAAAAGGGAATTGTTCTCCCACGGGCCGCTCAGAATGAAAAAGATAACTTGTGGCGGGAATTGGGATTTTGCTTGAATGGGTGGAGGTGGGGTTGGTATAATAAGGGCCTATAAATATCCGGTTTTTGGTAGTATAGGATTAGGAGAAAGGTTTTGTAGGAAAATACAGGAGGGTAGGAAAGATGAGGCGGAGGTTCTTCGCGGCGGCAATTATTGGGTTGTTGTTGTATTCCACTTCTTTTGGCGCAACCTATGGCGGAGGGTCGGGGACTGTTGAGGATCCATATCAGATATGGACGCCTCAGCAGATGAATACCATCGGAGCAAATTCCAGCGACTTGGGGAAGTATTTCAAGCTGATGACCGATATCGATATGTCAATTTATACCGGCACGCAATATAACATCATCGGTAATTCGGGTACCAGTTTCACCGGCTCCTTTGACGGCAATGGACATATTATCCGCGACCTGACCTATACGACAACCAACGCCGTTAATTATGTCGGCCTGTTTGGTTTTACCAATAATGCCACAATCAAGAATTTAGGCGTTGAGAATGTCAATCTCTCTACAGGAGGCAGTTATGCCGGGGGTCTGGTGGGGTATCAGAACTATGGTACCATAGCGAACTGCTACAGCACGGGTTCGGTTGCTTCTTCTTGTGCCGGGGGTCTGGTGGGGAAGCAGTGGGGTGGTACCATAACAAACTGCTACAGCACGGGTTCGATTACTTTTTCTTCTTCCTTGGATTCTTCTTACTCTTATGCTGGGGGTCTGGTGGGGTATCAGGAATCTGGTATCATAACGGGTACCATAACGAACTGTTGCAGCACAGGTTCGGTTACTTCTTCTTCCTCTTCTACTTCTTCTTACTCTTATGTTGGGGGTCTGGCGGGGAAGCAGTCCTCCAGTACCATAACGAACTGCTACAGCACGGGTTCAGTTACTTCTTCTTCTTTTCACTCTTATGCCGGGGGTCTGGTGGGGGATCAGTACTCTGGTACCATAACGAACTGCTACAGCACGGGTTTGGTTACTTCTTCTACTTCTTCTTATATTTTTTCCTATTCTTATGCCGGAGGTTTAGTGGGGTATCAGTCCCTTGGCACTATAACGAACTGCTACAGCACGAGTTCGGTTACTTCTTCTTATGCCGGTTCTTCTTATGCCGGGGGTCTGGCGGGGCTGCAGGCCAGTAGTTCTAGCGCAAAGATTGAGAAATGCTATTCGACCGGACAAGTTTCTGCAGACGGCAGTTATGTCTATGTGGGCGGTCTGCTTGGGTATAAAACTGGAAGCGTTGGAACAGTCGCCGCATGCTTCTGGGATACACAAACCAGCGGTCTGACCACCAGCGCCGGCGGCAGCGGTGTTCAAGGCAAAACCACTGCTCAGATGAAAACCCAAAGTACCTTTATCTCTGCCGTGTGGGATTTTGCTAATACGTGGTATATGAACGGTTATCCTCATCTTCAATGGGAGAACATCAATACTTTACAAGCTCAAATTGATGCCGCTTTGGATGGCGATACAATAGTCGTACAACCGGGCGTTTATTGGGGCAGAATCAATTTTTATGGCAAGAATATTATCTTGACTTCCACTAATCCACAGGATTCGAATATTGTTGCTTCAACGATCATTCGAGGTCTGGGAGCCGGACCTGTTGTCACATTCTACGGTACAGAAACCCCGGCCTGTGTTTTGCAGGGTTTTACCATTGAAGCCAGCAGTGGCATTATGGGGACAGGAGCAACCAGCCTAGCTACTATACGTAATTGCATTATCCAAAATAATACCAGCGATTACGGCGGGGGCATTGCCGGCTGCAAAGGCCTGATTTCCAATTGTATCATTCGCAATAATTTCGCTAATTGGGGCGGAGGGTTAAGCTGGTGCGATGGTACGATTAAAAATTGTCTGATTGTGAATAATACCGCATTCATGGCGGGCAACGCCATCTATCGCTGCAATGGACAGATCATAAACTGCACGATTGTCTCGACCGCAAACCCCGCCATAAGCCAGATTAATTCCTGCGCCGGCAGTTTCACAAACTGCATCCTCGCCGGCCAAAATAACGTCTTTGACGCCTGCACAGGCGCCGTCACTTACTCCTGCTATCCGGGTGCAACTGGAATTGGCAATATCTCAGGTAATCCCCTTTTCATTAATCCTGCCGGCGGCGATTATCACCTCTTGCCCGATTCTCCCTGTGTCGATGCGGGCGACCCGGCATCCGATTACTCCAATGAACCCTGGCCCAATGGGTCCAGAATTGATATGGGGGCTTATGGCAATACGTCCCAAGCCACCCTGAGCAGGAACGTGTTAGTTCCGCTGGGATTTCAAATCATCCATAAAACGAGAACCGGAAGAACGACTTTTGAATACGAGCTGGCCGTCATCGTACGCAACCCTAATCCGTATGACATAACGGATGTACAGATGCGGCTGAAGGACCTGGATGCCGCCGTTCTGTCGGTCTCTGATGATACGGTGACGATGGATACAATCCCGGCGGGAGCAACGGTTACCAGTACAGATATATTTAAAATTGTCGTTGATCGCTCAAAACTTATCGTACCCGGCATGTTGACCTGGGAACTGACGTACTATGTGCCGGTTTACGGGTCACAGCAGGCAACAATGTCGATGTCGCTGTCAGGAATGGATGCGATCCCCGGCGATATTACGGGCGATGGCAATGTCAATCTTGAGGACTTTGTCATTATGTCGCAACAATGGAACAATATCCCCGGGATTCCATCGGCCGACATTGCTCCTCCGCTGGATGGTTATGTGGGTATCGAGGATATGATTTACTTAGCCGCCAACTGGCTTGCAGAAACCCCGGAATGAAGTTTGTATGAATCTTTCGGCTGATAAGACAGCTCGGTATTGATACTACTCAAAATATGTTTGGAGAGAGGAAAGATGATAAGAGACATATTATTTCGATGCGTCATTACGTGTGCAATTGTTACGACATGTTTTGCAACATCAATGACCAGAATATCCTTCGAAGCTGAGGATTTTGGCAATGGTCAATGGGAATATACGTATGAAGTGAGCAACTTTAGTTTATCCGTCGACAGCCTGCCTGCGGCGATTGAGGAGTTTACGATCTGGTTCGACTCCGGCCTTTATACGAATCTTGTTGTGACAACACCTCAACCCTTGTCGAACGGCTGGAACGAAATTGTCTGGCAGCCGGAACCGGTGCTGCACGACCCTGGAGCCTATGATGCACTGGTGCTGTTATCGAATCCCGGCATTGAGGCTGGTCAATCCGTCAAGGGATTTTCTGTATCGTTTGACTGGCTTGGCCAGGACACGCCCGGGCCGCAGTATTATGAAATTATCAATCCGGACACATTTGAAACCATCGATGCAGGCGACACCCTCCCTGAGCCTGCGACAATACTGCTGCTGGGATTGGGCGGAATGTTTTTGCAGAAGCGTAAAAACAGTAAATAGTCGCCGGAAACCAGAGACCACAGGGTATTGTTGAAAAATAGTTCCAGGCAATCGGGGCAAGAGGAGTTGAGAAAGTCGGACAGTTCGGATCCGTCTTCACTTCGTTTCGACGCGACAAGCCGACGCGACAGGCAGGGCACCCGGAAAAATATCAGATTTAAGGATTTGAAATTTCAGAAAAGCACTGCCAAACGATCCTTCGGCCATGCTCAGGACAAGGTTTGACGGTGGCACCCGATAATGGATAAGGGCGATTCGCGAATCGCCCCTACAAAATTACCTCACAGCCGGCATGGGCTATGCGACATTTTTTATTCGCATTAAAATACCCTTTTTGTTATCTTTTCTGTCGGTATGAAAACCGAAGTTCTTAACTGGACAAAAGGCAATCAAAACAGGATTGTCCGCTCGGCCGTGCGAATCCTCGATAACGGCGGCTTGGTGGCTATCCCCACGGAAACCGTCTATGGTCTGGCCTGTCGGGCCGAGCCGAAGACCATCCGGCGGCTGGATCAGATCAAGGCCCGCGCCGAGGACAAACGGTACTCCCTGCACATCGGCAAAGCCCATGATATCTATCGGTATGTCCCTCACCTCTCGGCACGAGCCGGGGCGCTTGTACGAAAAGGTCTTCCCGGCCCGATTACCCTGGTTTGTGAATTATCCAAACAGGATTTAGAGGAACAGAAAAGGAAACTACGGCAGGAGGTATTCTCCGTTCTGTATGAAAATGGAACTATTGGAATCCGCTGTCCGGATAATGAGGCTGCTGTCTGCATTCTCTCCCAGACCGTCTGGCCGATTGTGGCGCCCAGCGCCAACCCTTCGGGACAAGAGCCGGCGACAACCGCTCAACAGGCGATTGACTATTTCAATGGGCAAATCGAAATGGTGATTGACGGCGGGACGGAGGCCTGCCAATACCAAAAAAACAGTACGGTCGTAAAGCTCTGGGCCGCCGGCGTAGAGGTTTTGCGCGAAGGAGCGCTGAGCAAAAAAGAGATAGAACAATTTTCCACCGTAAGAATCCTTTTCGTCTGTACGGGCAATACCTGCCGCAGTCCCATGGCCCAGGCCTTCGCGGCAAAATATATGGCAAATAAATTGTCCTGCGGTGTTGACGAAATCGAATCCTTCGGATATATTATAGAATCCTTCGGCGTTTGTGCGTATGACGGGTGCCCCGCCAGCGAACAAACCGTAACGGTTTTGCAGAAAAAAGGCTTATCGCTGGATAACCATCGCAGCCGGTTGCTGACTCGTCAGAATATTCGCCAGGCCGACTGGATTTTTGTGATGGGCCGCCATCATCTGGATGCGGTCATAGAACTGGATAAAAATGCCCGCGAGCGGGTTTTTTTGCTCGACCCGCGGGGTGATATTTCGGACCCCATCGGGCTTGGAATACAGGAATACCAGGCCTGTGCAGAACGTATCGAACGGGCCATTGAAGAACGGATGAAAAATATACTATGAAAATCGCATTGGCAAATGACCATCGCGGCGTTAAGGCAATGGAGCATATCAGGGCCATTCTGTCTCAGCTTGGCCATGAATATATTGATTTCAGCGACGGTTCTGCAGACCAGCCGATGGATTATCCGGATGGCGCCTTCGACGCCGCCACTGAGGTTGCTTCCGGCCGCGCCGAAAAGGCTATCCTTGTCTGCGGCACAGGAATCGGGATGTGCATCGCCGCCAATAAAGTCAAAGGTATCCGGGCAGCGCTGTGCTTTGACGAACTGGCCGCGAAAATCTCGCGTGAACACAACGACGCCAACGTACTTTGTCTTTCCGGTGACCTGTTAGGTCCGGCTATGCTGCAGAAAATCGTGCAGACCTGGCTTTCCACGGGATTTACTGCGGGGCGACATCTGCGGCGGGTCCGAAAAATTAAAGCCATTGAAGACGGCTTGGACCCTCGTCAGGTGACTAATCAATGAAATAAGTAAATAAATGGGCAACCTTTGGGTTGCCTTTTTTTGGTCTGGGATGTTCAAAAGGGATTGACTTGCACGGCGGAATCGTTTAAACTGAAAATGTTATATTTCACCCTCTCCAATCCGAGGTTTTATGTTCGACAAACGCGAAGAATGCGGGATTTTTGGCATCTTCGGAGATCCCGAAGCGGTACAAAAAACCTATTTCGGACTTCACAGCCTTCAGCATCGGGGACAGGAGTCCGCCGGGATTGCCTCCAGCAACGGCGAATATATCACCTGTTTTACCGGAATGGGACAGGTCAGCCGCGTATTCCGCTCCGGGCGGGGCATCCTCGAACGGCTGGATAACCCCATCGCCATCGGCCACGTGCGTTATGCCACCACCGGTTCGACTAATCCCTGCAATGCCCAGCCCATTATGGGTGAATATTCCCGCGGACAGGTAGCCGTGGCTCATAACGGCAATATCATCAACGCCTCAATGCTGCGGGACGAATACGAGGCGTATGGTTCTATTTTCAGCGCCTCTAACGACACGGAAATCATCATTCATCTGCTGGCCAAACCCTCTCACGTCTGCAAACCTGACCCCCTCGGACACGTTCTGAATCACCTCCAGGGAGCGTATTCGATATTGTTTTTGTTTTCGGATCGGATTGAGGCGGCCAGAGACCCCTTTGGGATTCGCCCCCTCTGTATCGGCAAAACCGCCAATGGAGCGTACTGCGTCGCCAGTGAAACCTGCGCATTCAACACCATCGAAGCCGAATATATCCGCGATGTTGAGCCGGGTGAAATTGTCACGCTCGACCGAACGGGTCTTCACAGCCGCTTCTTCGTCACGCCGGGGACGGTGACACCGGCGCATTGTATCTTCGAACACGTCTATTTCGCCAAGCAAAGCAGCCTGATTTTCGGCCAGAACGTCCACGAAGTCCGCAAACGCTGTGGCCGACGTCTGGCCATAGAACATCCGGTGGCTGCCGATATCGTTGTGCCGGTGCCGGATTCGGGAACATCGGCGGCAGTTGGCTATTCCCTCGAAAGCGGTATCCCATTCGAGATGGGGTTTGTGCGAAGCCACTATATCGGCAGAACCTTTATCAGCCCATCGCAGGACTTGCGAAGCCTCGGCGTAAAGCTCAAACTTCAGGTCGTTAAAGAAGCCGTGGATGGAAAGCGGGTTATCGTGGTTGACGATTCCATCGTTCGCGGCACCACCACCAAAGGCAAAATCAAGTCTCTGCGACACGCGGGAGCTAAGGAAATCCACATGCGGGTGGGATGTCCGCCCGTAAAAAATCCTTGTTTTTACGGCGTGGATTTCCCCACACGCGAGGAACTGCTGGCCAATCAGCGAACCCTGCAGCAAATCAGGGACTATCTTGAGGTGGACAGTATCGGATATCTTTCTCTGGAAGGACTGCTCAGTTGCGTGTCTTTGCCGGCCAATCACTATTGCACCGCCTGCTGGAGCGGACAATATCGTATCCCCATCACCACCGTGGTAAACAAATTCTCAATGGAACGGCACCAGATGCAATTATTCGACGACATTGAACTCTGATGGCAAAAAAAGACCCGATTTCCTACGAACAGTCAGGCGTCAATATCGACGCCAACGATGTTATGGTCGAGCGCATCAGTCGCTCGGTGTCATCCACTCAGGGTCCTCGTGTCATCGGTCTGGAAAACGGTTTTGCGGGGCTGTTTCGGCTGGACTACGACGAAAAATTATTCAAAAAAAACTACAAAAGCCCCGTCCTGGTCGCCTGTACCGACGGCGTGGGAACCAAAGTCCTCATCGCCCAGGAAATGAACCGCTTCGAGACCATCGGCCAGGACCTCGTGGCGATGAATGTCAATGATATGCTGGTTCAGGGGGCCGAGCCGTTGTTCTTTCTGGATTATGTGGGAATTAATCATCTTGACCCGGAAATCGTCGCAAAGCTGGTCGAAAGCATCGCCCGCGGCTGCAAGATGGCCGATTGCGCCTTAATCGGCGGTGAAACGGCGGAAATGCCGGATATCTATGACAAAAAAGGCGAGTATGACTTGGCGGGTTTTGCCGTCGGAGTTGTTGACCGCCGCCGTATTATTACCGGCAGGACTGTTCGGAAAGGCGATATCGTATTGGGATTGGCTTCCAGCGGCATTCACAGCAACGGCTATACCCTCGTCCGGCATATCCTGTTCAAACAGCATTCTTTCAAACTGACCGACCGTATCGACGAGCTGGGTGGAGCGGCGCTGGGGGATGTTCTTCTTGAGCCGACAAAAATTTACGTCCGTTCGATTGTCAGCCTGTTATCCGGCTATAAGCGAAAGCAAATCGTTCACGGAATGGCCCACATTACCGGCGGTGGTCTGGTCGGCAACATCCCGCGGGTTCTGCCCGCAAATTGTGACGCGGTACTGAAGAAGGATTCCTGGCCTGTGCCGCCGATTTTCCATTTCCTCCAGAAACTCGGCCCGGTCGAGGAACAGGAAATGTACCGGGTATTCAATATGGGCATTGGATATGTACTGATTGTGGCCCCGGACTTCACCGATTCGGTAAAGCAAAAACTGAAAAAAAGCGGCCAGACCGTCTATGAAATCGGCGTCATCGCCGCGGGCAAAAAAACCGTTGTCCTGAAATAAAACCAATGAAAAACGCTTCCCCATCGCTGCCGGGGTTGTCTAAAAGTGAGCTGTTGCGGGCTCTTTACCCCGCCGCGGCGATGACACTTCTGCTGGCCTTTGCCGCGGTTTTGTACAGGCCGCACTGGTTTCAGCTTGGGGGAATAAAAATCCTGCTGCCCCTCAATTCTGTTCTGGCCGCAATGGGCTGTTTTACCCTCACCCGCCGATGGCTCAGTTCATTTGACGCGTCTTTGCTGGCGGCGGTGGTGTATGGCTTCGGGCCGTTCGGACTGAGCTTTGTATCATATCATCCGCTGGCGGGACTGAGTTTTGTCGCTGTCCCCTGGCTTTTGTGTCCGGCGATATATTACCAGGCCAAAAATCCGTCTGGAGCGGGCAAAACACTGGCAACCACCCTCTTGACCCTGCTTCCCTTCGCGGCCATCGCGGGATTGTTCTGGTCGGCTTCCCATTATTGGGCGGGACCGTTGTTTCTGATGCCCAAAAATAAACTGCCGCAACCGGGCGATCTATGGGGAATTATTACCCCGATGATTTTCATTGCCAATCACTTCGCCGTCGGATTCTATCACGTTCCTCTGATTTGCATCCTGATGGGACTGTTTGTTTTTGCCGTCTCCGGCAAAGAAACGCTGCTGGTGCCGGTGATGGCGGCGATTATCCTGAGCCTGATGTCGCCGATTTGTGAGGTTCCGCCGATTGTGTGGCTCAGCTTCGCAGCGTTGCTCCTGTCGGTCTTGTCGGGTCTGGGGCTGCAATCGCTGGCCTGGGCTGGAAAGGCCGACCGTTTCTGGGTACTGACCTGTGTGGCCGCCGCTTTGGCCCTGGCGGCACTCAACTATCTTCTTGGCTTATCCCATCCGGGACAGGCTGGTTATCGTCAAGCGGCATTTTTATTTTTAGCCGCCGCCGCGGCAACAGGACTGATTTTTCTGCTGACTCACTTTAATCTGCGGCTGACGCTGCTTCGCTGGGTGATTTTATTCGGGTTGTGCGTCTATGACCTGTGGATCAATGCGCCGGCGCTCGTGGATTCTTTATTTTAATCCCATTTCCGCCATGACCTTCTGTAAATCGTCCCAGACCCGCTTGCGGTTTTCGGGGGAATAGCTTCTCAGCAGATAGGCCGGGTGATAGGTCGGCATCAGTTTAACCGGCTCGACCTGTTCCGAAAAATAACAGGGGTGAAATTGTCCGCGAAGCTGTCCGATGGGCTTATCGGTTTCAAGCAGCATCCTGGCGGCATGCGCCCCGAGAGCCACGATGATTTCGGGACGGATAATCTCCAGTTGCCGTTTCAGGTACGGCATACAGTTATACAGTTCATCCAGTTTCGGGTCGCGGTTTTCCGGAGGTCGGCATTTGAGGACGTTACAGATAAAAACATCCTGTCTTTTTAACCCCATCGCGTTAATCATTTTATTTAAAAGCTGGCCGGCCCTGCCGACAAAAGGCAGCCCCTGCGCATCTTCGTCGGCCCCCGGTCCCTCGCCGACAAAAACTAATCTGGCTCGCGGACTGCCGTCGCCGGGTACGGCGTTAAGTCGCGTGGAACCGATTTCGCATTTGCGACACTGCCGAACCTGCTCGGCGACTTCTTTCAGTGTCTCCGCCGGGTCTCCCGCCTGTGCCGCAGGCAAATCGCACGATTCCTGACTGCTTGTTAAGTGATGTTTCCTTTTCATAGAAAAATCACCGGTAAGAAACCTATCCATTTCAATCAGTTGCTGAGCCGCTTTTTTCACAGTCGAGGTTTTTTTCATAACAGATACCGACATACCGGCCTTCGATCGAAATTAAACGCAGTTTTCTCTTTCATTTTTTGAAAAAACAAACGAGCGTCTGGGTAAGCACGTCGGCCATCAGCATCAGATTCCGGCCCCGCATATCATAGACAAACGCCACGTCTTTGTACTTTTGCGCCTCCGGCAAATGCCACAGGAGATTCTCCCCCTTTTGCAGCAGCTCCCTGTGAAACACGACATCTTCTTTTTCACAGAACAGCGCAACATAGAAAATTTCTTCTTCCACAAGGTCCTGGAAGAAATGGCTGCCGTAGGACAGTTCCGGCATCAGATTCCCGCCGGGATAAGAAATCTCGCATAGAATGGACATCTGGCTGATTTCGGAAAATCGCACGGGGACTCCCAGCGAAGGCGTGGACGTACCCCATCGTCCCGGCCCCATTAATAATGTCGTATCGACCTTGCGATTGCAGAATTGGCGATTGATTTTCCCAATCAGCCGGGCGACGTCATGTTTTCCCTGCTCGGAAAGCTGCAGGTATGCCGACGGGTCCACGAATACGACTCGCTCCACAGGTTGAGAAATACAGCCGCCCATAAAACTGCCCTGGGTTCGAAATAAAATCCGCTCCGGCGCCAGAGACTGAGGTATCCGGACTTTAGTCCCCAGGCCGCGGGTCTGAAGCGGCCGACACTGTAAAAGATTCAACTGCGGCGGAATTTCCGCCGGAAAATTCAGCGTAAATTCAACATCAACAGGATAATCATAAATCCGCTCGAGCGATTCCAGCAGGCGCTGCATCAAAGGAACAAAATCCGTCTCCGTCAGCAGACGGTTAAACGTCATTATCCACAACGGCTGCCCCTTCATTCCAAGCTGCTTCATTCGTTTGGCGGCTTCTTCATCCTCCATCGCAAACAGCCGAACATCCCAATCGGGATTGCCGGCCAGATATTGCCGGATGGGAACCACTTCCATCTTGTTGTCCCCAACATTCAGCACGTCCATCGAGTGCTGGGAAAACTGGCGAATATCGTCCATCCCCGCCTGCGGGCGCAGCAGCGGCTGATCCAGCGCCACCAGCCGCGGATAATCGTCGTCGGAACGGTCCACCGCACGGGTTCCCAGACCGGCAACCATCCGCAGCATCCCCGCTTTGGGATTTAGGTCTTTATTCCACACAAACGTATTATAGGAAACCCCCACGCCGGCTACATCGGGGAAAAAGTACGGCCCGTGATGAGTGCCCGAAACCCGCTGCACCAGCAGCGCCATTTGCTCATCCGCCTGATCCAGTCCCCGCTGCATCCGATAGCTCAGCGCATCTTCGTTCACCGTACTGGCGTAAATAATCCGCACCGCCTTTTCAAACGCCTCGTAGCGGTCCTCCGGGTCGCCCTGATTGACCAGAAACAGGCTTTCATATTTTCCCGCAAAGGCGTTGCCGAAACTGTCTTCCAGCAGACTGCTGGAACGAATAATAATCGGCGATTGGCCGAAGTATTCGATCATTTCCTGAAACTGTTCACGTACTTCAGCGGGAAATTTGCCCTTGAGCAGTCCCTGAGCCAGAGGTTCGGCCTGAGTAAAATAACCTTCCGGCGTTTTTTGCTCCATTCTCTGCTTCCACAGCCCGTTTTGAACTATGTAGGAATGGAAAATGTCCGAACCGATGTAAAACGAATCGTGCTTTTCCAGCCGGCTGCGCCAGTCGAAAGAAGCGTCCTCATAGAGAATTTTTCTGGCCAGCAGCATCCCCACCGCCTTTCCGCCGATATATCCCGTCCCAATCAGGCGGGCCTTGATATCCAGCAGGTCCCGCAGTGAGAAATGAGCCTTGGCCAGACTCAGCATCCGCTCTTCACGACCCAGCAGAAGCCGACACAATCTATCCACCGCCTGTTGATATTTATCGGATGCGGGCGGTTCGTTGAGTACTTCCTCGGACCGCAAAAACAACCGGTCCCAGTAATCCAGCTTCCGACGCGTCCCCCTGCGGGCCTTGTCGGAGATATACGAAAACAACCTGGCAGCATCGACGCTGTCAGTGACCGGCGTGAACTGCGTGCCTTCATCCCGCTGCGGCAGAAACATAGTGGGCGAGTGCCGGTTCCAGACTTTGAGCGGATGAATATAAAACGCGTCTTCCAAATAATATACGTCCAGCATCAACTGCGTCGTTCCGCGAATCCGGGCAATGGTCTGATAGGTATGATAATCCCGTAACAGTGTAAAATAGGCGATTGTATCCAGCTCATACAGATAAGGGCAGGTCACCAAAAAAAAGTTCCCGACCATCAGGTCGGTTGCCCAGGAGGTCAGCAGGTCCGACAGGCTGTCAAATACATAAAATGCCCCCTTGCCCTGCTGAGAGATAATATTGTGAACCTGGGTGGAAAAGGTTTCAAACCCGGTATCGGCGTCCAGTTCGACAATCGTCAGGCCGGGCCGCGGTTCCAGCAGCGGCTCATGCTGAGCAAACCGGATATAAATGATGTTTCGATGCTCCTGGATGGCACGCTCCACATAAGGAACAACCAGCCGTTTATAATGCACGATGTCGTCCACCTGCCAGACAACATTGTCTCCGTACTGAAGACGTGTCAGCATTTCATCGAGATGGTTTAACCCCGTGCTCGGGTAAGGAAATCTGTCCATATCTCATCCCAAAATGGATTCACCAATTATTTTCCGCCAAATCAACGTGTTCTTCCGCAAACACAATAATAAAGAATCCCCTTACCATATAGCAAGGGGATTCTTGAAATACCCTTATATTTGTCGGACGGCGGTACGCTGCCGCAACACAGTTTGTCGTTATACGACGCCCTGTGCCATCATCGACTTGGCAACCTTGAGGAAACCGGCGATATTGGCGCCCGCAACCAGGTTGCCCTTGGCGCCGTATGCCTCAGCGGCCTGGACACACTGGTCATAAATCGCATTCATAATCATTTTGAGCCGGTTATCCACTTCTTCAAATGTCCAGCTCAGACGCATTGAGTTCTGGCACATCTCCAAAGCGCTGGTGGCGACGCCGCCGGCATTGGCCGCCTTGGCCGGACCAAAGGAAACGCCGTTGTCAAGAAGCACTTCAACAGCTTCCGGCGTAGAAGGCATATTGGCGCCTTCGCCGACCGCGATACACTTATTCTTCACCAGTGCCTTGGCGCCTTTCTCGTCCAGTTCGTTCTGGGTGGCCGAAGGCAGCGCAATATCGCACGGAACCGTCCAGATTCCCTGCCAGCCGTCATAGTACTTCGCGGACTTATGCTCGTCGGCATATTGTTTAATCCGCCCGCGCTCCACTTCCTTAATCCGCTTGACGGTATCCAGTTTGATGCCCGCTTCATCGACAATATATCCGTTGCTGTCGGACACCGCGATAACCTTCGCCCCCAATTCCTGTGCCTTCTGAACCGCATAGATAGCCACGTTCCCGGAACCGGAAACCACGACTTTTTTGCCCTTCCAATCGGTTTTGCGGTCCTGCAGCATCCGGCTCACAAAATAAACCAGACCGTAGCCGGTAGCCTCAGTTCGTGCCAGTGAGCCGCCGAACTCGAGCCCTTTACCCGTCAACACACCGGTAAAAACATTGCTCAGTTTTTTATACTGGCCGAACATATATCCCACTTCACGCCCGCCAACGCCGATATCCCCTGCCGGAATATCTGTATCCGAACCGATATGGCGGAACAATTCGCTCATAAAGGCCTGGCAAAACCGCATCACTTCATTGTCGGATTTGCCTTTCGGGTCGAAATCGCTGCCGCCCTTGCCGCCGCCGATGGGCGTGGTGGTTAGCGCGTTTTTGAAAATCTGCTCAAAACCCAGAAACTTGATGATGCCCAGATAGACCGAGGGATGGAAACGAATTCCGCCCTTGTAAGGGCCAATCGCGCTGCTGAACTGGACACGAAATCCCCGATTAATCTGCACATTACCCTTGTCGTCAATCCACGGCACACGGAACATAATCTGCCGTTCAGGCTCCACAAGCCGTTCCAGTACCTTAGCCTTCGCAAATTCGGGGTTTTTCTCTATCACCACCCCAACGGATTCCGCCACCTCCCGGACGGCCTGATGAAATTCACGCTCTCCGGGGTTGCGAGCAATCACTTGCTCCATAATGCTGTCAACAAATTGCATAGCCATTTTTCCCCTTTCTTCTCAATGAACGTTTCTGGATTTCTGCCTGATTTTTGCCTCGACAAGTCAACAAACACTTTACAAATTATAAACTATACTTATAATAACTTTGGTTTGAAATGCAAATAAAGTCCAATAATAGTAGGCATAAGTTATTTTAATGAACCTTGAAACCGCAAAACTTTTCTGTGACCTTGTTGAATTAAAAAATTTTTCCCGTGCCGCCCAGCTTCACGGCATCAGTCAATCCGCCGTTTCACAACAGATCGCCCAGATTGAAATGCACCATCGAATCCAGCTTTTCGACCGCAAAAAAAGGCCTATAGAACTGACCGCCGCAGGACAATTTTTTTATAAAGCGTGCAAAGATATTCTGGAGCGATATAATCGCCTTACCAGCGAGTTGTCCCAGTTGAGCCAGTCGCACAGTTGCATTCGCCTGGCGGCAATTTTCAGTATCGGAATGCACACCCTCCAGCCCTACGTTAAAAAATTTATGTCCATCTATCCGGATGTGAACCTGTCTGTTGAGTACAACGATGCCAAAGACATCTATGACAAGCTCCTGCGGGGACAGTTGGATATTGGCGTCGTCGCAGTACCGCGGCGGGACCGCAATTTGCAGGTCTATGGATTTGAAAATGAGCCGCTGATGCTGGTTTGTTCGCCGGACCATTCCCTGGCGACGCATAATGAAATTGACATTCACCAGTTGCAGGGAGAAAAATTCATCGCTTTTGCACAGGATGTGCCCACACGGGAGCTGATTGACGGCATTTTGTCTCGCTACGGAGTCAATGTCCGGATTATGATGGAATTTGACAATATCGAAACGATTAAGCGGGCCGTGGAAATAAATTCCGGCATCAGCATTTTGCCCAGGTCCTCGCTGCGAATGGAACTGGCCGGCGGGTCATTAAAGGCAATTTCATTCAGCAACGAAAATTTTTACCGCCCTACCGGCATCATTGTGCGAAAAGACCGAACCTTAAGCAAAGCCGCCCGCTATCTGATAGAGCTGATGCGAAAAGACTTTGAAGCGGACGTATGACAATCAAAGCCGTAATCTTCGACCTGGATGGCACATTGACCGAGCCGTTTCTGGATTTTGACCAAATCCGCCGCCAAATCGGCCTGCCGGAAGGCATAGGCGTATTGGAAGGTATAAACCGACTGTCCATAAAGCAAAAACGCCGGGCTGAAATAATCCTTACCGAACACGAAGACCACGCCGCTCAAAACAGTAAATTAAACGAAGGTGCAAAAGAAATCATAGACATACTTCGTCAACGCGGCATCTCCATCGGCCTGTTGACGCGAAACCTGCGAAAAAACGTGGAATTGGTCGCCGCCATTCACGGCCTGCACTTCGACGCCATCATCGACCGTACCGACGGCCCGGCCAAGCCGGACAGTTTTGGCGTATGTCAGTTGTGCCGGCAATTCAACGTCCAACCTTCTGAAACCCTCGTGGTCGGCGATTTTCGGCACGACCTGCAATGCGCCAAAGACGCCGGCGCCATTGCTGTTTTGATTCGCACACATTCAAAAGTCGACGAATTTGTCCACTTGGCCGACTTCACCATCGACCGCCTCGACGAGCTTCTTGCAATCATCGACAGCAAAAATAGTAGTCTCTAAAGTTGTTGAGTAATAGGTGCCCTGCTTGTCTTCGACAAGCAGGTTTTCTGCATTCGTCAATTTACAATTTTCACGTCCGACATGTCCGACGCGTCCTAGGGATGCGCCTTTCTGCAATTCAATTCTTCCCAGATTGTCTTCACATATTTTGGCAGCATCGGTTTAATTCCAAATAATGTTCACAAAGAAGTTTGCTTACATACCCAATTCTTTAATAAATTCATCTAATGTCCAACTGTTTACACTATGCCCCGGAATTTCACAAATCGCATTTTTTAACTTTCTATCCCCTGTCACAATATTTCCGACAGCTCCGCTGAGAGTTGCATGCAGACAATCGTACGCATCACTATTCCTTGCTTTGGCATCTGTACTCATTTGTTTATACCAGCAATGCAAAATATATCCAATTCTCAACCGTATGGTAGGAATATTTAGAAGGTTAATTAGTCCTCTTCTTTTGCATTTTTCAAGCACGCCAAGTTTTTTAGCAAAGTCCACAACCATTATCTCTGCTATACGACCAGGTTCGAATTGCCTCCTGAAATCTTCCTGAGTACAATCTACTCTCTTAGCTATGTTATCTGGGGATAAAATCCCATCAACAAAGTCTTTGTTCTGTCGAAGTGTTTCGACGGCCGTTTCCTTTAATATTTTGTCTGACAATACATCCCTTTCATTATTTACTGCTTGCATAAACAGACAATTTTTGTCAGGGCGCATAAAAGGAGTTGCAATACTTCCGTTGGCAAAGGAACAAATATCATCACGAAAAATGACTGATGACTCCTTGAGGGCGCATTCCCAACTCGCAAGCTTACAATAGCCTCCATAAACCTTCCGATATGCGTCCTTGTCGTGAAGAAGTACAAGAATAATCTCCGCCAAACACTCAAAACTGGGCACAACTGTCAGCGTTTTGTTCTCTATAGCACTTTTTAGATACTGTAATTTTTGATCAGCATTGGCTATCCGATTTTCAAAAATATCTCGAACTACATTAGTATCAAAATAAACTAACATTACATTGTATCCATCCCGAAGTATTCAGTTCAGTCCTGTTCCCCTGCTGTATAGCTGAAAGGATTAACCATGGACAGCCTTTTCCTTCATCCCTTTTTCTTCCAACCTCATCTTTTATTTATCGCATTGAAACGTAGTGAAAACGGATTGCGTTGCAATAGAATTATAAAAATACTCCCAGTCATAATTTAAGGAGCCCTGTACATTTTTTAACATTTCCCGGCTTTTCTCAACCGCTCCATTTTTCGCCCAATTTTTTTTCGCCGCCTGCTTTTTCAGCTTATTCGGCGTCCACCGTTTTGCTCATCAGTAGTATCTTTTGTTTG
The DNA here is from genome assembly GCA_964635075.1 of uncultured Pirellulales bacterium. Lineage (GTDB taxonomy): Bacteria > Planctomycetota > Phycisphaerae > Sedimentisphaerales > Anaerohalosphaeraceae > Anaeroglomus. The sequence continues at coordinate 16,076 of CAZWMN010000021.1, read as the reverse complement.
CGATATAAAGCAAACATCAGGCCCTATCGCGGGGCCTCCCAGACTATTTTGCCATCTGGCCCAAATAGCAACAGAGATGATTCCGGGTAGGTGATACTCTTACCATCAGCCGTTTCAGTCGAACAACATCCCCCCTTTTTTTACTTAGGCATTATTTTCTCCTTTTTTTGACGGTACATCATTTTTTTTCTTCTTCTGTTTTTTTAGCCTTGTAGATATAGATAAAAGTAATAGATAAGTGTAGCTTGCGTCCAGATAATTACAGCCAACACGATAATTGCAACCAAGTAGACAATTACAGTTTGCCATTTGCCACAAGGTGTTTTTTCGACAAACACGTTATAGATAATTACAGCTTCCCAAATACAGCTGAAAAGTAGAAAGTAGGTCATCAACCAAACAGGGTGTAAAAAAAAGGTTGTAGATATTAACATTTTTATTCTCCATTACTATTTTTCTTCCGTTGGTTTTCTCAAAATAAACGCAATGACTGCAAACAGTACGGCACAGATTATATCTATTGGCTGCCAAATCTCTCGTGAAAGATGAACTGGGATTAACGGATTGAACAAAAGAGCAATAAAACCAAACAGCCAAGTTGCCCATATCTTTTGCCAATTGTAGGCCATAAAAGCCACATACACACTAACACCACAAACAACAAATCTAAGAAGTTGATAATAACCGTAAGGCCAAGGTGCTAAAGTTCCAACCAATATGATGGCTACAATGATAGCCGGTATTAAATGAGGTCTTTTCTGTAATACGTTTTGACTCATTTCTTGCCCCCTTCCTGCTTTTTATCTCTCAAGGTGTAAATTGCCGCAATGGTAATAATGGCCGTATTCATCAATAACATTATTAAGGGTCCACAAGCCGCATACTCATTTATCAACATTGCCATTGCGATAATAAAGTCAAAAAACACAAAAACCACAACACCAATCCACATGGCAATTATTTGTTTTTTGTTCATTTTTTGCCTCGCTTTTCTTTGGTCAACTTATAGCCAAAGTACTCTGAACAGGAATAATTTAAGATGTCATTGAATTATTTCTCAACCACTTTTTCACCCATGCTGTGTCACCGAAGATGAAATTTCCCGCACACCTTTTGCCCAAAATTACACCCTATTTTTCTTTCTCGCTCAATTCAGCCTTGATTTTCGTTTTTGTCTCGGCTGTCCATTCCATTAATTTTTGCTTCAATTGGTTTTTGCTTGGCAGATACAATTGATACTGCCGGGCATGGATGTTGGCGTCTTTGGGCAGGGTAATTTCCACAAGGGCATCGGTTTTCTTTTTGCACAGGATAATGCCGACGGTCGGACGCTCATCCCGGGTTTTTACGTGCCGGTCGAAATAGTTGACATACATCTGCATCTGGCCAAGGTCCTGATGGATAAGCTTGCCGATTTTCAGATCGACCAGCACATAACATCGCAGCAGGCGGTTATAAAAGACCAGGTCAACATAGAAATGTTCCTCGTCAAAGGTGAATCGTTTCTGCCGGGCCTCGAACAAAAAACCCTTGCCCAACTCCAGCAGAAAATGTTCCAGTTTATCAATAATCGCCGTTTCGAGATCGCTTTCGGAATAGGCCGGTTTTTCATCCAGCCCGAGAAATTCCAGCACATAGGGTTCCTTAAGTATGTCCTGCGGCCGTGAGAGGATCTGGCCTTTTTTTGCCAGCTTGCGAATTGCTTTCTTATCCCGGCTCAAAGCCAGCCGCTCATAAAGACTTGTGTTAAACTGCCGCTTTAACTCCCGCAGCGACCAGTTCTGTCCGGCAGCTTCAATTTCATAAAATCGCCGCTCGTCGGGGTCGGTAATCCCCAGCAGAAAAACATAGTGCGACCAACTGAGCGTAAACGGTGCAGGCAAAATCCCAGACACTGTCTGGGATTTTGGGAATAGGTCAGAGTGTGTCTGACTTTTTTGGATTTTAGATAATTTCCCAGACACTGTCTGGGATTTCCCCGACAGTCTCTGGTGGTACGTCAGATAGAATTTGCGCATGTATTCCAGATTAGAACGGGAAAAACCTCGTCCAAATTCCTGCATCAATCGTACCGAAAGTTCCTTCAGCACTTCCTTGCCGTATTGAGCCCGTTGTCGGCCTTTTTGTTCATATTCCACGATACGCCTGCCGATCTCGAAGCAAGTCAGCGTCTGAACCATGTCCACACCGCGGGCGACCGTGTTTCTGGCCGAAAGAATCAACTCTCGAATTTCGGAAAACAGTGTGTCAATCTGATCAGGCACATGGGTTATTTTCTGAATCTGTTTGTCTTTCCTCGCCATTTAATAGCCTCCTGATTTTAACCCTGAATTATACCTTCTTCCTCTTAAATAGAAAATAGTAAATTGAAACTGGAAAATTGTCCCTTTTTATGGTATAATACCCGTCCTGTGGAAGTTTACCCGCCAGTGGGTTGGGCGGGCAGATTTTCCACGAAGTGAAACAGAAGCGTGGCGGCGCACTTGTCCTGAGCGCAGTCGAAGGAAGCCGCCCGATTAAGGAAAGGAGCTTTGTAGTCTAAGGGACTATAAATTTAATCTGTGTCATCTGCGAAATCTGTGGTTTCTATGTTTCTGCAAAACGAACCCAATCGACCCTGAGCGTAGTCGAACGGGTCGTCCTGAGCGAAGTCGAAGGATCGCTTAACAAAACAAAGCCATTTGAAATGGCTTGAAAACCTCAATATCAAGCCAAAAACAAGGAAATAGTCGATGCAGGGAAGGTCAAAAAAACGAAACAAAGCCAATCTTAACAAAATCTTGATATTTATTCTCTGCTTGCCCTCGAATGTCTTTATCGGGGGTGTTTTCTGTGGCAATTGTACGGCCCAGCCGTCGAAGCCGACCCCTTCCACATTCGCAGATCCCAATCATATCGACCCGAATAGTCCGCTGGGACAACTGCTGGAAAAAATCAATCACGCGACTAAAAACATCAAAAGCTGCCGGGCCGCGGTAGAGTACCTCTTTATTCAGGAACCGGAATTGCTGAACAGCCGAACCCTGCGAAAAGGAACGCTGTACTACCGCAAGGACGACAAAGGCTCAAAGCTGCGCCTGAATTTTGACACGGTCAAACAGGACGACAACGAAGAACAAAAAAAATCCGAGCAGTATTTCTTTGACGGCGTCTGGCTGACCAAAATCGATTACACCCTTCGCCAGATTGACCAGTACCAGCAGATGCCGATGGATAAACCCGTGGAGGTGTTTGACTATATCAGCCATAATTTCCCCATCGTGGGCTTCAGTGGAACCGATACCCTCCAAAAACAGTTCTTCATCCAGCAGGTCAAACCGTCCGAAAAAGAAAACCACCTGCATCATCTGCTGCTGAAAGTCAAACCGGATTCGGTCTATAAGGACGACTACACGCAAATCGACCTGTGGGTGGACGACGAGAAATTCCTTCCGGTACGAATGATGTCTGTTTCCACACAAGGCGACATCTATGACATCCGCCTGTCCAAAACAGAACTGAACAAATCTCTGCCGGACCAGATTTTTACTATTGAAACGCCGGCGGATTTCAGTAAAAATGTCAAAATGCTCGACCAGAAAACCCAAGGAAAGGATACCCAATGGCCACAGGACTTGTGATGTATTACAGCCGCAGCGGTAATACCAAAGCGATGGCTCAGACCATTGCCGAGGCAATGAACAAAGCGGGCCTGCCCACCCAGTGCAAAAGCGTTACCGAAACCAAAATCAGCGACGTTCTGAAAGCTGACGCGATTGCGGTGGGTTCGCCGACTTATTATGGACGGGCCGCGGCGCCCATCGCGGCGTTCTTTGACGAAACCGTCGGCAAACACGGCAAACTCGACGGCAAAATCGGAGCGGCCTTTTCCAGCTCGGCCAACATCGGCGGCGGCAATGAAACCACCATTCTCGAACTGATCAATACGATGCTTATCCACGGAATGATCGTTCAGGGCGACCCGCAGGGCGACCACTACGGCCCCGTCTCTATCGGCAAGCCGGATGAGCGGGTACTGACCCAGTGCGCAAGACGCGGCAAACGCATCGCCGAATTAACCTTAAAACTCTTTAAATGAACCCCGGCTAAAATTCGTTTTTCCAGGCAAAATCGAGGTTTGACAAACCTCATCATAACTGGTACACTGAAATTGTCGTATAAAAACGGATTTCTACAATCTTCTTTGGAGGTGATTGCAATGCAGGAATATGAACAACTTAAGACGCTTGTAGCTGAAATTGAAAATGACATTCAAAAAGCCCACGGCGGCAACAAAGCCGCCGGCACCCGTGTCCGCAAGCAGATGCAGGCTATCAAGCAAGCGGCTCAGAATGTCCGCAACAAAATTCTGGAAATCCGCACCACAGAATAAACTATCTCCCCCGCACCAGACAACCCGGTTGTTCGCCGGGGCGGGGATATTGTCGAGACCCAAGGGTAAATATGCCGCCGGCTCTTTTGTTTGATTACACAAAACTCGATTTGAATAAAGTCGAATTTGACCGTGCGGCTATCGCCGAGGTCAATCCGCAGTTCTATGAAATGGCGCAACTGGACGGCATTATCTGGCACGACCTCGAAAAGATGATGTGTCTGGGTTACAAGGATGTAACCGATAAGGAATTCTGGGTGCGGGGGCACATTCCCGGCCGCCCTATTATGCCGGGAGTCATTATGGTTGAGGCCGCCGCCCAACTGTGCAGTTTCTTTATGCGGCGAATTTATGGCCTCAAAGGTTTTATCGGTTTTTCCGGTATTGATGAAACCAAATTCCGCGAAACGGTCGTGCCGGGAAACCGGCTTTATCTGCTGGGGCATATTTATAAGGTGCGCAGCCGGCAGTTCTCCGCCAAAGTACAGGGTATCGTCAATGACAAGCCGGCCTTTGAAACGGTTATTAGTGGAATGAATGTCTGATGGGTGCGCGGCTGGAGGAGTGTTTCAGCGACTCGTTAAGCCTCGGCCCTAAGGTGGAAATCAAAACGGCCCTTGCCCGCCTTCCCGCTCGCAGGGGCCTTGTTCTTTTTGCAGACGACCGGAACCGTCCGATTCAATTGTTGATATGTGCGGATATCCGGCGCACCGCCCGTGCAAGACTGATTCGAATCACACAGCCATCCGCACGAAAAACGGACATCTCCGTCTTGTGCAAAACCGTTTATTACACGCCGCAGAATAGTGAATTCGCCTGTCGGCTTTTGTATCATCGTCTATGTCATCAATTTTTCGAAAACCGGTTTCCTGAGTTGGTCTTGCTGCCCAGCCCGTGTTTTGTAAAACTGGATCGAGACGCCAAACTGCCGTATTTTTCTATCGCGGAAAATCCTTTGTCCAAACAAAACGTAGCGGTATTCGGCCCGTTTATCAGCCGCAAACACGCCGTCGCATTTGCCGAGGCGCTGAATGAGGCGTTCGGCCTTTGCAGAAACCCGGATTGTCTTTCGCCCGGCCGTTATGAAAACTGCCCTTATCTGCAGATGAAAACCTGTCCCGGCCCGTGTCGGGACGAAAAACCGCCGGATGGATATCGGCGAGCGGTGCAAGAGGCGTTGGATGCCGCGGCGGGTAACAGTCAAAAATACATTCAGTCCAAAAAACGACAAATGCAGCAGGCCGCGGCCAACCTCGAATACGAGAAAGCCCACCGGTTCCGTGACCAGCTCAACAGCCTCAAAAAATTAGAAAAAAGCGATTATCACCTGATTCGACCACTGGAGCAGTTTTGCTGGCTGCATATCGACCGGGTTGCTGGCGCTGAAAAATCGCTATCTTTTTGTGCATTTTTAATTTCCGCCAACGAGGTTATTGAATTGAACTCCTTCGAAACGGAACAGGTGGAATTGTTTCTCGAAAAATTGAGCCTCATTCCCATCCCGCCGGCCAAAAAAGATACGCGGCAAATGAAAGAACATCTTGCCGGGGTGTGCCTGTTTTTATATCGAAATCGAAAGCCCGGCCTATGGCTGGATTGTACCGGCGGTTGTTTTCCGGACGCCGACAAACTGCGACACCTCCTGCAGCAAACGTTTCAGGCCCAAAAAAAAGACAAAAGATAAAAAGCGAAAATTTCTGTCCGAAATGCGGACTGTAATTTTTACCTTTTCCCTTTTGCCTTTTAATTTTTAAATGTACCCCCAAGGGGATTCGAACCCCTGTCGCCGGGTTGAAAACCCGGTGTCCTGGGCCTCTAGACGATGGGGGCGTTGACCGTAATTTCACTCCATACTGATTGCTTCGACCGGACACTCATCCACACAAACGCCGCAATCGACGCACTTGTCCGTATCGACACAGGCCTTGCCGTCCTTCATCAAAATCGCTTCGCTGGGGCAGGCCTCAACGCAGGATTCACAGCCTGTACAGGTTTCCACATCTACTTTCGCCGGCATGGTTATTCCTTTCCAAATTCAATTCAAATCGCCGTATCCGTTGTTCAGGCCGAGAAATGTACAAAATTTCCCCTTTTTCCTCAATAGAATTTTGAAAAATTTTTCGCCGGGGAATTTTGTGTCTGCGGCGCATTATTTTCATCAGGGCTTTTGAGGTTGCGATTCAGGCTCGGCAGAAGCGGGGGTTTTCTCGCTGCCGCCCAGGGCAATCGCCAGCCTGCGATTCAGCCAGAATGGATCGTTTTGGGCGCTCCAGTCTAAAACCGACTGAAATGAGGATTTTTGCTGATTGGCCAGAAGCCACATCGCAGCCAGCCGAACCGGCCAGAGCTCATGATTGAGATTTTCGGAAACCGAAAGGGTCATCGCATAATCCAGAGGGACTGAATGCTCGGATAAAAAAATCAGCGTATTAACTCGGACCTTCCAGTTTTCGTCGAGAACCGCCCGCCGCACGGCATCGGTTAAAAGCGATGATTCCGCCTGAATATGGCGGTACAGAACCTTGCCGGACCGATACGCCAACTGCTCGGCATACAGCCCCGCAAACAGCTCGGCGGCACGAATCTTCTGTCCTTCCTGCCCTTTGGCCAAGGCGTCAAGACGCTGGACAACAAATTCCTGGCTCAAAACCACTCCTTTTCGGCGAACGGTACCCTCAATCGCATTTACTCCTTTGACACTGCTGGCGATGATCCCATCGCCGATTTCCGCCGGATCAAGGTAAACGCTGAATTTCACATCGACCGAAACCTGAGGGTGTGTGAACAGAATCCTGGTCAATTCGCCCGTATTGACCTCCAGACGCACCGAGACGGACTCGCCGGGTAAAATCGGTCTTGATGGGCGGAAGGTACCTTCGAGCAGGCGCGGCAGTTTGACATTCAAATCCCCCCGTATCTCGGCGTCAACGCGATAGCGGCCCGTCAAAAGACCCTGCCGGCCGATAACCAGCGGCATAGAACCTGTGTTGACAACGACCATTTGCGCTTCGATTACATTACCGTATGAAAATTCAGGACCGTTAAAACTCAATCTCGCCGAGAAAAGTTTATCGGGGCTGACAAACGCCGGGATAACCTTGTCGCCAAACTGATCCGTAAGACTCTTCCGCGTGGGTTCAGGAGAGGTATCGCGGGTATATTCTACGCCGCATTGCTTAAGAAGCTCGACAGCCTTGTTTCGGACAGCCAAAGGAAGATAAGAATTGAGCGTTTTCTTCAGACGTTCCACAGCCCTTTGTTTTTGATCGTTTTGAATATCCAGACGTGCAAGGGTCAGCGTCGCCGCAGGAACATTTCCCCCAACCACTTCGCTATACTGCCGGGCCAAATCGTCCTGACGATTCAAAAGAAGGGCGTATGCCGTCAGAGACTTGACTGTCGGGTCCTCGGGGCTTTGTGTAAAAGCCTTGTTGCACCAGGCCAGGGCTTTTTCCGGATTCTCCCGAACAAAGCAGTAAAACCAGCCCATTTGAATTGGAGACACATCCTGGGCTCCTGTGATGAGGAGTTGTTCGGCTTCGGACGCAATGGTGGAGAGAATTTGCCCTTTGTTAGGGTCGGATTCGATAAGTTTTTCCGCCGCCATTGCCGCGATGGACTCGACGGCGAGATTGAATCTGCCGGCTCGACGAACCTGCTCGGCAAGAGCGATACAATGAGTCCGACGGGATGGGACAAAATAACAGCTCTCGGCCCAGCCGATGAGGATATCGTCATTCAGCGGCGCATTGGGACGAAACCATGCGTACAGCGACGCGGCATACTCGAAAGCGTCCGCGGCCAATTCATAGAGTTCCGCGCTGTATGCCGTTTGGCCAAACTCCACGACAGCCCGCAGATCGGTGGGATTAACCGCCAGTTTAAGTCGAAGACAAATCAGTTTGTCGCTAATGGCAGCGGCATCTGCCTGAGGGGGACGAAGCTCGTGAAGTTTATCGCAGGCCAGCAGATTGTATGGATTAAGTTGCCAGGCGTATTCAAAATGCTTTATCGCGGTGGCGTAATCGGCTTTTTCCACGGCATAAAGTCCCAGTTGGGTCGCCACCTCGGAACCAAAGACCGGATCGGCCTGGGCAATCTGGCCAAGCAGCCGTCCCAGTAAGGATTCGCGTTCCGGACGGGAGTTGACATTCTCGATAACACGGTTTAAGGCCTGTACAGCGATTTCAAGATCGGCTTTTTGACCAAGATACCGACGCAAAGACAACAGAATGGTATCGGAATAGTCCTGGCGGGAGCCGTACGCCCTGCCGGCGCCGCGAAGAAACTGCTCATATCCCATTGCGGATTGTTCATCCAGCAATATCCCGGCCTGCAGAAACGTCATCGCCACATCGACTTCCTCAGGGTGGCCGGCCAGCAGGTTATTCCCTAATTGGGTGAAAAGTTCGCCGGCTACGGGCGAAAAAAGCGTCTGTGGTTCCGCGGTATTTGCACACCAGGCCGCCGCAGCCAATCCCAACCCCGCTGTGATGTAAAGAATTTTTTTCCCAGCCATTCGGTACTTCCCGAAACACTTTCCCTCTTATATTATTATACCCGCTCTGAAAAAACCGTCAAACCCCCAAATTCAACTTCAATAAAAAATGCCCCGAACAGGGCGCCCCTCGACCTTTCTTCATCCGATAGCCGGAATTCAACTCACCCTCTCCGCCACGGCTGCAACGGCGGTATATACCGCCGCAGCTCCAGCCTGTTTAAGAGTTCGTGCACACTCTTCCAGCGTGGCGCCGCTGGTGGTAATGTCGTCCACCAGACAAACCGCCTTGCCCGCAAAGGGATGACCTTCCCGCACGGCAAAGGCCCCCCTGACATTTCGACGCCTTTGAGAATCGGTCTGCATCTGCCATTGATGAGGCGTATAGCGAATCCGCACCAAATCTTTTGAAATCAGCGGACAATCGCCCTTAAGATACTGCGCCAGCAGCAAGGACTGATTAAATCCTCTTCGAAAACGTCTGCGCCAGTGCAGACGAACCGGCACAAGCATACCCACCTTGTCGGCAAAGCCGCCGGCAATTTAGTAAGAGCCTGTCCGAGTAACCCCTGAATAGCCGATATATCCAAAGGCGATGACGCCATTGAAAGGGTTCAGGGATGAAAAAGCAAAAAGTAAAGAACCAATACAGAATGTCAGACGCGTTATAGGAAAAGATAGTGCCGCTGTTGCTGGAGCCATACGAAGCAAAATATATTATTGTTGGCGCCCTGCCGCCGGGCGTTAAAATATAACCGATGCGAAATGGAAACCATTTTTCGAGGAAAGGATATCCAATGATAAAACAGATTGTCGTATTATGTCTGATTCTCACTGTCAGTTGTCTGTCAGCGGCGAAGAATTCATCCGCAGTCTTTGACATCAAACAATATGGCGCCGTCGGCGACGGAAAGACGCTCGATTCACCAGCCATTAACAAGGCGATTGAGGCCGCAGCGGCAGCCGGAGGCGGAACGGTTCGTTTCCCGGCCGGAACGTATCTTTCCGGCTCCATCCGCCTGAAAAGCAATATTACTTTATATCTTGACTCGGGAGCGATTATCGAAGCCAAGGCCGACGCCGCGGTATATGACCCGAACGAACCCAACCCGTGGGATAAATACCAGGACTTCAGCCACAGCCATTGGCACAACAGCCTGATTTGGGGCGAAAATCTTCACGACGTTTCAATCCTCGGCCCCGGTTTAATTTACGGCAAAGGCCTGACGCGCAGCCTGCGCCGCGACAATCTGCCCGACAGCCTGGGCAACAAGTCAATCGCATTGAAAAACTGCCGAAATGTGATTCTGCGCGACATTTCAATTCTGCGCGGAGGACATTTTGGCATTCTCGCAACCGGTGTGGATAATCTGACGATTGACAACCTCAAGATTGATACGAATCGCGACGGGATGAATATCGATTGCTGCCGCAATGTGCGGATTTCCAATTGCAGCGTCAATTCGCCGTGGGACGATGCCATTTGTCTCAAAAGTTCGTATGGACTGGGTTTTGCCCGCGCCACCGAAAACGTCACCATCACGAATTGCCTTGTCGCCGGAGGTTTCGAAATGGGCACGCTGCTGGATGGAACCTTTAAGCGCATACTCGACAATGTCAGGGTCAGTCGTACCGGACGCATCAAGTTCGGCACCGAATCCAACGGCGGCTTCAAGAACATCACTATTTCCAACTGTGTTTTCGATAACTGTCAGGGCTTGGCGCTGGAAACCGTGGATGGCGGTCTGCTTGAAGATGTAACCATCACCAATATCACGATGCGAGACCTCGTGACGCCGCCGATTTTCATTCGTCTGGGCAGCCGTATGCGCGGCCCCGAGGGCGTCCCCGTCGGCAAACTTCGTCGCGTCAATATCAGCAACATCGTCGCATACAATACCGCGTCGCGTTATTGCTCCGTCATCAGCGGCATCCCCGGCCATCCCATTGAAGACGTTCATATCAGCAACATCGTATGCTATGTCCGGGGCGGCGGCACAAAAGAACAGGCCGCCATTGTGCCTCCGGAAAAAGAAAACGCCTATCCCGACCCCGGTATGTTTGGCCCAACGCCGTCTTACGGTTTTTTTGTCCGCCATGTCAGAGGCATTGATTTTCATAACGTTCAAATTCGCTGTATCGAAGACGACCTTCGGCCGGCGTTTGTCCTTGACGATGTAAAAGACGTGCGTTTTGATACGCTGAAAACACCCAAAATTGAAAATGTGCCCACATTCATGCTGAAAAATGTCGAAGACTTCAAGCTCCACCAATGTGAGGGGCTGCCCGACACACAGCGTAAAAATGCATCGGGGGCTATCTCCGGAATGTTAACGCCATTGACCGTTGGACCCTTTGCGGACCGCGTGGAGCAGGATTTTAACGGCGATTGGCGTTTTGCCAAAGGCGAACAGACCGAATCGGCCAAACAACTGGATTTTGACGACTCTGCCTGGCAGGCGGTGCAACTGCCGCACGACTGGGCGATTTCCGGCCCCTTCAATCCTGAAGAACACGGCTACGCCGGTAAGCTGCCGTGGAAAGGCGTCGGTTGGTATCGCAAGACATTTCAACTGGATAAAAAAGACAACGGCAGACAGGTTTATCTGGATTTTGACGGCGTGATGGCCTTTCCCAAAGTCTATGTGAATGGTCAACTGGCCGGGGGATGGGATTATGGCTATATGTCTTTCCGTGTGGACGCCACGTCGTATGTAAAATTCGGAGAAAAAAACGTTGTGGCGGTCCAAGTCGATACGCGCAACCACGGCACACGCTGGTATCCCGGCGCGGGCATTTACCGCAAGGTAACAATGACCCTCTGCGACCCGGTGCATATCGGCCATTGGAGCACTTATATCGCCACGCCGCAAATAGACGATAAATTCGCCGTCGTGCGCATCCGTTCAGCCGTCGAAAATCACCTCGGCGCCGAATCCAAAGTCAACGTAACGATTACCGTGCTTGACCCGAAAGGAAAAATACCGGCCGTCGTCAATATGACAGGCCTGGTCATTCCCGCCGGCGACACCCGCCGGCTGGATCAGACGGTAACGATTAAAAATCCGCAGCGATGGGACATTACCAGCCCGAATTTATACACCGCCAAAATCACCATCACACGCGACGGCAAAGTCGTTGATACGGACATCGCAACCTTCGGCATTCGTACATTTGAATTCACGGCCAATGACGGATTCCACCTCAATGGTCGAAGAGTCCAGCTTTACGGAGCCTGCCTGCACCACGACCAGGGACCATTGGGCGCCGCGTTTTATCCCCGTGCGATGCAGCGGCAACTGGAAATTATGCGGGATATGGGCTGCAATGCCATTCGTACCAGTCATAACCCCCCCGCCCCGGAATTGCTGAAACTGTGCGACCGGATGGGCTTTGTCGTCTGGGATGAATGTTTTGACAAATGGGACGACAAGGCCGACCGGGTGAAAGGTCAGCCCCCGCTGGAGGAATACGGCGAAAAACAGATTCGCAATTTTGTTATGCGCGACCGCAATTACCCGTGCATCGTTGTTTGGTCTATTGCTAACGAAATTGGAGCCCAGCCCTATGATAAAGAAGGTCTTTCGCCGGAACGGGTGAAATTTATGCGCGAATTTGTATTGAAATATGATGCGACCCGCCCCGTTGGTATGGCCTGCCATATCCCCGAAATGGCCAACAGCAAAATTCCCGATGCGCTGGATTTAACCGGATGGAATTATATGCGTCGATACGGCATCATGCGCGAACGTTATCCCGATAAACCTATTATCTACACTGAATCCGCCTCGGCTCTGAGCACGCGGGGATTTTACGAACTGCCCCTGCCGGAAAATAAAACAGAGTACTCCAAACAGCAATTACAGGTTAATTCGTATGACCATAACGCCGCAAAATGGTCGGACATCCCCGACAGGGAATTTGAATTGATGCAGCAGGATAAGTTTGTGGCCGGCGAATTCGTCTGGACGGGTTTTGATTATCTGGGCGAACCGACGCCGTTTGACAAAGAGGCCCGAAGCTCGTATTTCGGCATCGTGGATTTGTGCGGCATTCCCAAAGACCGCTACTATTTATATCGCAGCTACTGGCGGCCGGATACGACGACTATCCATATTCTGCCGCACTGGAATTGGCCGGACCGCATCGGACAGAAGGTGCCGGCGTATGTTTATACCAACGGCGACTCGGCGGAGTTGTTCCTCAACGGCAAATCTCTGGGTAAAAAAACTAAATTGTCCCCGGACGCCCGCATCGACCTGCAAAAAGACCCCTATTACGCCGTGCTGGACAAATACCGGCTTCGCTGGCTGGATGTCGTCTATGAGCCGGGTGAATTGAAGGCCGTCGCGTATAAGCAGGGTAAAAAAATCGGCGAAGCGATTATGCGTACCGCCGATAAACCCGCCGCCATTCGCCTGACGCCGGACCGCACAAAACTGTCCGCCGCCGAGCCGGACCTTTCTTATATTCTGGTTGAGGCCGTGGACGCCAAAGGCAATCTTTGTCCATTGGCGGACAATATGATTCATTTTGACATTCGGGGCTCCGGCAAAATCGCCGGCGTCGGCAACGGCAATCCAATGTCGTTTGAGCCGTTCCAGGCCGATTATCGCAAGCTGTTTTATGGCAAGGCTATGTTGATTATCCGCACCGAGGACAACGGCGGCGATATACACATTACCGCCAAAGCCGACGGCCTGAAGGACGGCAAAACCGATCTTCATTCTGGTGACAATTTGCTGGAAGCCATCTTCGGCATCTTTGGAATTAAATAAATCACAGACCCTTTATAGAAAGGAAAAGAAATGATTCGCAAGTCTCAGGCAGTTGTGTATGCAGCCGTAATGATGTTCGCGTTGTCCATGTTGACATTCGGTCAAACTCTGCATAAAGACAAGACCGGTATTACGCTGGATACGCCGGGCGGGTTGACACGACTGGAACTCTGGAATGAGCAGACGATTCGCGTCCTTCACACTCCAACACGGGATTTGCCGAAAAATTCGAGTTTAACCATCTTTGCCAAGCCGCAAAAGACCGAGTGGCAGTGTCAGGACAATAAGGATTATGTGCTGTTAACGACAGCAAAGCTTGGGGCGCGTGTGGACAAGGCAACCGGCCGTGTCCATTTTATGGATGAAAAAGGCGCAACGATTCTGACTGAGGCCGTCAACGGAACAACCCTCGAACCTGCGACGGTCGACGGCGTTGCGACATATCGCGTCAGGCAGCACTTTGAATTCGACCCGCAGGAGGCCTTTTACGGCCTGGGGCAGCATCAGCAGGGCATTATGAATTACACCGGGACGAGCGTGCATCTTCAACAGAAAAACATGGAGGTGGCCGTGCCGGTCATGCTGTCGTCCAGGGGCTATGTCATTCTGTGGGATAATTCGGCCGTGACCGATGTGAACCTTGGCGGCGGCAACGCAGAGGTCATTCCATCCGACCGGCTGCTTGATGAAAAAGGTCAGCCCGGCGGATTATCTGCCCGCTATTACAAGGGCAAGGAGTTCAAGGACCTCATTGTCGAGCGAACCGACCCCAAAATCGATTTCAACTGGGGTCAGACACCGCCCAAGGGTGTGCCGCATGACAATTATTGCGTGCGATGGACCGGCTTTATCGAAGCCAAAGAGGCCGGGCAATATACGATTCTGGCCTCGGCCGATGACGGCGTGCGTATGTGGATTGACGACAAGCAGGTGATTGATGAATGGAATACACAGGCAACCACAACCTTTGAGACCAAGGCGGATTTTGCAGCCAACAGCCGACACAGCATTCGAATGGAATATTTCCAGGGCAACGGCGGCGCTGAGGCACACCTGGCCTGGCAATTGCCGGTGACAAAACCTGCTGTTTCCTGGTCCTCCGAAGCGGGCAATGCGGTGGATTATTATGTCATGTACGGACCTCAGCCCGACCAGGCGATTTCCGCATATCGGCAGCTCACCGGCACCGTTCCGATGTTTGCCAAATGGACGTGGGGCTTCTGGCAGTGCAAAGAACGCTATCAAAGTCAGGATGAACTGCTGGGCATCCTTGCCGAATACCGCAAGCGACAGATTCCACTGGATGGCATCATTCAGGATTGGCAATACTGGAAGAACGGCCAGTGGGGGTCTCATGAATTTGACCCGCAGCGATACCCCTATCCGGCGGCTATGGTCAAAGCCGTGCATGATTCCAATGCGCATATCATCATTTCCATCTGGCCGCGATTTGATTCTGGAACTGAATGTTTTGATGAAATGAATAAAGCCGGGGCGCTTTATCCGCCCGTCTATAATAATGTCTTTCCCAAGGGTGAGGGCAAGTGGTACGACCCGTTTAATCCCAAAGGCCAGCAGCTCTATTGGAAGCTGGTCAATGATAAGCTCGGCAAGCTTGGATTTGACGGCTGGTGGATGGATGCTTGTGAGCCGGAGCTGGGCGGCCAGTGGGGACAGATGCGCGATTTGAAAACAGGTGCTGGCTCCGGGGCGGTTGTCTTTAACGCCTATCCGCTGATGCATACCGCCGGAGTCTATCAGGGTCAGCGTGCTGATATCCCGCAAAAACGAGTCTTTATTCTTGCTCGGTCTGCATACACCGGCCAGCAGCGCAATAGTGTTGTGACTTGGTCTGGCGATATACAAGGCAATTGGAAGGTATTTGCCGCTCAGATCCCGGCGGGACTTAACTTCAGCGCATCGGGCATCCCCTATTGGAACACCGACATCGGCGGTTTCTTCGGTGGTGACCCGGCCGATGCCAAATATGCCGAATTATTCACTCGCTGGTTCCAGTTCGGGACATTTTGTCCGATGTTCCGCGTGCACGGCACCGGCAAAGGAAAAGAATTGTGGCGTTTCGACGAAGCCACACAAAAAATCCTGATTGATTACGACCGATTGCGATACCATCTGCTGCCCTACATTTATTCCATGGCATGGCAAGTCACCAGCAGCGATTACACGATAATGCGACCGTTAGTGATGGATTTTCAACACGATGCCCGGGTGTACAATATTGCCGACCAATATATGTTCGGCCCGGCGATTATGGCCAACCCCGTCATTCACGCCGGGGCATCAAGCCGCAAGGTTTATCTGCCCGAAAGCTCAAAGTGGTATGATTTCTGGACGGGCCAATCTCACGCCGGCGGCCAGACCGTTGATACGGCGGCCCCGATTGAAACTATGCCGCTGTTCGTCAGGG
>CAZWMN010000020.1:0-46534 GCA_964635075.1 uncultured Pirellulales bacterium | reverse complement strand
TACTTGCTCCGACGCATGGGCTGCCTCGCCGGTGGTGGAAGTGGTAAATTGCTGTAATGGTCAATGTGACCCAAACCAGTGTGAGATTTGCGTGGACGGTCAGTGTGAAGTTTGCTGGAATGACCCGAATAAGAAATGCTGCAATGGTTCGTGCACGCCAAAATGTACAGATACTGAAGATGCTAGTCTTTGCCGTGGTGAATCATACGATTGTGCCGCAAGTTGTACAATCCTGGGATTTGGTCGTTGTGACCCTGTTAGTACAACTCGAGTATATGAGAATTTTACACAAAAAACCTGCAGCGGTGGTTGCCCAGGTGATTGCCCCAACCCAGGTGAAGTCAAATTATGTTATACATCATATACTTGCGTATTAGATTGGACTACCGTTGCTATTGGAATGGCTTGCAACATGGTAAGTGGAGATTGTGAGGAATGTCCAGAATTTTTTTGCTTTAAATGCAAAAAGGACACAGAAAGCGGAGTGCCTAATACCGTGATTTATTCGGAATGTAACGAATAAGATTGAAAGAGTTATTATGTATTAAGGAGTTCAATTATGAAAAGTATTGGCGCAGTCAAGATTTACTTTAAGGGAATATTTTTTTTATTTTGTATGCTTTCTTCTCTTAAGGCGGAAACAAATTATTTAGACAAGATAAATTTTCAGCCTATAGCAAAAGAGCAAATTACTGAGACTCTGGAAGTGCTATCCATTGCACTACGAGCAAATTATGAACAAATTAAATCGTGGCAAGCTGATGTTGATGTTAATACCGAGCAAATGTATTATGGGATTGATGCACAAACTGTTTTTAAGGAAAAAACAAAGAGCAATGAAACACCGCCACAGTCCATTAAACGCCTTACAACAACCAAAACAAGTTTTGTTATAGATACCCAAAGTGAGAATATATATGAACGTTCAGTGCGCCAAGGTCCGATGTGTTATTTTGACGCTAATAGCAATAATGAAATAGCAGCCATTGCTGGGCCTTTCGAGACCGCATATATTGTTACCCCGACATATTGTATTGATTGTATCGGCAATAAGATGAAAGGCGATAGAATTACCGGCTACCGAGCTATAAAAACAAAAGTTAAGCGTCAATGGGAGACAATCGCTGGAACAGGCATCTTCGACCCAAGACGATTAGTTTACACTTATACAGCTAAGGCGATATGGGACAACCTCGACACGTGGCAACGAGAGATAGTTAAAAATGGTGAGTGGAAGGTTGGTTCATATATAGGAAAATTCGAAGAGGGACATGATGGTAATAACACCGTATATCGCCTGTTATTACCATATAAAGTTAGTGAAAACGAGTATGTCTTTATTAGTTTTTTCTTCTCAAAGGAAGCAGGATGGCATATTGTCAAATTTGAGTTGATGACGCATGATTATAAAGTATTAGGAAGAACGCAAGCCGAATATTATACACAAAATGGGATTTATGTTCCAAAAAGAATAACGGTGTATACTTTTAATTATGAGAACCAATCCATAGAACGTATTGAGGATTATATTTTCACAAAGCAGCTATTAAATAAGGATATTGACAAAAAAACATTTACGTATAAAAACCTTGGCCTAAAGAACGGCGACAAATTCATCGACAAAATCGAAAATAAGGAATTTGAATATAAAGATGACAAACTTGTGGAATTAACCAAAAAATCGGCTGAAGAAGGGCAAAAATAAATGTACAAAGTCGCAGAATATTCTGATAGCCAAAATAATCTATCTAACTGAACTTTTGCAAAAATGCTTAAAACAGCGCAAAAAAACAGCGAGACCTTCATATTTTGCATTTTGAGGTTTCGCAAAATCGTTGGCTACAGCCCTGCAACGCCTACGACTCTTTCGGCAATCTGATTGCTTCTTCCGGCACTGCTGCCAATACTTACGGCTTCACTGGAGAACAACAGTTCGGCGAAGCGGATAATTTGGTGTTTTTGAGAGCCAGATATTATAACCCAAGTGTCGGAAGATTCATTAGCAGGGATCCGATAGGATATAAAGGGGGGTTAAATTTATATGCTTATGTGAAAAACAATCCAATAATGTTTAGAGATCCATCCGGCAAAAGAGAAAGCAGTCTTTGTTATATACTTGGTTTCTATGGAATAGGTTGGGGAGTTATAACTGGTAATTGTCCGTATATTTGTCAAGATTTCGAAATCGATAACTGTGGTAATATCCACTATTTGGGTCCCAGTTTTCATGTTGTTCCACTCAGCGTTATTCCGGGGTACAATGAGTTTTGTCCAATAAAAATTGGAATCAGGGATGACATTTTGCCGCCCGGATGGGTCTAATATATGAAACATTTGAATCTTTTCAGACATTTTAATCTTTTTACAAGTTTAGTTATTCTAACTATAATTGGGATTTTAGGATTTTTTGTTGCGTCTATAATAGTTCCTTTTTTTTATAACATAATCAGGAGTTTTCGCTGATCGAGAAAAAGGACGGAACGGACCTGAATATTACGAATTTGTTTCTTAAGCGGGTAGCATCTTTTGCCTATGATGACAACGGTAATCTTACGTCCAAAACCACCGGCGGCAATACCACCACCTATACCTGGGATTGGAATAATCATCTATTGTCAGTTTCTGCGCCGGCAGGCAATACCGCTTATGAGTACGATGGCGGCGGCGACCCGAATCTGTCTTGCTGTAATGGAAATTGTTGTGATGAAAGATTGTGTCAAGAATGTAAAGATGGTATTTGCCAAAGTAAATGCGAACCCAAACAATGTTGCGTGGATGGTGTTTGCGTTGATCCTATATGCGATAATTGTCATGAAGTAAATGAGACGATGTGGGAGTGCCACCATTGGGCTGACGACCCGAGCGGTTATCCTTGCTCAACAGTCGAGTGTATCCAAAATGTACTTTCCACTGCGTCTTGTGACTATAAGGGAGATGATTGGCCGTGTAATAAAGTACAGTGCAATACAAACTACGTTCTCCCCTTCCAAGGCAACGTCGTGCAAACGATACATAGTTCGTCATGCCCAGGAGGAATAATCGACTGGACTGTAGTATGGGATCAGTTCTATATGGATTTAGATTGTTCATCATGCATTCCGCAGCCACCCGGTTATAAAGCGTGTGAAGTTGGTGGTTGTGCATATAATCCTATTCCAGGACGCGGAGGGCCTCGTGGATTTAAACTGGAATGCGGATCGTGTCCGTAGTAATTTTGTTAACGCTCAATTCTGAAAAACCGAGGTATGGTTACTATGGATATTGCACCGTAGAAAGGAATCGTGAACAATGAATACTTCGTATATTTCAGAAAAGAATGAAGATGTAGAAATAATAAAATATAACCGTGGAGACATCAGAACCCAACAATGCTCGAAATATTAAAGGAGTAAAGACAATGCACAAGAAACTTTTACTCACAATGTTGCTTACGTTGGCCATAGTAGAAACATCAATTTTGCCGGTGACGGCGGCCGGTCCAATTAGCGGTGAAAAGGTCAAGGGTGCATTATTAGAGCTTGACAAAAACTCCAACCTTGCGGATTACAAAATTTCATTTGTAGTAACAAGAACCGATAATCCATTCAACGACCCTAATCAAGGTATGGTTTTTGAAGATTGCGAAGTTACCTGGACACCCAAAGGGAATTTTGCAATGAAAATGAAGCGTCATTATGAACATCCTCCTGTGTTTGGTCATGTTAGGTCAAACAACTATCTTCCTGTGGATTACGATAAGAAAAAGGACTTAGTTGTGTGGAGAGCTACACAAGAATATGTACTCTGTACATCCGATCGCAATGACTTAATTACTAAATATGAAGTATTCACTGTGGACCCTGGTGATAAAGTGACAGAGAAAGGAACAAATGTAATACTCACACAATTTCCTGTTGATAAACCCTATAGCGTATATCAGTTCAAATACTACCGATTGCCTATGGGAAGAGGGTTCTCGAGTCGTTTAACGACTGTCGAAACAGGTGAAGCATTGCCTTCGGGGCTCCTCAAATTAAAGTCAAATGGTTCATGCGGGCCAGGGTTTCAAGGGAAATGGGAGGTAACGGTGGATCCTGGTGCTGACCATCTCGTCCGGGAAGCTCTTTTCACCAGAGATAGCGAGTCAAAACCTATGGAGGTTGTTACCACCAGCGGCATTGTGAAACAGGATGGCATAACGCTCGCTAAAAACGGAGTTTACAAGTCAATAAGCGGGTTTGAATTATCAGTTGAAGTCACTGGCCTATCGAAGATAACAGAAACAAATGTTCTCTATGACGAGGTCGTTTCGGAATTGAATAAAAAATTATCTCATGGTGCGTCGATAGTTGATATGCGAGGCGATAAAACCATTCGTACAACTGTAGAATAATGTATCATGCGATTTGGATTTGTAATTAAAATCTTGTTATTCGTCAGTATCTATCTGGAGTGGACTATAATCAGGGTTATGTATAACAAATACAATTGTGCATATAAACTACTCTACTCATGATGAATATTTTAAATTGCTGTTGTGATAGGAAATCGTTGAATTGAAAAAATTTCTGACTGGAGATGTGTTGGTGTACGTTGAAAACAATGTAAACAATGATTAAATCTGTCATGAATAATAAAATCAACTTAATGAGGGATTTATGCATAGATTTTTATGTTTAACGCTTATCGGTTGTCTGTGCGGGGCTGTTTCTCAAGCCGATGAATTACAGGCACAATCCGTGCGGGCTATTTCCGGCCCTGTGATGCAAATTGCAGGGAAGGAAATCTCGCTTGGCGCTATTTCTCCACAACAAAGCGAAATCAAAGGTATTATCCCGATATTCAATCCCGGCACGGAAGCGTTGGAGATTAAAAAAGTCTCCGGGCCGTGTGCGTGTTTTAACGGTTCTTCCGGCGACAAAGTTATCCAGCCGGGACAGGGTGGTGAGATCGAGGTTCGTTTTGACCCGGCAAAAATCCCCGCAGGCAACGCCAAGCGATTAGTACGCATCGAGACCAATGACCCTAACCATCCTGCATCGGATGTGTATCTTACCTTTGACATTCAGCGCAGCGGTGAACAGGAACAGAATCGCATTCTTCGCGAAGAACTCGCACAATTGCGTTCCGAAGTGAAAACTCTTCGCCGGGACGTTGACCAACTCAAAACGCAGCCCCAATCGACACGTCCTTCAACAGCGGCGGTCGAAGACACAAAGGTCTATGATATTCCCATAAGTAATTCTCCGGTTCTCGGTCCAAAAGATGCGGCGGTGACGATTGTGGAATTTTCCGATTTTCAGTGCCCGTTCTGTGTGAAAGAATATACGACACTTAAACAGATTATAGGCGAATACCCCGGCAAAGTCCGGCTGGTCTTTAAGCATTTTCCGCTGGGCTTTCATAAGCAGGCCCCCGCCGTTGGCGCAATGATGGCACTGGCCCTTCGGCAAAAAGGCAACGACACCTTCTGGAAATTGCACGAAATGGTCATGGCCGAGCCGAAAAAACTTGAGCCTGCGGTGCTGAAAATCTATGCACAGGCTCTTGGAATGGATACGGCCCAATTAGATAAAGTCTGGGCGGATGAGAAAGCGATAGCCGAATTACTGAAAGCTGATAAGGAACTGGCAGCCAGATGTAATGTCGGCGGCACACCGACGATATTTATTAACGGCCTGAAATTAGCGGACCGTTCCTTGGACGGCTATCACAATCGGATCGATTCCCTCTTGGCTTCCGAAGGCAAAACCATCAGCCGGGCAAAATAAAATTTCAAATTACGGCACTAAGAAGACGTCGTTTTCATCGGCGGGGGTTTCCGTGCCGGTATAAGCCTCTACGCCGCGGACGGTGAAAATATCGTCGCCGTTGACAATACGGTCCCGTACATATTCCACGCTGCCGTCGCTGTACAGGACATTTTGACCTTTACAGTTGTGATTGGGGCTGCCCATCTGTCTGAGGTGTTGATTCAGCAGCACCTTTTCAAATTCGTTCATTTTCCCAAAGAGGTCGTTTCCGCAGGTTGGAATGGAGCGGAAGACTGGATTCATATCCCCCATAATAATTTTACGGGAGCGATTCTGCAGAGGCGGTGTTTTGTCGCAGATAATGATGAAGCTGTAGCTGATATTGTTGCGAGAGGGGAAATCGTAAAGTTGCTGAAGAAGTTGTTCGGGGCTGACGGGACGGGCGTTTCTATGGCCGGCGCAGATGAAGTCTTCCGGCTTGACGTAATCGCGTTTAAGCAGTTGCCAGGCGAATCGCGTATTTGACTGCGGTTGTTGGCTCTGGTCGCCGATTTTCCACCATGGCGAGCCGGCGGCCAGTTTCACCGCTGCCAGGTTATCGCTGTCGTTTGTGAATTTGCCGACCGCTTCGCCTACGGTTCGCATATTGTTTATACAGGCGAGTTGTCGGCTATGCTGACGCATGTAGGAAATGGTTGGAAATGCAACGCCGGAAATCAGAATAATCGCCGCTGCGGTGGCCGCGAATTCAAAGAAGTTTCGCAGCGTTCTCGGCCCCGAGCGGATTTTTGTTCCGGCCGAAACGCCGATAGATGCCGCCGCTTTTTGACTTTCGGCTTCCAGAAGCTGTTCGAGGTTGGATTGGGCCGCGTGGGTCTGTCCGGCCCGACTGGCTGATGCGGCCAGCTTCAACCTGGCGACGGTCAGGTCTGCCAGATTTTCGGGGCAGGGTTCATATTTTATACTATCCAGCTCCGTTAAAGTCTCTTCCAGACCATCGTAAAGACGTGCCGCTTCAGGATTGGTCGCAATGAGGTCGCGCCCGCGGACAATCTCTTCATCGCTGCCGCAACGAAAATAAAAGTCCAATATAAACTGCTGCTCTTCCTGGTTCAACCTCATTTGATGGTATCGCTCCGATCTGCGGACTTCCATTTTTTCATAAAGTAGGCTACCGCCGTGTGAAGGCGGCTTTTGACCGTTCCTATTGGAATACTGAGTATCTGGGCCATATGTTTGTAAGAAAATTGCTCAAAATATGCCAATAAGAGGATTTCTCGCAGGTTATCCGGCATATCCGTTATAATCTGCCGTACCCGCGTAGCCGTTTCATCCTTTGATACCTCCTCTTCCGGCGTAGTCTCGTAGCTGGTCAGGATATTGACCACCTCGTCCTGCGACACATCCCCCGCATCGGCCATTGTGCCCAAGCTCATCGTGGCCTGCCGCTGAATCTTTCGCAGGGCGTCTTTAGCCTTGTTGGCCGCGATAGTGAATAACCACGGACGCAACGGACGCTCCGTGTCGAAGCTTTCCCGGCTGGTATAAAGCTGAAGGAACGTTTCCTGGAAGACGTCCTCCACGATATCCTGCTGATTAACAAATCGGCGTAAAAACGCATAAAGTGAGTGTTTATAGCGGCTTACAATCTCCCGAAACGCCGCTTCTTCGCCTCTGCGATAGCGTTCCAGAAGGTGCGAATCGCTCTGGCTGTGCAGATTGGATTGTGTTTTAGTTTCATCCATAGTTTATCTATCCCGGCCATTTACGCCAGGCACGAGATTGGTATTATAATCAAAACAAAGGCCAAATAAATCGAAAATTTACCTGAATAGCATGGCAATCGCACTTTAAAATCGTTAATTTAATCAGATTACAAGACATCAGAATCCTTGTTTTTATGGATAGGACAAAAAAGAAAAGGCAGGGATGTTTTCAATCCCTGCCTGAAATTTTTCGCAAGTTGGGCAAAATTACAGTCTATTTTCTGCGAATCAGCAGACCGCCGAGGGAAAGCAACAGTAGTGTTGCTGGTTCGGGGATGATGGTAAATTCGATGTTGTCAATCGTCGGCGAATAGCCGCCGGAGACATCGACAAGCTGGATGCTGAAAAGGGAATTATCCTCCCACGTGCCGGTGAGCATTTTGCTTGTGGTATTGTAAAGATAATTTTTGCAGATAATCTCCACGTGCGGATTGGGAACCAGCATTGGCGGATCAACCGTATAATCGTACTGCCATGCTGATTGCGTTGTCTTTAAACGCGCAATTTCCCCGCCGCTTAAAATAGCGGTGGCAGAATTGCCCATATTAATTTCATAAACTTCGCCGCCGGAAAAATCGAGATGGGCATAACTACTAAGCGCAAGTTGTTCAATTCCGCCTCTCGGAAAGATTTCTTGATTATAAGGAGCGGTTCCTTGGATAGTTGCATGACTGTCCCACGTTAAATCTAAAAGCCCCCCCCCCGCCAGTCATTAAAAGGGATTGGCCGCTATTTAGGGTTAAATCAAAGAAATCCATCCCATCCGTAATCACATAAGTATAACCTGCCAGAACGGAAACGCTTAAAATCATCATCAAAAATGTTGTCATAAATAGTTTCATAATATTTCTCCTTCTAATTCTGAAATTCCCTGTAAATGATTTGAATATCGTCTACACTAAGAGCCTTGTCGTAAATCCGTACGTCATCAATCAGCCCCTGGGCATACCCGGCGAAATAAGGATTTCCACCGTTATACCGACACCACGCACCAATATGAACGGGCATCTCCTCGGTGTCTGTGTTGATTGTACAGGAAGATGAACCTCCAATATCCAGCTCTCCGTCCACATATAGTTTAATATTGGCCGAATTAGACTCTCCTTCTTCCAAGATGGCAACGATATTGTGCCACAGGCCGTCGTTAAGCGGCTTACTGCCGTACACTCCGCCGCCGTATGCCGCAACAGAAGCTTTACGGTCAGGCCTTAGATAAACCATCCACAATTCGCCGGTAGCATCATGGCCCCACTGTACAAAGGGGATGTTGTAAGGCATTGCCCCCCCCGGCTGCCATACGGGCGCCGAGGTTTTGAACCAGACGCTGACCGACCGGGCATGTGTGCCGGAAATGCCGTTATAGCTTGGAATCTTCGCGTAATCATTTACACCGTCAAATGATATTGCTTTGCCGAAAGCGCCTGAGGTTGACCATCCGACGCCATTATACAGCGTGCCATTCTGCTGGTCGCCCCAGCTGCGGTCATTCAGGGTTGTGCCGGTTCCCTCATCGCAGTTGTAATAAATTACCGCCTCGTCTCGCAACTGAGCCACCCGGGCACTCAGGTAATAATTCTTGACATCATCGGCATCCCAAGCGACCTGATAAATCCGTACGTCATCAATCAGCCCCTGGGCATACCCGGCGAAATAAGGATTTCCACCGTTATACCGACACCACGCACCAATATGAACGGGCATCTCCTCGGTGTCTGTGTTGATTGTACAGGAAGATGAACCTCCAATATCCAGCTCTCCGTCCACATATAGTTTAATATTGGCCGAATTAGACTCTCCTTCTTCCAAGATGGCAACGATATTGTGCCACAGGCCGTCGTTAAGCGGCTTACTGCCGTACACTCCGCCGCCGTATGCCGCAACAGAAGCTTTACGGTCAGGCCTTAGATAAACCATCCACAATTCGCCGGTAGCATCATGGCCCCACTGTACAAAGGGGATGTTGTAAGGCATTGCCCCCCCCGGCTGCCATACACTGGCTCTGGTTTTAAACCAGACACTGACGGTCCGGCTATGCGTCCCTCCAATTCCATAATACCCCGGCACTTCCACGTAATCGTTAACGCCGTCAAAACGCAGCGCCCCGTTAAACACGCCGTCATTCGGCTCCCAGACGGGGCCATGCTCCGAAACCGAACCATTCATCAGTACGCCATCATACTGATTTACCGGTCCGCTGTCATACGCCGTCAGACCTTCCGTCTCGTCAAACTGGTAACGGCGGAAATCATCGATCTCATCGGCCCCCATATCCACCGCAACACCCATCAGCCGGGTTTCACCGTCGATGTCGTTTTGATCGGCATAAGACAGCCCCGGGTCGCCTTTGTCAATACAGTGCGAATCCGGCAGTAAATGAAGATTCAATAAAACGTTCGGGTCGTCGGGGCAGGGATAAACAAACCCCGGACTGCAACTGATATTGCCGTTCGCATCTGGCGAGATGTGAATATTGTTGGGGTCCCAGACACAACTGTAATAGGCGGCGATATTGCTTGTTAACTGCTCGTCGTCGTTGCCTGTGTTGTCGTCATCGAACTTGTTGCCCCACACAATACAGTTATAAATATTGAGGGTGGTGTTCGGGTCGGCCGAGCCAATGCCTTCATTGACGTTATAAACCACCGTGTTGTTGCGAATGTCATAACCCGTTTGGGGATAAAACAGGTATAAACCATAATACGTGTCAGAATCATCTGTCCCATTAAAACAAATCATATTGTTGCGAATTGTGGGAATAGAAAATTCAGTATAAATACCGTTCTGTTCGTTTTCCAGAATCTGACAGTTCTCAACCGTAAAGGTCTTGCTGTAGTAGCCTTTATGATAAATACCATCATATCCATTATTTTTAATGATACACCATTTTACAGAAGCATTGCCATTATCAGCAAAAAGACCATATCGTTGATTATCTTCAATAGAACAATTAAAAACCGTAAAATTAATATTATTTTGTCCAAGAATTCCTTGTCCCTGATCGCTGGCTTCTTTAACAATAAATCCATCGAGGATGGAATTATTGCCCATTGTGACAACGGTTGTATTGCGTCGCAGAACTCCGTAGTCGAGAAGACCCGTATTACCCGTTAGAATGGTCGGGTTGGCCGGGATATTCCGCTGATTAAGAGAAGTTTCCCATCCCGCGAAGCCGCCATACATTGCCACATCGTCCGGATCGTCCGGGATAATAAAGCTGTCCGTTGTCTGTGTCCCCGGATTATAGATTCCGCCAGCCACCCATATTTCACTGCCGCCACAGGTATTGATACGAGCTATCGCATCCTGCAAGTCCGTATAGGCGTTTTCCCAACTCGTACCCGCGTTGGAGCCGGTGGCGTCATATTTGACATAAATCACGCCGGTGTCCCAGCAACAGACCGGCGTTGTTTCTTTGGCCGTGGCTAAGGCTTCATCGCTTTCGGCCTCCACGGTATTGACCAAACTGCCGGCAGGTTCGGCCAGATTATTGACCTGTACCGTCAGGCTGAAATAATAATTCGGATCGCCCGGCGTATTCGGATCAACACCCGTCACATCGCCCAGTTCCCATACATAACTATGTGCCGGACGCTCATTATATATCCCCGTGTTCGGATTTACGGATACAAAATCCACACCCGGCGGCAGCTTATCCGTAATGATTACATTGGTCTCATTCTGCCTGTCGGGATGATATGCTATCGTATAGGTAATCAACTCCTGCGGCGAAACACAGGCGGTTTTATCATCCTGCTTGGAAATAAACATCCGCGGAATTTTATACGTCGGCCCGATGGCGATGCCTCCGGGGCCGTTGTCCCCGAAGTCCGCATCATTTTCAATATCCACAAGAACCAGACTGTTCGGATCAGCATTCCAGTTGGCCGGGTCATAAACTTCAATCGCTCCGGCCCGGCCGTTGTAATAACGGGACGTCGTCAGGTAAATCAACCCTGTCTCTTCATCGACGGCGATATCCATTACCGTTGTGCCCATATTCTTTTCAACATAGCTGTTCGGGTCGCCATTGAGATTGCAGCGCATCAGGTACGAATGCCCGCCGCCGCCGTCAAAATTGCCCGCATAAATCCAGCCCCGAACCGTATCCAGACCGATGCCGATGGCGTAGCGTTGAAAAGGAATCGTTCCCTCATAGTCCCAGGTTATTTCATTGTAATAACGGACATTCGACGTGCAGTCCGAGGCGTACAGCCTGCCGACGGGAATGCCAAGTATCTGACTGCCCTGCGGGTCGATGGCAACATCCATCCCCCCAGTTACTCCAGTCAGTTCACGATACATCGTTGTTTCCGACAAATCAACAGGGATCAGCGTATTGTCACTTGGGTCATAATCAAACGCATACAGCTTGTTACTTCCCCGTTGAATGGCATATAAAAGTCCCTGATTTTCATCCACGGCCATTCCAGCCAACTGGCCGGTGCCGGTCTGGGAATCATCTTCCTGAGGATCGCGGCTCAACGTCCGCAGAGACGCCCATGACATGATGTTATCTTGTTCATAAGTGACAAACAATCTGTCCTTTGCGGGCCACACAGACAACCCTGTTGCCCCGGCCATCGGATTGGTAATGGTGGCCTGAAATGTAATGGCTCCATTGGGATCAATATGGTAGGCCTTGACTTTGCCGCTTGCGTGGCTGGAGACAGCAAACACCGACTTGGCCTGAACCATAGGGGAAGAAATCGAAAACACAACGGATGAAATTAGAAATGCAACCCACCACACCCTCGCTCTACTCTTTTCGACCCCGCTCTTCATAAAAAAATCTCCTTGTTAAAACATTCCCCATCCTTTTGAGCATCCCTTACGAGTCCGACCCCGTAAAGTAAAAAAGACACATTGCACTCGGCTCTCCAAAAGCCTCAAGAACACACAGGCAGATATCTCAACGGGGCGCCGAATTCAATCGATGAGTAAGCCTCTTCTGCCCTTATCTGTTGCCATTATTTCTTAATTTTATCAGAACTCATTTTCGTCCGTCGCATGAAATTCCCATAAATTTCAAACGATGGCAGGATTTACTTTTTCCTTCGCAATAACAAAAGTCCGGAACCAAGCAGCAGAATCGTTGCCGGTTCGGGGTTGATGGTAAATTGGATATTGTCAATCGTCGGGGAATAGCCGGAGACATCGACAAGCCGGATATTAAAAAGACTGTTGTCCTCCCACGTGCCGGTGAGAATTTTGCTTGTGGTATTGTAAAGATAATTTTTGCAGATAATCTCCACATGCGGATTGGGAACTAATATTGGCGGATCAACCGTATAATCGTACTGCCATGCCGATTGCGTGGTCTTTAAACGCGCAATTTCTCCACCGCTTAAGGTGGCTGTAGCATAAGCCCCCAAGCCAATTTCGTAAACTTCACCACCATAAAAATCAAGGTAAGCGTAATCAGTAACGGCAAGTTGTTTAATTCCACCACGAGGATAGATTCCTTGATTGTAAGGAGATGTTCCCTGAATGACCGCCGAACTGTTAAAATACAGATTCAAGAGCCCCCCCCCCCCCCCGGTCATTAAAAGCGACTGCGTCCCGATTAAAGTTGACGTTCCTAAATCGTTGATATCCATCCCATCTGTAATGGTGTAGGTATAACCTGCCAGAACGGAAACGCTTAAAATCGCCATCAAGAATGTTGTCACGAATGGTTTCATAATTTCTCCTTTTCTAACCCTTTATTTGCGGCCGTGAAATTACTTTTTCCTGCGAAAAAAAACCCCGGAACCGAGCAGCAATAATGCCGCCGGTTCCGGGTTTATAATCAGAGGCCATTTCAAAATTGTATGCGGAATTGTTGACAGTATGAAGTAGACCGCAAAAGATGTGCCAGGCAGAAGAAACCCTCCGTCTCGCCTCTTTTTCCCTGCGGTTCATAGAGTCCCTTCTAAAATATTTCCCATCCCTGAGAGCGCCTCTTGCAAATGCCCTCTCTAAATCGAAAACCTTCATCACTCCTCACTCCAATACATCGCGAAAACACGCAGGCAGGTATCTCAACGGGGTGCTGAATCACTCGATGAATAAGACTCTTCTGCCCTTATATGTCGTCATTTTATCAAAACCCAATCTCGTCTGTCAAGTAAAATTTTAAATTATGAACAGGGGATGACGTGATTGCCATGCCTGAATAGGTTTTCTGTGGGTGTTTTTTGTTTTTTGGGGTGGATTTCTGTTGATTTGGCCGACGGTTCAGCTATGATTTATAGCGGTTTTCGCGGGTGTAGCTCAGTGGTAGAGCGTCACGTTGCCAACGTGAATGTCGTCGGTTCAAGCCCGATCACCCGCTTTCTATGTTTAGCCCCGACCCCTGTGGTCGGAGTGGTGCATGTCCGCCATTTATGGCGGGGTGTTGAAACACATAGTTTCGGCGAGTTATCGGCTAAACGGTAGTCTGGCGTTGGTCGCTGAGGCATTCGGGTAAAACCGGAGGGTTTTACCGGGATTTGAATTTTAGACCAACGATAAGTGTCGTTGGTTTTTTCGTTGAAAATGGAATAATTACCAGAAATCAGGGAGCCATCCAATGGCAAAGAAGAAAAAAGCGGAGCAGGAACAGGCGTCTCAGGAACAGTCAGCTCAGCAAGCTGAAGCTAAAATAAATGTCACCATTGAGGATACCGGCTCCTGCAAGAAGAAGATTACGGTCGAAATCCCCGAAAGCAAGGTCAAGGAATCGCTCCATAAGAAATACGATGACCTGCGAAGAGAAGCCGTCGTGCCCGGTTTTCGCAGGGGTCGCGCTCCCTTGAGACTGCTGGAAAAGCGTTTCGGCACCGATATTACCAACCAGGCCAAACTGGAACTGATGATTGACGCCAGTCAGGAGGCCATTAAGGAAAACAAGCTTGATGTCCTGGGCGACCCCCACATCGACCATGAGAAGGTGGAAGTGCCGGCCAGCGGCCCGATGAAATTTGATTTTGAAGTGGAAGTCCGGCCGGAGTTTGAACTGCCGCCACTGGAGGGGCTGGAGATTGAGAAGCCTGTCGTTGAGGTCACCGACGCCAAAGTCGAAGAGGAAATCGAAGCCCTGTGCAAACGTGCCGGCATATGGGTTCCCAAAGACAGCCCCGTCGCGGCCGATGACCAGGTGATTGCGGATGTGATGCTGAAGGTCGAAGGCGCTGCCGACCATGAGAAGAAAGACAATATCGAAGTCTATGTCCGCAAGACCGGTTTTGTCGGCGGTGTGCCCGTCGAAGACCTCGATAAACTTCTGGTCAAAGCCAAGGTCGGCGACGAGAAAAAGACGACAGTGGATGTGCCCGCGACGTTTTTCAATGAACAATACCGCGGCAAAAAAGTCGATGTGGAAATTAGCGTCCGGGAAGTCAAGTATCTCAAGCCGGCCGAACTCAACGACGAATTTCTCAAACGCTTCGGCCTCGAAAGCGTCGAAAAGCTAAAAGACAACGTCCGGCAGAATCTGACCGCCCAGTCTGAACAACAGACCCGCTCGGCGATGAGCGATCAGGTGTATCATTATCTGCAGGAGAAGATTGATTTTGATTTGCCCGCCGATGTCGTCGCCAGCCAGTCGGCGTCCATTTTGCAGCGGCAGTACGCCAACCTGCTGATGCGCGGCATCCCCAAGGAACAGATCGAACAGCAGATGGAGCGATTGCGTGCAAGCAGCGAAGAAAAAGCCGTGGAACAGCTCAAGCTGTTTTTCATTATGGATAAAATCGCCGAGAAGTTTGAAATCAGCGTCACCGATGAGGAAATCAACGGCCACATCGCGCAAATCGCCTCCTACCGCGGCCGCAGGCCGGAAAAAATGCGCGATGAAATGATGCGCGACGGCTCATTGGCTCAATTCACATTGCAGGTGCGGGAGCAGAAGTGCGTTGAGAGAATTCTCGAAAAGGCCAAAATCACCGGCGTCGCCGCCGAAAAAGCCGCCAAGACCAAAAAGCGGGAGCGAGTCATCCGCACCAAACCCAAAAAGGGCGAGAAGTGATTTGTTGATGTTTCCCCCCACCCCCGTGGCGGGGGTTATTTTTTGTTACTTTATTGAGCGGCACGGCCAAACCGGTTTGGCCGTGTTTCGTTTGCGGTCTTGTTTTATCCGTAGAGACGTCCTGTTCCCAGATATAGTGCGTTGATGACCGCCAGATGCACCGGCGGGAAAATCAGGCCCATCAGATACCAGGCGATTAAAATCCCGGATATCCGCAGGCTCGAATGCGAGACAATCGCCCGGTATTGTTCCAGCGGCCGTCCCGACAGAATCAGCTCCACCCACGAAGTTCCATCCAGCGGCGGAATCGGAATCAGGTTAAATACCAGCAGCAATAAGTTCAGCGTGAACAGAATACTCACCGCCGCCGCCAGCCCCTGCAAAACTCCTTCCCGTCCGCCCGTTACCACCTGGGTAAAGAGGATTTTTTCCGGCGCCGCGAAAATCCCCGTCGCCATCCCCGCCCGGATGAGAATCCCTCCGATTAGAACCAGCATCAGATTCGCCGCTGGCCCAGCCAGCCCCATCAATGCCGCTCGTTTGGGATAGTGTTCGGCCCAGGCCGGGTCGTAAGGCGTACTGGCCCACCCGATCATCCATCCGCCGTAAGCGTAAGACAGAATCGGTACAATCACCATCCCGAACGGCTCACGCTGAATATGCGGAATCGGGTTCAGCGTCGCCTGTCCGCTTCGCCAGGCGGTCGTATCGCCCATCTTCCACGATGCCAGCGCATGCGCCGCCTCATGCGCCGTGATCGAAAACAGAAAAATCAGATACCAGATAATCCCCAGTTGAATGTCAATCGAATGATTCATCTTTTTCATCCTCATTATTCCGTTTCGAGGTTTTTTTGACGTTTTTGTTATGAATCAGACAACACAATATCATTTTTCCATTCAAAGTTCAATAAAAGGGTGAAATTTCTTGACATTTCAAGGCGTTTTAAGAAATATGGCAGAGGATGGATTGGAGCAAAGGTCGGCCTGTTTTGTGTATCACAGCCCGGTGCGCGGGTGGGCGGCTATGCCGACTTCGACTGGTGCAGAATCGAATGACCGAACACTCCGTTCAGGTTTAAACTATGGACGGTGGGGCTGTTGAAAAAGTTCCTTAAATCCTTTATGATAGTCATCATACTTTGACAAAGGAATAAATTCAGGTAAAAAATGTACTTGGGAGTCTGTCCAAGTAATATTTAAAAGGATGTTTCCAATTTAACACTAATTCAATTATACTTCAAAACTCGTATTATCTCATATTTTCGGTCTATCGCTTTAGTTGCTTATGGTCGTATATGAGGCGTAGCGCAACTCCAGCCAAGATACAAACACTCGTACCTATACTGAATACATGGATCAACGAAATGGGGACACCCAGACGAATGGCAGCCTCATAATGACCTGGAAGTTGACCTGAAGGAAGAAAGATCAGATACTTGGGAATCCCCCAAACCATCAATGTCTCACCAAGAAGATCGTAACACCACAAGCTTAGACAGACCAAAATTACACGGAGAAGTCCTACTGGCCGGCGAATCCAAAGTGCTATGACCGCCAAAAGTGAAACCAACCATGTACTGATTGGCCCCATAATGTTAACTATGTCCAAGAGCTTTCCCGTTGGGAGGTTATCAATACCTACACCGCCGGGTATCCCAGACCACTCAAAGTTGGGGAAAACCTTGAAACCAAAAAGATGGATACTATCAATACTTCCACCTAACAAGATGGCAGTCAGGCCATGCCCTATCAGTTCATGACAGAGCCCGTATAGAAAACAACAAATAGTGAAACAGACTAAGTAAGTGAAAACCCATTTTATCTTCGCTTCTTTACCCATCAAGTTCTCTCGTCCATGAAAAAACATTTAATTAGCGTATTAGTAAGACCCTATATTACGAAACTTAATGTTTAATACAATATCCCATCTGAAGAATCCGGATTGAATATGCTTTGGAAGTTGTAGAATACCTCTGAGGGTCATAAAGGAATATAGCTTTTTGGAGGCACAAAGTATAGATAAGACATATCGGCCAGAGAAAATAAAAGGTTCAGACACTATTTCTGTAAACCTTTATAATACCTTTGCTTATATATCTCACTATCTTTCATCTTAACGCCTGTCATCTTAAAAAATCCTTAAAATCTAACACAGCCGCCCGGCGGCAAAAAATCCTGCAGGCAAAATACTATGGCCGGTGGAACTGTCAAAAAATTTTCCTGCTTTTTCTCAATTTATTTTCCCCCTTGTCGCGTCGTAGCCTTAGCGAAGACGGATAGCCCTTTGCTGCGTCACCGAAGATGAAATTCCCGCACTTCCTTTTGCCCCAATTATATCCTTTTCCCAATCCTATAGATATGTCTTACGCGTCAACAGCAATACCTTTGCGCATCTCGGCATCCCCGAATGTTTTTTGAAAATCCACCAGCCTGCGCAAATGACGGTCAATGAGGTCGGGGGACAATTTGTCTTTTTCGTCGCGAGGAATAAGTTTCAGTTTCAGGAAATTAAACAGCGTATTGACCTCGGAATATTCCAGATCATGAGCCAGCATATAAGCGTCATCGAGGTTATGGATTGAATCCAGCATTTCTGAAATGGACAGTTTGCACAAGGCTTGTGCCTTTTTCGCCATAGAGGTATCGACGAAGACGTCGAGCTTGCTCCCAGACAGGGAATTACGCGTTTTCTCAAGTATCCGGGCGTGTTCCTCTTCGTCTTCTGACATCGTTTTCCAGAAAGCGGAAACAACCGGCTGGCTCGAAAACTTTTGGACCAGGCCGAGGTAAAAATCACGAGCCGTGTTTTCTGCTGCAATCCCGCAATCAAAGAGCTGAGAAAGTGTCATTGTTTCAGTCATCGTTTAATTCTCCTGACTTGAAAACGTATTTATCAGGTATTTTCCTTATCCCTTCGCCCATTTCTTTTTCCAATCGTTCCAATCGTCAATCCCTGCCATACCCTTTGCCCAACTAAATTCAGCATTCAACATTTAACACTAAACATTTTGCTGGCCGCGGCTCGACTGAGCTCGCCGAAGTCTGGTGGCTCTGAAATTATAAACTCTCAACTCTCAACTCTCAACTATAAATTCTTAACTCTTGCCTCTCGTCTCGACTTTTAACGTTGTTTTTGTATAATGGGCAAAAACAGCGACAGGAGAGCGGATGTCAAAAGACGATATCTCTATTATTTATAAAGACTTGGATATAGTCATAATCAACAAGGCCGCGGGGGTTTCGGTAACATCCGACCGCAGCGGCGCCGCCGACATCCTTCAGTTGTTTTCTCGTAACCATCCTGAATTAAAAGACTTACGTCTTGTCCATCGGCTCGACAAGGACACCTCCGGCGTACTGGTCATAGCTCTGAATCGTCCGGCCCAGAGTTTTTACAGTCGATGTTTCGCAACTCGTGATGCAAAAAAAGTTTATATCGCCATTTCACGCGGCCGACCGCCCAGAGAGCAGGGCTTTATTACCGCCCCGATTGCAAAAAATGACAAAGTCCAGATTGTGCAGATTGATTCCAGGCATGGCAAGAGCGCTAAATCCTTTTACAAGCTGGTCTTACCGATGGGCTCGATGAGTTTGCTTGCGGTGATTCCCATTACCGGCCGGACGCATCAGATTCGTATCCATTTAGCCCACAAGGGCTTACCGTTGGTGATTGACCCACTGTATGCCGATGCCGGCCCCATCTATTTATCCTCTTTCAAGCCCGGCTACAAGCCGTCGAAGAGGCGTGAAGAAGAATCCCCATTGATGAATCGCCTGACCCTTCACGCTTATCAGCTTACAATTCCGATTGGTCCGGAGAAAATGCCGCAAACTTTTGTTGCGCCGCTGGATAAGAAATTCGCCGCGGCGATCAAAATGCTTGCCAAGCACACCAGCGATTCGCCGAATGGATATGAATATCCCGACGTGGTCAGGCAAATTTTAGACGCCAAACCTTTGGAGATAGATATTCCGCCGCAACGGGCGTCCCGTGCGGAATCCGACGAATAATTTTGCCTTTTTGTGACGCCATGAAGAAAAACAACCGCCCAATACCTCAAATCGCACAACGCGGCCCGTTTAACAAAAGGGATGCGCATCTTCTTCTTGTCGTTCTTGGGGTCAGCGTCTTTCTGAATGTTCTTGGATTCGGCTGGGGTATGGATGGTTACGTACCCTGGTCGCCGGACGCGATAGAAGGGGTAACCGTAGTGCGGGAAATGCCCCGCCTGTTTGGGGGATGGACTTATAAATATCCCCGCCTTCAATTTCTCATCGACGGCTTATGTTATAAACCGCTGATACAGTCCTGGGAAAACAATAAAGTATCTGTTCAATACAACGGGGAAGTCCATGAGACTGTTCTTACGCCCGAAAGGCTGCGTACCCTGGCGGCAGTGTCGAGAGTGAACATCTTAATCATGTCCGGTCTTATCATTACACTTGTTTATTTGATCGCCCGATTCTATTATGCGGATTCCATCTCCGCCTTTTTCGCGTCGCTGTCGCTGGCGGCGTGTCTGGTGTTTGTCTATTACAGTCATACCTCCTGTATTGATATTCCCTCGATGTTCTGGATGACCGCGGGGGTCTATTTCCTGTTAAAAAGCGTTGACGACGGTAAAATGTTTCATCACGTTTTGATGGGGCTTACTTTGGCGTTTGCCTGCTGTACCAAAGACCCGATGCTGTTTTATGCGGTCGCGTTTGTTTTTACGTACCTGATACTGAGAATTCGCCGCCTTCGAAAAGAAGGACAGGATTATCGGGAGTGTCTGATTGCTCTCTTGAATAAGAATAGCTGGCTTGCGGCCGGGGTATTTCTTTTTACGTTTGCGCTTCTCCAGGGCATCTTGTTTTCACCCCAAGCCTACTGGGACCGGATGGGGGTGTGGGTCGGCGGCAGAGGGGTTGTCAATTTCAACCAGGGGTTCGGCGGGCAAGTTCCTCTTTTGATTGTGACTTTAAAAGATTTCTATTGGGCAATGGGCTGGCCTTTAGTGATTCTATTTATCCTGTCCGTGCTTTTTACTTCCCGAAAGCATCTTCTGTTTAACCTGACAATGGTTGTGTTTCCCCTTGTTTTCTTCTATATCGCGGTGTCGATGCGCATCAAAATGAGTTACATCCGGTACTATCTTCCGGTGATGGGTTTGTTCTGCCTTCCCATCGGGGCTTTCGTCGCTCAATTATGGACGCTGAAGGCCAAAGCGCTCCGTCGTGTGTCGCTTGTCCTTGTCTGGGGATGCTATCTGTTATCCATAATGTATTGTTTTGCGCTGGATATGGAGATGATTTATGATACCCGCAATCAGGCGGCTGAATGGATTCATCACCGCCTCCCCAAAAATACGCAAATACTGTCCCTGATCCGAGGACCTTATGGCCCCAACCTCTCAAAATATGATTATCCGACCATTGAAGATTGGACGGTGCCGCCGCTGCAGGTACTTCTGGAGCATCGCAGAACTCTTCCCGATTATATCCTGGTTTCATACGGCTGGCTGACCATTATGACCAAAGAAGGAGGAGAATACAGACAGGCGCTGCTGGAAGGCAAAGCCGGGTATTCCAAACTCGCTGAATTTACATCCCGCGGTTTTATTTTTCCTCGTAAAAACCCGCTGTCCGTCGCGGCATGGCCGCTTGTGCCACACTGTGAAGAAATCAGCCCTCCGATTACGCTGATGAAAAAAAATCCTGTGGAGTAAACAGCGTCAGTTTTTTTCCAGAATAATAGTTTCAAACATCCCCAGCAGACGATTGAAAGGGGTCAAGCAGAATTCCAACACCTTGAATACAGGATATGACCATCCCGGCATCAGCTCTCTGAGGGTAAAACCTCCGCTGAGCAGATAGCGAAATGGCGTATGAAAGCGGGTCCGGACAATCCGCAGCGATGGGAACTCAGACTCAAATTGCCGCCGGTCGCGATGGAAGATAATCCACGGAATCGCTCCATTAGCGGTCGAAAGCGGCCCCAGCGATTCAAATTCCCAGCCGGCAGCGGGCTCAAAAGCTTCGTGGTGGAAGTTTTTATAAATAAACCGTCCCCACGGGGTATTGGCCGGCTCGACCATCGCCAGTCTGCCGCCGGTTTTGAGACACCGCCGGGCCTGCCGGAAAAAAGCCCGTACATCGGGAATATGATGCAGTACATCCACCATCACAATCGCATCCAATGAACCGTCGGCAAACGGCATTGCGCAGGCGGAAAAGATTTTATCTACGGTAGTCAGTTCAAGAACGTCCGAAGTAATAATTTTGGGGTATAATTCTTTGATAAAGCCGCCACCACTGCCAAGCTCCAGGACTGTTTTGTCTTCGGTATAGCCGACTGAAGAGGCCAGCTCATTATAGAAATCCACGTAAATTTGTTTCAGGAAAGTCTTTTTGCAAATAATCTGACGGTGAAGCCTGGATAATGCCGCATCGTCAAGTAAATGGCTGTCGCGTATTTCCGGCAGTTTAAATTTGTCTATCAGAGACATTGTTTTTCCTTTATTGCTGTTTTGCACCGAAAAGAACCGCCCGCAGCGTCGGTTCATACCGGAATATAATCTTGTGCTTGCCCTGCGTCAAATGAACGGACTTAAACGTACCGAACAGCAATTCAATTTTTTCTTCCTTGTCGTCCACGTAAACTTTCCAATACGGGTCCCAGTTGTCGATAAAGCTGAAATACCCGTCTGTAGGCATATTCAGCTCCCAAATCAATTCGTCGCCGGTATAGGAAATCATCTTCCCCACATCCTGAAAACGCAGGCTGTCCTCTAAAAAGGACTGAATGGTATTATGCTGCACTGTTTCTGAAAGGAAAACGCGTTTCGGATTTGCCGTCGCTGCCAGCAGGATTGCCTGCCAGCGGGGTTCATTCTGAGTGTGTTTGAGAAAATCGACATATCGTGCAAAATCCCAGTTGCGGAGGATACCTGTGTGAAAATTCGACGACAGAGAAATGATGCCGTAATACGGGAGTCGAGGCATGTCGAAAGAACGGATATTGTTGTCTGCGATATCGAAAGGTTTTCTTTGCGGGATTTTTGTATTTTTTTCGACCCAGGTATTCGCGCCTACCGGCCACATCTCCACGACGGCGGCCAGAAGCAGGAGCAGCATCGGCAAGACATATCTTAAAAGTGGACGATTGAACCGACGGCGCAGGAGAATCACCAGCAGCACAGTCCAATAAGCCGTAAATCCGAAAATAATGAAATAGATTCGACAGCCGGAAAGATTTGGAAAATAGTTCCAGTACGGGTCCAGTATATTATTTCTGTAAAGGTAGGACTGGGCGGCAACGATAACCGCATAACCCATCGTCATTATAGCGACGGCTTTAATTCTGTTGTGTTTTGAGGTATCGTCGTCGCCGTAAAGAAGTGTTTCAAAGAATGAATAGGACCGGGAAAGCAGCCATGCAATCAGGGGGACCAGAATGATGTTCAGCCGTCCCCAGCCCCGAAAGTTTGAAAAACCGGGCATGGAATGCCAAAGCAGCTTGAATAGAACGGAATCTTTTCCGTAGCTGATATAGGAAATCACCGCGATCCATCCCAGCAGGAAAAGCGTTCCGACCGCTTGCGGATACCGGGGATATGTCGGCTGTAATGTCCTGCTCCGCCCTGTCTTGGCCGGGGCTGGCCGGGGGAAACTGAAGACATAGACAAGGATGATTAAAAGGGCGGTAATGCTGAAAAAATACCATCCTTCGGCCTGGGCCAAGGGGGGATAAATCAGAGAACCGAGGGTGTCCTGAAGATTAAAAATATAGGCGGTGGAGTAAGCGAAGTTTTTGCCGCCGCGATCCACTGTTTCCGACATCAGTCCGGCGACAGCGGCCAAATAGGGCGCGCAAATACAGGCGGCGATAGTGCTGGCGGCGACAGTCGAGATAATTCCGCGTTTTATTTGAAACTTCATGTTTCCGAATAATTGCCGCCTCAGAAACGGCCAAAGAAAAATGCAGAAATAGACAGGAAACAGAAACACGGAATAATAAATATAATACGGGTAACCTGCGGTACATAGGCATACGACTGAAAAAATAAATATTGCAGCGTTCAGCAGGGTTTCCTTGTTCGTTTTACTTAGAAACAGTTTCGTGACGGCATACAGAATCCAGGGATACCATGCCGCCGAATGGACGGCGTTTGGAAAACGAACTATCTCCGTCATTTTAAAACTGACGGACATAATCAAAACGCCCCAAAGGGCGGCTCTGGGATTGGGCAGGATAAGACGCAGCCACAAATACAGTCCCAGAGAAAAAATGCAAAGTCCCAGCACCGTAAAAATCTGATGATCCAGCACGGAATATCCGCCGGCGAGGATATAATATGGAATCAGCAGCAGATTCAGCGGATAAAAAGCCTGGGCGAAAGGATTGGAAAAGAATGGATAGCCCGCCGCTTCGGAAGGCGACCATAAGGGAAAATGTCCCTGCGCCAGGCCGGCCAGCAGATAAGCTTTATAGCCATAATAAAGCCCGCCGAAGTCGTTACCGATGGCCGTATAGGTTCCCCGGATTGAAATAATATCCCGGCACAGGTAAATGGCCGGCCACAGAAAGGCCGCCGCCGCAAGACAACCTGCGATCCTCCGCGATGGCGTTGTGCAAGTCTGTAGGGTCTGTTCTTTGGGTTTTATGGGGGACGGGGACTTCATTGTGATAACGGCCTCCCGGATTCTTCAAGGAGCAGCTTTTCGCGGGTCTGGTGCGCCTGCTGAAGCAGGCAATCCAGTGTCGGAAGGGGTCTGGCCCGAACGGCAATCTGGTAGGCAAAGAGGCTTTTACTCAAAGCGATTAAG
Organism: uncultured Pirellulales bacterium; assembly: GCA_964635075.1. GTDB lineage: Bacteria > Planctomycetota > Phycisphaerae > Sedimentisphaerales > Anaerohalosphaeraceae > Anaeroglomus. The sequence continues at coordinate 22,236 of CAZWMN010000020.1, read as the reverse complement.
CAGCGGTTCAAAAACAGCAAAACACAGGCTGTTTTTCCGTTTCCAATCGCCAAAGGATAGGGGGCTGGAATTCCTTTTTTTCGGAGGATTTCATACCCCTGATTTTTAAGCAGTTTAGTCAGCGACGAAAAGGTGAACAATCGAGTGTGGTCCATATCCAGAATGCCGCGTCTGCCAAAATGAAAGGCTCCGAATAAAAGATGCAGTCGAATGGGGAGGAATCCGATATTGCCGGTGGTAATGATGATTTCCGGCTGGTCTTTGGCGAAATGGTCGCGGAGTTTTTTAAGACATTGTTCCGGGGATTTTAAATGCTCCAGGATGTCCAGCAGTAAAATGGTATCGACTTTGGCCAGGCGGTCGTCGAACGCATGGATTTCGATGTCCGCCTCAATCCATTTCCATGAATACTCTCTGGTCTGGGGCTGAATTTGTTTATCTATCGAAATGATTTTTACTTCTTTTTGAGCGAGAGCTTTGGCCATATAGCCCGGCCCGCATCCCAGGTCCAGAACGGTTGTTTTTGCTTTGACGGAGTCATAAGCGAATCGGTGAGAGCTTGGAAAGGCGAATTTGCTCTCATAAATCACATTTGAATTTGTGATGTAATCAAATTTGGGGTGATAATATAACCCCAGCCTGTTGAGTCTCGATAGAAAACAGGAATACAAGGTTTTCCACGCGTATTTCAAGGCGCCGAGGGGGCGGATTTCATCGCCACAAAATACAGGGACGGGAATTTCGACGATGCGTTTGCCGGTATCCAGCAGTTGAATGAGTATGTCCGTATCGAAATCAAAATAATCGGAGTTGTACTGGAACGGGATTGTCTGAAGCGTGGAAACGCGATAAGCGCGATAACCACTGTAGAATTCGGACAGGCGGGACTTTAATATGCGGTTTTGCATGGCCGTGAGTATCTGATTTCCAATCCACTTATAATACGGCATTTTGTCTTTTAAGGCGTCTCCTTTGTGAATCATCCGGGAGCCTAAAACCGCATCGGCTTGATTCTCAATCAGAGGTTCAATCATCTTTGGCAGAGAGTGGGGGGCATATTGACCATTCCCATGTAAAAGAACCAGTGCGTCAAAGTGATTCTGAATGGCGTAATGACAGCCCATTTTCAGGTTTGCTCCATAACCCAGATTTTGTGGATTAGAGAGAACAGCGATTTTTCTTTCAGGATGGGATTGAGAATAACGATGGGCTTTACTGAATGTCTGATCCGGCGATTGATCATCGAGGATCAGCACTTCGGCCTGAAATCGGTCGTTTTGCCATATTTCCGTCGGGATACGATCCAGTACCCATTCGATGGTTTTTTCCGCGCTATAGCAGACGACGAAGATCAATATCTTAAAGGGACTTGTTGAAACAGCAGGATTACTATTCATGGGAATCCTGAAACGTTAATGGAGCCATTTGAACTTGATAAACGCAAACCCGCTCATCTTCAGCAGGAGCCAGCCGTGGCGAAACCGGCTGATGTTGGTGTCGCCGTAGGTTCTTGCCCGATATGCTACCGGCACCTCGACGACCTTGAAATTCTGCTTGACCGACCCGAAAATCAGATCAAAATCGCCGAACGGGTCAAAATCCCCAAAGAAAGCCCGATTAGCCGCCAGAATGTCATAATTTTTTCGGCTGATCATCTTGGTACCGCACAGCGTATCCCGAAACCGCTGATTCAGCAGCCACGTAAAAAGCTGCCCGAAAAATTTATTGGCCAGCAGATTTAAAAACCGCATCGCTTGTTTTTCCATCGGATAGACCAGCCGCGAGCCGTTAATAAACTCGCCCCTGCCCTGCAAAATTGCATTGAAAAATTTCGGCAAATCCTCCGGCGGCGCCGTCAGGTCAGCGTCCTGAATCACCAGCACCTCGCCCGTGGCCGCTGCGAAACCTTTCCGCACCGCATTGCCCTTGCCCCGGCCGTCGCCCTGAGGGATGAGTTTGATATTTTTGTCGGGATGAAGGGCTATCTGTTTTTTGATTTCGTCAACCGTACCGTCGGTACTGTTGCCGTCAACAAAAATAATCTCCGTAACTCGCCCCAGTTGCGGAATCCGTCGCACCGCATCGGCGATATTGCCCCGTTCATTCCGACACGGCACAATCACCGACAGGCTCAGTTCGTCGGCTCTCTTTACCGCTGGACGCGGCCGGGCGACAATCAGGTTGATTAGATTTAAATACCGAATTCCCGGAACCAGAGATAAGACGCGGTTACAAAAGCTCGACAATAAAGGAATATACTTCGGTATCAGTATATAGCTCTCACCGCGGATAAAATCGAAATCACTCAGATACAACAAATTGGCAATATCCTCTGACGGCAGCCAGTTCTGATAACTGTTGGGCTTGCGAAGCCCCATCGCCGAGGCCAGCCGCAATAGACCTTCCCACAGATAATTATAGTAGGTAATGATTATTCGCGTTCCCTCGTGAGTCAGCGGGCGGAGTCGCTCAAGAATTCGCTGAATGTCGGGCCAGACGCCGATGGAATTGCAGATTAGAACATAATCAAAGGTCTCGTTGAGCTGAATGTCCTGCGGCTGCTGCACATAAAAATGGAGATCGGGAAAACGTTTACGAGCCGTCTCAATCGCCTGGTCATCCGTGTCGATACCGACCCCATACGCCGGCCGAACCGCCGCCAGCAAATCGCCGCACTCACATCCGACATGCAGCACCCGACTGCCCGGACGCACATTATACTGATAAAGCCTGTCTATCCATCCGTAGTAATAACGATTTTTCCGCCTCCAGCGAAGCGAAGAAGGTTCGATATTTTCAGGGTTTTCAGCGATCATCATAACCTGTTGAAGAAAACGGTATCTGTACGACGAATAAAAATCGGCTTATTTGCGTTATTGAATAATGCTTTTCCAACTGTTGTTCTGTTGCGGCTGTGGTTGTTGGGGCGGATTAACCGGGGCGGGTTGATTGGGCTGATTAGCCTGGCCCTGCGGATGATAATAATACATCGCCTCGGGCAAATAACTGCGGATACCGGCAATGCGTGTGTCGTCGGCGGGGTGGGTGCTGAGAAATTCCGGCGGTTTTTGGTTGTTGCCGGGCTGACTGGCCATTCGCTGCCAGAACTCCACGGCAACCTGCGGATTATAATCTGCTATGGCCATAAAAATCAGCCCCATCCGGTCGGCCTCGCTTTCCTGCATTCGGCTGTAAGGCAATAAAACTCCCACATTGGCGCTGATTCCATACGACCGCATAAACAAATCCCGCGTCGCAGCGGGTTTGGAGGCCGTCGCCTCGCTCAGGGCCATTCCGCCCATTTCCACAAGCAATCCCTGACTCATCCGTTCATTGCCATGGCGGGCGATGACGTGGGCGATTTCGTGGCTCATCACAACGGCCAGTCCTGTTTCATCTTTTGTTACGGGCAGGATGCCAGTATAGATGACCACTTTGCCGCCGGGCATCGCCCACGCATTGATTTCCTTGCTTTCGATGAGGGTAAATTCCCAATGATAGCCGGCAACGCGGTCGGCCAGGCCGTTCTGACGACAATAGCGTTCCACCGCATCGGATATCTTTAAACCAACCTGCTGTACCATCGCCGTATTAGCGGTATTGGCGCTTTTTTTATTTTCTTTGAGAAATTGCTGATATTCCTGATAGGCCATTTCGTTCATCGTCGAATCGGGAATCAGATTCAACTGCGACCGGCCGGTAATCGCCACCTCCGAACACGATACGCAAACCATCGCCATCACACAAAGTGCCACTGTTGTTATAAGCCATCGCATTGTTTTCATATCTTGTTCCTTTTACGGCATAAATGCCGCCCTTGTGGGTTTTATTTAACCATTAAATCGGTTTTACGCAAGGGTCTTTTTAATTCAAGTCTTTTTGCCGGGCAATTTGGATACAGAATATCGCCCGCTGGGGGTACCCCCGCCCACAACTTCTTTAGTTCCTGATACCGTTTCATGGTCATACACCTTATCCTTTTTAGGGGGATACGATGTTCCCTTCCCATTCCAGAGAAACATCCCGGCTAGATTTACAAAACTGTTCGGGTCATGTAAAATGACGGGAAAATAACGCCTGACAACCCGGCTGAAAAACGGTCTGAATGAATTTGATGTTATGAATCTCGCAGGGCATTCCAAATTCGAGACTACCCGCCAATTTTATTTGACCATAAGAGACGACATTCTCGATGGTGCCGGAATGGTTACTGAACAATCTTCACAATCTTCAAAGTCAAATTCTGTTGCGTACCTCCTTTGAGGAGCAGGATAAAAGAAAACTGCCAAACAGAAGTGTTTGACAGTCCTTATAGTTGTAAAGCGAGGCCGAAGGGGATCGAACCCTCAACCTTCGGATCGACAGTCCGATGCTCTAACCAATTGAGCTACGGCCCCAAAGAGACTACAAATTAAACCTATTTTTGCAACTTCCGTCAACAGAATTGTCGGGAATTTTCAGGGAAACCAGACCCGCCGGTCCTTTTAAGACTGCCCCGGCAGTTGGGCCAGTTTTCTGTTCAGGATTTCCGAGACGATTTTGGGATTGGCTTGGCCTTTGCTTTTCTGAATAATCTGCCCCATCAGAAAGCCCACAGCCTTTTGAGCCTTTTTGCCTTTAGAGACAATTTCCTTTATGGCGTCGGCATTTTCGGCCAGCACCTGATTGACCAGAGCCTCAATCGCCCCGGCATCGCTGGTCTGAAGCAGATTTTCGGCTTTGGCGATTTGTTCCGGGTTGGTATCTTTGCCAACTATTGCTGCCATAATTTGAGCTGCGGCGGATGTGCTGATTTGTCCTTTATCTGTCATCTGTGCCAGCTTGGCCATATTCTGCGGGCTGACGCCCAGCTTATCGACCGTCGTATTATTCTGATTGGCCAGCTTTTGTCCGGTCTGCGTAATCAGATTGCACGCCCGTTTGGCGTCGGCCCCGGCCTGTACCACGCTCTCAAAATACTGGGCCGTCGCCTTATCCGCAGTCAACACCGCCGCGTCATAATGGCTCAACCCGTACTGACCGATGAACCGTTGCTGTTTTTGCAGCGGCAATTCCCCCAGCCGGCTCTTGATTTGCTCAAACCATATATCATCCAGCTCCACCGGCACCAAATCCGGCTCCGGAAAATACCGGTAATCGTGGGACTCTTCTTTTTCCCGCTGCAAAACCGTCACCTGGTGAACATCGTCCCAGCCGTAAGTGCGTTTATTGCCCATCTGCATTGTTTTGCCGGTCTCGAGAAATTCCTCCAATTGACGCTGAACCTCGTATGTCACACTGCGTTCAATCGCCCTGAACGAATTGAGATTCTTAATCTCGCAAATCGGCGTTTTATACGTCTGACCCTCTTTATAGATATGCAGATTGACATTCGGCTCAAACCGCATGTGCCCCTTCTGCATATCCGCCTCCGATACCCCCAGATAGCGAACGATTCGCTGGAGTTCCTGAGCCATCAGCCGCACCTCGGCAGGGCTGTTCAGATCCGGCGCGGTGACAATTTCCAGCAGGGGGGCTCCGGCCCGGTTCAAGTCCACCGCCGAGAAGTTGCCCAATTCGTGTGTATTTTTGCCCGCGTCTTCTTCCAGATGCGCCCGGATGATGCTGACGCGCTTGATTGTGCCGTCTTCCAGCGGAATCTCAATAAAACCATCGTGGCTTAGCGGCAGGTCATATTGAGTGATTTGATAATTTTTCGGCAGGTCGGGATAATAATAGTTCTTTCTGTCCCACTTGGTGAACCGCGCAATCTGGCAATTCAGCGCCGTCGCCGTCAAAACCGCAAATTCATAAGCCTGTTTATTCATCACCGGCAGCGACCCCGGCATCCCGATACACACCGGGCACACCCGGCTGTTAGGCGAACTGCCATAGACCAACTCGCATCCGCAGAACATCTTGCTCTTCGTCGCCAGATGAACGTGAATCTCAAGCCCTACAATAAGTTTATAATCTACCTTCGCAGCCATTGCTGTTTATTCCTGCAATGTCGGTTTTTGTCGATGATAGTTAGTTTTGCTTTCAAACATCCGAGCGATTCGCAAAAGTTTATCTTCCGAAAACGCTGGGCCGATGATTTGCAGACCGATGGGCAGTTTTTTATTGTCGAAGCCGCACGGAATGCTGATTCCCGGCACACCCGCCAGGTTGACGGCGAGGGTATAGACGTCGGCCAGGTACATCTGGAGCGGGTCGTCCATTTTTTCGCCGAACTTAAACGCCGTCGAAGGCGCCACCGGCATCATCAGGCAGTCCGCCTTTGCGAAGGCACTGGTAAAATCCTGTCGAATCAGGTTTCGCACCTTCAGCGCCTTGAGGTAATAGGCGTCGTAATAGCCGCTGGATAGCGCAAATGTCCCTAACATAATCCGCCGTTTGACCTCGGCACCAAAGCCTTCGGCACGGGATTTGGAATAGACCTCGATATAATCGCGGGCGTTAGGCGAGCGATAGCCGTAATGACACCCGTCATAGCGTGCCAGGTTGCTGGATGCTTCGGCTGTGGCGATGACATAATAAGCCGCGATGGAGTAATCAAAGTGCGGCAGTTGCACTTCGACCAGTGTTGCTCCGAGTTTTTTATACAATTCCAGCGCCGCCCTGACCGCGTTCCGGACACTTGCTTCAGCCTTATCGATCAGTTCCGGCACAATGGCAATTTTCAGTCCATCAATGGGTTTTTCAACTTGGCTCAGATAATCCGTCACAGGCGCAGTCTGGTTATCAACCGAGGTGCTGTCGCGCTGGTCGTACCCGGCAATAACTTGCAGCATCATCGCTGCATCCTCGACACAAGTGGTCAGGGGTCCGATTTGGTCGAGGCTGGAGCCATAGGCGACCAAGCCGTATCGGGAGACCCTGCCGTAGGTAGGTTTAAGGCCGACAATGCCGCAGAAGCTGGCCGGCTGACGAATCGAGCCGCCGGTGTCGGAACCCAGCGCCGCAAAGCACAATCCCGCTGCCATCGCCGCTGCTGAGCCGCCACTGGAGCCGCCTGGAACCCGACTTGTATCCCACGGATTGACGGTCTTCTGCAGGCCGGAGTTTTCCGTGCTTGAGCCCATCGCGAATTCATCTAAATTAGTCTTGCCGAGGATAACCGCATCGGCAGCCAGCAGTTTTTCCACCACGTGTGCGTTGTAAGGCGGCCTGAAGTTGGCCAGAATCTTCGACCCGCAGGTGGTTGTTCCTTCGGTATAGCAGATGTTATCCTTGACCGCGATAGGCATACCCGCCAGCAGGCCCACCGGCTTTCCCGCGGCAACTTTTGCGTCTATCGCCCCGGCCTGTTCCATCGCTTTATCGGCAAAGACATTTAGGTACGCTCCGATGGACGGATTTAGTTTTTCAATCCGTTTCAGCGCATACTCCGCTGCCTGTCGGCTTTGGATTTTGCCGCTGCGAATGTTTTCCCTCAGTTGTATGGCGTTTAGCCCTTCCAGCATTTTCTATGCTCCGCTGTCCTCTAAAATCTGCGGCACTTTGAAAAAGTCGTCCACACGGTCCGGCGCGTTTTCCAGCGCCTTTTCCACATTCAGCGAAGGCCTGACCGTATCCTGTCGGAAAACATTGTGAATGGGCAGACAGTGTGCCAGCGGCTCCACGCCGTCGGTGTTAAGCTCGTTGAGTTTCTGGATATATTCGACGATGGCTGACAATTGGCCGCTGAACAGTTCCAGTTCCTGTTCGGTCAAATCCAGCCGCGACAGATGCGCCACTTTTTCCACCTGCTGACGGTCAATATTCTGACTCATTTCTTAAAACTCCTGAAACAAAAAAGGCGAAGCTGGTTTTACACAGCCTCGCCGAAACGTGCGAAGAACGGAAACGCAAAAAGGCACGCCTTAGCCGGCTGCTGCCGCCGTTTGAGCCGGTTTGTTATAATTGCGTTTCATGGGTTTTATCACCAGGCCCATCTTGATGGCCTTGGCGGATGCTTTAATGCGGGCCACTTTGCCGTTGACCACCGCGCGGACCTTCTGGACGTTGGGTTTGAATTTCCGGTTGCTGACACCGGTAATTTTGCGGCCGACGCCGCCCAGATACTTGGCCTTGCCGCGCCGTGCAATGCTTTTTCCGAAGGTTGTCTTTCTGCCTGTAAAATAGCACACTCTCGACATTATAGACTCCTGTTCTTGCCGTACTACAGGGAGGCTGTCCCTGAATTCTTCTTGTCCTGACCGAAAGCCATATAACTATATGGATTCAGGTTGATTTTGCAAGCATTTTGGCCGAATTTTTCTTAAATTTCACTTATACTCCGTCAAAAGGGGAATTTTCCTTGATTTTTGTCGGATTTTAGGGGATGTTCAGTGGTTGCTTGCCGGAAAGCGGTGTTATCCGCGGGACCTTCCGCAAAGATGTTTAAAGCGAAGGCTTTCGCATGGCAGGGTAGTCTCCTTAGCCCGCCGTTTCTCTTTTGGTTTTTAAGTTTTAATTTTGGAATGTCAGATGCCAATCAGCGTTGAACAATATCGGGCGGCTTTACGGCTTATTCAAGCCTCAAAAAATATCCTGATTACCACCCATATTCGGCCTGACGGCGATGCCTGCGGCTGTATGCGGGTGATGATGGATGGGCTGGCGGCGATTGGAAAACAGGTACAGGGTCTATTTCTTTCGCCTTTGGCAAGCTGGTACGAGGGTATGTTTGAGCACAAAATCCCCGTCCTCGGCAACGATGTCAAAAAGGAGCAGCTTACCGAAAAACTGGCCGATATTGATTTGGTCGTCATCGTTGATACCAACAGTCTCGTCCAGCTTCCCGGCCTCGAGGACTGGCTCAAAACCGCTCGCAATAACGGGGGGGAAATCCTTGTGATGGATCATCACATCACCAGCGATGGCCTGGGTGATGTAGAACTCATCGACGAGACAGCCGCAGCGACAGGCGAAATTGTGTATGATTTCTTCAAAGCCGCCGGTTGGACGATTACGCCTGCTGTCGCCGAGGCGATTTTTATCGCCATCTCGACCGACACCGGCTGGTTCAAATACGGCAACGCCGACAGCCGCATCTTCCATACCGCCGCCGAATTGATAGAACAGGGAGTTCGCCCCAACGAGATTTACCGCCGGATGTACCAGAGTTTCACGCCCGTCCGGCTCAAATTGATGACGCGGATGCTGGAGCATCTCGAACTGCACGAAACCGGCCGCATCGCTACGCAGTATATCCTCCGCAAAGATTTTGACGAAACCGGCGCTTCCGGCCCCGACACTGAAAATCTCATTGACGAATGTCAGCGCATCCAAACGGTCGAAGTGGCGGCTTTATTTGTTGAGCTTGCCGACGGCAGATTCCGCTGCTCGCTGCGAAGCAAAGGCAAAATTGATGTCCGAAAAATCGCCCAGAAATTCGGCGGCGGCGGACACACCCTCGCCTCCGGCGTTAATCTCCAAGGCCCACTCGAAAACGCTAAAACTTCAATCCTGCGCGAAATCCGCCTGCAATTTTGAAGCGGCCGAGGAGAAAAATTGGGGGTTTGTCTCGTGTGACCGATCCTTCGACTTGATTCGACCCTTCGATTCAACTCAGGGCAGGCTTTGCTCACCACGGGTCGCTCCCTTCGATAAACTCAGCGACTGTCTTGAAAACCAAGCGATTTTTATTAAATTGGGTTGCCAATTTTGATTCTTTTTAATCATCGTATTCAGAATGCAAATCAATTTTCTCATCACGGCAACCAACGCAGCCATTTTACATTTTCCCTGGCCGAACACCCTGAAATGGGTTTTACCGAGCAGACGCGAATTGATTTAAGCCAGGTAAGAACTAATTTTTGAATCCGGACTTGTTTTTGCCGGAATGATAAATTGGGTAAATTTAATCGCCGGGGCAGTTTTACACACACCCCGGCGATTTTGTTTTTTGCGGTTTTTTCAGTCTTGACGGGTCTGATTGAGGTCTGTAGTATTTGAATATTGAAAGTTGGGGAATAGTGTAACGGTAGCACGACTGGCTCTGGACCAGTTAGTCGGGGTTCAAATCCCTGTTCCCCAGTACTTCGACTCGGCCTTTGGCCTCGCTTGGTAACAGAGCAATCGAGAATCGAAAATCGAGATTTGAAGAGGGCGGATTCTCGATTGCGGTCGAATTTCGACTATCGATTTTCGATTTTCACAAAAACAGCACATGTTATTCTGCCAAGATAGTTTCCAGCACTTGGCCCCGCTGGAGTTTGGCGGCGTTGGGCAAATGGCTCAAATCGACCATAAAATACCGTTCACATCGGCCTTTGGGCGGACGCAGACTTTCGACCAGGACGTGGATTTTTTGGCCGATGAACTGGCGGCGGAATTGTTCCTGAAGTTGTTTGTCCAAGTTTTGGAGCTTTTCAGAACGGGCCTTAATCATTGCGGGGGCAATTTTGCCGGGCATACTGGCGGCGGAAGTATTTTTGCGAGGACTAAAGCTAAAGACGTGAATTTTGGCAAAGCCGATTTGCCGAGCAACGGTCATCGTCTGTTGGAAATCGTCTTCAGTTTCGCCGGGGAAACCCACAATAATGTCGGTGGTAATCGCAGGGCGGTCCAGCGCCATTTTGGCCTTGCGAATGACTTCCAAGTACTCATCCAGCGTATATTGTCGGCACATTTTTCGCAGAATTGTCGGGCTTGCCGATTGCAGCGGCAGATGTAAATGCGGCATTATCGCGGGGTATGTGGCGAAAACTTTCAGCAGTCGGTCGGTGACGTCGGCCGGTTCGAGAGAGCTGAGCCGAATACGCTCAAGCCCCTCTACAGCGGTCAGTTGTTCCAGCAAATCCGCCAGGGCGTTTCGATTTTGAGGGTCCCAGTGTTTTCGCTGGGCGGTGGATTGGCCGTAAGCGCCGAGAAAAATCCCCGACAGGACGATTTCCTTATGCCCGGCCGAAACGAGGTTTTGGGCCTCGTCCAGCACGGTTTTTACGTCTTTGTGACAAACCTGTGTCCGAATTTGGGGTACAATACAGTATGAACAGAATGCGTCACAGCCGTCCTGAATTTTCAAAAACGCCCGGCATTGGCCGCTGTAGCGGGATAAAAGGGGCAGATGCCTCGTGGAAGGAGGTAAATATTCCGCTGTTTGTTGTGGGCAGGACGAGTTTTTATTCTTGATTTTATCTGAATTTAGTGGTTTACTTAAGGTCTGCCGGTTGTCCGCTGCGGCGGAGGCCAAAAGGTTTGACAAGGCGTGGGGCAGGTTATTTTTGTCCGGGATAATGCTGATCGCTTTGTTGGAAAGGGTTTTTAGCTCATCGCTGTTGGCCGCCGCCAGACAGCCGGTCAGGACAATGTGCGCATCGGGATGCCGGCGGATGAAGTGTCGAACCGCCTGGCGGCTTTTGGCCGAGGCGGTCGCGGTGACACAGCAGCTGTTGACGACGACCAGGTCGGCTTGAGAACCGGGGCCGGTGCAGGTTAGGCCGCGAGCCTCCAGATACTGATGAATCTGCTGGCTTTCGTACTGGTTAACTTTACATCCGAGCGTGTGAATGGTAAACGTCTTCATGGAATTGGATATTCTACGAAATCAGGTGGTGAAACTGCAAGAGTTTTTGCCGATGGAGAATCATAAGACGCAATTTTATCCGGGAGAAGCGTAAATGGCTTCAACTGTACACGGCGTTTGGGCGATTGATATTGGGACCTATTCTCTCAAGGCCCTTCGGCTCAAGCCTGCAGACGAGGGAATCGAAGTAATCGGTTTTGATTATTTGGAACACGGGAAAATTCTCTCCGCTCCAGGCGTCAGCGTTCAGGAAAAACACGACGCCATCGCCCAGACCCTGCGGCAATTTCTGTCCCGAAACAATGCCAGCAAAGACGAGGTGGCAATTTCCATTGCGGGTCAGAACAGCTTTGCCCGTTTTATCAAACTGCCTCCTGTGGAGCCCAAAAGAATCCCTGAAATCATCCAGTTCGAAGCCATACAGCAGATTCCGTTTGACATCAATGAAGTCGAATGGGACTGGCAAAAGATGGAAGGCCAGGACAGTCCCGATGCGGAGGTGGGGATTTTCGCAATAAAGAATGAACTGATCGCCGAAATTATGAACCATTTTACGCGGGAGAATCTTCGCGTAACCTGCGTCCAGATTTCTCCGATGGCGCTGTTTAATTACATATTATATGATCGCCGGGATATTTCCGCCGACGGCCAGAAAGCGACGATTATTCTGGATATTGGAGCGGAAAATTCCACGCTGGTCATTTGTACACGGGACAGTGTCTGGCAGCGGAGTATTCGAATCGGCGGAAACAGCTTTACGCAAGCGATTGCCGACACTTTCAAACTCAGCTTTGAAAAAGCGGAAAAACTGAAACGCTCGGCTCCGATGAGCAAGTATATGCGGCAGATTTATACCGCGATGAAACCGGTGTATACGGAGCTTAGCGGTGAACTACAGCGCAGTCTGGGCTTTTACGGCAGCAGCGGACCGGGCCGAGATCAGGGCTTTTCAGGAATTATTGCGCTGGGGGGCGGAATGAAACTGCAGGGTCTGCCCAAATACCTGCAACAGTCGCTGAGCATCGCGGTGATCAAACCGGATTCGTTCGAGAAACTCAAAGCCACTCCCGACATATCCGCGGCCGGTTTCCACGAAAACATCTGTGATTTTGGAATTGTCTATGGATTGGGTGTTCAACTGCTGAACCAGGCCAAAATCACCGTCAACCTGCTGCCCGGGAAAATCGCCCGTGCGATGGCCTGGAACCGAAAGGCGAAGCTGTTCACGACAGCCGCGGCGGTTTTAGTGCTGGTTTCGTTGTTGTCGCTGGGGTGGGCTTTTCGGGATTTGACCCAATATAAAGCCAACGAGTCAATCCGGCAGGAAGTGGCGGGAATTTTGAACAGCGCCAATGAGGCGATTCGCAAAGTGGAAGACGTAAAATCCCGCACTCAGCCGCTGGCCGATCGGATTCAAAAACAATTCAATTTGTTCAAGTATCGTGAAATGATTCCTCTGCTGAATGAACAGCTTATCGCCTGTCTGCCCAATGCGCAGAACACTCCCGATCAGGCGACTCTGTTCGAGGCTTTTGACAGAGGCGATATCCAGGCGATTAAAGCCGTTAAGCGGGAGGAGCGTAAACAGGTCTTTATTACGCGAGTGATGATTGAATATGCTGCGGATTTGCCCGGCGCTCAATTTCCTGATCCCGCTAAAATCACAACTTCGCCATATATGGGGACTGCGGGAGCGCCTCTACAAATGATGATGCCGATGGGGGGGGGGATCGACGGCGGCGGTATGGGAACAGCGGCGGTGGAAGCCCCTCCGTCCGGCTTTGTCGTACTCATCGAAGGATACACTCCCTATCAAAAGGTCAATGAACTCCTGGATCCGACAGGGGCGGCCAATGACCCAACGCGACGGGGAATGGTGACTCGCTTTGAAAACCTCGGCAAAATCATCAAAGGGACGCCTTTCGAGCTGTTCCAGAAAAACAACACCGCGCATTTCAAGGTGGAATCCGATTGGGTGGTTGCTTCTGCGACGCAAACCGTATCGGCGGCAGTGGGTGCAAAACAGCCCATCGGCATCGGCGATCCGCAAAGTAAACGCCGGATACCGGAAAATATGGAAACAACACCCGGCACAGGGGGGATGTCGGCAATGCGAATGGGGGGGGAAATGATGGGGGGCTATTCAGGGATGACCGCTCAGGATAGAATTACGGCCGAGGCCGTGCTGGTGGATCCGATGACTGGTGAGGAGATGAGTAAGACTTATGACATTTACACCCAGCAGGACGTTGCCGGCAATGCCGAACTGAGCGAAAAGGACATCGGCCGCAAAAAAATTGATTCTTTCGGCAGAGAGCGGTTTATTGAACGAGATTCGTGGTTTCGTATCCAAGCCAAATTTGTCTGGAAGAACGCCCCCAAAGTGCAATTGCCTACAGCCCCGTCCATGACGGGGATGGGGCCGGCGATTAACCCGTCGCCTTCGCCACCGCCTGAACCTGCGTCATCTACCGAAAGTAAAAAAAAGAGCATAAGAAGAGGCGACATAGAACTCTAAAAACGGAAATTCGTCCTTATTTTGTCGGGTGCGTCCTATGGCCAAAAATTTGAATTTAAATATTGATCTGAAAAACATTGACCTCAAACAACTCATCGGCTCGGTGAAGAATATCAATTTGACTTCCCTGAAGAGGTATTCTTCCCTGTTTCCATCCCTTGGACTATTGCTGGTTGCCGGTGTGATTTTTGTTTTGACTTTACTGGTGGGCGGCTTCGTCAGCAAGAAGGCAGCGCAAAGCGTTCAAATGTCCAATGAGATTCGGTCCAAAATAAGCCAGGTACCCAGTGAAGCCCAGGCAGCCGAGGCGGAACAGTATTATCAAAAATACGCCGAAGACGCCGACAGAGTGGATGCGTTGGCCGTCAGGACGTCTTGGCGAGAACTGGTTTGTTATAACCCGATTATTTTCCCCGAGCCGAAAGATAAGTCTTCGCAGGTCTATATGGTTTTTGGAAGGCTGTTTCGAGCCGACGTCGAAAAACTGATGGAACGGATTCGAGCCAAGGATGCCCCCAGCGACGCCGAAATTCGCAGTCGTACCGGAGTGGGAAGCACCGGTGCCGCCGCGGGGGGAGGCTACCCACAGCCGATAGTGCCAGGCGGAGCTCAAAGTGCGATGGTGGATGCTCTTTGTCTGCAGCGGGCGGATGAAATTCCCGTCTATGCCAATCCCGCGATTTTCAGTTGGTATGCGGTCTGGGATAAGTACACCTATCAGTCCAAAGAGCAGTCCTTGCAGGATTGCTGGTACTCTCAGGTTGCCTGCTGGATTTATGAAGATGTGATTCAAACGATTGAGGTTCTCAACGCCGGTTCCACGAAGGTTTCTCAATCGCCGGTCAAAAGGCTTTTGGGAGTCTGTTTTGACGGTCCCGTGCAGGTGATACCGTCAACCATGACGGGCGGAGCGGAGTATATGATGATGGGGACGATGGGAATGCCGACACGGGCGGGACAACAGCAGGACATTCCAACCTACGTCAAGGGACCGGGCATTTTTCTGCCGCTTCCCTGGACGGGACGGATGTGCAACGACACTGTGGATGTGGTTCATTTTGCCGTGTCGGTGGTGGTCGATTCGAAGTCTGCGATGTCATTTATGAAAGAACTTTGCAGCGCCAAGACACATACCTTTCGGGGTAAATTTGAGCTGGACGGGAAGCAGGAAACCGCCAGACATAATCAAATTACCATTTTACAGTTCCATACCGAACCGGTTGTCCGGGAAGACGCCATCCATGCTTATTATCGCTATGGCAAGAATGCGGTGGTTCGGCTGAATCTGGTTTGTGAATATCTTTTTATCCGTCAGGCTTATGATGGGATTAAACCTGAGCCGATTAAAAAAATCCTGAGCGCTCAGAATACCGGCCAAAGTCAGACAGGCGGCGGATTCTGAAAACAGAGGGTGGAATAACAAAATTGGATTTAAGTACAGCATTCTTTCGGGAAACGATGGATGAGTAAGAAAAAAGGAAATTTCGTGGGTCAATTCCTCGATAAGATTATTTTGGGGTTGACCGGCGTCGTGGCGCTGTACCTGCTTTGGGCGTTTATTCTGAGCAATCCCTACGGCCAAAAGGTGAACAACCGAAAATTCAGTCCTTCGGGAATCGACTCGTTCAATAAGCGTCAGGCGCAGCAGATTCAGAAAAAGCTTCAGGAACCGGCTCAGCCCAATCCTTATGTTCAGGATAAAGCCGCCGAGTTTTCCAACCTTCTTAACAGTCCGATGCCGAAGCTTTCCATCGTCGCAAACTGGCCTTTACCGGGAGGAGGGCGAACGGATACCGGGGGTGACCGAAAATACGTGGTTCCTCAGATTCCGGTACTGGATAATATAAAATTTGCTTCTATTCGTGGGACGGTGCGGATGCCGACGGAAGACGTGACACCGGAAGTTCCTTACGCGTCGGTCGCCGTCAAGCCGGCGGATATCTATTTGATAACTGTTTCCGCTCGTCTGAACCTGCAGGCGCTGTATAATAATTTCCAGCAAAGTTTTACGGGGCCTCGACTGGATCCCCGATGGAAAGACCCGACGTATGCCGAACCGGTACTGGCCCGCATCGAGCTGCAGCGCCGCGTGCAAAATGCCGACGGCTCCTGGGAACCGTGGCAGACGGTTCCATTCACCCGCATCGACCCTTATCAAAAGATGTTCAAGGATTTGCCCCTGACGACGGAACAAATGACATACGGCAATGTAGCGTTGTTTATGAATTCCTACAGGGAATTTGCCGTGATGAAGGATATTTTGCAGCCGGCTCCCTATG
The DNA here is from genome assembly GCA_964635075.1 of uncultured Pirellulales bacterium. Taxonomy (GTDB): domain Bacteria; phylum Planctomycetota; class Phycisphaerae; order Sedimentisphaerales; family Anaerohalosphaeraceae; genus Anaeroglomus. The sequence goes on along the minus strand of CAZWMN010000020.1, from coordinate 5,945 downwards.
AGTTTTTATCTTCGCAGGTCAAGTGGTTTCCGGCGGAGTATTATCTGGAGTATCGCAAGATAAGCGACGAACAGGAGCAGCAAAAACTTCGGGAAGAACGGGAACGCAGGCAAAAGGAAAAAACTGAGCGGACCTCTCAAAACCGTCCCGGCGGCACAGGAATGGAGACCCGCAGAACTCAGCCTCCGTCGCAACCGCCTCGCAGAGGCGGCCGGGGAGAAAACCCGATGATGGAGGGAATGGGTGGGGGTATGGCTGCGCCAGTCAAGCCGGTCAAACCGATAAAAACCCTTGAAAGTGTAGAAAAAGACGCCGCGGCCGCGACGATCGATGAAAAGACCAAACTCAGCGCGATGAAAGAACTGGTGGTCTGGATTCATGATGATACCGTTGTTACAGGGGCCACGTATCAATATCGGATTCGCTATGGTGCGTTTAATCCGATTGCCGGTAAAGAGTGGTTTGCTCCGGAAAGCAAAGAAAATAAAAATCAGGTGGTTCTCTGGAGCGATTATACGGAACTTCTCGATCCGGTTTCGGGACGTCCCGAATCGGTGTCGATTCCCAAAATGCTGCATTTGTTTCCGATGGATGTGTTGGCGGATGGCACAGGGGTAACCATCGAGATTTATAAGTATTATCTGGGACAGTGGCATACCGAGACCTTTGGAGTCCATCCCGGCCAGATGATTGGAAAGCCGATGGAATCCAAACCTAAAACAAGCCCCGGCGGGGCGGGGGGCATGGGTAATCCGATGGGGATGGACGCTGGTGGTGTACAACAGTCTTTGCTGGTGGATTATTCGACGGGATGTATGCTGATGGATGTTCAAAGGGACACCGACTGGTCCGGTCCCGGTGTGCGACCGCGGGATGTGCCCTCGATGTTGTATCTTGACGACAACAACCGGATTCTGGTTCTGGCGGCTAAAAAGTCGTATTGGCCCAGAGAGATGAATACCGAATATAACACGGTCAGGGAAGAAATGCTCAAGGCTGCCGGAGTCTCCGGCGAAGGGATGATGCCGGGAATGGAAGGAACGCCGCCTGAAATGATGATGAAGATACAGGACGTCGGCGCATTGTAATTCTTGTGCTCTGGAATCGCGGTGAAGAAACGAAAAGCCGACGCTGAGAATCGCCGGTTTTTTATATGGTGCAAACAGATCGCAGGACAAAAGGTATATCAGGGCGGGCGATTGGCTCAGTGAAATCCACAGCAACCTCATAATTGCGTTCCGGCAAAAGGTCGAAGAAATTGTCACTCAGATGTGCATCTTGAGCCGGAACGATTTCCAAATCCTTCACAAAATATCTGCTTTTCAGGCCCAGGAGGATTTTTTGCTTACCTGCGGGACGGATAGTCAAGTCGATTTCCACCGGTTTAAACGCAGCGTATTTATCCGGCAGGTACAGGTATAGATTTTCGCAGAAAATGTGCTTATCGTGGATTACCGCCAGTCGCAAGACGCTTTTTTCCGGGAACACCGGCTTCAGAAATGCGCGCGGCACGATTGCCGTACTTTTCGAGTATGGGCCGATGGACACCGGAAATTCGCTGGTATCCAGCGTTCGGCCTTTCATATCGAGAAGCTCGAATACCGCGTCGCCCGTCAATGGTTCCGACCGGTCATTGATGATTATTGCTGCATTGGGGTAAAATTTTTGCCTCGATTCCGCGTCGGTTTTTTCCGTCAGGCAAATTAATGTCGGGGCGAAGCTGCGTTTGGCGTAAAAATACAGGGCGTTCGGTCTTTCAGCAAAATCTATCATCGAAAATCCAGCCCCCGGCCAGAATTGCCCTGCCGTCCACGGCATTATCTGTCGGTGCGAACCGCAGCCGCTGCGGAGCGATTCGATATTTTTTTTCATCATCCGCCCCTGGGCCACCTGGTCTTGATAGATTTGTTCTTCGACTGTTTTTGGCGGGGTAAAAAGCCTGCTGGTTTGGCAGGCCGGATGGGATAATCCTTCGGTATGATAGTTCTGATTCTCAACTTGTACGCTGCCGGGAAATATCTCTTCGTCCCGGCACGTCATCCGCAGCGTTTTCAGGCAGGGCAAAGCAGGAAATACACCGTCGCCCGTAGTTACCGGCGCGTTTCGCGCATTCCGCCAGTCATTCACATTGGCCGGTGAGTGCCGGCACTTCTGCGATTCTGACATTGGAGGAGCGGGTACGCAATCCCGGTCCGGATCCCATTCGTTCAGCAATTCCGTTACTATTTTGTGGAAATTCTCACTGTTGACTTCCTTTTTCTTCTTTGCCGATAACCCTGTCTGGCGCCAATCCAATTGTCCATCGCGCCAGCCGACGAGGCACGTATGATTGCGCAATCGACGGACAATCTGCTCCATTTCCTGTCGGAACTGACCCGTGAACCACGAACTATCTGCTGGGTACGGCGGGACGAACATAAGTTCCTGCCAGACCAGAATCCCCAATTGATCACACAGGTCATAAAAGGCGTCGTCTTCATAACAGCCGCCGCCCCAGATACAAAGCAGGTTGATATTTGCTTCGGCCAGCTTGTGCAGGAGTTGTCTCTTTTTTTCCGAATCATCCGGGCCGGGCAATAACCCCACTGGAATCCAGTAAACGTTTTTGGTTTCGATGGGTTGTTGATTGACTTCCAGTGTTATGGTCTCCGTTTCCTGCTGCCGTAAGGCGCGAACGGTTCGAACACCGAAAGAAATTTCTTTGATGTCCAGCAATTCCTCGCCGCAGTAAAGTTGGGCTGTGACGGCATAACGATACGGCTGGCCGTATCCCCTCGGCTGCCACAGAATTGGATGTTCAATGCGAAGCACCGTGGAAAGTCGAGCCTGCCGATTGCCGAAATCCAGTGTGTGCGACAGTTTTACTCCATTGCCCTCGATTCGCAGGACACACCGCAAATTCTTGTCGCGGGCCTGTTCCGTTGGCCGTATTGTCACGGCTGCACGGATATCGGCAAAACTTTCGTTGCAGTCAATCGTGCGCAGATGGATGTCCCCGATATCGGCAGTGTGTATCAATTCCAGTCGCACAGGACCAATAATGCCGCAGCCGGGAAGGGCAGGCCCCATTGCCGAACCGAACTGATACTGAGCCTTGCGAAGATACGCTGAAGGCGGGATATCGGAATGGCCGCCTATTTTGCCGTATCGCTGCATCAATTTGTCGGCGTATTCTTCGACCGGCTGGAACTGAATCACAAGGTCGTTTTGTCCAGGCCGAAGCAATGGACCGACATCGAAGCGATGGGCCATAAACATATTATCCGTTCGGCCCAGAAGTTTCCCGTTAAGCCAGATTTGTGTGACGGTATCCAATCCCTCAAAGACCAGTTCCGCATGGTTGGCGGCGAGATGTTCCTGCGGCAGGCTGAATCGCGTGCGATACACCCAAGCCTGTCGGCTGACCCAGCCGAAGGCCTGCGGCTGGGCGTACAAGTCCGAAAGCATCAGAATGCCCGCCTCGGCAAGACTGAGAAAAATAGATTGCGGCTGCGCCGTCGCCAGCCAGCGTCCTTCATTAAGGTCGCTCATCCGCCGGGCCGTCTCAGGAAACTCCCGAAATTCCCACGGCCCCGAAATGTTGACAATCTGTTTTTTCATCCGCGGCCAATCCCTTTTGCAAAGTTTATCTAAAGTATGTCTATTGTAGTCAATGAAACCGGGGATGCAATTGTTTGTGTGGGTTAATTTTTGGCGAGGGTCATAGGCTCAAGGAGAAGACTTTGCAGTTGTTCGGCCTCTTGTCTTGTAGGAATACCATTAACTATGCCCAATGACCAGCGGGTAAATTTTTCATTCCAATAGACAAGAATAATCTTCAGCCATGTGGGCATGGCCATTTCATAAACAACGACCAGACTATAAACTGAACGATTGACTGAACCGGAAGAGAGCGTGGATACAGAAATTTTGATTTCATAGATGCGGTCGAAGGGAATTCTGCGGGTTCGCTGAATCAGTCCCAATAACTGGATTTTATGAACGAAGGTATTGTTCTCAATCCAGAATTGCTTGGGGCTGATTTGATAGACCAGAAAACAGGGCATCCATAATAAAAAAAATCCCAAAAGGATAATGAGATACGGGTTAATGCTTCCGCTGAAAACAACGAAAAGTATGCGGTTGAGCCATTCATAATGAGTGAAATCCCTGAAAAACCGTCCAATCTGATATCCGAAAAAAAGTAGAAATGCCAGAAACAGGGTGATAAATGCAAAACCCGCCAGCGCATTGATAATGTCCCGCCAGCCGGGCCATGCGCTGGCGGAATAAATCGTCCGGGTATGTTCTATTTTAATTCGGACTCGCTTTTGCTTATCAGAATCTTTTGTGTTTTCTGAGAGGGGCATAGAATCTATGGCCTTGGCTGTGCGGTTGTGTTGAACGGGTATAACGCCGACCAGGTCTGGTCGGTCGTGATGGTAATTGTGCCGTCGGCGGTATTGTCGGGACGCAGCCAGCCGAGGATGTAAGCTGTGCCCTGTTCGGTTTGTGATGTGTTATCGGGTAACTGTATGATTTGTGTGTAAGGGCCTTTGGCGATAAAAAATAAGCGTGTTTTATCTTCCCGGCCATTTGCGTCTGAATAAACTTTTGACGGGACGACATTGCCTTTCATTTGAGCCTGAATGGAATAAATTTTTTTGTCGTATTCGTATTGTGTGGACCAGTCGGCGGCGACGCGGCAGTTTTTGCCGAACGTTATTTTGACGGAGCCTCGCCCAGCGTTGTTGCGCTGCACAGAAGCGGTGAGTTTAATGGGTTCCAGTAATTCAGGCTGTCCTTTTTTCGGCACCGGGACAATCTGGTCTTCCGGTATCAGCAGGTTTTCCATCTGCCAGGGATGGTCTTCAGGCTTGACGGGGCGATTCGCATATTTCCGGCCCGGGCCGAAGATGGCCTTCGCTTCCAGAAAATAAATCAGCATCGCAATAGCGATGACAATCAAAAGCCCCAACATAGCGGCATAACCATTTTTTTTACGCATAGTCAATCGCATACAATAAAAATTAAACCTAAAAGCAAAAACCACAAGTAAAAATTCAAAAATAGTTTCGCCATGGGGGGAAATAGATCGCAGGAAAGGGATTGGGGTGTGTTACTGGTTTGTAACACGTTGCGGCAGGAAGACTTATGCAAAAATGTTTTCTGTTTTTGGATTTCCTGACAGGGCGTTTTGCGGTGGGTAAATTCCCGCCTTTTTGCGAATATCTCGGAGAGTGCGTTAAAAGCCCGAAAAAATGGAAAAAATTGCAAATTATCAATTGACGGCCAGTAATTTTCAGCTATGATGTATCATCTGGGGCGGACAGGTGAAGACTTATACGAGTAATCGCTTGCCCGCTTATTGTTTCCTGTTCAAGGCAACGGACGTTATTGAGCCGAATTGTCCTGAGATGGGATGATAACCCAAGCTCTTTGAAAAGTGAACAGTTGATGCCATCTAAAGCAGCGGGAACGCGGGCTGCGAAGGGTCACGCAAAGACCTTCGACAGCTTATAATGGTGTAAAAAACATTGAAGCGTAAGTTTCGATACACCAATTAAGTTCTCGTTGCGTGAGCGAGTTTTTTAAGTTGGTTCTTTCGAGTAGATATCCATCCGCAAGGATGGAAGTCAAGGATTCAAATTGAAGAGTTTGATCCTGGCTCAGAATGAACGCTGGCGGCGTGGCTAAGACATGCAAGTCGAACGGTACGATTGATTGGGTAACCGAAAAATCGTATAGTGGCGAAAGGGTGCGGAATAGACAGGTAACGTACTCCAGGCTTCGGGATAGCGTTCCGAAAGGAACGGTAATACCGGATGATATCAGCGATTGCAGGATTGCTGATCAAAGATTCATCGGCCTGGGAGCGGCCTATCTCCTATCAGCTTGTTGGCGAGGTAACGGCTCACCAAGGCGACGACGGGTAGCGGGACTGAGAGGTTGACCCGCCACATCGG
>CAZWMN010000019.1:0-46898 GCA_964635075.1 uncultured Pirellulales bacterium | reverse complement strand
ATTCTGTGGGCGCATACCGTCTCCGAATCGAGCCGAATGGGCGGGGATATTCACTGCAACACCCCTGTTTATCGGGACGGGATGCTGTTTGGCACCAGCGGTTATAACATCGGCGCGGTGATGCTTAAGCTGAGTCCCGACGGCGCCAGCGTTTCGCAGGAATGGGCCAATAAGGATTTCGATGTGCATCACGGTTCGGTTGTGCTAATCGATGGTTATCTGTATGGGGCCAACTGGAAGGACAACGGCGACGGCAACTGGATGTGTGTCGAATGGAAAACGGGTAAGACAATGTACCAGACGCACTGGGAAAACAAAGGCTCATTGACTATCGCCGAAGGAATGCTGTACTGCTATGAGGAAAAGAACGGCAATGTCGCCTTAGTCAAGGCTGAGCCGACGGGATTCAACCCCATCAGTATATTCAAGATTTCGCTGGGGAACGGTGAACACTGGGCGCATCCGGTGATATGCGGCAAGCGGCTGTTTATCCGCCACGGCGATGTGCTGATGGCGTATGATATAGCAGCGAAATGATTAAATTTTCGATTTTCCATTTTCAAATTTCCATTTCTAAAAAGATAAAAGGAAATTGAATCGTGGCGGTTATTTTTTGTCAATGCAAGAACGCAGAGGTAATATCTGCTGAAGTCAAGGCGGGGATTGCCGACTGGTTTAAGGCTAATCAGGTTGCCGTTGTGTGCGTGAATGATTTATGCGGGCTGGCGGCTAAAAAAGATGAACGATTGCGCCAATGGACGGCAGATGAGAATCTGATTGTCATTGCCTGTTTTGAGCGGGCGGTGCGATGGCTCTTTGCGTTGGGCGGGGCGGAGATGAAGGATACGGCGAGGATTTTTAACCAGCGTGTTCAATCGGCACAGGAAATTATCGAACGATTGGAATCGCTGCATTTGCCCACGGGTCAAATGACTTCCATTTTCAGTACGGAGCAGTGGATGCCGTGGTTTCCGGTAATTGATTACAGCCGGTGCACCAATTGCCGGCAGTGTCTGAATTTCTGTCTGTTCGGCGTGTATGCAGGCGGCGCCGACGGCAAAGTCGAAGTTGTCAATCCCGCCAACTGCAAAACCGGCTGCCCGGCCTGTGCGAGAGTATGTCCGTCGGCGGCGATTATCTTTGCCAAATACACCGAAAGTCCTTTTAACGGCGATAGGGTGGATGAAACGAAACTGACGCAGCTTCGCAACAGCGGCGACTTCAAAAAATGGGTCGCCGACAACCTTCAAAAACGGCTGCGAATGCGAACGCAGCTTCAACAGAGCAGCGGGGCGGGCAAAGGCGATTCGAATGAATGAAAAACCGCTTCAACCTGCGATTGTTCTGGTGGCCGACCGGACACTGAGCGCCCGCTATCGGGCGTTGTTTGAGGGGATTTTCGCCACGATGCAGACGACGCAGGTGCCGGAGGCGATGATGCGGTACTTTGTCGCGCCTGCGGTAAAGGCCGATACACGGGGGCGTGCGCATACGACGCCGCTGGGGCTGCGGCGGGTAGAGGCATCGCTGATTGATTCACTCGAATTAACACCCGATGACGTGGTTTGTACGACGCCGGAAAAACTGGATTCGCTGCTGAGGCCGTGGACGAAAATTGTTGCCGTCAGCTCCAGCGACCCGCTGGGAATGGGAATGAGCAATACCACGACGACCAACTTCTGGAAGGGCCAACTTTATACGCGGCGGTGGACGCGCCAACTGCTGCAAAAAATCGGCGAGGCCAAACAAAGGTATCATTTTACGGTTGTCGGAGGCGGAGCAGGTTCGTGGCAGTGGCTGCGCTATGAAGATAAAACGGCGAGGAATGTGCTGGATGTGATTTTTGAGGGGTATTTTGAAACGCTTGGGCCGGCGGTGTTTCGGGATATTCTGGACGGCAGGGCCGTTGGTCGGCATATACGGTGCGAACAGACCTGTGCCGAGAATATTCGTCCGATTCGCAATGCATCACTGATGGGAGTCGTGGAGTTATCCCGGGGCTGCGGCAGGGGATGCCGGTTCTGCACGATGGCGGATAAAAAAATGGAGCACTTGTCCGCTGAAACAATTTTGTCGGATTTACAGACTAATGTTGCCAATGGCGTCCGTTCGGTTGTCAGCGGCAGTGAGGATTTTTTTCGCTACGGAGCGCAGGGTGTTAAACCGGAATTTGAAAAGCTGCGGGCGCTTCTGGAAGAAATGCGGCGGATTCGGGGTCTGTCGTTTATGCAACTGGACCACGCCAACATTTCCAGCGTGGCACAGATGACCGACGAGCAGCTTCAGGAAATCCGGCGGCTGCTTCATTGGGAAAAGCCGACGGAATATCTATGGGTCAATATGGGGGCCGAAAGCGCAAACGGTCATCTGGTGGCGGCGAACTGTCCGGGCAAAATCGCGCCGTTTCGCGCCGACGACTGGGAGGAACTGCTTTATGCCACCGCCGAGCGTATGAGCCGCAATGGCTATTTCGGGGTATTCAGTCTGGTGCTGGGGCTGCCGGGGGAGACGCCGGATGATGTTGAAAAGACGCTGCGGTTTGTGCGGTTTCTCGAAACACAGCGGGCGGCGGTGTTTCCGGTATTCTATGAGCCGTTGTCGCAGGAACAGATTCGGGATGGACTTCGATTTACACTGGATAAAATGACGGCGGCGCATCTGGAACTGTATCGCAGTTGTTATGAGATCAATTTCCGGCAAGTGCCGCGATTATTTTATGATAATCAGCGGGCCGCCGGCGTGCCGTGGATAAAACGCGCGGCAATGCAGGTACTCGGCAAAACGGAGGTCTGGTCCTGGCGAAAGACATTTAAGAGGTTGGGTGCACAGTTTGCCAATGCAAAACCGGTTGGGGAGATTGCCTGTGTCGGATAAAGTGCAAATACAAATCCCGTTGCGAAAACCGGTGCAGTCCAATATCCCGGCGGATAAGGAATCGCGAGACCGGCTCAAAGACGCGTGCAGGGAGTATGTAAGCCGCCAAAAGCTGGTTGGGCCGATGACACTGGAAAGGCTCAAACAACACGCACAGATTACGCTGCATCAGGCAGGGCTTGCGGAGGCGTATCTTGAATTTGCCGTAGTGGTTTTGAACGATGAATTAAATTTATCCTCGCTGGCCAAAGTGCCGTATGACAAAAGGCTTCTGTTACTGCCGCGATGTCTGCGGAATGAAAAAGTCTGCAAAGGTGAGTTTGATGAGGTGGGATTGTTGTGCCGGCGGTGCGGCGGATGCGCGATTGATACGTTGACGGAGTACGCCCAGCGGCTGGGGTATTCGGTGCTGGTGGCTGAAGGCTCGCCGGTGGTGATGAGTTTGATTGAAGCCGGAGGCATCGAGGCGGTCATCGGCGTCAGTTGTCTTTCGATGCTGGAAAAGGTTTTTCCTTATATGGAAGCGGCGGCGTTTCCGGGAGCGGCAATCCCGCTGCTCTATGACGGCTGTGCGCAAACAGCCTTTGATGTTGATTGGCTGATGGAGTTTCTGGAACAACAGGACGAAGACAACGGCGGAAGGCTGAATGTACGCCGGTTACGGCAGACGGTCAGCTTCTGGTTTGAAAGGAATGCTCTCGAACGGATTCTTGGCAAGCCCGACGGTTCTGTGGAAACGGCGGCGATGGAGTGGCTGACACTGGCGGGCAAGCGCTGGCGGCCTATCCTGGCGGCGGGCGTATGGGCGGCATTGACGCAAACGGATGTGGAGTCGATACCGGAAATAGTTCAAAAAATGTGCGTTGCCGTCGAATGTTTCCACAAGGCGTCGCTGATTCACGATGATATTGAAGACGGCGATGAGTTTCGTTATGGACAAAAAACGCTGCACGCACGGCTTGGGATGCCGATTGCATTAAATGTCGGCGATTATCTGATTGGTCTGGGCTATCAGATCTTGTCGGATTTGGATGTGGAACCGGCGGTCAAAAACCGGATGATGTCTGTTGCGGCGCAGGGACATCGGACGTTGTGCCTGGGGCAGGGGGCTGAACTGGGGTGGGTGCAGAAACACGGATGTCCGTCCGTCGAAGAGGTGTTAAAGATTTTTGAGCAAAAAACCGCTCCGGCGTTTGAAGTGGCATTGAAGCTGGGGGTGATAGCAGCCGGTGCGGACGGGACGCTGCCGGACATATTGGGGCGATTCAGCCGATACGTCGGCCTGGCGTATCAGATTCGCGACGATTTGCTGGATTGGCTGGCCGGCGATAAGCAGACTGCGAGATTGTCGATTTGCAGGGCAGTGACGGCAAAAAAGTCGTCCGAGTCAGAGGTGAGATTGCTGTTGTCAGAGTATCACCAAAAAGCCCGAGAGTGTCTGGATGCGATAACCAACGATGACTTGAAGGGGTTTTTGCGCAAGGCGCTGGCCAAAATCCTTGATGAATTTCAGGAGCTTTCCTGCTGTGAAGACCACCGGCCGCGAAATGATTAAAACGCTGCGGCGGGGATTGGATTTATTCGGACCGCAGGCCGACAAAATCATCGCTTATATCGCCTCGCTGCAAAATGCAGACGGCGGCTTTCGCGGCAGAACCACCGCCAGCGACCTGTATTATACAATGTTTGCCGAGGAAATTCTTCTGGCGGCACAGGCGGATTTCGACAGGAATGGCTTGATACGCTATTTGCATACCATCCAGCCGCGGAGTCTGGATTTGATTCATTTGTGCTGCTGGATTCGCTGCGCGGCGGACGTGGATATTCTGAATGAACGACACAAAGGCAGCCTCATCGAAAGTTTGAATGACTTTCGCTGTGAGGACGGCTTGTTTCATCACGTTCAGAGGGGACGGGATTCTTCAGTCTATGGCGCATTTCTGGCATTGTCGGCGGCACTGGATCTGGATGAGGTGGTTGCAGAGCCGTCGGAGGTTGTTTCACGGTTTGTTAAATTTCGCAATGCGGACGGGTCGTATCGAAACGAATTACAGGAAGGAGTGGGCACTATTCCCGCGACCGCCGCAGCAATGATGATTCAATCACAATCGGGTCTTTCCGTTGAATCACAAACCGCCGAATGGATTTTGTCCTGTTTTACGGAAGAGGGAGGATTTGCAGTCAGTCCGATGATGCCGATTGCGGATTTACTCAGTACGGCTGTGGCGTTGCAGGCGCTGCGGCTGGCTTCGGTTGATTTGACGGGGATAAAGAAAAGATGCAGGTCTTTTGTTGAAGAGTTGTTTCAAAGCGTTGGCGGATTTTGCGCTAACGCCTTTGATGCAACAGTGGATGCCGAATACACCTTTTACGGCCTGCTGGCAATGGGAAATCTGAATGGACGAATCGCGAATACAGGATATGTATCGCCGGGCTGTTGAGGCGTTGCTGGCCGAGCGGAACAGGGAAGGGATCTGGCGCGGTCGGCTTTCGTCCAGTCCGCTGGCGACGGCCGTAGCAGTTTTTGCACTGTACCTGGTCGATTCGCAAAAATATCAGACGCTTGCCGACAAAGGACTGCGATGGCTTGCCGGCGTTCAAAATGCCGACGGAGGCTGGGGCGATACCGATGGGGCCGACCCAAGCAATTTGAGTACGACGCTGTTGTGTCGGGCCGCATTTTACGGATGCCGGTCGCTGGGACAATTTGAATTGACAGTCAATAAAGCTGAACGCTGGGTAGGTGTAAAAGTCGGTTCACTGGACCCGAAAAGCATTGTCAATGCCGTTTATGCTGCGTATGGGAAAGACAGAACCTTTGCTGTGCCGATTCTGACGATGTGCATATTGGCCGGGTGTCTGGGAGAGGATGGCTGGAAATATATCGTGCCGCTGCCGTTTGAGCTGGCAGTCCTGCCGAGAGCTTTGTTTCGATGGCTGAATTTATCGGTGGTCAGTTATGCCCTGCCGGCTTTGATTGCCATCGGGCAGGTGAAGTTTTATTTTGACCCGCCGACGAATCTATTGATTCGTTTCATTCGCGGCCTGGTGCGTCATCGAACCCTGAGTTTTCTGCACAGTCTCCAGCCCGACAACGGGGGTTTTCTGGAGGCGATGCCGCTGACGGCATTTGTGGCGGCGAGTCTTGCGGCAATGGGCAAGTTGCAAGATGAGGTGGTACGGAAGGGGATGGATTTTTTAGTTCAGTCGATTCGGCCTGATGGCAGTTGGCCGATAGATACCGATTTGGCGACGTGGCTGACGACACTGGCGATTAATTCGCTGGGAGACGACGTTGAAGCGGTGTTGGATGAGAACCAAAGGAGAACGATTTGCGACTGGCTGCTGCGGCAGCAATTTCAATCCGTTCATCCGTTCACCGGCGCAGCGCCGGGCGGATGGGGGTGGACCGATAAAAATGGTGCGGTTCCCGACGCCGACGATACCGCCGGAGCGCTAATAGCTTTGTATCATCTGGATAAGAATAGTTCTGCGGTTCAGGCTGCGGTTCAAAAAGGCGTCGTCTGGCTTTTGAATTTGCAAAATGCCGACGGCGGTGTTCCCACCTTCTGCAAAGGCTGGGGCAAGTTGCCATTTGACCGAAGTTGCCCGGATATCACCGCTCATACAATCGAGGCCTGGATGTGTTGGTACGACGCCTTCGGCCCGGCGATGAAAAAACGAATCGACCAGGCCGTTCGAAAGGCTTTGTTTTATCTTCGCCGCAATCAGACTGAGGCTGGATACTGGCTGCCTTTATGGTTTGGAAATCCTTACGCGAAGGGACAGACTAATCCAATTTATGGCACGGCCCGTGTGGTATCATCATTGTCCGGCTTTCCGGAAGCGTGTGAGCCGTGGGTTCAAACGATGCTTCAATCCGCCATAGACTGGTTTTTGGCCATACAAAAAGAGGATGGTTCGTGGAGCGCGGATAGGGTTTGCGAAAGCTCCGTGGAAGAAACAACTCTGGCATTACAGGCGGTTATAACGGCGAAACCGGGCAAAAAAGAAATAGGTTATCAGCCGGCATTGAAAAGAGCGGTGGAGAAGGGGATGGCGTGGCTGGCTGAACATAAAAATACCCCTGATAAATCCGCTCCAATTGGTTTATATTTTGCCAGGTTATGGTATTATGAACGATTGTATAAGGTAATTTTTTCGGTTTCGGCGTTTCGGCTGACGAAGAAGTTTTATGCAACGAGATTTGTGAACGGTATTGGAACATGAAGGAGAAATTATGGACGTAATTAACTCTGAAGCGGCTGGCGTTGCGAATAAAACCGGCTATGAACCGAATCACACTGATTTTCAATGGAGTTTCAGGTATGGAGACCTTATTCCTGTTTTCATTTTGCTGGTTCTGACGTTGTGTATCGGGTTGTACCGTATCTGTACAACGGCTGTGATTGCAAAAGACGGGATTACTTTTATAGAATACGCTAAAGGTCTTTCCCAGTCTCCCTTAGACACGCTTCGCGATCAGGACCAGCATCCCGGGTATCCCTTGTTGGTTTTGGTCGGACATCAAATAACCCGGCTGACGGGCGACGGCGAGTCCATACAGAGCTGGATTTACAGCGCTCAAGGAGCGGCGTTGCTGTCCCGCGTGTTTGCCGTCATCGCAGCGTATTACCTTGCAAAAATAATGGTTGGCGCCCGCGCCGGCTTTTACGCTGTGTTGATACTTATTTTTCTGCCGAAACCCGCGGATTATGGAAGCGATGCACTGAGTGACTGGCCTCATTTTTTCTTTCTTTCAGCGGGATTCCTGCTGTTAATTGTTGCAGCCAAAGACAATCAACCGCTGCGATTTGGTGTCAGCGGGCTGATTGCGGGGATAGGGTATCTGGTTCGGCCTGAATGCATTCAACTGACTGTGTATGGATTTTTGTGGCTGGTATCGCGTCTGCTCCTTGCAAAACCCGGTCGGTATCGTAGGCTTGCGATGTCATCGTTGATGCTACTGTTGATTGGTTTTTTGATTCCGGCAGGACCCTATATGGCGTTGAAAAGGGCAGTATTTCCGAAACAACATGTTTTGGAATTGGTGCCCCGCGCTGCATTGTATGAATCGCATCAATCACAGAAAGAAATTTACACAAATGAGATAAGTACAGCCGGTTTTATGCCGCGGGATGTCGCAAAGGGCTTGTGGACCATAACAGAAAGCGGCGGCAAGATGCTGATGTGGTTTTTTGTGCCGTTCTGGGTTATGGGTTTATATCACTATTTCAGAAAGCGTGATTTATACGGGCCGGAAAAATTCTTTATGGCCATGTTTATGGTCGTGAATGTTGTTTTACTGATATGGTTCTACTGTCAGTATGATTATATTAGTCAAAGGCATCTTTTGCCGTTAATGGCACTTACGACAATGTATATTCCGGATGGTTTACGATACGTTTCTGCAAAAATCGGTAAACCGTCCTGGTTTTCCATTTTGCTGGTTATCGGGCTTTGTATTTGCATGCCCAAATTATTCGGACCAAGTCACTACGACAAAAAAAATTACAGGATGGCGGCGGAATGGCTTAAAATGCACACGAATAAGGAAGATGTTGTTGCTGTTCCTGATCTCCGGATCAGTTTTTATGCCGAACGCAGTGGGCTGATCTATTCGGCAGATGATTCGGTTTCAGGGGCAAAATACATGGTACGGCCCGTCACAAAACAAATCATGGAAACAAAAAATGGTCTGGATAAAAAAATCGCCTTTTGCGACATTAATATTGTGGGTCATCCTGAAGTAAAACGGGTGATCAGAGAATTGTTCCTTGAGGATTTTCAGAAAGGCAGCTCTCAGACCGTATCCCTCGATTTTTCTGTTCCACCGGGAGAGCCGCCTTGTGAATTCCGAGTTTATGTATTCGGCGAAAATGATCTGACTCTCGAGGCAGTCGATGTGTGGTCTGTCGATAAATCCACTTCAAAACCGATTCGAAAAGAATACACCATCACAGACAGAACTTATCCGATGGCGACACTCGTCGGTACGGAAGATACTGTCAGTCGGCATATCAGAGCTTCTACAGAAGGATTTTTGGCGTATGGGCCGTACATTCCGCTTAAGAAAGGGGACTATTCGGTGGAATTTCAGATTCGATTAAATAATCCCGACAGAGAAATAAAACCGCCGGCGGGAATGTGTCCGGTATGGGCTTCGAGAATCAATAAAAAAGGCAAGATGTTGACGATCTATGCGGCGCATGAGTATTAGTATGCACCTTCTCCTTTTAAGACCGCAGGAATCGTCCACAAAAGAATTTTGATGTCCAGCAGAAATGACCAGTGATTCAGATACCACAGGTCCCATCTGACCCATCTGGAAAACGACAAATCCGAGCGCCCTTTGATTTGGGAAAGGCCGGTGATGCCCGGTTTAATGGACAATCGGTCGAGATGAAGACCGCTGTATTTTTCCACTTCTCCCCAAAGCGGCGGGCGAGGACCCACCAGGCTCATGTTTCCCTTTAAGACGTTAAAAAGCTGGGGTAATTCGTCCAGGCTGTACTTTCTTAGAAATTTACCAAATTTTGTTACGCGAGGATCATTTCGGATTTTAAACATTACTTTATCTTTGACTTCATTTTGCTCCAGCAATTCATCTTTTAATTCATCCGCGTTTTTCACCATGGAGCGGAATTTGTAAAAATTGAAGGGGATGTTCTTAAGTCCCAGTCTTTTTCCGACAAAAAATACAGGTCCTGGAGAGTCTATTTTTATGAACAGGGCGATAAGAATGAATAGAGGAGACAGTAAAATAATTAAAACCAGAGAGACGGTAAAATCAAAAATCTTTTTGGACGTTGCTTCTGAAGCATGCGGCTGGGGGGCTTTGCAGGTGAACATCGGTAAAACCCCAAGATGGCTGACGTTGACAACTCGCGAAGGTTCCTCAAACAGTCCCGGAATAATTCTTACGCCCAGACGCATTTTCTGGGTTTGTTTGATGAGATCCGCAACTTTTTTCTTCCTGGGAGACATTGCGATGATCACCTCGTCAACGAAATATTTTTTTGCCACGTTGGCGAAGTCGGAAATTTTGCCGAGAATGGGCAGGCCCTCTATATGCCCCTCTGTCAAATCGCCAAGAAATCCCACAATGTTAAAGCCCAGGTAAGCCCGTGTCTTGATTTCTTCCGTAACCAATTTGCTGATTTTTCCTGTTCCCACGATGAGAATGTTGATGTTGCGAAATCCTTTGCGAATAAGTTTTCTCAACACCAGCCTTTTCAGGATGCGGAAACCGCTCAGCAACAGAGTGAGCAAAGCGATATTCGCGACAAAAACAAAACGTGAGAAAAAAATATAATGGGCGAAAAAGACAATGACTCCAGTGATCATGCTGGCGTAGAAAATGCCCGTCATTGTCTGTATTACTTCCTTGGGAATGGTGACTTCTCTATCGGTGTTGTATAAATGGCTGTGTTTGAATCGACCGGCGATGAACATCACCTGCAAAATGAAAACGAAGCTGTATTCTGTAAAATTCGGCAGCCGGAGGTTGGCTGGAATGTCACGCAGGTCATTGTATTTCAAAACATAGGGGACAAAGAAAGCCAAGACCATAAAAAACAGGTCTATCAGAAAATAAATGGGCTGTATTCTTCGCGAAAACCTAAGCATAAGAAATATGTTTCAACCTTATTTTTTCGTTACGGGAGACGCAGCCGTTTCCTCACTGCCCACGGCAACTTGCTGTTTATGCCCGGTCAGACTTTCGACTTCTTGGATAAGCCTGGGGGAAGTCTTTATTTGCTTCAGTTGTTTTAAATCTTCCTCGACCATTAACGCAACCAATTCGTCGAATTGCACTGTTGGATGCCATTGGAATTTTTTCCTTGCCTTGCTGTAATCGCCCTGCAAAAGATACACTTCCGAAGGCCGATAAAGCACTTCATCCAGAACGACATAATTCTGCCAATTTAGTCCGACGCAGTCAAAGGCTTTTTTCACAAATTCCCTGACGGAATAAGTTTTCCCCGTTGCGATCACATAATCATCCGGTTCGTTCTGCTGAAGCATCAACCACATCGCCTTGATGTAATCGCCGGCGTATCCCCAGTCTCTTTTGGCTTCCAGATTTCCGAGCCTCAACTGTTTTGTGATTCCCAGTTTAATCTCCGCCACGGCACGGGTGATCTTTCGGGTTACAAATTCGAAGCCTCTGCGAGGCGACTCGTGGTTAAACAGGATGCCGTTGCAGGCGAACAGGTTATAGGCTTCGCGGTAGTTTTGAGTCAGGTGGAACCCGGCAACTTTTGAAATGCCGTAGGGCGAGCGGGGATGAAACGGCGTCAACTCATTCTGCGGCGTTTGTTTGGCTGAGCCGAACATTTCGCTGGACGCGGCGAAATAGACTTTGCACGCCGGCGAGGCTTCTTTGATGACAGAAAGAACAAAATGTGTTCCGTTGATATTGGTGTTAATGGTGGAAAATGCGTCTTCGAAGGAATAGCTCACAAAACTTTGTGCCGCCAGATGATAACATTCGTCCGGCTTGATTGTTTGTATGATGTGGAAAATGCTGGCGTAACTTTCCAGAGAGCCGGGATGCAAATGCAGCTTATCGAGGATGTCCTTGATTCGCCATAACCTGTGTTGGGGGTCTTCAAGAGCCACTCTTCTGAGAATACCATGCACCTGGTAACCTTTCTCTAAAAGAAACTCCGCCAGATAAGACCCATCCTGTCCGGTAATGCCGGTAATCAACGCTTTTTTCACGACGACCGCTCCTTTTGAAATAGGTAATATTTTTTTTCAGTAAATTGTTTTATTTCCCGCTTGAAAATATCCTCGCCAAATCGGAAGCTGTTTGATCGGATTTGCGCAGGATTAAAATGATCTTCAATAAGAATAAATTTATTTATCGCCTCTATCAGCGAAGCCACAGTTTGGGTTTTGAAGAAAACGCCGGTAACGTCTTCAATAGTGGTTTCCAATACTCCGCCGGCGGCGTAGGCGATCACCGGACGGCCGCACGCCTGCGCCTCTACAGGCACGATGCCGAAATCCTCATCGCCTGGGAAAATCAGCGCCCGGCAGCACCTGTATTTTTCAGCCAGGACATTCGCGGGCACTTTACCCAGAAATTCAATGTTGGGGTTTGCCAGCCGCTCGAGATTTTTTCTATGGGGACCGTCGCCAATAATTTTTAACGGCAGTCCAAGCCGATTCATCGCTTCAATCGCCAAATCAATCCTTTTATATGCGTTTAAGCGGGATACGAGTAGAAAATAATCTGATATTTCCTTTGATATTTCAAAATTGCCGACATTGACAGGAGGATAAATCAGTTCCGACTCACGCTGGTAACACAGCCGAATTCTGTCCTGAATGTTTCTGGAGATAGCGATAAAGTGCTTTACGCTGCTGTTTGTCCGCAAGTCCCACTTTTTGAGCCGGGAAATAAAAAAGGGGAGTATCCTGCGAGCAACGGTGCCGAACTCCTCTTTTTCGACATAACTTTCGTAATTCCAGACAAACCTCATCGGCGAATAACAATAACAAATATGCAGCGTGTTGGGGTGAATTTTGGCGCCTTTGGCAAACGCGCTGCTGCTGCTGAGAACCACATCATACCCGCCAAGATCAAAACTTTCGATGGCTTTGGGGTACAACATCAGATATTTTTTGAAATGTGTTTTGAGAAAAGGAAGTTTTTGCATAAATGAGGTGCGGATATTCATCTTCTGAAAACTTTCAGGCATGTTTTGGGGGAGATAAATGGATGTGTAAATCGGCGCATCAGGAAAAACCTTGTGCAACACCTCCACTACTTTTTCAGCACCACCGTATTGATTCAGATAATCATGAACAATCGCAAGTTTCATAATGATTTCCTTAGTTGGTAATCTTGCGGAAAATACGGGTGGCCAGGCGTCGCAGGTAATAGTTATGCAGCAGTTGATACTGAACAAAATCCAGAATGAAAATGTGAGCTGCAAGGCCGGACAGAATGCCCAGTTTTTGCAATTTACGTTGAATAGCTTTTTGGCGGATTTGCCTGCGGATGCTGGCGGTATAATGGAGAGCCTTGATCCGGTCTTCGCACGACAATTCCGGCGTGGCAAAAACAGGCCTGGCGTCCCAATGGGATGCGTCATTGAGATAATCTTCCGGTTCTCTGATGAAATATTTGTTTTGGCGTACCCAGTCAAATAATTGCGTGTCGGGGAACGGAATCAGGTTATAAAACTTGGCGTCAAAAACAGGGTATGACGTCGCTACCTTTACGGAGTCTTCAATATCCTGCCAGGTTTCACCGGGAGATCCGACGAGAAAAAAGAGGATCACTTCATAACCAAGATCGCAGGCATTTTTAATGGCCTGCCTGATTATTTCAATCTTTTCACCTTTATGGAGGCGTTCCAGAATTTTATTATTTCCGGCTTCAATACCGATGGCCAGGTACTTAAAACCAATGTCTCGCATTTGGGCAAGTACTTGCCGGTCGCACTGGTCGGCTCTGACGCCATTGGGGCACCTCAGTTCAAGCCCTTTCAACCGGTGATCTTGAATTTCCTGACACAGGTCTAAAACTCGTTTTTTAATCATCATAAAGTTGTCATCTACGATGCCAAAGTGCCGCCTGTCCCTCTGGTGCCAGTATTGGATTTCACGAATGACATGTTGCGGAGTTCTGACTCGGCATTGTCTGCCGATGGCGGTTTTAACGGGACAGTATATACAATTATAAGGACAACCGCGTGACGTCAAGAGCGGGATTTCATCCGTGATGTATTTATCCAGGGCGAATTTGCCGTAAACGGGGAAAGGAATCGTGTCCAGCTCGGCAATAAACGGTCTTGGACCTGTATAAATGATTTGGTCATCGTGCCTGTAAATCAGTCCTTTTATGTCGGGGAGGTTCACTTCACGGCACAACTCCAGCAGCGTTTGCTCACCTTCGAGAGTGACTCCGAAATCAACCGCACGGCACTGATTGAGAGCAGCTTCTCTAAATGTGGAAATATGCGGTCCACCGGCAACAATGAACAGGTGCGGAAACGTTTTTTTAACATCTTCCATCAGACCGTAGGTATGCCGATGCAAAAGCGTCATCATACTGACCCCTACGAGATTCGGCTGGAAGGCTCTGATTTTTGCTTTCAGACGGTCAATACTTGGGTCCAGCCGCATATCCACGACATCATTTTCTATGCCGTTGACACTCAGAAACTCCGACAGATAACCCAATCCCACCGGAGGATGGATTGCGCCGAATTGGGTATGTTTATATTGCGGGAAAATGAATAATACTCTGTCGAATCTTATCATGAATGTCCTAAGATTTTTTTGTAGAGTTCGATGGTCATTGCGGCGGTCTTTTCCCAGCAGAACCGTCTGGTCTGTTCAAATCCTTTTTGGACAAGTTCCTTTTGCAGAGACGGACTGCACAGAACACTATCCATGGCGTTTGCCATCTGGTCGATATTTTGAGGATCAAACTGCACCGCCGCGTCGCCGACCGCCTCCGGCAGGGATGCGGCATTGGAACAAACAACGGGCGTTCCACAGGCCATCGCCTCCAGCGGAGGAAGACCAAATCCTTCATAGAGGGATGGAAAGACAAATAAACCGGCTGCACTGTATAAAGCTGCGAGGTCTTTTTGATCAAGGTGATCGGTGAATATTACGTTCTGAACAATGTCCAGCTGACTGACAGTTTCGTACAAACTGTTTCTTCTATGGTCTTTTTTGCCGCCGATCACCAGTTGATAATCGCTCCGATGTTTGCTTAGTGCATACGCTTTCAATAATCCCGTCAGATTTTTTCGAGGTTCATGATTGCCCATATAAAGGATGTAACGTTGGGGCAGATGATATTTCCGGAGAACGGACGTTGCATCTTCGACCGGGTGATAAGCCTGGTCGATTCCAATATAAATAATGTTGATTTTCTGTTCAGGCGTTTTGAGATGTCGGACAATGTCATCTTTGCTGTACCTGGAAATAGTGATGACCGCCTTTGAGTTTTTCACGGAGTGTTTCATCATTATCCTGGCGTACAGATGTCCTATCCTGTTCGGGCAGGCATTGGGATACAGATAGTAAATCAGGTCGCAAATCGTAACCACAAAAGGAATACCCGGACAAAATGACGTGTTAAAATTGGGATAATGAACCAAATCCGGCTTCAGTTTTCTGTAATAATAAGGTACAATAAACTGTTCTTTGACCGAGTAGATGGGTGTTTCCATGCCGGCTCTGATGATTTTCACGTTCGGGCCGTCGTCTATCCGGTTTGCATCCGAAGGATTGACCAGGGCATAGACGAGAATGTTTTCGTTGATTTTATTGAAGACCGTCAGGAGAGTGCGGATGTAAGTTCCGACCCCTGTATTTGATATCATTCGCGCATCCAGCAGTATTTTCACGATGTTCTTCCTTTAACTACCTCCGGCTTATCGGCGTACTTAACATCCCCGCGGATATCCAGAAGAAGGGCAAAAGCAAAATGGGATAAGTAAGGCCGTTAACCATCAGGCCGACACAAGAACCCATTGCTCCGATAAGAACGGTCAGTGTTTCATTATCTGCGGCGGTTTTGATGCCGTCCAATCCTTTTTTGAGCAGCAGGATTAAAAAGAGCACAAAAATTAAAATCCCCGGTATGCCGGTTTCCGCACAGATATCGACTAAGAAGTTGGAAGAGGTTGCGGTTCCAATGGCGGGGATTCCATGAAAATCACTTTTATTTTCCTGCAAGCCTCCTTCCAGAGTCGTGAACACATTCCCAAAACCAATGCCGGTTAATGGATGTTGCCGCAATACATCAACTGCATTTTGACTGTACTTCAGGCGTTTCTGGTACGTTGGGTCCTGACCGGTGGGTAAAGATATGACTCTGGATGTGACGACGTTAGCGACCGTTTTGGGTACGGCGACGTTAGTGTCCGTTTTGGGTACGGCGACGTTAGTGACCGTAACGATTTCCCTGACGGGTATCACTTTGGACCACAGCCATAGCGGTAGTGTTGATAACAAGGCAATCAAAACGGTAATTTTCGCAAGTCGAAAAATCGTTATTTTTTGCAACTTGGTTTTATGCTGATAAAAGATAACCGTTATAATTGTTGCGATACAGCCTAACCAGGAACCTCTGCTCATGTTGGGCATAATCAGCAGAAAAAAAAGCAGAAAAATCATCCACAGAATATATCGTTTTATTATTTTTGTGCCGGCGTAGAATTCTGAAAAAATGTATCCAAACGCGAAGGTCAGATAAAGGCCGAATTCATTGGGTTCGACAAAGAAAGACTTGGGACGTGTGTACCAGTAACCGCCTTCTTTTGCCACGCCGGACAGATTGGTCAGGATAAAGATAATCAGGCCATAGACACATGCCGTCAAACAGGAAAAAACAATTACCTTATGCAGCCATATCAATTTTTTCTCCGTATCACAGGCGTTGGTGATGAGAAAACAGGTCATCACGTAAAGACCCAGCAGGATAGCCTGTTTTATGGTTACGGCAGGATATTGAGACACCCAGAGTGAAGCCGCAATTGTCACAAAAAACAACAGCAACACTTTTAGGGGAGCGGGCAGCAGAAATTTCTGTTTGTGCCGTAAAAGTTGAACGAAAAATCCCGCCGCGGACAGTAGCAGCGGAATCTGATAAGGCCTGAAATGAATCGGCCCCACCCGGTAAAGCGAAACAGACCCCAATACCGTTAGAAAGACAGTCGCTAAAATCGTATAATAAGGGTTCAGCCAGTTCATGATAGAAGCTCCTCTGCGAATTCCGCTACGTCGTTAACTTGGATATCTTTTATACACTCCATCGGAGTGCATCCTCTTTTTTGCCAGCAGGGGGCGCAAGCCGTCTTTTTTGTCAGCGGAATCACCCGTTGTCCCCACGGTTTCCAAAGACATAAATCCTGGATTCCGCTGTGAAGAACGATAGTTGGGATGTTCAATGCGGCGGAAATATGGGAAGAAAACGATTCCAGGGCGACAACCAGGCTTGAAAGCGAAATCAGCGCGGTAAATTCCGCGATAGAAAAGACGTCCGCGAAATGAACAGCCTTTGTTTTCATTCGATTTATGATTTCTTCTGCGAGATTTCTTTCGCTGACTCCGCCTGTAATGACTACTTTAACATGGTATCGTTCCTGAAAAATATCCGCCAGAGCGGCCCATTTTTGAACATCCCAGAGAGCCTCTTTTCTACCGGAACCCGGATGAAAAACCACCAGTTGATTTTTCTGGCGGTCTATGCCAGCCTGCAATAGCAGTTTTTGCACCTGCTGCTGTGCCGTTTCAGAAACTTTTAATTGCGGCCGGAGTTCTGCTGTTTCCGCGACTGCGTCTATATTTTTTAAAAGTTGCCGCATATTTTCTATAAAGTGCATCGACAGCGAAAAAGTTCCCGTCTTATGCAGTAAAAAACCAAAGCCTGCCGCAGCGTATCCGACGCGGTATTTCACCCCGCCCAGCCACATCAAAAGAATGGCGTTTCCGAAGAAAGGTCTAAAGGCGATTCCGAGGTCATATTTTTCCATTCTCAATTTTCGTACTACCCGCGGTATCTGAGCCAGCATTTTCAGGCATTTCTTCCATGAGGGCTTGTTTTCCCGATTTAGATAAAAATGATCAAATTCAATAAGTTCAGCGACATCAATGTTGTCTGCAACGATTTCCCTGCTCCAACCGCCGATTAACATGTGAATTTGAGCTCCGGGAAATATCTGCCTCAACAACGGCAGTACGGCAGTGGTCATAATTACATCGCCGAGATGATCCGGCCGGCAAACGAGAATTTTTCTGACCTGGGTTTTATCCAGAACTTTGTTTCTGTTGATGAATTTGCCGACTGTCCATCGGCCTATAAAGTCGGTACAACCCAGGACGACCGCGGGCAATCTCCTTTGAAACAGGTATAACTGGCTGTTAAAATACTGCCATCCCATAATCGCGGATTCAATTATTCAGATTCAGCAGTCTGGATATCACGTTTTTGACTTCATCGACGGTAATTTGCTTCATACAGAGATTAATTCCCTGACGGCATTGCGGACCGACAGAATTCTGGCGACAGGGATTGCAGCCGACTTCTTTTCGAATCACGATGTGATTGTCGCCGTAAGGGGCAAATCGTGGATATTCTCCCGGCCCCATCAGCGCGATAACAGGTGTTCCCATGGCGGCGGCAATGTGCATGGGGGCGCTGTCTGTCCCCAAATAAAATTTGCATTGTTGCAGCAGCAGCGCCGTCTGTTTCAGCGTTATCTTTCCCACGCAATCAACAATTTTTTCATTTAAACCATTAAGCTGTTTTTTTAGGTTATCCCGGACATCGGCGTCCTCTTTCCCGCCGATAATCAAAATCTTGCTCTTGGTTTCTTTTGTAATCCAGCGGATGACTTCCGCAAAATTTCCGATATCCCATCTACGCGGAGGCCACGGGGCGCCGGGAGATATCGCTGTTAATACATCATTTTTGGAAATACCATTCTCTTCTGAAAATTTTTCCACCACCTGCTTATCTGTATCGGAAAAAGCCAGAACCATGGTTTTTTCCGTCGTCTCTATGCCAATGGCCTTGGCCAGCAGCAGATTTTTTTCGATCTGATGAAGATTCTGATTTTCAGGTACTTTCGTTGTCAATGCGAAACCTCTGCCGCCGATATCAAAACCGACCTTATACCTGGCGCCGCTCAAGTAGGTAAAAATCAGCGTGCTGAGATTGCTTCGGGGGTCTATGACAAGGTCATATCCCCCTTGACGGATTTTCCTGATGAAACAGAGAGAAGCAGCGATATTTCCCCGGCTTTTATTGCTGTGATTACGATTGTACCGTGGATAATCGAATACCACGATTTCATCAACATCAGGATTTCCTTCAAGGATTCCGGTTGCCCATGACCCTGCGGCGATGCTGATATGGGCGTTCGGCAGATGCTTTCTTAACGTTCGTAAAAGAGGAGTTACGAGCAGTACATCGCCGATATGGTCGAGTCGCAGAACCATGATTTTTTTAATTTCCGCCAGCGGCGGCTTTTTCTCTTTCCACAGATAGCGGGCCAAGATGGACAATAATTGAAATATTTTATCTGTCATATCTGATTCGGATAGACGGCTTTAGATAGTGTTACAGGTGTGCGGTTTCTTTTTGGCGATGATATGGAAACTCCAGTATTCGTCTTTATCTTTGTTATGGTCAAGAATTTCCATGTTATTTTGCGTGAGAAAGGGGTTGATTACTTCCCATGCGGGAACCCACCGGTGAGTGTGTCCCACCCACGGCGCCCCCGGCAACCAGAGTTTTTGCGACTTGTGTGGCAGATATAAAAACAGGATTCCGCCGGGTTTGAGTTTGCTGATCCACAGTTGTAACGCCTTCTTCCATTGGTCCAGATGTTCCAGGCAGTGGGAAGAAAAGACAAAGTCAAGAGAGCCGTCAGTAAAATTATCTAATTTATAGGCATTTTGTTCCTTGGTATTGTCAACGGGTATGGCTCCGTCCAAAGGCCATTTGCCGGCGCCGATATCAAGACCTCTGCCCCGACAATAGAGCAATGCCTTTTCTTTAATATATGAGATTGCGTTGCCGTTGTTCAAATATGCCGGAAACAGTTCACCTCGATATTGATAATACGTTTTACCGTCTTGCGTGATTTGTCGCAGAAAAAGCGGACCTTTGATTTTGGCTGAGACGAACAGATAAACCGATTTCGGATTTGTTATCGCCTTGAATAGTTTTGCTTCTAAATTTTTCATAAATGCTTGTTTCTTTCTATATTTTGAAGAATGTTTTTATGCCGGCAATCAATTGTCTGAAGCCCGCGCTTTTTCTAAGCGTCCATTGACATATTTTCGTACAGTAAATCCGAGCCAGTACATTTGTAAACACGCCGAAACCGGATAATTTCGTTTTAATTTTTTCCAGATAAACTTTTTTTTCTATTTTTTTGGCGGCACGGTAAGCCTTTTTTCTGTCCCCGATTGTCATTTCCGGCGTATCAAAGACCGGATCATTGGCCAGTCCTGAGACCGAGTTCAGGTAGTATTCTGGTTGTTTAAGAAATCGGTTGTTCTCGCGAATCCAGTTATAGAGTTCTGTTCCCGGATAAGGAATGATATTATAGAAATAAACTCCGCTGACTGCGTATTTCCGGGCGATATCGAGGGAATCGCTGAAATCCGCCGGTGTTTCTGATGGCGAACCGATGAGGAAAAATAGATTGACTTCGAGCCCTGCATCTACAGCCCAGCCGATGGCCTGTTTGATGACGTCGATTTTTTCGCCTTTTTTTAGTCGCGCCAACACTTTATTGTTTCCGGCCTCAACGCCGAACGATATTTTTCTGAAGCCGACTTCTTTCAGCCGTTTCAGTAAATCCGGACTGACCTTATCGGCTCGAACGCCATTGGGGATGTTGAAGGTCAGATTATTAAATCTTTCTTTTTCGATGAGGTCGCAGATGTGATGAACGCGTTCCATTTTGAACGTGAAATTGTCGTCCATAATTTCGATAATTCGGTATCTGTGGTCGTACCAATAGCGGATTTCTTCGATGATACTTTGCGGACTGCGGTATCTGAGTTTTCTGCCAATAGTTGTTCCTACTGGGCAATAGATACACTGATATGGACACCCTCGTGTGGTAATGATGGTCATTAATTTCGGCAGGGCAGTATATTTGTCCAGTTCAAATTTCCGATATATTGGAAACCCGATAACGTCGAGGTCGTCTATAAATTCGGTGTTGTGGTTGGCAAGAACTTGACCGTTATCGCGATAAATAAGTCCGGGGATGGTTTCTACGGCGACATCTTTCATCAGTTGCGGCAGAACCGCTTCGCCTTCAAGAATCACACCCAGATCGATCGGATTGCATTCTCTCAGCGCCGCTTCACGAAAAGTAGAGATATGGGGACCTCCGGCGACAATTTTAATCGCGGGAAATTGCATCTTGATTTTGTCGGCCAGGTCATACACCGTCTTGTAGCGGTATGTGAACATCGAGATTCCCACGTGGGTCGGTTGATACTCCGCGATTTTCCGAAAGAGGTCTTTGATGGAATGTCCCAATCCCATATCGAGAACGTCATAATCCATTCCTTCACGGTATAGTGCATGGGCCAGATACCCCAGACTCGTGGGCGGATAGATATTCTGACTGTGGAAACTTTTTGAAATAAACGGCTTGACTAATAAAATTTTATTTTGGGTCATCATAAGGTTATCGACAAGCGACCTTGGAATATACTGTGCGGGCGAGATGATATAACTTTATATTTTTGCTTTTTAGAATTTCACTGATAGTCGGTACTGTCATGAGCATCCGCCAAAAGACGCCAGGTGCGATTTTTTTAAGTTCTTTATAGAGCCAGAGCAGAGAGTGGGATGTGCACCCCCTTTCCACGAACCATTTATGAATCAAAAAATTTTGTATAAACACTGTCTGCCCGCGCTGCCGGAATCGCAACATTTTCCTTTTTGGCAATCCTATGGAAACGCCGTAGTCATAGATCCGGTTGAATAATACAGTGCCTTCGAGGATTTTATCGAGGTTTGCTGTCTTGGCGTCGCTGCTATGGTAGCGTTCCGCCCAGTGATGTCCCTTCAGGTATCCACTGTCTTTGAAGAGGATGAATTTCAGTGCTAACTCGTAATCCAGGCCGTATATGCCGGGACGAAAGGCGTTGAGTTCTCTTGCTTTTTGCAGACAAAAAACAGCGCCTCCCACCAGATTAGGAAACAGCGTCAATCTTCTTTGTCTTTTACCCAGGTGTTCCAGCCACCACTGTCGGGATACGACCTCCGGCAGATCGAAGACGATTTCATTAATTCCGGCCGTGTTGTCGGCGGGGTTGTTCCACTGTATCAGAGAGCCGGAAAATACAATGTCCAAATCATGGCGACACATAAGGGCGACAGCTTTTGATAGATGACTTTTGTCAACCAAATAATCATCGTCATTAAGCAGCTTGCCGTACTTTCCGGCGGCATAGCGGTATAGCAGTTTTTCCCAATTGGCTGCAAGGCCTATGTTCGCATCGTTTCTAAAATACCGGATTCTTTTATCATTCAGATATTTTTTTACAACATCGGAGGTGTTGTCCGAGGAGGCATTATCCGAAATGACGATTTCAAAATCAGGGTAGTCCTGAGACAGTACGCTTTCAATACATCCGGGCAGATAATGTGCCCGATTCCATGTGGGAATGAGAATGCTTATTTTGGGGCAGTCTAATGGCAATGACAACTCCTCTGCTCTATGACATTCAGCAACATTATTGTTTTGTGCCTCAAATATATTTTTGAGTCATTATGGAATGAAGTTTATTTGTGTCTCTTAAACTCATCGCCGTCTGAATTGGGTTTGAAACGGCCAGGGGAAGCCATACTATGCTGCCCGCCAAACATACGCCGGTTAAACCAAATTTTCCGCCTAAATAAAGCGATAAAGGTATATACACAACTGCGGCGGGAATAATCAATACTGTTTGCATACCCAGTTTTCCAATGCCGTTAAGATAAACGGAAAAACAATTAACCCAACCTGTAACAAATACCCACAGGCCCATCCATGCAAACAGTGGGGCGTTGGTCAACGTTTTGCCCGTCCACAGGAAAATAATGGGTTTGCCAAGCCAGTATAAAGCGGTTGAGCCAAAGGTAAAAACCAACAAGGTAAAGGCGACGGAATACATCAGTATTTTTTTTACCCAAATCATATCTTTAGATGCGGCCGCTTCAGTGTAAGCCGACCACAGCGGGGTCAGTACGGCAAAATGTACAATACTCAGAATCAGAAAAAGCTTTTGGACCAGGGCATACTCGCCGGCGTCTTTAAGACCTGTAGTTTTACCCACAATAAGAGCTTGCGTGGAGAACATCAGTGTGGCCGAGAACTGCATCAGCCCAAATCGGATACTTTCGGGTATCAGCTCTCTGATTTTTGACAAAAAGTCTTTCGTTTTCAGCACGGTAAATTTCCATCTGCACTTCCGTAAAAAGGTGAAAAAAGAAATAATTACGGGTATCAGCATAGCGATGGAAAACCAGATGACGATGACGGTAAAACGAGCGTGTAAAACCACAAGCGAGACGATAAATATTATCGCCAGGATACTTTTGAGAGTTTCGAAAAAGGAATTCCAGTGTGTTTCCTGGCGGCTGAAAAAACCTGACAGGCTCACCCCGAACGGCAGACTCAGCACGAGTATGATTAACGCTGCGATGTAAGAGAAAGAACCTTCCTGAATAATCTGCGGGTCAGTTGTATTTAACATCATTCCCCATGGAATTATGTAATAAGCAAAGCAAAGAAGAACGGCCAGAATTAGAGAAAGGTAAATATAAGCGTAAAAGACGGAAAAGAAATAAATTCTGCCGGATTCGTTATGATTTTGCCGGTCGGAATAAAGCGCGGACAGTTTATTTCGCAGTGCCAGGCCAATCCCGATGTCGAGGACGGGAATGACGCCTATCAGAAAGGTCAGAATCGCCCATAAACCGAATAGTTCGGGCGTAAAATAACGAGCGAGAATGCCGGTCGTCAGCAACCCGCAGGCAAGGGAAACAAATCGCGACAGGATGATGGACACCGACCCTGTCAATGCTCGCTGCGTGCGTTTATGTCTTTTTTCCCACATTTACGGATTTTGTGCTTTACTGAAAACGAACAGTTGATTCATTCCACATAGAAACATTCTGCTTTCCACAATCCTGATAGCGGCATGATTCGCCAGTTCAGCGATATCCTATCACATTTAACCCCCTACCTGTTGTCAAGACCATATTACCTTAAAACCTGCTTCGGCCTTCCTTGTCAACTCTTCAAAAGCTTCAATGTTTTTTACTACTTTTCGATAGGACATAGCATTAAACTGTACATAAATTCAATAAAAAATTGCCCTTATCAAATCTCCGGTGAATATTGAATTCGGGCCAGTTTCACACCCGGCCCAGCAACCCCGACAATTCTCCACCTCTTTGCGTATTTTCCCTAATGGCTCACTATGCCACACATTTTCAAAAGAAGTTCTTAAAAGATTTCCCAAAATTTGCGGTTTATAAAGGCAAACTGTTACATCGGCATTCGGCAATATCCTCAAATGGCTTCGCAAAGCAGTACATTTAGGATTGGGTTGATTTTTATCATTCATTATCCTATTTTCAAATCCGTAAATAAAATATTTTTGTTTTAGTGTCTCAGCAAAAGATTTTGTCAATTTATTTTCAAGACAATAATTGAACACCTTACTTAAACTACCTTTATTATTTCTGAAAAAGTTATACTCGCTGCCAATTTCCAATTTAGACTCATTCTTATATAACGGTGGGGATTCATAAAAAAAATCAACATGCATGTCTACATGATTTATTTTACTTAAATTGTGTACAAATCTTAACTGGTCAATACCAATGTTTTTCTCGCTTATCGTGTAATTTATTCCTACGGAATATCCTTTACTTTTTCTCAAAATGATTGACTCTTCCAAAGTTTTAACCGCATTTCGATAAGATCCTTTCATTCCACGAATTTCATCATGTACATTTTCAGAACCATCGATTGATATTTTCAAATGCAGACTTGGATTCCCCAGATTTTCCAGTAACCCCAATATTTTTTCAGTGAAATATCCGTTCGTGGTAATATGTAATATGTTCGGTTTTATTTGAAACATTATTGCTTTTACCGCATCCTCAATATCATTTCTAAAAAATGGCTCTCCGCCGGTAATCCTTAAATATTTAATGAATTTAAGCTTTGAGAATACCGCGATTATATCCTTTACAGTCATCTCACGTTCACTTTTTTTCCCCCATATAGAACACATCCTACACTTTAAATTGCATTTCCATGTAAAAATAAAAGTGCAGAAGGAGGGGTATAGTGGCAAGCCAAGCCTGTTGCAGGTAATATTTTTTACAATATTAAGATATGTAGATATATTTATAATGCTAACCTTTTTCTTTAATTTAAGAAAGAAGTTGTAAGACCAATCCCTACTGCGGATAGCAACCTACTGTATTATCGACAAGTTCCAGAACATTTAGTACCAATCATATTAAAGTTTGTGAGGATTTATGGACAAAACCTTCATTTCATTTCCATTCTCAATGCAGCAATCTGGTCAGCAATCACTCCAAATAAAAAGACAATTATACTAGAGAGCAGCAACAAAAGGGCTCCTGTGGGAATATGAAATTTAACAAATATAAAAGAATAAATAGAATAGAAAAAGCCTACTAAAAAAAGTATTCCACTTACAGGTACAAAAATCTTTAACGGATTAAAAAGCATTATAACTCTAATAATTAATAGTAAGGTCTGCATTCCGTGTCTGGCTTGTTTCACTTCACTTTTCCCACCTTTTCTTTTTTCACTTATAATAGGGACATGTTTTATACTATACCCCCTTTGATAAAAGGCCAAAGTAATAGTTGTAGCAAAAGAAAAAGTATTGGGTAAAATATGTATAAATTCCATTACCTTACTTTTTTTGAAAGTTCTGAATCCAGAATTCAAATCAGGGATTTTAAATCCAGAAAGATAATTGGCCAACTGATGTAAGAAAATTTTGCCTAATTTTCGAGAAAGTTGGGTGTATGAATCCTTCGTTCTGCACCCCACAACCATATCGTATTCGGTGAGGTGTTCTACAATTCTTTCAATATCTCCGTAATTATGTTGTCCATCCGCATCAATTATTAATATATTTTCGTTTGTAGCCTCTCTAATCCCAGTCTTTAACGCCGCTCCGTAACCTTTGTTATATGGATGGAATATAACTTTTGCACCGTGTTTTATTGCTATTTTACCGGTATTATCTGTAGAACCATCATCAACTATAATTATTTCGTAATTTAATGGTTTTATAGAGTTCATTATTTTGTTTACACCTTCAAATACACCTATGATAGTCTCTTTTTCATTATAGGCAGGAATTATGATACTCAATCCTTCTTCTTTACCCATCATTATATTCCTTATTTACTTTACTATTTAATTTGTTCGTAACGTATTCTGTAGAGTTTGAATATGTCAATTTGCACTGCTCCCCGTTAAGCAACAAAAAAGTTAGGGAGTCTTTTAAGGCTCATTCTTTTAAATTCTTCCGGGCAGCGTCTTTTCTTCATTCAGATAGGGAATTTGAATAAAGAGTTTCATAATTTCAGGCTCTCCGCGGGATTTATTTTTATTAAATGATAGGTTAGAACCCCCGATTCTTTTGAGGGCCAGTTGAAAATCCCTGTGTAATTGGGATCGAAGAACGTAATCGACATACTCCAGAGTTCAACGGCCCTTGTATTAAAAATGGACAAAAGGGAGTTGGTGACGTTTGAATCAGCAGTACCCAGAAGATACACATGGCAACCGTCTTTTAGACATCTTTTAATTACTTTTACCTGTTCGTTGAGACTTCCCGCCGTCATAATCGGAACGTCATAAATATACCTTAACCCCGCCTGGAAAAGACCGCTCGAAGGATCGGTTAAAATGACCAGAGAGTTCGACAAGGGAGCATATTTTTCTAAAGTGTTCCTGGTGTGAAGGCACATTTGGGGCAGTCCCTTTCCTTTGTTGATGTGGTTATAAGGCAGATAGGAAAGCACTTGTGCCGTAAACAAGAACGCCGATAAAACCACAAGTGATATTTTTGTTAGGATCACTTCGTATCGTTTTTTATGATGAGCCAAAAAAGTTCTGTATCGCATCGCCAGAAATGCTCCCACAAAAAGATACAGGCACGGCAGAATGATTGGCACGTTTCTTCTGGCCGCATATAAAACCCACGGATTGATACGGCTCATATTGATAATACTGCAGCCGATGATAATGAGACTCAGGGATATCCATATGAACCTGTTCTTTGAGTCGTTCATGATCAAATCATACCATCCAATGACGCCAAGGAACAATAACGGTACAGATACCAAAACACAAAAATTGGAGACCCGTTCCAATAATTTCAGGTTCAAGGCATTTAAGAATGGGACATCACCCGAAAGCTTAAAAAAGAGATTATAACCGGAAAATGACCCCGCTTGGGAACCATATTGTTGAATGCCCGGATCCAGCTTGAAGTTCAGAAAGAAAACAAGTACGGGAATGAGAAACAAAAACAAAAGGATGTAAAATTCATCAAGAACCAGTTTATATGTCAGGACTTGCTCTTTTTTGAATTTTATGAAAGCGAAAATAGTCATGCCAATCGTATATCCTATTGCCAGCGAAATATTGCCGAAATGCGTAAAAATCGCAAAAGAAAGAGCCAATGACGTTAAAATCAGATGAGGAAGGCGGTGCTTTTGTGCGTATATGACAATAAAGTAAAGCGATATCAGAAAAAAGACCTGACTTGTGATTTCAGAAAGAGGGTATCGAGAGTGCCAAATTTGGAGCCACGACGTACCCAGCAGCAGCGAGGCAATCAAACCTCCTTCGGGGTAGCCCATACGGACCGCAATCAGATAAACCAGAACAACGGCCAGCGACCCCAAAAAAGGATTGACGTACTTGTAGCCGTTGTATTTGTCCATCCACCAGAACGGCACGGCCATTAACGGATAGCCTTTATTCCAGCCGGATTTTACCAGATTTATTTTGTCGTTATGGACGCTGAACCCCACCGGCAGCAGGTTGTTTTTTTCGGTGTACTGTCCGAAGGTAGCGAGGTATGGGTCGTGAAACACAACGCCGTTGAACTGCGAGAGGATTTTGCCCATTGCCAGATAGTTACCTTCGTCGGCGCCTCCCATAAGTTCATGGTGGTTGCGGGCGTTGAGAACGAACAGTCCCGCTGCAAAGAGAAGGACGACAGAGGCATAAACCCATTTGAAAGTGGAAAATGGTTTTTCCATCGTTTAGGCCGTTTTAACGCGGGTGAATTTTTTCATGCATTGGTTGACGACCCGAGTCAGTCTGTTGAATGCGGTGTATTTTCTTATAATGGCTGAGCGGTACTGACGCCAGTGACCGGATTTTTTGTAGAACCGGTATTTCTTCAGGAAATAAAGCAAGGCGTCAAAATAATGCCGAAACCACATAAACCGATAATGTAAATAACGATACACGCCTGCCAGGTTTTTGTTATGAGCCGCCAGCTTGAATCGTTTGTCGATTATGGAGTGATAGGCTCTTTCATCCAGGTAGAGGTCGTATTCCGTCCGCGTTAGTTTGGGGTGTACATATTTTTCATACACTTCCGTGCCGACCAATGGTACGGTGACAGCATAAGAGTAGATGGTTGGTTTAAGTTGTTTGGCGAATGAAATAGTGGCCTTGAGGTCCTCGACCGTTTCAGTTGGCGTATTAATCATCAAATTGGCCAGTGTTCTTAATTTATACTTTCTGCATAGCTCAAATGCCGGCTTGATACGTTCAACGGTGGTTCCCTTTTTCATTTCTTTCAAAATGCGGTTCGAGCCGGATTCCACGCCGAATTCCACCTGGATACATCCGGCATCCTTCATCCAGGCAGCCATGTTTTCAGTAAAGAGATTGACATGCGTCTGGCAGCTCCAGATCAACCCCAGATTCCTGTTTTTAAGACCTTCGCAGAATTCATTAACCCGCTGTTCATTCAAAGTGAACGCGTCATCAGCGATGCCAAATCCTTCTATGCCGTATTTTTCCTTCAAAAAAGTTATCTCGTTGAGCACTACTTCAACCGATCTTGCCCGCAATATCTTCTTATGAGCATGTGTTGCCCATAGCGATGGATTTCCGCAATAAGTGCAGCGATAGGGGCAGCCGCGGGTGGTGAGAATCGGCACGCCGGCAATCAGGATGTGGCGAATCAAACCGGTGGTCGGCCGTGTGTACTGGTTCATATCCACCAGATGATACGCCGGCGGTGGGAAAACGCTAATGTCTTCGATAAGCATTCGTGGCGTCGTTTTTCGCATGGTATCGCCGTCCCGATAGGCAATTCCATTCACCTCAGTAATATTACCGCCGGTTTCAAGACAGTTCAGCAGTTCCAGCAGTGTGATTTCGCCTTCGCCCAGAACGGCATAGTCATAGGTTCCTTTTTCAACGAAAAAATCTTCCGGACAGAAAGTTGGATGATGTCCTCCCACGATAAATTTACCGTCGAACCCTCTTTGTCTGAGTTGTTGGGCTATCCGGTCGATGCAGTTATAATCCGCCGTCAGACAGGTAAAACCCACATATCTCGGTTGGCCAGCCAGAATCCGCTCTACGCAGATTTTTTCGAGGTCTTTCAGGGTATGTCCTTCCGACGGAGCTGGCCGTAAATCAATGATTTCGACGGAAAGTCCCTTTTTTTCCAGAAACGCTGCAATGTACAGTAGCGCAAATGAAAAATAAATGGAATAAGCCCTTGTAGGCGGGGCGACCAGAAGCAAATCGGATTTATTCACGGCTTATGTTCCACAAAAAAGTTATCGAATGTTTTGATTATGTAATGGAGCTTTTCTTCCGTGATTCCCGGATAGACGCCGATCCAAAAAAGTTGATTCATCACCACATCTGTATTTTCCAGTCCGCCGCTGATTCTGTATTTTATTTCCGCGTAGGCGGGTTGTTTAATGAGGTTTCCGCCGAACAGCATTCGCGTGGCAATCTTGTTTTTTTCCAGGTAATTAACAATGTCATTTCGGGAAAACTCCGCATTTTTCTTGACCAGGATTGGAAATCCGAACCAGCTCGGTTGGGCGCTCTTCGTCGCTTCCGGCAGGACGAGGTCTTTTTCGTATTTTTTGAGGGCCTTATAAAGACGGTCGAAGTTTTTTCGCCTTGCGTCGATAAATGCGCTGAGCTTATCAAGCTGGGCAACGCCAACGGCGGCCTGCATATCGGTTATTTTCAGATTATAGCCGATATGAGAATATACGTATTTATGGTCATATCCTGCCGGCAGTTTCCCAAACTGCCGGGAAAAGCGCTTGCCGCATGTGTTATCACACCCCGGTTCGCACCAGCAGTCCCTGCCCCAGTCGCGGAACGACAGAACAATTTTTCTCAGCAAGGAGTCATTGGTTAAGACCGCGCCACCTTCGCCGGTCGTGATATGATGGGCAGGATAAAAACTGCACGTGGCAATCGCGCCAAAGGTTCCGGTGTATTTGCCTTTGAAAACCGACCCCAGTGCATCACAGTTGTCCTCAATAAACCAAAGATTATATTTTTTAACAATACGCTGAATTTTTGCAATTTCAACGGGATTGCCCAGTGTATGGGCGACAAAAATGGCTTTGGTTTTTTTAGAAACGGCCTTTTCGATTTTATCGACTTGAATATTGTACGTTTTCAGGTCCACATCCACGAAGACGGGGACGAGACCATTTTGGATAATGGGATTTAACGTTGTCGGAAAGCCGCAGGCCGTGGTAATCACTTCGTCGCCGGGCTTGAGTCTGCGTTTTTTCAACAACGGCGATGTCAGAGCGGCGATTGCCAGCAGATTAGCCGAGGAACCGGAATTAACCGGCAGGCAGTATTTTACACCGAGAAACCGGCTTAATTTACTTTCGAACTCATCAGCATATCGTCCCGCAGTCAGCCAGAAATCCAGCGACGCATCCACTAAGTTAATCATTTCTTTTTCATCATACACTCGTCCCGCGTAGGGAATGGACGTTTTTCCGGGGGCAAATTTTTTCTGCCGCGTTTTGAGCCGGTATAGCATATTGACTCTCGCAAAGATTTCTTTTTTAATTTGTGTTCTGGACCGCATCGCTTTAGTCCTTGTGCTTTCCAATTAACATATATTGTGCAAGGAGATTCTTATCCACTTCTGGCAACTGCCCCTCTAAAGGATTACCGGGTTTCACTTTGGGGTAAGCTGCCCACGAAGGATGAACAGCAACCTCAAGTAAGGCCGGTCCATCGCTTGACAATAACCACTGTATTCCCTCTTTAACTTCAGAATTATTCTCAAGCCGTTTTGATGATAAACCATATGCGCAGGCAACTTTTTGAACATCTGGACAACTATATTTATCTTCAGTCGCTGGATGTCCCCCGGTGAAATTCTCATTCTGAAAATGCCACATAAGACCTAAAATATTATTATTAAACACAATAATTTTCAATGGAATTTTATTGCGGACAATGGTTTCAATTTCTGGAATGCTCATCTGAAATCCACCATCTCCGACAATTGAAACTATATTTCTATCTGGACAGGCACAATAAGCTCCAATGCCTGCAGGGATTGAGAACCCCATAGTTCCAAGACCGCTTGAGGTAAGAAAACGCTGATCGCCTCTAAGAGACAACTCCTGGGCAGTCCACATCTGGTGATTGCCAACATCTGCGAGGAAAATTTCGTTGCCAACAGCCGCCTTAGAAAGTGTCCTTAAAAAAGCTTTAGGGTCAACCTTCTGTGTCTCTCCAATACCATCAACAGCAAATACTTTTTTTACTTCTTGAATATACTTTAGCCATTCCTGACGCTGAAAAGAACTCTTTGTACCACCCTTCAACAGAATCAGCTTAAAAAAACTTTTTAAATGAGAATGAATAGCCAAATCAACAATGACCGTATTATTTAGTTCGTTGAAATCAATATCAACATGAATCTTCTTAGCTTCACGCGCAAATGTTTTTGGATCTGCTGTTTGCCGACTATCCAAACGTGAACCTAAAGCAATGACCAAATCAGAATTAACTAAAGTTAAATTAGCATAGCGGTTACCATAGGATCCGATAAATCCAGCGAACAGTGGATGATCGTGAGGAAAAGCATCCTTCCCTCTCAACGAAACCACCACTGGAATTTTAAAACGGTTAATAAATTCTAAAAGTAGCTGACAACTTTCTGCAGCTCTAACTCCTCCACCTACAAGCACCACAGGCCTACGGGAACTCTTAATGAGATGAAACACTTGATCAACCTCATCGGCACTAGCACAGGGATTGTTGGATACCACAGGTTTAATAGTTAGTTCCTGCGGGTCAACTTCTCGTCTTTGGATATCAGTGGGAATGTCTAAAAGAACTGGTCCTGGCCGATCGGCCTTAGCGATTGATATGCTTTTGCGTAGCATCATAGTCATTTCTTTTTCCGACCCGGCTATCATAGCACTTTTTGTAATCGATTTAGCGATGCTGACAATATCAGTTTCTTGATATCCTAACTGTCGTACCGGTTTATGAAATTTATAAGTTGTCGTTGTCACTTGTCCTGTCAAGAAAAGAACAGGAATGGAGTCAAAAAAAGCATCTGCAACTCCTGTTATCAAGTTTGTTGCTCCGGGCCCGCTCATCGTTAGAGCCACTCCCAAAAGTCCGCTTGCTCTCGCATAGCCTTCAGCAGCAAATGCCGCGTTCTGCTCATGCCTCATAGGAAGATACGATATCCCCTGCGCCCGATGCAAGGCGTCCAACAACCATGCATTTGTTCCACCCGCATATGTAAAAACATGAGAAACCTTTTCATGTCGTTTTAAATATTCAACAATAAAATCCACACCTTTCATAAATACCTCTCTTTCTATTTTTAGCAATCCCTTAAAAGTCTTTTGCCCAGTCAATAGTTCTCTTTAATGCATCTTTTAAATTAAATTTATTAACCATGCCAAGCTCTATTTTTAATCGGTTAATATCAGGAATATACCGCGATGGTTTTCCATGTATCGCTGGTTTTTGAAGGACAATGATTTCTGACTTAGATTTTGCAAGGTCTACAATCATTCGCGCCAGTTCTGCGATAGATACAGTCTCCTGCGAGCCTATATTATACGCACAGGCATCTTTTCCATGAAAGAATATTTTCCATAATGCAACGGCTAAATCAGCTCCATAGCAATAACTTCTGAGTGTTGTGCCATCTCCTTCAATACGGATAGGTTTTCCATTTAAGGCTGCCTTAATAAATTCGGTTACGGCAAATCCTGAGTTTAAATCTTGGTATGGCCCAACAAATGTAAATGGTCGAGCTACAACAACTGATAAGTCGTATACTTTTTTGAAGAGACTACATAAAATTTCTGCGTAACGTTTTGCTTCGCCATATCCAGAATTCGCATCTGCGATATCTAATCCTCCAATATACTCCTCAGAAATTTCAGGCAAATCCACTGGTTGTTTTCCATACACCGCGCCAGAGCTAATGTATAAAACACGCGAAGTCTTATTTTCTACTGCTTGCTGTAAGATATGGCGAGTGCCGTTTACAATAATGTCTGCTGTTTCTAATGGATTTTGCCTTAAAAATTTTGGATCAACTGGTGCTGCCGCATGAATAATAAAATCAAATGGCTCAGGAAATTTAAAGTTTCTGACATCGCCAGAGAGCAAAATAACACCTTGACGGTTTAGTGCCAAACGCAATGCTACCCGATCTTTTTTTGCAGAATTTCGAGCAAGCCCAAATATTTTATATGAAAATTCATGCTGTAGTTGATTATGTAGTGATAGGGTTTCTATTAAATAAGTACCAACAAACCCTGTAGCCCCAGTAACTAAAATCTTCTTATCTTTTAACTGCGGAAGATCAGATTTTATCGATTCGAGAATATATTGGATATCTTCTTTAAAAATAGAGTCTTTCATTTTATCTTCCTGAAAGGCTAAATCTGCAATTCTAAGCCATCAAACGCCGATAAACAGTTAGAAAATATTCGTATAGCCTCATTACTAGCTATCTGTCTATCTCTCGCTGTTGTATACATGTGAGCAGACGTTTAACAGGTTCATTGTTCCTGTAATATTCGTCTGAATAATCGAATAGGGCTGTTTCTGGAAAGGATAACCGCCATAAGTTGCGGTGTGAAATATGACATCGGGCCGGATTTCGTGGATGGCTGTTTTTATCTCTTCACAATCCAGCAAATCAACATTATATCCCCTAACGTCCTGCAGCCTATCCTGCAGTCGCCATGTATTGGATACCGTTCGGGTAAAAATATGCGTTTCGGCGCCGGCATCCTGACATCTTCTGGTAAGATTGGCGCCGATAAAGCCTGTGGCGCCGGTAATAAGAACCTTTTTATTTTTTAGCATTGCTGAGATACCGCTGATACCATGCGATGGTTTTTTTCAGTCCTTCGCGGAGAGTATAGTGTGGTTTCCAGCCGAGTATTTTTTTCGCTTTGGCGGAAGAAAGATACTGGTGGTGGATTTCGTATTTAGCCTGATTCAGAATTTTATAATCTGGGGTCTTTCCTGACAGTATATAAATGAGTTTGACCAGTTTCAAAACCGAGATGGGGTCTTCGTTGCTGAAGTTAAATGCCTCGCCGGCCAGGTTCAGCCGCCCCATTTTTTGGGCCAGGCAAAAATAACCGTCAACAATATCATCCACATAGACGTAATCCCGCGTAAATTTGCCATCACTGCGGATGAAAACGGTTTTGTTTGCGAGCGAAGAACGGATGACATCTGGTACAATACGGGAGAAATGGAAATCGCCCGGCCCGTAGATATTGCCGCAACGGGTAATACACACCGGCAGACCGTATGTGTGAAAGTAGGTGTGGGCCAGTAAATCAGCGCAGCTCTTGGAAACATCATAAGGATGCGCCCCGGCCAGGGCAGAATTTTCGTCGTAAGGCAGCTTGTTATGGCTTCCGTATGCCTTATCGCTTGAGGCGATAACCACCGCCTGAATCGAAGGCGTATTCCGACAGGCATCCAGAACAGTCCACGTCCCCTGGATATTCGAAGAAAAGGTTCGTCGCGGACTTTTCAGGCATTGTCCGACGATGGCTTCAGCGGCCAGATGGAATACAATCTCTATTCTGTGTTCATGAAGTGTTTGCTGTAGAAGGCGGTAATTCGCCACATTTCCCCGTATGACGGTCATTTTTTTCAGGTCGTGGCTATTGAGCAGGGTATTTTTTCTGAGCGTCAGTTTATCGATTCCGACAACGCGAGCCCGCATGGACAATAGTTTTTTTGTCAGGTTAGAGCCAAGGAAGCCCGCATAGCCGGTAACCAGAACCCGTCGGCCTTTCCAGAAATTATTTTTTGGTTTCTGCTTTTCTACTTTTACCAGCATTTCCACGGCGCCTGGCCGCTGTCCCACATCGCATTGAGCAATTCCATTTCCCGATACGTATCCACGCACTGCCAAAAACCGGTGTGAATGTATCCCATTAAATTCCCGGCGGCAGCCAATCCTTCTAAAGGTTCTTTCTCTAAATAGCAGTTGTCGTTATCTTCTAACGAATCCAAAAAAACCTTGTTAAATACAAAAAAGCCGCCGTTTATCAACCCCTCTTTTGTCTGCGGTTTTTCATTGAATGACACGACCTGTTCATTTCGCAGCGCCATCTCGCCGAAACGCGAAGGCGGATGGACGCCGGTGATGGTTCCGATTTTTTTGTGCTGTTGATGGAACTTCAGCAGCTCAGCGATGTTGATGTCGGCTACGCCGTCTCCGTATGTCACCATAAACAAATCACCGTCAAGATATTTTTCCGCTCGTTTGATACGAGCGCCGGTCTGTGCCTCCTGCCCCGTATCGACCAGCGTAACCTTCCAGTCTTTTTCGTCGTGGCTGTTGTGCTGTTGCATATGGCTATGGTTGCCCAGTTCGATGGTAAAATCATTGTTCAGCGCCGCGTAATTCAGAAAATACTCCTTAATCATATTGCCCTTATAGCCCAGGCACAGAACGAATTCGTTGAAGCCGTAGTGGGCGTAGATCTTCATAATATGCCACAGGAGGGGCTTTCCGCCGATTGTGACCATGGGTTTGGGGCGGTACTCCGTCTCTTCCTTGAGCCGAGTGCCTTTGCCGCCGCACAAAATAACGACTTTTACATTCTCCACGATTATTAATCTCCCAATTTCGGGCCGGAAAATTATCGATAATTATTTATGGTGTTTCTGAATTTTGTTTTTCTTAAAACGGTCATACAATTTGAACCAGGACATTTTTTGTTCCTGTTTTTTTATATATTTAAACTCCGTCCCCGTGGGTTACAAGGGTATTTTTATATAAACACTCCTTATACCCCTCTGACTAACAAAGTAGTTCGGCTTGTCTGCCAGAGTCTCGAAGCACAAGTCGTTTTGAGGCTCAATGAGGGATCGGTCGGATTGTACGATTGTTAACAGCGTCTTTTTCGCCTCTATCGAACAAAACTCGTCTTAAGTCCGACCCCGGAACCTAAAACTCGAGAACCATTAAAAATCTCGTCGCTTCCACTTCTGATATTTCGTTAAATCACACCCGAATGCTTAGTCTGTACGTTGTTTCCACTTTTTTAAAGGACGATGCAGAATTTTTTGAAGGAAGACGGCCATAGAATTTGATACGGCGATAGGAAGGCCTCTTCTTTGCACGTTCGTCTTATCGCTGGTACAATCGCCATCTCTAAAAAGAAACGACCTGATTGATTCATCAGGTATAATTTCCAGGGAAAGTCTTTCTGTTGCCGATGTTTTTTTCGGATTGCTATTGTAGGAATGGCTCATACGATTAATTCCTTGCAGCCATAATTCCAACAGATGAACCCTTCTATGAAAGCATTTTTCCGGACAAACCACGACATTCTGCGAGAGGTTGAAGGAGGTGACAATTACATCCCTGCCTTTTCTCCTTTCCCGTATCTGTGGTCTGGCCTCTTGCGGCCAAATTGCCATATTTGAATATACCCCTTTATTCAGGAGGTGCAGTAGGCCAAACCCGGAGCCACAATACATGATACAAAAATAATCTGTCCATAGTGGATTGTCAAAGGTAAAATCAAAATTTATTCTGGTAAAATCATCAGTATTTATACTGAAAATGCATGAAAATTGATGAAAAAATGGGGGAATATACCCGCGGATATACTCCATAATCAGTAGCCGCAGCAGCCAAATTTAAGGCAACCTCTAAAAATTACCAAACTACCCGATTTGTCCGTGTCCTGCTTGCGGTGAGCCTGTCGAACCGTCCGTGTTTGTCCGTAGGGGCGAACCTCCGTGTTCGCCCATATTTTATGCCCCGAGTGCAATCGAGAGGAGCTTGTCGAATGAGCCTCCAGCTTCGGAGTACTGCAAGGTGCCAAGCCGGTGGCCTGAATGCAGACTAATCGACCCCTGTCGATACCTATGGGGGTAGGTTCAAAAGGAGAGTTCTACTGTAGTACTCCGTCAACGCTGTTTATGTGAAAATAGGGTTGCCGTGCAAGTCTTGTCATTCCCGCGAAAGACCTGCCCTGGCGAAAGCACGGGGCGGAAATCCAGCTTGTTTTGAATTTGTCCTGGCATGCCGGGATTTGGATTTTGAATTTGTCCTTCGACTTCGCTCAGGATGGTGAGCCTGTCTATACTGATGAGCTTGCCTGCACTGAGCGCAGTCGAAGGGTCGAAGTATCGAACTATTTCGAATTTCGTG
The DNA here is from genome assembly GCA_964635075.1 of uncultured Pirellulales bacterium. Classification (GTDB taxonomy): domain Bacteria; phylum Planctomycetota; class Phycisphaerae; order Sedimentisphaerales; family Anaerohalosphaeraceae; genus Anaeroglomus. Next base: position 9,752 of record CAZWMN010000019.1, on the reverse strand, counting down.
CTTCGTATTTCGGATTCATCACAAATAACCATAACCACTTTCATAACAAGTCGTTATGATTTATACTTTAGAGCGATATGGCGTTGTAGTATTATATGTTGCCATTTTTTTCCTGAATTTTGTGAAAATTTTCCAAGCCCTGAAACCAAGACAGAAATTATACATTTTTCGGCCTGATTTGTCAAATTTAAGGAAATATCGCTGCAAGTTTGACTCAAAGTGAGGCAAGAAAAATGTTTGAAAAATGGGGGCATTGTGCTTATGATAATGAACCTATAGTTTTCTATGATAATTGTCGGAAAATGACGGGTTAGGTTTAACCAGATATTAGGAGAGATTTTCTATGGCAAAGATGTATTATGAACAGGACGCACCGCTGGCAGCGCTTACGGGGAAAACCGTGGCCGTAATCGGTTATGGCAGTCAGGGGCATGCCCACGCTCAGAACCTCCGCGACAGCGGCATCAAGGTTCAAGTTGCGGAACTGCCCAACACCGCCAACTATAAGCTGGCCGTGGAACACGGTTTTAAGCCGACCGACATCACCGCGGCAATCAAGGGTGCAACTCTGATTGTTATTACCGTACCGGATGAAGTTCAAAGCAAGGTTTATGAATCCCAAATCGCCCCGATTCTCAAGGCCGGCCAGACGCTGGGCTTTTGCCACGGATTCAACATTCATTTCGGATACATTAAGCCCAACAAGGATATCAATGTCGTAATGATTGCCCCCAAAGGGCCGGGTCATCTGGTTCGCAGCGAATTTGAGAAGGGCGGCGGCGTGCCGTGCTTAGTGGCGGTGCATCAGGATGCCACAGGCACGGCCAAGCAAATCGCCCTGGCGTGGGTTAACGGCATTGGCGGCGCCCGCGCCGGCGTCATCGAAACGACCTTTAAGGAAGAGACCGAAACCGATTTATTCGGCGAACAGGTGGTGTTGTGTGGCGGCCTGACAGCCCTCATTAAAGCTGGCTTTGAAACGCTGGTTGCCGCCGGCTATCAGCCGGAAATCGCCTATTTCGAATGTATGCACGAGGTCAAGCTCATCGTTGACCTGATGTACCAGGGCGGTTTGAGCTATATGCGGTACAGTATTTCAAACACCGCCGAGTACGGCGACCTGACGCGCGGCTCGCGGATTATCACCGGGCAGACCCGCGCGGAGATGAAAAAGATTCTATCGGAAATTACCAGTGGGGCGTTCGCCAAAGAATGGGTGAATGAATACAAAGGCGGATTGAAAAAATTCAATGAGCTGTATCAGAAGGACTACAACTGCCAGCTCGAAAACGTTGGCCGGTCGCTTCGCAAAATGATGAAGTGGATCAAGGCCAAAGAAGTCTGATATTTGAGTTTAACTTTCTGCTTTGGGAGCCTGACTATGAAGAGTGGGTTGTTAAGTACGGCGATGATGATAGTGGCGCTGGTTGGATTAACCGGCTGCGGCGAAAAACTCAATACACGCCAGGATATTGAATCCAGGTACTACAGAACCACGCTCAAGCAGAGTACCTCGGCGGACGTGTTGAGTTATATTCAGGACCCCAACACCGAGCATCTCAGCCAGTCGGAAAGCGTCGTGGCCAGTTGGGGCGACGTGAATAAGACGCGCACGCACTGGTTCGATATGGTGGCGTTTGACGAGGAAAAGCTTACAGCGGTGCGTAAATACGGTTTTACGATGGCGGATTATCGGGGATGGAACACCAAGCCCCGCCCGCATATACAACTGGATATGGAGGCGGTACTTGACGCCAAGACCCTCAATGCCGCCTATCCAAGTCAAAACCAGATGCGGATTGAGATTATCAAAAAGCTCAAGACGATGTTTTTTGACGATTCCCAGGCGGTCAGCTATGAAAGCGCGACGCTGAAAAGTTCTGCTATGGTGGTGACGCAGACGCTGAATAACCTGCTGACCAAGCTGGACAAATCGCCGGGACTGGCCGAGGATTTATCCAAACTGGAGGGACTGGAGTTTGACCAGATGAACATTGGCAAGGACAAGGGCCGTGTACGGATGCTGATTAAGGACGATATTGTTAAACTCAAAATCAAAGCTGGCTACGTGTGGTTTTTGTTTGGCAAAAAGTTTGAGGATTACGAAGACGTCAAGAATATGTAAAGCGCCGGGAATTTCCTGAACTTTTGTTGATAATCGGTAAAGTATCGCTATGGAACAGCGGGCGCCGAGAAATCGAACTCTGATACTCACGCCGGAAGAAACGGCATATTATTCCCGAAAACTGACAACGTTAAACCGCCCGGTGTCTGTGAAAGAAATTCTGAACCGGACGCTTTGTCAGGATATGCTTTCCGCGGCGTCCTATCTGCCGGAACAGTTTGTGGATTTGCTGTTTGTTGACCCGCCGTATAATCTGGATAAGGATTTTAACGGCAGACGATTTTCCCGGCGGAACCAGGCCGGGTATCTGGAAATGCTCGAAATGTGGCTGACGCCGCTGATTCACCTGCTGCGGCCCACGGCTTCCGTTTATATCTGTTCGGACTGGAATTCCTGCGGCGCGGTACAATTATTTGCAGAAAAGCATTTTCACATCCGCAATCGCATTACGTGGGAGCGTGAAAAAGGCCGAGGCGCGAAAACCAACTGGAAAAATTGCAGCGAGGATATCTGGTTTTGCACTGTTTCCAATGAATATACGTTCAATGTCGATGCGGTAAAAGTCAAACGCAGGGTCATTGCCCCTTATACCCATGATGATGGAAGACCCAAAGACTGGCAAAAGGAAGCGGACGGCAGCTTCAGGATTACTTATCCGTCGAATCTCTGGACGGATTTGACGATTCCGTTCTGGTCGATGCCGGAAAATACCGACCATCCGACGCAGAAGCCGGAAAAACTGCTGGCCAAAATCATCCTGGCCGGTTCCAATCCCGGCGATACGGTGCTGGACCCGTTTGCCGGCGTCGGAACGACATCAGTGGTTGCCAAAAAACTGGGGCGAAATTATCTTGGCATTGAGATTGACCGCACGTATTGCTGTCTTGCGGAAAAACGGCTGGAACTGGCCGAGCGGGATAAAACGATTCAGGGCTATGCCGACGGCGTGTTCCGGGAGCGAAATACGGTCCCAAATGTGAATGTTTCTCAATCTCAGAGAAGATTACGCTTCGCTTCTCTGTAAATTCGGATGTGGATATGGATATACTTCCGGCAATAGATTTACGCGGCGGTAAATGTGTTCGGCTGATTCAGGGTCAGTACGACCGGCAGATTACCTATCAGGACGACCCGGTCGCTCAGGCAAAGGAATTTTACGGTGCCGGCGCACGATGGTTGCATCTGGTGGATTTAGATGGCGCCAAAGACGGCTACCCTGTTAACACCGAGGTGATTGGCCGAATTGTCAAAGAAACGCCGATGCAGGTCGAACTGGGCGGCGGCATCCGCAATGAACGAATCATTGCACAGATGCTTCATCTGGGATTGAGCCGGGTCATCCTGGGCACAAAAGCTGTTGAGGATTTTGACTGGTTTTGCGTAATGGCGCGACAATTTCCCGGCAAACTCGTACTGGGGCTGGATGCCCGCGGCTCAACAGTGGCTAAAAACGGCTGGATGCGGGCCGGCGGCCAAGACCTGCTTGACTTCGCGAAAAAAGCCGCGGAATTGCCCATCGCGGCCATTATCTATACCGATATCAGCAAAGATGGGATGCTGGCCGGGCCTAATCTGGAACGCACGGCTCAACTGGTACAGGAGGTTCCCATTCCTGTTATCGCGTCAGGCGGCGTAACCACAATTCAGGATGTGAAAAGCGTAAAATCCATCGGCGCCGCGGGAGCCATCATCGGCCGGGCGCTATATGAAGGAACCATCGACCTGCGGGATGCTATTACCGCAGCACAATAACAGGCGGTTTTTGAAAAACCAGACGCGACGAGTTTTGGTTTGACCTCTGGGCTGTGAGTCGATATACTTCTTTTCCAAAAAGCTCACTTAAAACTGTGGAGGTGTTCTATCTATGGACAACGGCAAAATTATCGGCGACGGCATTACTTTTGACGATGTACTTCTGGTTCCGGCCCGCAGCGCCTTTGTTCCTACCCAGGCTGATACCGGTACGCATCTGACCCGCCATATCACCATCAATATCCCGCTGGTCTCGGCGGCGATGGATACGGTGACCGAGTCCGCGCTGGCTATCGCACTGGCCCAGGAGGGCGGCATCGGCATTATTCACAAGAATCTTTCCATCGAGGCCCAGAAACGTGAAGTCATTAAGGTCAAGCGTTCCGAAAACGGCGTCATCCAGGACCCGGTCACCCTGTCGCCGATGGAATCGGTGATGGTCGCCCGCAACGTAATGGAAGAACAAAATGTCTCCGGCATTCCGATTGTCCAGAAGGATAAACTGGTCGGCATCCTGACCCGTCGGGATTTGAAGTTCCTCAAGGACGACAAGGTTAAAATCGCCGAGGTGATGACTAAAGACAATCTGGTCACCGGCCCAGCGGATACGACACTCGAACAGGCCAAGGAAGTCCTGCAAAAGCACAAAGTTGAAAAACTTCTGCTGGTGGACGGCAAAGGAAAACTGGCCGGCCTGATTACGATGCGCGACATTGACCGTTTTCATGAGTTTCCAATGGCCGTGCGCGACAAGCGAGGACGACTTCGGGTCGGAGCGGCCGTCGGCGTCAAAGACCGTGACCGTGCCAAGACCCTCATTGACGCTGAGGTCGATGTAATTGTTGTAGATACCGCTCACGGCCATTCGCAGAACGTGATTGAACTGGTCAAATGGATTAAAAAGAATTTCAAAATCGACATCATCGCCGGCAATATCGCCACCGCCGAGGCGGCGAAGGACTTAATCGCCGCCGGGGTTGATGCGGTCAAAGTTGGTATCGGCCCCGGCGCCATCTGCACAACGCGAATTATCTCCGGCGTGGGGGTGCCGCAGATTACAGCGATCTTAAATGTCGTTTCGGAAGCCCAAAAACATAATGTGCCGGTCATTGCCGACGGCGGTATCCGTCATTCGGGCGATATTACCAAGGCCATCGCCGCCGGCGCATCCTCGGTAATGCTGGGGTCATTGTTTGCCGGTCTTGCCGAAAGCCCCGGCCAATTAGTTATCTACAAAGGCAGGCAGTTCAAGGAATACCGCGGGATGGGGTCGCTGGGGGCGATGATTGAAGGTTCCGCCGACCGCTATGGTCAGGATAAGGCGACCGAAAAGGACAAACTCGTCCCCGAAGGCGTCGAAGGCCGCGTTCCTTATCGCGGGACGCTGAGCGATTTTGTCTATCAATTAGTCGGCGGCCTGCGAGCCGGGATGGGCTATTGTGGCACACACACCATTGAGGAGCTTCGCAAAAACGCCAAATTCGTCCGCAGTAGTCCCGCAGGCGTCAGCGAATCGCATCCGCACGACATCGTCATTACCAAAGAAGCGCCGAACTATTCCGGCTTCGAAACGTTTAACAGCTAAAAGAAATATGATTACTCAAGTACGTGAAGTTGTAGCGATTATTGATTTCGGCAGTCAGTACGGCCAGCTTATCGCTCGCCGTGTCCGCGAACATAAGGTCTATTCACAGATTTATCAGCCCTCGGTGAGGATTGAGAAACTGGCTCAGCCGGGTATCAAAGGTATTATCCTTTCCGGCGGGCCTGCCAGCGTCTATGCCGCCAACGCCCCGACCTGCGACGAGCGGATTTTCCAGTTAGGCGTGCCTGTGCTGGGAATCTGCTATGGAATGCAAATCGGCTGTAAAATTCTGGGTGCCCAGGTGAGTCCTGCACAGAGCCGTGAATACGGCAGAACCAATCTGGTTATCAGCGACAACCGCGACCTTCTGAAGGGGCTGCCGGAACATACGACGGTCTGGATGAGCCACGGCGACCAGGTCAACGAATTGACCGGCGATTTTATGCCGTTGGCCAAAACCGCGACTTGCTCATTCGCAGCGGTGCGGCATAAAAGCGGTAAATTCTTCGGCGTGCAGTTTCATCCCGAAGTGACCCATACGCCTCGCGGTTCGGACATTCTCAAGAATTTTCTCTACGACATCTGTGGCTGTTCCGGCGACTGGCAAATGAGCGATTTTGTCGAGCAGACGGTACAGAAAATCCGCGACCAGGTCGGAAAAAGCGCCGTCATCTGCGGACTTTCCGGCGGCGTCGATTCGTCGGTAACCGCGGCTCTCACTCACCGGGCCCTCGGCAATCAGCTTGTGTGCATCTTCGTTGACAATGGTTTGCTTCGCAAGAATGAGCGACAGAATGTCGAGTCCACATTCCGCGGCCATTTCCATATCGACCTGCGGGTGGTGGACTGGAGCAAACAATTTCTGTATAAACTGGCAGGGATTATCGACCCGCAGCAAAAACGCAAAATCATTGGTGCCGAGTTTATCGAGGCGTTCAGGTCTGAAGCGGCCAAAATCAAAAACGCGGAGTTTCTGGCTCAGGGCACGCTCTATCCGGATGTGATTGAATCCGGCAACAAGGACGGCAACCTGGCGGCCAACATCAAGCTGCATCATAATGTCGGAGGTCTTCCGGAAAAACCTGGCTTTAAGCTGGTCGAGCCGTTGCGGGATTTGTTCAAAGACGAAGTACGCTTAATCGGCGAATATCTGGGATTGCCGGAGGGTATCGTCTGGCGGCATCCGTTTCCCGGCCCCGGTCTTGCGGTGCGTGTGCTGGGGGATGTGACCGAATCAAAACTGGCGATTCTGCGAGAAGCGGACGACATTCTCATTGAGGAAATCAAGGCCGCCGGCCTGTATCGCTCCATCAGTCAGGCCCTGGCGGTGATTTTGCCTGTTGGTACGGTCGGCGTGATGGGCGACGAACGAACTTATGATAATGTGATTGCAATCCGGTGTGTGGATACAACGGATTTTATGACCGCTGACTTTTCGCGGATTCCGCACGACGTGCTGGAACGTATCGCAAGCCGGATTATCAACGAAGTCCGCGGCGTCAACCGCGTCGTCTATGATATCTCCAGCAAACCCCCGGCCACCATCGAATGGGAATGAGGAGAAATTTATGCTGACGTCCGAGCAGATTAGACAGATTAGCAGAAGAATACAGGAGCAATTTCATCCGCAAAAAATAATTCTTTTTGGCTCTTACGCAGAAGGTAAAGCCAATGAAGATTCTGATGTGGACTTGATGGTAATTGCAGACACAACACTGCCGTATATTGAGCGTTATGGAATGGTACGTCGCGTGCTCGATGACTTTCCGGCGGCTTTTGACATTATCGTTAAGACGCCATCGGAATATCGGCAGCAAAAGGGAATATTAAATACCGTTGTTTATTTTGCAGATAAATACGGGGATGTACTATATGAACAGTAAGATTACAGTTAAAGAATGGCTGGAAAAAGCAAACAATGATTGGGCTGTTGTTAAAATTCTTCTGACGTCGGATAGTTATCCTCCCGATATTGTTTGTTTTCATTGTCAGCAGTATGCTGAAAAGATGCTGAAGGGGCTTTTGTGTTTGAATGAAGTTGAAATTCCAAAGACTCACGATATTCGACGCTTAATTCAACTTGCTAAACCCTTTTGTCCGGAACTTGCCCCGCTTAAAGACGATGCGGATAAACTGTCTGTATGTGCGGTCATTTCGCGGTATCCCGACGCCTTCTCGGTAGTCACCAAAGATAATATGGATGCGATTCTTGTTATTACACACCGGTTTGCAGACATTTTACTCCCTTATCTTATGTATAATAATAGGTAATTGCGGGTTTTAATCTGAAATTTGCGTTTCAGAGTGAAATTTGTGTGATTAGATTCGCCGCATATTTTGCCGATAAAAATGAAAAAGTTTCCGTTTGTCGGGCTATTTTTGGATTTGTTTCTGCCGATATTGAATATAGGCATCGCGCATTGCTATATAGGGGTCAATTGCCGCGGCTTTAAAGTTCTCATACTCTCCTATGTGAAGAGAAGTTTTGTTAGTGACATTGACGGCGGATATGCCGACTGCAGTCTCCGCAGGTTTTACATAGGAAACCGGATTCAGAAAAAAGTCGCCCGCCATGCCGACAGAATCCCGTGCGGTTGACGGGCCTAACAAAGGCCAGACGACATAAAAGCCGTTGCCTTGGCCATATACCGCTAGGGTCTGGCCCAGGTCTTCGTTCGCGGGTTCCATTTTCCATTTGTCCATCGCCGGGTCGCCAAAGCCCAAAACTCCAACGGTGGTATTGATTGCAAACCGATTAAGCTCAGTACCGGCCGATTTGCCTTTTCCCTGGAGCAGGCAATTGACAAAACGAACAGGCGTAGTGAGATTGTGGAAAAAATTAAGAATCCCGATCCGGCCCGGCTCCGGCATGACCGCTTTATATACCTCGGCGCAGGGTTTGAGAACCCAGAAGTACAATCCATCATTGACATGATACATCAGACGATTCCAGGGTTCTATTGGGTCCACTATAATAATGGCCTGGTTGGAAAATTCCTCTTCCAGTATGTCAAATTCCAATACATCAAAATCAGTCTGGCTGGGTGAATTTGCATCCGTGGGCGAGATGGTCGGGGAGCGTGGATTACTCCGGAGGCTGGTCGCACAACCTGTCACTGCAATAAGAAGACAAACCGCGATCAGGATGTATAGTTTCATCTGCGATTCTCCTGGTTGTCTTGCTTAGCCCCGGGCTTTTTGCCGTATGGCTTGACCAGGACCAGTAATTGCGGCAGCAGCGTCAGTGAGGCCAACAGTGCCACAGTGATAGCCAGTACAGTCAACAGGCCAAAGTATATCGTTGGAATGAAATTTGACAAGCTCAGAATGGAAAAGCCGATGACTAATGTTATCGTGGTATAATAGATGGCATGGCCGATACTGTCGTGCGACCGATGCAAGGCCTCCTGATAGCTTCCATCGGTCAGTACTTCGTGCTTGAACCGGTGGATATAATGTATCGTGTCGTCGTCGGCCAGGCCCACGCCGATAGCGGCGATGGTAATAGTCATCATATCCAGTGGGATGTTCAGCCAACCCATCACGCCCAGCACGCAACTGATGGCCAGCAGGTTTGGAAAAATTGCGATGAACGCGGTTCGCAGAGATCGGAACAATACCACGAATGCCCCCATCAGAAATAGCGTGGCAGAACCCATAGTTACTATTTGGGAGGAGTACAGGCTCTGGAGCATGTTATTGTACAGGACCAAAGTCCCGGTCAAGTGTATCTGCTCGGGCTTAAAGCCGAGTTTGCCGGTCAGGTCCGCCCGGATTTTATTGAGCAGCTCGTTGCGTTTCAACGAGGGGTCTGAGTCCCGAATCCGCACCGTAAGCCGTGCCTCGTTGTGCTCAACCGAAACGTAGGGCGTAACCAGCATCTGCCTGAGCCGCTCCGGCAACTGATTGAACAGCAGGGCCAGTTCCACGCTATCGAGAGGTTTGCCGCCCTTGGTCCGCTCAATTACGCGGGGCAAAGGCACTACCGACAGGACCTTGCCGGTCTGGGGCAGGCTTTCGAGGTAGTCCTGGACGGCCGCAACCCGGGCCATCTTCTCGGGTGTAAACCAGTACTTATATTGGGTCTCCTTGGCTGTGGTGTCGAACTCTTTGAACTGATCAAATTCGGCCTCGGTATTGGCTGGGGCATTGGCTTGGGCCGCCTCGGACGGCGCTGTTTGCCCAAAGTCGATGATCACGTCTAAAGGCGTGGTCCCGCCGAGCTGCTGGTCTAAAACCTTCATTCCCTGGTGTATCTCAGTATTCGATTTGAAATAGTTGATGAAACAG
>CAZWMN010000018.1:0-47584 GCA_964635075.1 uncultured Pirellulales bacterium | reverse complement strand
TCCTTTATTTACTTTTTAAAAAGAGCTTTTTACAAATGTTTTCTACAGAGCAAAAGTAAAAATCAAAATTGAGGAGTCGGCCTGCGGCCGGGGTGATCAAAACAGACCCCTCACATTCCCCTTCGGCTTCGCTCAGGGTGACCTGCAAGCAGGTCAGATTCCTCACCCACAAGGGGTTCGGAATGACGAACAGGGTAGAATGAATCCCCGATTACAACATTCGAGGGCAGGCGAGATGGACGGAGTGGACAAAAAATAAACCCCGACCAGCCCTTCGGCAGGCTCAGGATAAACAGGGGTCGGGGCTAACCATTTTTATCGGGCGGCTTCCGCCGCCGCGCTTCTGTTTCGACGCGACAAGGGCTAACCATAAAAGGGGGGGGTTCGTGTTCATTTTATAAAAAAATCCCTGATTAGGGTTGTTTTGGGGGTATTTTTGAGGAAAAACACGATATTTTTGAAATTTGGGGATTACTTACTTGACACTGTGCGTCGAAAAAGAGTAGTGTATGTAGTAATAGAACAATGCCGGGTCAGTTTCCCTCGGGACACGGGCCAATTGAAATAACGAGGGGTTTGCAATGTGGTTCCAGAGTGAGCCAAGGAGATTAATGTGAGTAGCGGTACAGTAAAATGGTTTAACGAGAAAAAAGGTTTTGGCTTTATTACTCCAGACGACGGCGGTGAGGACTTGTTTGTCCATTACAGCAATCTGGCCACCGAAGGGTTCCGTACCCTCACCGACGGCCAGAAGGTCGAGTATGAAGCCGCAAAAGGACGTAAGGGAATGGAGGCGATTAAAGTAAAACCCTGCTAAGTCTGGTATTTGCTGCAATGCAACAAATCCAACGGGTCTGTGATAGAACAGGCCCGTTTCTTTTTGCCTTCCCCCAAAATAACAGGTTGCGCAGAGAAAAACATGCGGGCTGTTCTTCGTCTGCGATGAACAGGAACTCTATAAAATCAGCATCGCATCGCCATAAGAATAGAAGCGGTATTTGTTTTCAATGGCATAACGATAGGCGTTCAGAATTGTATCCAGGCCTGCAAAGGCGGCGACTAATGCAAGCAGCGTCGAACGCGGCAGATGAAAATTGGTCGCCATCGCGTCGGTCAACTGAAAACGAAAGCCGGGGGTGATAAATAAATTTGTGCTGCCGGACGCCGGGTGTGCAAGACCATTTTTTGCAATGGTTTCTAATGTGCGAACGGATGTTGTACCGACGGCGATAATGCGTCCGCCGGCTTGTTTCGTTCGGTTAATTATATCCGCAGTGTCTTTGGACATCTCGTAAAATTCCGAATGGATGGGATGTTCTTCGAGCGTCTCGGTCCGGATGGGCTTAAAGGTGCCTGTGCCGACGTGAAGTGTGCAGCGGGCGATGTGAACGCCCATTTGTTCAATCTTTTGGAGTAATTCCTTATCAAAATGCAGACCGGCGGTCGGCGCGGCGATGGCGCCGGGTTTTTCAGCATAAACGGTTTGGTAGCGTGCGAGGTCATTTTCAGCCGGGTCTGTTTTGCCATTGCGCCTGATATACGGCGGCAGGGGGGCAAAGCCGATTTTCTGCAAAATGACTTCCGCGGATTCTGTCTTTTCCAGTTGTAAAATCCAGTTTCCTTGCTGCGTGCGCTGCAAAGCCTTACATTGGCCGGCAGGCTGATTGCGTCTGTCCAGCAAAGTCAGCGTTTGGCCCTGCTTAATTCGGCGGGCGTTTTTGATCATCGTCTGCCACAGGCCGGGGGTTTTCTCATACAAAAATAAGGCTTCCATTCTCGCGTCTGTCGAACGCAGAAAATAAAAGCGTGCGGGAAGAACTTTGGTATTATTGAGCACCAGACAATCGTCGGGGCGCAGATACTCAGGCAGGTCGGCGAAGTATCTGTCCTCAATCTTTCCGGTATTACGGTACAAGACTAAAAGCCGTGAGGCGGTTCGGCTGTCGGCGGGCGACTGCGCAATCAGCTCCGGCGGCAGTATATAATCCAGCAATTCGGTTTTCATAAGCGGCGATGGATATTTTCCATTTACATTATTTATTTCCTTTCTATAATAAACCGCTTATGAATGCAACAAAACTTGTTTTACGAAAGGCGATTTGAAATGGGTGTAAGGAAAAAGGCGGGAAAAGTCGTGCTGGCCTACAGCGGCGGGCTGGATACGAGCGTTATCCTGCCGTGGCTGAAGGAAACCTACGGATATGAGGTCATTGCCTTTGCCGCGGAACTGGGGCAGGGCGATGAATTGCAGGGGATTAAGAAAAAGGCTTTAGCGACGGGCGCCATCCGGTGCGTCGTGAAAGACCTGCGAAAAGAATTCGTGGAAGACTATCTGTGGCCGCTGCTGAAAAGCGGGGCGGTGTACGAAAACGGCTATCTTTTGGGCACGAGCATTGCACGGCCGCTGATTGCCAAACATCAGGTGGACGTGGCCAAACAATTCGGGGCGACGGCGGTCTCTCACGGCGCCACGGGCAAGGGCAACGACCAGGTGCGGTTTGAATTGACCTATATGGCGCTGGCGCCGGAGCTGAAAATCATCGCGCCGTGGAAGGACCCGAATTTCACGCTCACCAGCAGGGAAGCAGCGGTGGAATACGCCAAAAAGCACCATATTCCGATTCAGCAGAGTAAAAAGAAAATTTACTCGCGCGACCGAAACCTGTGGCATATCAGCCATGAGGGGGCGGATTTGGAAAACCCGGCTAATGAGCCGAAGGATGAATTGTTCGTGATTTCACGGCCGGTATCGAAAACGCCCAATCGGCCCGACTATGTGGAAATCGGATTTGAGCAGGGAACGCCGGTGAAACTGAACGGCAAAAAAATCGACGGCGTTAAGCTGATTGAGACGCTCAACCACATCGGCGGCATCCACGGCGTCGGTCAGGCGGATTTGGTGGAAAACCGGCTGGTGGGATTGAAATCCCGCGGCGTATATGAAACGCCCGGCGGCACTATCCTGACGACGGCACATAAGGCTCTCGAAATGCTATGTCTGGACCGGGAGACGGCCCATTACAAACAACAGGTGGCATTGAAATACGCCGAGCTGGTGTATTACGGGCAGTGGTTCTGCCTGCTGCGGGAATCGCTGGACGCATTTATTAACGCGACACAGCAAAACGTCAGCGGCAATGTACGACTCAAATTGTTCAAAGGCCGGGCAACCCTGGCCGGCGTGACCAGCCCGAAGAGTTTGTACAATTCGCACTTAGCCAGCTTTACGATGGGCGCCGAGTACAACTCCGCCGACGCAACGGGATTTATCCGGCTGTTTGGACTGCCGATGAAAGTGGCGGGCATTGTGAAACGGCAGTCATCGTTTGTAAAACGAAGCAAAAAATAATTCAGGATAAGGAAATCAACGTGTCGCCCGAATGGATTTGGATGGCGTTTATTTTTGCTTTCGGGGCCTGCGTGGGAAGTTTTCTCAACGTGGTGATTTACCGGCTTCCGCGGGAAAAGTCCCTTGTCAGTCCACCGTCCGCGTGTCCATCGTGCGGTACGCCGATTCGCTTTTATGATAACATCCCGCTGCTGTCGTGGGTGATTTTGCGGGCCAAATGCAGGGCGTGTAAAGCTCCTATTTCCATTCGTTATTTTCTGGTGGAATTGCTGACGGCGTGTCTGTTTCTGGGGGTGTATCTGTGGTACTTTTATTTTCAGTACCGTCGGTTAGGTTTTGGAGGTGAATTGGCGATTCAACAATTTTTTTCCGGCGGGTGGCTGATTTATTTGAATACGATGGTTTTGGTCGCAGCGTTTCTGGCGGCCTCGGCGATTGACCTGGAACTGTGGATTATTCCATTGGGGATTTGCTGGTTTGTGACGGCGGTCGCCATAGCAACGGCAACGCTGGCTGGTTTTGTGATTGCGCCGTCGCAAATTGAGGTATTTGAATTGTTTCCAACAGCTTACATCAAGCAAAGCGGAATCGCGGCGGGAGCCGCTGTAGGGCTGATATTTTCTCTGGCGGGGCTTTGGTTTGGCTGGATTAAACCAAGCTATCCGATGCAGGAAGGGGAAAATCAGACGGAGACGGAGGTAAAGTACAACGACCGGGCGGAAATTTTAAAAGAAGTGGTTTTTCTGCTTCCGATTATAGGCGGGGCGGTAATGGGGTACGCTCTTTTGCGTGTTGAGGCGGTGGAGTCCTTCTGGCGGAATGTTCTGCAACACTATGCTGTTAAAGGGCTTATGGGCACTCTGGCGGGATATTTGGCCGGCTGTGCGACGGTCTGGGCGACGCGAATTTTGGGAACATTTCTGTTCGGCAGAGAGGCGATGGGGCTTGGCGATGTGCATTTGATGGGGGCGGCGGGGGCGGTTACGGGGGCGGGAATGGTTGTTGTGGCGTTTTTTATTGCCCCATTCTTTGGATTAGGCTGGGCATTATATCAATGGATTTTCAAAAAAAGCCGACAAATTCCTTATGGTCCGTTCTTGTCAATCGCTGTGTTTGGTGTTATGATTTGCCAGGATTGGATACGAAACCTGTTTACGAACCTGTACGGTTTTTAACCGAGATATGACGAAAGGAAGGTCATTTATGAAAACTGCGGGAAAGGTATTGTGTGTGTTGGCGGGTTTGGCGGTTGTTTCGACGTTGACAGGCTGTACCAACTGGGAAAAGAAATACAAATCGCTGGACGTCGAATACCAGAACGTCAAAGGATTGTATGAGAACTGTCAGGCGACGCTGGACAGCTCGGCGGCGGAAAAGGGCCGAATGGGACAGGAGCTCAGCGCCAATAAACAAACCATCGAGCAGCTCCAGAAACAGATTCAGGAAAAGAAAGTCTCTCCAGGCAAGGCCACCGGCTTTGAAGGGATGGATGTAGCGGTCGATGCCGCGGCGGGAACGATTACCGTTACCGTCAGCGACGCGATTCTGTTTGCGGCGGGAAGCTCGATACTGAAGAGTAGCTATATCGCCGAACTGGATAAAATCTACAGCGTCATCCGCGAACGCTACAACGGACGGAAGATTGATGTTGTCGGTCATACCGATGCCGACCCGATCAAGAAATCCAAATGGAAAGACAACTGGGAATTGTCCGCTCAGCGCGCTTTGACGGTGGTGCGGTATATGGTGGATAAGGGGATTTCCAAGGAACAGATTCGCGCGGTCGGCTGCGGCGAGGCCCGTCCGGTCGCGTCCAATTCCGCCGCCGCGGGCAAGTCCAAGAACCGCCGGGTGGAAGTGGTCGTGCATATGAGATAAACGGCCAAGACAGGTTATTGAGAATGTACAAAGCCGACGGTGTGAATAGCGCCGTCGGCTTTTATTTTGACCTCGACGGCGCCGTCGCGACCGGTGTAAAACGCTTTCTGATTTCCAGAAGGTTTATAAACTCCGGATAAACGGCTTTGGGCACAGCTTGCAATAACGATATTGTTTGCGATACGGCGGACAAATTCCTCGGAAAGATTAGTGGTTGAGCCGTGATGAGGAAGAACCAGCACATCCGCTCTCAATTTCGGGTACAGTTCCATAATTTTTTTCTGTGCGTAGGTTTCAATGTCGCCGCAAAGCAAAATTGTTTTGCCGGCATAAGCGATTAAAAACACTTCTGAGCGGTCGTTTTCGGAAAGTTTTTCCGCAGGTTCAGCGGCCGTCGGCCATAATGTGCGAATTACCACGGGACCGCGAGGCGGTGAAAAATCATCAATAGATTTTACGGCGATATGATGCTGTTTGCTTAATGTATCAGTTAATAGTGTCGGTGCACTGTTCTGTTTAGCTTTATCCATGAATCCGGCATTGGCATAGACTGTTTTTAGAAATCCGGTTGCAGCGACTTCCGGCAGGGCGTTGAAGTGGTCCAAATCGCCGTGGCTGATAAACGCAGCGTCCAGCGAATTGATGCCGCGATATTTCAAATAGGGAATAATCGCCCTGGCGCCGGGGTCTTTATGGGTGATTGAACCGCCGTCAAACAGATACGATTTGCCGTCCGGAGCGGTCAATACAATCGCCTGGCCGTGGCCGATGGAAAGACAGGTCAGAGAAAACGAGCCTTTCCGCTGATACTGATGTGCAAATAAACCTGCGGCGATTGCCGCGGCGAATAAAACCGCTCCTGTTTTTACCCAGGCCGGGGGCAGACGATTTCGACAAAACCACAGAAAAATCAGCAGGTAATAAACGATAGGAATCCATCCGGGCACTTGCCCCAGACGAATGGAGGTAAAGTCGATATGAGCGAAAAATCGCACCGCCGAGGCGAATATGTCCGAACACTGGATGATGACCCACCCCAGAAAAGCTGATAGCGTGGGGAAAAGCCCCGCCAGCAGTATTTTGAAGAAGCCCAGATACAAAATCGCCGGCACAATGGGCGAGATAATCGCCGTCCATAAGGGGCAGGCCGGCGTGATGCCGCCGAACCACCACAGCAGGATTCCCGCGCCGCCGGCCCAGGCGGCAAAACCCACGGCAAAGACATTCACCACTATCTGCGTGATAAAATACAGATAATCGGCCCAGCGATTTTCCGGCGGCAAGACGGCCAGCGGTTCCAGTGTAAAACGGCCCAGCCAGTTTTTGACGGGTGTATAAAAAAGCAGGATGCCGAGGATGGTGCCATAAGATAACTGCCAGTCCGGGCGGAACAAATCCGTCGGACGGTAAAAGAGCAATGCAACAGCGGTCACCGCCAGCGTGTTGACCGGATGAGGATTGCGGCGAAGCAAAACGGATGCGCAGAAAAACCAGAAGATAACGACCGCCCGCAGTGTTGGCGGCTGCGGCGGAACGACCACGGCATATAACGTAATCACGATAAAAGTCAGAATTGCCCGGCGGCGTTTTCCCAGGCCGCTGATTCTTGCCATCGCCCAGACCATCGCGGCGATAATGGCCATGTGCATTCCCGACAGGCTGATGATATGCGACAGGCCGGTCTTTATAAACGCCTCGTTGGTCGGCAGGTCAATCGTTTTTTGATAGCCGAGTAATAAAGCTGTCGCCATTGCCGTCCGCTGGTCGCTTTCATCCGGCATTTCAGCCAGCAGAGCATTCCAGGCAAAACTCTTAAGCCGCAATTTCACTCTGCGAAAACTCCATTCGTCGGAGCGGCGAAGAACGGTTATGCCATCGGCGGTTTCGATAGAAGCCCCAATAAAAACTCCACGTTCCCGCATACATTTTTGGAAATCGAATTGTCCCGGATTGGCAGGTCTTTCAAAGCCGCTCAGGACACAATACATCTGAACGCGATCGAGCGACTGAATATGAGAAGCCGGTTCGGCAATCTGGACTCGTACCGTTCCTTTTGCTTTTTGCCAGTCGCCGGTTTGGGTCTGATATGCTTCGAGAGCCAGATAGAAACTTCGCCTCGGTGAAGTGAATTGGTACCCGCCGAAGACCCAGCTTTTACGGTTTTCCTTAAAAACATCGCTGATAATAGTGCCGCAAAGAGTGGCCGGGTACGGCTGTGAACGCAGAAGAAAGCGGGCGTCGTTACGATACGGAGTATAAAAATAATCCAGACGAAGCATTCCCAGACAAGTGAACATCAAGAACAAAATGAGCGACACATAGTATGCCCGTTGATGGACGGATTGAATACGAAAACAAACAAAATACAACAGCAGAGTCAGGAACGCCGCTGCAAGAGACCAATACCACGATATTGGACAATTTTGCCCCAGAGAAATGCCGACAATAAACCCGACAGCGGGAACAATGGCGGGGGTTATCGTCAGAATGGTTTCTATCAGCGGCGGTACAGGCTTAAGCTCTTCGTCGAGCCTTTTGAGCTGTTCGGCAATCGGGTCGATTCGTCTGGCTCGCATACCAGCCGCTCCTTCGGCAGCAGTGTGTCGCGGATTTTATGATTTGGGTTCGATACGTTCGCGGTCGCCCATATACAGCCGCAGGACGCTGGGAATCGTAATGGAACCGTCGGCGTTCTGATACAATTCCATAATGGGAATTAAAACCCGCGGCGAAGCAATCACGGTATTATTCAGCGTATGGCAGAACAGATTTTTCTTCTGTTCGGTCTTATAGCGGAGATTAAGCCGGCGGGCCTGAAATTCATAAAACCGGCTGGCCGAGTGTGTTTCGCCGTAGCTTTTGCGGGACGGCATCCAGGTCTCAATGTCGAATTTCTGCACCTGTCCGCGGCCCAGGTCGCCTGTACAGACGTTGACTACGCGGTAGGGCAGTTTAAGAGCCTGCATAACCGCCTCGGAATTAGCGAGGATTTCCTGATGGTACTGTTTGCTTTTTTCTTCGTCGTTCTCGGCGATGACGACCTGTTCGACCTTGTCAAACTGATGGATGCGGTACAGGCCGTAAGTGTCCTTGCCCGCGGCGCCGGCTTCCCGGCGAAAACACGAACTCATCGCAATGAACTTAGCGGGCAGTTGTTTTTCAGACAAAATCTCATCCATATAATAGGCCGTCAGCGGCACCTCGGCGGTGCCGACGAGGTTCAATTCGTCCCGCTCCATCTGGTAGGTCTGTTCCTCCAAGCCGGGGAAGTAGCCGGTTCCGCGCATCGCCTCATTTCGCATCAGCAGGGGGACCGTCATCGGCGTATAGCCGCGACCGACCATAAAATCCATTGCGAAATTCAGCACCGCCCGATGGAGTAATGCGCCGTCGCCCCTGAGGAAATAATTTCGCGTGCCGGCCAGTTTGACGCCTCGCTCCACGTCGATGATATCGAGAGCCATACCCAACTGGATATGGTCTTTGGGTTCAAAATCGAATTGGCGGATTTGGCCTCGCTTATACATCTCGACGTTCTGCGTTTCATCCGCTCCCAGCGGCACTTGGGGCGCAGGCGGCTGGGGCGCCTGAAGCATCAAGGCGTCAAACTCCGGCTGCAAATTCTTCAATTCCTCATTGAGAGCCGCCTCTTTTTCTTTCAGTTTGGACATCTCGGCAAGGATTTTCTGTTTTTCATCGCCCTGCATTTTGGGGATTTCTTTGCCGATGCGATTTTTCTGGGTGACGATGTCCTGCAAAATCTGCTTTGTGCTCAGAATTTTGGCGTCGAGAGCCAAAAATCTGTCAATATCCACATCGAAACGCTTGGCTTTGGCTGCGTCTTTGAACCGCTGCGGATTTTCACGAACAAGTTTAATATCAATCATAAGTCAACCTCATAATCACGTTTCTATCCCCTCACTGACGTTCGGGGCTTTTTTTCGGGCGGCTTGCGCCGCCGCGCTTTTATTCCATAAATCGCCGAATGATGACGACGTTATTTTGTCCGCCAAAACCGAATGATTCATTGATTGCCACATCGACTTTCGCTTTTCTGGGCTTGTTGGGCACATAGTCCAAATCCAGTGCCGGGTCTGGGTCATTGAGATTCATCGTCGGCGGCAGGGTATTTTCCAGGATAGCCATAATGCAGGTAATCAATTCCGCGCAGCCGGTGGCACCGATGAGATGACCAAACTGACTTTTGGGACTGCTGGATGGAATTTGATATGCCCGTTGCCCAAAAACCGTTTTAATTGCTTTGGTCTCGATGGAATCATTTTCCGCGGTGCTGGTGCCGTGGGTGCTGATGTAGTCCACATCATTGCCGGTGATACCCGCGTCCTTTAACGCCCATCGCAGGGCCTGGACGGCTCCGCGGGCGTCCTCGTGCATATCCGTCACGCGAAAGGCGTCGCTGCTGCTGCCAAAGCCAATGACTTCGGCTAAAATTTTCGCTTTACGGCTCTTTGCACTGTCGAGCGTTTCGAGAATGACAATGGCAGCGCCTTCGCCGAGGACGAATCCATCACGGCTGGCGGAGAAGGGACGCGAAGCGGTCTGCGGACTGTCGTTGCGGGTGGATATCGCGGTCAGACGGTTAAAACCCGTCACGCCCAGCGGATGAATCATTGAATGGGCTCCGCCGGCAATCATCACATCGGCTTTGCCGTGGCGAACCAGCATCATTGCCTCGCCGACGGACTGGGTGCTGGCTGCGCAGGCCGTCAGGCAGCTTCGGCTGACGCCTCTGGCTCCGGTCAGCATCGCCACATGCGCCGCCGGCATATTCGGTTCCTGCTCCAGTTCCTGCACAGCGTTCATTTTGCTCGATGCGGTTCTGACCCAGCGGGTCCAATCCATATTGTTCTTGTCCGCCTGCCAGCCGTCCACCAGCGCCGAGAAAAATGCGTCGTTGTTGACCGAGCCTTCGCCGGCTCCCAGATAAATTCCCATTCGTCTGCGGTCGATGCCGTCGGCGGGGCGGTCGGTTTCAATATCAATGCCGGCCTGGCGACAGGCCTGGGCGGCGGCTCCAATGACAAATTGCGAACCGCGGTTGCCTTTACTGTGCAGCGAAACATTTTTGACAAAGCGGCCCAGGTCGTAATTTTTGACCTCGGCGTCAAATTGCGTCGGAAAAGTCGATGCGTCGAAAATGGTGGTATAGTTCATTCCGCTTCTGCCGGTTATCAAGCTGTCCCACATTGCCGGTACGTCATTGCCCAGCGGACAAACAATTCCCATTCCTGTGATGACCACTCTGTGTTTCATTGACTCTTTAATCCTCGATGGCTTTTAAAAGGACTGCCGCGGTCTGGCCGCCGAAAGAATAACCGCAGCATAAAACATAACGGAATTTTTTCTGCAAGGACTGCCGGACAACCTGTAATTGACATCCATCAATAGGAGTGTCAAAATTAACGGCCTTTCCAATACTGCCTGTTTCAATAGCCTTGACTGCGGCAATTAAATCCAATGCTCCGGCGGCTGCGACACTATGGCCCAGCATACTCTTAATCGGCCAGACGGGTATGTCGGCAACAGCCCTGCCGAGGGCGTTTTGAATGCCGTTTGCCTCGGCGGCGTCATCCGACGGGATGCCGCTTCCGCAGGGAATAATCAAATCAACTTTTTCCGCCCCGATACCCGCCTGCAGCAAGGCGGATTCAATCGCCAGTTGCACAGCCTGGCCGTTCGGCTCCAAATGGAAATAGTCGGGATTCAGACTATGGCTGGACCCCCAGCCGACGATTTCGGCCAGCGGTTTTACGCCGCGTCTTTGGGCCGAATGCAGGTCTTCCAGAATCAATACGCCGGCCGCTTCGGAAAAAACAGCTCCGGCAGCTTTATGGTCGAACGGTCTGCACGCCGCGGCGGGATTGTCGTTGGAAGAACCGTTGGCACGTTTCATCAGGGATTGCCGTAAAATTCCCAGCGGATTGATTCTGGCGTCGCCTCCGCCGGCCAGCGCCGTATCGACGTCGCCCCGCATAATCATTTCCGCCGCCTCGGATACGGCCAGATACGCTCCCACTTCGCCGCAGGTGATGGTGTTGCTGGGGCCCTGGATATCGTGAATAATCGCCACGTGGCAGGGCAGCATATTGGGCAGAAATTTTAATAGCCACAGCGGCGTTAATGTCTGCATTCCAACGCTTCCCCATTTATGCATATCGAATTTGCCGTCGGTGATGCAATGGCAGACCGACTGAGCCATCTCGACCAGGTCACAACTGATAAACCCGGCTCCAAAATTAATGGCTGTGCGCTCCGGAACCAGCGTTGGCGTTTGTCCTTCACAGGCTTTGGTGATAAATCCGCTATTCTGGACTGCCTCGTGCGAAGCAATTACCGCAAGTTCAATATCGCGGCTCATCAGTTTGGTCGCTTTGCGGTGGCTTTTGGGAACGTAATTGCGAATGTTGTAGGCCGGCACTTCGCCTGCGATTTTGCAGTCAAAGCCGGCTGCGTCAAAGGAACGAATCGGCCCCAGCCCGCATCGGCCTTCCAGAAGTCCATCCCACAACTGTCTGCCGGTCAGTCCCAGCGGGCTTACGGCTCCGGCGGCGGTGATGACCACGCGACGCGGCTGCATTAACCTTTCCCTCCCGCAGCCTTTTGTTCCATAAAACCGCTCAACAGCGAATGGAACATATCCGTAAAGACAAAGTTTTCCTGAGGGAATTGTTTGCCGGCCAGATTTTTATCGACGTGGCTGAACATCAGACTGATTTGTGCAATGAGCGTATCGCCGCGTTTGATTTGGCCGATGGTGCTGGCCGCTTCGGGGGAGATGGATTCAATCTCGGCGTGCAGCGTGATGGTGTCGCCGGGCTGAACATAATGGTAAAATACGGCGTTTTTGATCTTGGCCAGGATGACTTTTTCCTGAAATTGCCGCGCCTCGCCGACCAGGATACCGGCGGTTTGCGCCATCGCTTCGATCATCAGGCACTCCGGCATAATTGGAAAGCCGGGAAAATGGTCGTGCAGATGCTCTTCGGCCAGCGTCACGTTTTTCAACGCCACGGCTCGTTTGCCGCTTTCAAATTCCAGAAACTTGTCAATCCAAATCCAACGCATAATTATTGCCGCATATAAAGGCCATCGGCAGGGGCGCTTATCCAGCGGGCCTGCCGATGCCATTGTTTGTATTGAGTATGCCGGATAAAAGCCTACTTCAGTTTACCTTCAACAAAATTCACAATCGCCGCGACGGTGAACAGGTCGGCGACTTTGTTGACGTCGGGATTTTTCTCAAATTCTGAAAAATTTGTATGGGGCATCCGGCTTTTCAATTCAGCAAGTCCCTTAGCGGTTACCTTGCCGCCGCTAACATAGTCCGGATTGTTCATCACCGCCTCGGCGGGGAACAACTCTTCCCGCGGGACCTTGATATTAAACGCCTTTTCCAGACGAAACATGATATCCAGAAAATCAATGCTCTCAGCGCCCAGGTCGCCCATCAGGGTGGCGTCTTCGCGAACGTCGCCGTCGTCCAGTCCCAGCGCGTCAACGAGAACGTCTTTAACCTGATTGTAAATCTCATCCCGGCTCATTGCCATAATGTAGTCTCCGCTATTTTTCTATTTCTGCGCCGAAGAGATTCATTTTATCCCCTCACTAACGTTGGGTGTTTTTCCGTTCGGCTATTCCGTCCACAGCAGTTTCCAGCGTTTTTTCATATTTTCAACTATCTGGCCGTCGGTCATCGCCATTTTAGGATTTTCATCAGCCAGATTGAAATGCCGCAGGGTAAATTGTGCTGCGACGATTTCTTCATTTCCACAGACGCCGACGCCCGTAAAACTGCTGGTGTTGTCTTCAATAGTTTTGGCGTTGACGGTATATTGAATCTGCATTCCCGGAGCGGCAAAGCTTTTATACCGCACATTGCGTGCGTTTTCCAGCAATACCATACTCTGGGCGAATTGATTTTTCTGCCGGACCAGCCAGGAAGCCGACTCAATCAATCCTTCCAGAAGGAGTACCCCCGGCAGCACCGGAAATATCGGGAAATGGTCAGCCAGATATTCCTCGGCCAGCGATACGCTTTTTACCGCCGTCAAAGTCTTGGCCGGCTCAATGGCCGTTATTTTGTCTATAAGTATGAATTTCATTCTGTGCCGGCGGTTATAAATGATTCTTTAAGTTTTCCGGGGATTTTCCCCCGGCGTCTGTTATATCCTGCCGATGACGAGGGCGCAGTTATGTCCGCCGAATCCGAGCGAATTGCTCAGGGCATACCGCACATTGGCTTTCCGCGCCGAGCCGGGTACATAGTCCATTTTGGGGTCACATTCCGGGTCCACGACTTCGAGATTGGCCGTTGGATGAATCACACCTCTCTGAATGGTTTTGGCACAAACGACCAGCTCCACCGCGCCGCTGGCGCCGAGCGAATGTCCCAGACAGCTCTTGGTGGAACTGATTGCCAGTTTGTAGGCGTGGGAGCCGAAAATTGTTTTAATTGCGATGCTTTCAGCCACGTCGTTTAACTGGGTGCTGGTGCCGTGGGCATTGATATAATCAATCTGTTCGGGATTAAGGCGGGCCTGTCTGAGCGCCTGCCGCATCGCCTCGGCGCTGGCGGCGCCGTCCGGCAGAGGGGCGGTAATATGGTAGCCGTCGCCCGTTGCGCCATAGCCCAGCATTTCGGCGTAAATTTTTGCCCCTCGTTTTTTGGCGTGCTCATATTCCTCAAGAATCAGCACCCCTGCGCCCTCCGCCAGAACAAATCCGTCTCTGTCTTTGTCGAAGGGCCGGCTGGCTCTCTGCGGCTGGTCATTGCGGGTGCTCAGCGATTTCAAAGCGCAAAAAGACGCCAGTCCAATCGGCGTCAGGGCCGCTTCGGAGCCGCCGGTAATCGCCATATCAGTGCGGTCATTGAGAATGTTATAAAACGTTTCGCCGATGGCGTGGCTGGCCGCGGCGCAGGCGGTTACGACACAGAAATTTGGCCCCCGCAGGCCGTATTGGATGGAAATACAACCGCCGGCGGCATTGCCCATCAGCTTGGGAATGCAGAACGGCGAAACTTTCCGCGGGCCTTTCTCCAGCAGACGAACAAGCTGTTCTTCGATTTCCTCGATGCCGCCGATACCGGTGCCGACAATCACAGCGACGCGATTTTTATCCTCTTTTTCAAAATCCAGTCCGCTGTCCCTGACGGCGGTCACGGCGGCGGCAAAGGCCATCTGGGTAAAGCGGCCCATCCGCCTGGCCTCGTGAGGGTCGATATAATCAGCGGGGTCAAAGGTTTTTATCTCGCCTCCGAATTTCACCGGATATTGAGTCACATCAAACGACTCAATAGCCGAAATTCCACTTTGAGCCCTGCACAGCGCATCGAACAGCGTATCCGCTGACTCACCGAGGGCCGTAATACAACCCAGGCCTGTAATCACAACTCGACGATTTGACATTCGCAGCCCCGTCTATTCGCTGCCTTTTTTCTTTATCATATCGACAATGTAGTCGATGGCGGCACCGACGGTTTGAATCTTCTCGGCCTCTTCGTCCGGAATGCTCATATCAAACTCGTCTTCGAACTCCATCACCAGCTCCACGGTATCCAGCGAATCCGCGTTGAGGTCGTTGATAAACGAGGTTTCGCGGGAGATTTCAGATTTATCCACGCCCATCTGCTCGCTGACGATTTCGATCACTTTGGCCTCCACGGCCTTGACATCCATATTTTCGTTCACGTGCTGTTCTCCTTTATTCATTGAAAGGAACGTTTTCAATCCATTTTTCTAATTTCGAACAGTCGGCGGTAATATACCGACCGACCCCTCTGTTTTCAATGTTTTTTTATCAATTTTCTCACATTGCCATGCCGCCATCGACGCACAGGACCTGGCCGGTAATATAGCCCGCGTCATCGCCGGCCAAAAAAGCCACCGCGCGGGCCACGTCTTCGGGCGTGCCGAATCTCCGCACCGGAATGATATTCATCGCCGCTTCCTTGACTGGCTCCGGCAAAACCGCCGTCATATCCGTCATAATAAACCCCGGAGCGATACAGTTGGATGTGACGTTTTTTTTGCCGATTTCGCGGGCGATGGACTTGCTCATCCCAATCAGTCCGGCTTTGCTGGCGGCGTAATTGGCTGAGCCGGCCTGTCCCATCACGCCGGCGACAGAACTGATATGGATAAGCCGCCCGAATTTGTTGCGAACCATCGACCGGGCGGCGACCCGGGTGGCGACAAACGCCGCCCGCAGGTTGACATTCATCAGCCGGTCATAATCCTCATCATCCATCTGAATCATCAGTTTGTCTCGGGTGATGCCCGCATTGTTAACCAGAATGCCGATGCCGGCATGCTGTTCGGCCAGCTCTTCCAATACCTGAGTCAGCTTGTCCGTCTGGGTAATATCCACGCACCGGGCAATAACATCATACCCGGCCTCTTTGCAGACTTTTTGCAGCTCTTCCAACTGCTGGGCATTAATATCCAGGCCGGCGACCTTGCGTCCCTGTTTGAGAAGTTCCAGGACAATCGCCCGTCCGATGCCGCGTGCGGCTCCCGTAACCACCGCCAAACGCTTTTCCACCATACGTAATTCTCCCAATCCTTTATAGTATTGAATCTTTTTAATTATGCCTTCAGGGCCTGCAGGCTCTCGATGTTGCTGATATTGACAATGTCGGCCTTGCGATAAATCCGCTTCATCAGGCCGGTCAGGACACGGTTAGGCCCGATTTCATAAAATTTTTCCACACCGTCGGTCATCAGCCGCTCCATACATTTTTGCCACAGAATCGGCTCAACGAGCTGACGAACCAGTCCCTGGCGAATTTGCTCGGCACTGATATAATATTCCGCGCTGATATTGGCAATCACCTGAATATCGCCGGGGTTTTTGAGAGGACACCCGGCCAGGGCTTCTGCCAAGGTTTTCGCGGCGTGAGCCATCATTTCCGTATGAAACGCCCCAGCGACAACCAGCGGGACCGCCTTGATTGCGCCGTATTTTGGCGCCAATTCCACTGCACGCTGACAGGCCTCAATGGCTCCGCTGACGACAATCTGGCCGGGGCAATTAAAATTGACTGGTACCAGCAATTGTCCCTGTGAAGCCTCGGCACATAATTGGCGTAGCTGCGGCTCATCCAGACCCATAATGCTGACCATTCCGCCCTGGCTTGCATTGGCCGCAGCCTGCATTGCCTGACCTCGCCTTAAAACCAGTTTCAGGGCATCCTCAAACGATACCAGACCCGCAGCATATAAAGCAGTATATTCACCCATCGAAAGGCCGGCGGTAACCTGCGGTTTTAACGAAGGAGCCATTTCTTTCATCAGCCTCAGCAGGGCGGCGGAAACCACAAAAATCGCCGGCTGAGAAATATCCGTACTGCTCAGCTTGTCTTGGGGGCCGTTAAAACAGAGCGACTGTAAATCAAAGCCAACAATCCGGTTGGCCTTGCCGAATAACTCCGCCGCCGCGGGGAAAGCCTGGACAATGTCCGCCCCCATCCCCACAAGCTGGGCGCCCTGTCCCGGAAATAGAAAAGCCGTTTTGCTCATCCCCGCGTTTTCCTTTGTCAATTGCCGTGCAGGCTGGAATTATAACTGAATCACGTTGGCGCCCCAGGTCAGACCGCCGCCGAAGGCCACCAGCAGAACAATATCGCCTTGCTTGAGTCTGCCGGTTTTGCGGGCTTCGTCCAGTGCAATCGGGATGGAAGCCGCCGAGGTATTGCCATATCTGTCAATATTGACGAATATCTGCTCGTTCGTGAAATGCAGACGCTTGCCGACCGATTCGATAATTCTTGCGTTCATTTGATGCGGGATGAACATTGCGATATCTTCGACCCGCAGGTCGCATTTATCAAGGCACTCATTGACGAGTTCGACAATCCGCCGAACCGCCACGTGATAGACTTCTCTGCCGTTAATGGTCATATAGACCATTTTGGGGTCTGGCAGGGGTTTGCCGACAGAATATCGGGAGCCGTACGCCTTGCAGTTGAGCGAGGTCCAGCCGGAACCGTCTGAAAATGCTGTGCTGTACATAACGCCCATTGACCGGCTGGAATTGTCGGCCTTCAAAATAGCCGCTCCGGCGCCGTCGCCGAAGAGAATACAGCTTGCCCGGTCGGTATAGTCGGTAATCCGAGTGAGGGTTTCTGCGCCGATGACCAAAGCCGAATGGTATCGGGCTGAACCGATATACTGCTGGGCAATTGCCAGACCATAGACAAACCCGCTACAGGCGGCGCACAGATCGAACGCCCAGGCATTGGTCGCCCCAATCGCAGCCTGGACAAAACAGGCGGTAGAAGGGAACACCATTTCCGGCGTAATGGTCGCCACAATAATGATGTCCAGATTCTCGGCCTTCATTTTTGCGTCGGCTAAAGCCCGTCGAGCCGCCTCTGTGGCCAGCGTGGCGGTGGTTTGTCCCTCAGAGGCGATACGCCGTTCTTTAATGCCGGTGCGGGTCGTGATCCATTCGTCGGAGGTTTCGACAATCTTCGTAAAGTCTTCGTTGGTCAGAATTTTTTCAGGGACAAAAGACCCCGTCCCTGCAATCACGGCACACGTCGGCACCGCGGACTGGACTGTAGGATTAGTCACCATTGGTATTTACCGTTGATTTTGCCAGGGCCTGAACGATATGCTCGTTGATTTTCTTTTCTGAAAATTTTTTGCAGGCCAGAATGGCGTTTTTGATGGTGCGGGCCTTGCTGGAGCCGTGGCAAATCACGGCCGTGCCGTTGACGCCCAGCAGCAGCGCTCCGCCATATTCATGATAATCGTACTTTTTATAAATTTGTTTGACGACTGATTTGAACCATATCGCCAGGAGTTTATTGCGATTCATCAGTTCGTCGCGAATCGCATGGAAGAGCATGCCGACAACGCTTTCGGTCAGTTTTAAGACGACATTGCCGACAAATCCTTCACAAATGACGACATCGCATTTGCCTTCAAATATGTCCCGGCCCTCGATATTGCCGACGAAGTTGACGTTCGGGTCGGATTTGAGCAGGGCGCGGGTCTTTTTGATCAGGTCGGTTCCTTTGGCCTCTTCTTCGCCGATGTTCATAATGCCAATGCGGGGGTTTTGAACGCCCAGCATCAGATTGGAGTAAACGCCGGACATCACGGCGTATTGATACAAATGGAGGGGTTTACAAACGATATTGGCGCCGACATCGCACATTGTTACCGGGCCGTAGTAAGTAGGCAGGATGACGGCGATGCCCGGACGAACCACCCCCTCGAGGGTGCGCATCCGCAACTGACAGCCGACCACGCAGGCGCCCGTGTTGCCCGCCGACAACACGGCATCGACTTGCTTGTGCGAGGCCAGCCGGGCCATTACCGCGATGGAACTCTTGGTTTTTTTCCGCAGCGCATCGACGGGAGGTTCATCCATCCCGATGATTTCGGGGGCGTGGAAAATCCGGAATGTGTTCGGGTCGGCTTTCAGGGTTTTCAGATGGGAGCGGATTGCCTGCTCGTCTCCCACCATCACCAGTTCATACTGGGGACCCAGCAAATTCCTTGCTTGCAGCGCGCCGGAGATGATTTCGCCGGGGGCGTAATCCCCGCCCATTGCGTCGATGGCAATCCGCATAACTTACTCTTCGGCCTCCTTACCGAGCTTGAGCGTGATGTTCTTGTTGACATAGCCGCACTCGGGGCAGGCGGCGTGAGGCAGCTTGGCCGCTCCGCACTTCTTACACAGAGAATAATTTACCGGCCGCAGCGCCTGATGAGCCCGCCGGGAGCGCGTCGTCGATTTACTTTTCTTTTTGGTTGGCAGCATATTGTTCCCTCAGCGACAGAACTTTTCATCGTATTTTTCGTTTATGGGAAACCAAAATCACAGGAAAACCCTCATTGGTCAAAAGAATTCCGCAAATTTCTATACCAGACCGCCGACAGAGAGTAAAGAGAAATTATTAAAGGCCTTTAGTTATCCGAAATAGGCCGAATTGTCAAGGGAGAATTTGGGAAGAATTGGAATGGGAAGGGCAACATCGTACTTTTATTAAAAGGTACAGCGTGTCGGGTTCTCGGAGAAAGAAAAAGACAGGGATATTTTTCAATCCCAGCCTGAAAATTTGCAGCGATGCCTTTATAGTCTATCTTTTGCGGATCAGCAAAACGCCGAGGGAGAGCAAAAACAACGTTGCCGACCAAATCTCTGACCTGCAACAAAAGAGTATGGAGCTGATTTCTTTGCCTCCAGTCTGGCACACATTCCGGAGGATGTATTAAATTGGCCAAAGGGCAAGATAAAAGGGGAAAGGAAAAATTGAAATAAAGCTGAGCGGCTAAAGCCTTGTGGATAAATTATTTGTTATTTTGGTCCATCTGTTCCCGGATGGCTTTTAATTGGATGACCGCCTGCCGGTCCCGCGGACGCCACATCACTTCTTTGGTCCGAATCAGAGCGTCAATCGTCAATATGCTCAGTGTCAGTCCGTCGGTCTCAATCTTTCGGCTGGCCTTGAGCGCCTGCCCGAAATCGCCGATGCCTTCCACGAAACTCAGGCAATCCAGCGTCCCCATGTCGGTATTCAGATACAGATTTTTCAGACCTGCCGCGTTTTCCAGAGTAAGTTCCAGCGGTTTCCGGTTGGGCGTCATCCGGTGAACGGGATGGAGGCCGTTAAGGGCCTTTTGCAGACGCATCAGATTTTCCGGGGAGAAATCGCAGCAGAGGTCGATATCCTGCGTCACCAGTGTACAGCCGTATGCTGCCGCGGCAAAACCCCCAATCACCACAAAGGATACATCAGTCTGCGTCAGTCGTTTCAGAATTTTTATAAAATCACTGCTCATAAAGATTTGGCTTTTTGAAGTTGTTGGGTAGCATTCAACGCCGCCTGGTGACGACGGATACGTTCCGAGACCGGACGTTTCAGATTATCCAGCAGCAGGGGGATATCAACCCCATATCGTGCCGCCTCGGCCAGCGCCGGATATTGCTTCAGCATCGCCGCAATCTCCGGCGGCATCACTTCAGCGGAATTTTGTTGTTTATTCTGCGTCATTTTGCCTTTTACCCTTTGCCTTTTACTTTTACTATATTATCCTCGTTTCGCCCTCTTTTTTCAAGCCCAAAACCTCGACACCGCACACCCCGATTTTCACTGTAGCTTCCCCACCGCCGGTGGTATAATCGAAGCGGTAAAAGGGAAAAGTGAAAAAGGAAAAAACTGCATGGGCTAAAGCTCGTTCTACGAAGCTATGTGAAAGAAAGGCTTATATATGAAACACTTTGTATTGATAGTTGGAGTAATATTGATTGCTGGTTGTGCAGCAAAACCTCGTGTAATGCGTTATACCACAGAAAAATATCTTCCAAGTTCTCACGTCGAAATTTTGCATGTGGTTCCTTCTGATAAACAGTTTATTGAAATAGGAGAAGTTTCAGTTCGGCTGAATAAATCTACAGAAGAAACCGCGATGATACTCCTGAAGGAAAAGGCCGCCGAAATAGGCGCAGATGCCTTGCTTGTTATGGGCGAACGAAATAGAGGTGCCGTGGCTGTCCCGGCTGGCAATATGGCAATTGCAGTACCACTTGTTGAGCTTTACGGAATCGCCATAAAATATAAATAACCGCACAGGTTGTAAGCTTATAATAAAGAGCTAAATATGTGTTGCAATAAGAAACGCGAAAGAGCTTTGAAACAATTTAAGGATGTGCATAAAAAGTGGTTTGATTGGTTTGCTGGAACAGACAGAAATTCGATCTGCCTGCAGATACGCGACTTGATCCAATACACTGCGATTTATCAAATCATAAATGAATCAAGATTGCTGCTTATAGACTCAAAAAATCGAGAAAATAAATATAATGGGATGCTATATAGCTTTATTGACAAATGTTTTTTTGAGTACCAATTTATTTCTATTAGGCGTCTATTGGATTCAGGAAGGGATACACCTTATTCTTTGTATGGTTTATTAACCGATATGGAAAATAATTTACATCTACTTACGAGATACAATTATTTTTATGGCTGTGATATAGAATATGATGTCAATAAAGCCAAAGCGAAGTCTGATGAATATACACAGGAACAGTCGAATCTCTGGAAGCCAAGGGATTGGCAGTGGGTTGAGAAAAGACATAAGGATTTCGATAGATTATCAAATGAAGCAAATGGAAAAAGAAGTGAAACAGACTTAGTTGATAAAATTATTTTTCAGAACTTAAAGAAGTTGTTGGATAAACACAGAGATATAGAAAAATATACGAACCAGTATATTGCTCATGCAGCAAATCCAAAGGTAAGAGCTAAAAAAATAAAAAACATCAAAATCACTATAGGCCAATTATGGGAAGCACATAAAGTCATCTGCGAAGTCGCGGTTTTTGTGGATAGATATTTTTTTAACAAGTGTACACGTTTTTTAGATGTCCCACAATTTGATAGATTGGAAAACATTGAAAAGCCGTTAATTGGGCGTAAGGATATTCCTCGATTAAGAAAAATATGGGATGAGTATTCTCGTGAAATTGATTCATTGTATCATTTTGACATAAACGAATACGATAAACTTGCAAAATCTTTATGAATAGCGAGAATTAATATGTCTTTTGCCTATACGCGATTTCGGCGGTTGAGAGCCAATAAGTATGCAGGATGGACTAAAGCCCATCCTACGGAACTGCTTCCGATTTAATGGGAAGTAATACATGAATGCGGGAGAAAAATATGATAAAGGTACCCGAAGAATGTGAGCATATTTATAATGACTTTATATTAACTTTTAAGTTGGCCAGTGAGAAGGGGTATACAGTTAAAGAAATATATTGGTATCATTTTTTTCAAAGATGCTTGATATTTTCGTGGATGAAAGTATCTGCCCTTGATAGAAAAAACAATAGCGTAGTGAAATTAAGTGAATTTTTGAAACTTTATACTAGGATTAACCCCGATTGTGTTGACAGCCCGATTGGTTATTTTTTTAAACGAAAAAGTATTTTCAATAAATTACTCCATAAGTATTATTTTATTAAGGCGGAGGTAGAATGTGGAAGTGTGGATGAATTGGCTCTACATCTTTTTAAAGAGATGAGCTCTGAAATTCAAAATCCATTTTTGTGTACAAAGACGATTACAGCAGTGGTATCGTCTGTATTTTATCTTCATTCTGAATTTTTTAAGGTTAATCCATTATATCCCTCTCTTATTGAAGATATCGACGTTGTATTATAATTACGACAGAAAATTATGGGAGTATCGCCCATACTGAATGAGAATTGGCAGTACACTTATAATATAATGCCGAAATGTGTTGTAGGATTGTAAAAATTTTTTGTGGAGAACTAATCAATGAAACAAAAACCATTTTTTTGGCCTTGCAAAGATGATAAAGCCTTTAAGGAAATCAAAGACGGAGAAACACTGGGGCCGAATATAGCAAATATAGACGTATGGATTAAAGAACAAGGTTGTAGTGTTCTCTTGCCAGATGCTTATAAAGAAGCTGCGGATATGATTGTTTCATGTATCGAGGAGGGAAAAATCTCTAAAAAACCCGATATGTATTTCTTCCCAGTAGCATTTTTATACCGCCATAGCATAGAATTAGAATTAAAGTGGCTATTGCAATCTGGCATTCAACTCAGAATTTATACAACAAAAGATGTAGAAAAAATTATGGGTGAACATGAACTTTACCCATTATGGGGAAAAGTACGATCTATGCTGGAAGGATTCGAAAAGAACGAGGTATATAGTGTCGTCGAAAGTCAAATTAGAGAGTTTGATAATCTTGACAAATCCGGGCAAGCCTTTCGATATTCTGAAGATAAAAAGGGAAAGTCGACAACAGAAAAACTACCCCCAACAATTGATTTACTGAACCTTAAAAAAGTCTGTGATGGTCTTTTTTCTTTCTTTGATGCTTGCGATTGTCAGCTTTCAGAAGTGTAAAATAAGCTTTAGCCCATGCTGAATAAAAGATGCCGGAGGCATTCCGTAATTTTGCCTTTTAATTTTTGATATTTGATTTTTGTTCGGAGAACAATAATGTCCTTTCCCCAAACACGATTTCGGCGGTTGAGAGTCAATAAAACAATGCGGCGGATGGTGGCGGAAACAAGGCTTTCCGTCGATGAATTGGTCTATCCGATGTTCGTCTGTCCCGGCCGGCAAACCAAATCCCCCATTAAAGCGATGGACAATTGTTTCCGCCTCTCGCCCGACCTCGTGGCCAAAGAAGCATCCAAAATCGCCGCTCTCGGCATCCCCGCAATACTGCTTTTCGGCACCAAAGAAAAAAAAGACGCTGTCGGCTCTCGCGCCTGGGCTGCCGATTCGGCTGTCTGTCAGGCCATCGATAAAATCAAATCCAAAACCCCCGGCCTGCTGGTCATTACCGACGTATGCCTGTGTGCCTATACCACCCACGGCCACTGCGGGTTGATATCGCCTGCCAACTGTCACTCCCGCCCCGTTCAACCTTGCAACGGAATAAACTCCGGCGGGAGTCCAGAGAGATACGAGAAAAAACTGGATTCCCGCTTTCGCGGGAATGACAAAAAAGTATGTGGGAATGACAAAAAAGTATGTGGGAAGGACAAAAAAGTATGTGGGAATGACAAAAAAGTATGTGGGAATGACAAAAACATGAGTGGGAATGATAATAATAGAACACACGGCAGGATTGATAACGACAGCACACTGGAAGTTTTGGCAAAAATGGCCCTGGCTCACGCTAAAGCCGGGGCGGATATGGTTGCGCCGTCGGATATGATGGACGGCCGGGTCGGCGTCATCCGTGAGGCCCTCGATGACGAAAATTTTACCGAAACCGCCATTATGTCCTACTCCGCCAAATTCGCCTCCGCCTTTTATGGCCCGTTCCGCGACGCCGCCCAAAGCGCCCCCTCGTTCGGCGACCGCAAGACCTACCAAATCGACCCCGCCTCCGGCCGGCAGGCTCTGCGACAGATACAGGCCGACATCGAACAAGGGGCCGATATTGTTATGGTCAAGCCCGCCTTGCCTTATCTCGACATCATCGCCGCCGCCCGCTGGCGATTCGACGTTCCCATCGCCGCATACAACGTCTCCGGCGAATATATGATGCTCCGTGCCGCCGCCAAAGCGGGTCTGCTGGATTTGCAAATCGCGATGATGGAAACGCTGCTTTCCATCAAACGCGCCGGCGCGGACATCATTATTACCTATTTTGCGCTGGAAGCAGCGAAAATATTAAACGGATGAGAAGCAAAATAAAAGATTAAAAATAAAAAATCAAAATTGCGGACAGCCCTTCGGGCTGGAGTGGGAAGAATAGATTCCTCACCCCGCCGGAGGCGGGGGTTCGGAATGACAATTGTTGCACATTAGGGGGCGGTTGAGCGAAAGGATGAAATGATAGGCAACCCGACCATTGTTGCATTTGAAATCACCCGGCGGTGTCCGCTGCGATGCCGGCATTGTCGCGCCACGGCGCAGACGGATACGGCAGATATTCTTTCGATTGAGCAGTGCAGGCGCATTTTACAATCCGTTGCCGACTTGCGAAAATGCGTTGTCGTCCTGACCGGCGGAGAGCCGATGACTCGGCCGGATGTGTTTGAACTGGTCGAATACGGCAAATCTATCGGCCATCGGATGGCCCTGGCCACCTGCGGTGTGTCGCTGGATGAAGAGGCGGTAAGGCGATTCAAACAGGCCGGTCTGTTTTCGTTTTCCTTCTCTCTCGATGGTGCAAACGAAAAAAGCCACGACGCCTTTCGCCGGACGCCCGGCGCCTTTGCGATGACAGTCAAAGCTATAGAGCTTGCCCGCAAAGACAATGTGCGGTTTCAAATCAATACTACTATTACCGCGCTGAACGTTGATAAACTCGATGAGATTGCGCGGTTAGCCGTTGCTCTTGGCGCCGTCTGCTGGAATCCGTTTATGCTGGTTCCAGTCGGCAGGGCGGGGCAGGATAAAGATTTATTTCTGTCGCCGAGGCAATATGAAACAGCGCTGAAAAGGCTGGCGGAAATGAAAACGTCGCTGCCGATTGAGTTGCGTGTTACCTGTGGGCCGCAGTTTGCGCGTGTGGCTCGTCAGAAAAAAATCGCGGGAGCGGAAAATGTAAAAGGTTGTCTTGCGGCGGATGGTTTTGCATTTATCAGTTATAAAGGCGATGTGCAGCCCTGCGGTTTTCTGGAAATTTCCGCAGGTAATCTGCTCGAAAACAAGTATAATCTGGCGGACATCTGGCATCACAGTCCGCTGCTGAATACCATTCGGGATTTTTCGGCATACAGAGACGCCTGCGGCAAATGCGAGTTTCTGGCCGTCTGCCGCGGCTGTCGGGCAAGGGCTTATGCCGAAACCGGCGACATTCTCGGTTGCGACCCAATGTGCATCAAAGTAAAAAGTTAAAAGGCAAAAGTAAAAAACATAAAACAAAACCGTCTGGATTCCCGCCTCCGCGGGAATGACACGGAGAAAAAGACCGTTTTATTCTCCGGGCTAAATTATGAAAGTTTCACTGAATACAAAGATACTGAGTAAAAATGAGCAATTCGCTGAGCAGAATCGCCGATTTCTGGCCGGCCGCAAGCTCGATTGTCTCAATCTCATCAGCTCCCCCGGCTCAGGCAAAACGGCAATCCTCGCCCGCACCATCACGGACTTGAAAGATAAAATCCGCATCGGCGTCATCGAGGGCGATATCAAGACCGACTATGATTCGCAGCGTATTCGTGCCGCCGGAGCTTCTGCGATTCAAATTGAGACCGAAGGCGCCTGTCATTTGTCCGCTCAGCAGGTCGGTTGGGCCTTGAATCAATTGCCCACCGCCGACCTTGATATCGTCTTCATCGAAAATGTCGGCAATCTCGTCTGTCCCTCGGCCTTCGACCTCGGCGAATCCGGCCGGGTGGTCGTCCTCAGCATCCCCGAAGGCGACGACAAGCCCGCCAAATACCCCGGCACATTCGCCCAGTGCGATGTCGTGCTGATTAACAAAATTGATTTACTGGCTCATCTGTCTTTCAATCTCGACCGGGTATCAGCCGATATCCATACCCTGAATCCCAAAGCCTGTATCTTTCAGGTCTCCGCCACAACCGGCAAGGGGATGGGTGCCTGGTACGACTGGCTGCTGGGTCGAAAGAAAAAGACGGATTGACGGACTTGCCGAATCAGACAAACCTGCTATACTGACTATTTCTGAATCTCTGGGAGTTAAGATGATGGATTATTTTGCATATAAAGATGGAAGATTGTTCGCCGAAAATGTGGACGTGGAAAAAATTGCCGAAGCCGTCGGCACGCCCGTCTATATTTACAGCAAAGCGACATTTTTAGACCATTACAACAAAATCAAGCAGGCCTACGCCGAACTGGATACGCTGGTTTGCTATTCGATTAAGGCCTGTGCCAATATCCATATTCTCAAACTGCTGGCCGAGGCAGGCAGCGGTTTTGATATTGTCAGCGGCGGCGAGCTGTTCCGCGCCAGACAGGCCGGCGCCGATACCGCCAAAATTGTCTATGCCGGCGTCGGCAAGACGGACCGGGAAATCATCGAAGCATTGGAAGCTCCCATCGGCTATTTTAATATCGAATCCGAAGCCGAACTGGAAAATCTGATTGAACTTTCGCGCAAACTCGGCAAAAATCCCAAAGCGGCCTTGCGTGTCAATCCCGATGTGGACCCGCGAACGCATACTTATACTGCCACTGGAAAAAAGGAAACCAAATTCGGCGTGGATATTGAACGTGCCCGCCAGGTTTTTAATAAGTATGGTCGAAACGGCACGGTTCAGCTTTGCGGTATTCACGTACATTTAGGCTCAGCGGGTAAATCCGTTCAGCCTTATGCCGAGGTGCTGCAGAAAACGATGAAACTGATTGACGACCTGCGGGCCGACGGTTTTACGATTGAGGTGCTGGATATGGGTGGAGGCTATGGCGCCGACTATGAAACCTCGACCGCTCCTTTGGCGGCGGATTACGCCCGTGTCATTGTCCCGATGTTCAAGGGTAAGGGATTGAAATTAATTCTGGAACCTGGCGCCAGTATCGCCGCCAATGCTGCGATTTTGCTGACCCGGGTTTTGTATCTCAAGCAGGGCGGCAAAAAGAGATTTGTCATTGTCGATGCGGGGATGAACGACCTGATTCGCCCGCCGCTGTATGACGCGTTTCATTTTATCTGGCCGGCGAAGGTGGAGCTGGGGCTGGTGCCGCCCAAAAAATTCCGCTATCTGAATATGGAAGGGACTCAGCAGGTGGATGTGGTCGGGCCGATTTGTGAAGGGGCGGACTTTTTTGCCAAGGACCGGCCGCTGCCGCCGGTCAAACGCGGCGATTTAATCTCCATCTTCACCGCCGGAGCTTACGGCTACACGATGAGCAGCAATTACAATGCTCGTCCGCTTCTGCCGGAAGTTCTTGTGGATGGCGGCAACTTCTCCGTCATCCGCCGCAGACAGACCTACAACGACCTCATCGCCCAGGAAAAAATATAATTGCTTCCAACAAAAAAAGCCCTGTGAAAAACAGGGCCTTTTTAATGTGCAAATTAATTCTTGAGTAAATTAGGGTTTGGACTTCAGATAAGCGAAATTCCGATGCAGCCAGACCATATCCTCGCAGTTCGGATTGGGGACTGTCCAGTCTCCGGCAGCACCGCTTTTAGCTCTGTCAATCATTGCTTTATCCCACCATTTATGGTTTTCCGCGTGGCCGTCGGCAAAACCAATCATACTGCGGTCTCCGTGAAAAAAACCGAGCGGATCGGTAAGCACATTAGGTAGAAGAACCTTCAAAACCCATGAATTTAAATTATAACTGCGCTGTGTTTCTCCTTCTTCCACAAAGACATATTTGGTGCCGGGACTTTTGATTGTGGTAATTTTAGTATGTGGGTAGTAGCCGAGATATGTGCTTTCGGAATCGCTGCACCAGCCGATACCAGAAGCGATGGAATACGTACGCCAGCCCTGAGTTCCGCCGGATGCGATTTTGTCTAAAAACCGTTTGTCCGCCGGGCAATGATAACACTTGGAGGTATTAAGATAGCTGAAAAGAAGTCCTTTTTCGATGCCGCGTATTTCATCTTCTGTTGTTTTTGTGGGATCACCAACAAGGGCGCCATTGATATCCTGCGGAGCTTCAACCCAGGAATAATCTGGATCTGTTACCCTGCGGGTGCAATTGCCAACAAGATTGTCGTGATTGTTTTGTGCATACAGTATCCAGCCCTTAGTAATACCGGTGATGTTGGATAAGCAAATCGTTGCTTGAGCCTGTAACTTGGCGGCTTTGAGCGATGGAAGAAGAATAGCCAGCAGCATAGCAATAATAGCTATTACAACCAGCAACTCAATCAGTGTAAATGCTTTCTTTCGCATATTAATCTTTCCTTAATTTAATTAGAGTATAGACATACCTTATTCTAATTAAGTAAACGGCAGAATTTCAATCATTTCTTCTGATCTTCTGGTAAAAGAGCGAAATTTCGTAAAAATTTCATCACGGAATTTCAACGCTTATTGTAATCCGTGACCAAACCATGTATTATCCCCTTTTTAACCCAGAAAAGCAATGTATTATCTCGAATATCTCACCAAATTTTCGATGGGTGCCCTGCTCACTGCCTGCCCTAAGCTTGCCGAAGGGCTTGCGTGGGCAGGATTAAGAATTCCATCTTTCTACCAAAAAAATGCCAAGACACAATGTGGACATAACTGGGTCTCCTATTTTCTATCAAAACACTTGAAATTTCCCCGACCCCGGCTATACTAACCCCCATTCACAGGCACAAAAAAGGGATTCCCTGAACTTAAAAATAGGCAAGGAAAGACTGTCATGGCTGAAAAGCAGGAAAAGGATTTACAGAAGGTCAAAGAATTGATTGAGCTGATGAAGGCCAACGACCTGATTGAGATTGAAGTAGTCGATGGCGACAGCAAAATTTTGCTGCGTCGGCCCGGTACGGTACAGCCCCCGCCGCTTGTTTCTGCGGCTCCGCCGGTTTCTTCCGCCGCTCCTGTGTCTGAGGACGCCGGTCTTGAATCCATCAAATCTCCCATTGTCGGTACATTCTACCAAGCCTCTAATCCGGATTCCGCCCCTTATGTCAAGATAAGCGACAGGGTCAACCCCGATACCGTTGTCTGCGTTGTGGAAGCGATGAAGGTAATGAACGAAATCAAGGCTGAGATAGACGGTACTATTGTTGAAATCTGCTGCAAAGACGGCCAGGCCATCGAATTCGGCCAGGTCCTCTTCAAGGTCCGCCCCTGATGCGTATGGACAAAGATGGATTCCTTCGATAGGACAAGATGAGATGTTTTCACGGATTTTAATTGCCAACCGCGGCGAGATTGCGCTTCGAATTATTCGCGCCTGTCATGAAATGGGGATTGAGGCGGTTGCGGTCTATTCGGAGGCCGACCGGGATGCTTCGTATGTGAAGCTGGCCGACGGTGCGATTTGTATTGGTCCTGCCGCTGCGGCCAAGAGCTATCTGAATATCCCGTCGATTATCAGCGCCGCAGAAGTGGCCGACGTTGACGCGATTCATCCGGGTTATGGTTTTCTGGCGGAGAACGCTCACTTTGCCGAGATTTGCAACGAATGCGGGATTACGTTTATTGGTCCAACTCCTGCGGCGATGCGAAAACTGGGCGATAAAGTTGTCGCCAGGAAATTGGCGCAGGAAGTCCGTGTACCGGTGGTTCCGGGTTCGGACGGTACTGTTGCCAACGAATTGGAGGCCGTCAAGCTGGCCAATAAAATGGGTTATCCGGTGATGATTAAGGCCGCTGGCGGCGGGGGCGGATGCGGGATGCGCGTTGCGCACAATGATATCAGTCTGCACAAGGCCTTTGGCGCTGCCAAAGCGGAGGCTGAAGCGGCCTTCAAAAATGGCACGTTGTATCTTGAGAAGTACCTTCTCGAGCCGCGCCACGTTGAGGTGCAGGTGATGGCCGACAAGGCGGGCAACGCGGTTCATTTCTACGAGCGCGACTGTACGATTCAACGCCGGCATCAAAAGCTGATTGAAGAATCGCCGTGTCCTGTGCTGGATGAGCGAACAAGGGAAGAGCTGTGCAAGTCGGCTCTTCGGCTGCTTAAGCACGCCGATTATCACAATGCCGCGACGGTGGAATTTTTGCTGGACAAGGACAGGCATTTTTATTTTATCGAGGTCAACGCCCGTATTCAGGTGGAACATCCGGTGACGGAAATGGTGACGGGACAGGACCTGATTAAATGGCAGATTAAAATTGCTTCCGGCCTGCCGCTGGATTTACGGCAGCGCGATATTCATCACACCGGCGTGGCAATCGAGTGCCGGATTAACGCCGAGGACCCGGATTGCGATTTTGCTCCGTGTCCGGGCAAAATTGAGACGTTTATGCCGCCTGGGGGTCCCGGGGTGCGGGTCGATACCGATTTGTGCCAGGGTGCGGTCATTTCGCCGTATTATGATTCGATGATCGGCAAAGTGATTGTTCATCAGCCGACGCGCGAAGAGGCCATTGCCACAATGAAGCGGGCGCTGCGGGAATTTCGGATTGAGCCGATTAAAACGACCATTCCAATCTGTCTGAAGATTCTGTCGCATAATCTGTACGTCAAAAACAAGGTCGATACCAGCTTCATCGAGCGCCATTTGAGTAATTCATAGATGGGGAATTTTATTCGCGTTTGCGCGGACGGATTATTGTGGCAGGAACAGGAATAAAAAAGGCCGGGGTATTAACCCCGACCTTATATCAGACAGGCAAAGATGAAAATCAATGTTTTTGATATTCTCTGGCGGGAACGAGACTATCCACCAGTTTGTGAAACTCTTCATCGGAAACCGGGCCATTGACAGCCAGGGCCAGAAATGTTTGGGCCGGGGTTTGGATGATGACGCCGCAGCGATTTTCCACAGGTTCAAAACCGCTGGCTTTAATCGCAAATTCCGTCCACCATTTTTCGCCTTTTTCATCGCTCCGGTACATTTTGCATCCATTGGGCGAAGTATAACTCGGCGGCCAGGGACGACCCATTTCTTCCATTTTTTTGAGGATTCCGGAATGATAACGAGTCAGGCTTTGCATCTGAGTCAAAATAACGTGTCGGCCATCTTTTGCCGGGTAGATAATACTAAATGCCAGACTTGTGCTGCTGCCCTCGTCAGGGCCGCTGTGGATTTGACCTTCCGACGTCCAGGCCGGATTGATAGAAAAAATGTAGGTTTCAAAATCCGCTGTCTGGACCATTTGTTGGGCGGAAATGTTTCTGTTTTCTATATCGGAACGAATCACAACAGAGGAAACGTCAACAGGCGTCTTTGCTTGATTAAGCTCTTTCAAGTCCCACGACAGGGCGGCGGCAGTAACGGTCTGTGTTGAGACCCGTCTGAGATTCATGGTGGGCTGATTTTCGACGACACATTGAATTTCGCGGATGATATTGTCCAAAACGCCTACTTTGAACAGATAGTAGGTTGCCGCACATCCTTCGATGTCCTTAAAACCCATCTTATAAACGCGAACCGGCGTTTGATCGAGAGACCCTTCGGATACGTCAATAATCGGCGGATAGCCGTCTTTACGCGAAAATGCGTCGGTTACACCGGCGCCCATACCCAGGAAATCCGCAGGGTTTTGGGGAACTTTAAAATCCGCAGTCGCCGGTTCTTTGCGGATGTTTAAGATACCCGCGTTATCGTAAGAGGAACAAACGTTTTGGCCGTCAAAGGAATTAGCAAAGATAATTTTTCCATCGGTTTCCATGGTTCGAATAAATCGGCCGGTCATGGTGTCGTACCAGATTTTTTCCGTTACCACGCACGGCTTTGCGCCGGCGGGTTCTACCTTATGGCATTTCAATTGGCCATTGGCTCCAAGTGAATAAAAGGGAAACCAACTGTAGGAAAACCAGGCTTTTAGCGTTTCGATATTTTTTGTATCGGCCTTTTCCATGTCATTTTTCGCAAGGGTGTTTTCCAGTTCCTCAAGACGTTTTGAGAACTTTGTGTTTTCGGGAACAGGAGTCAACGTGAATTCGTTGACCAGATAGACAATTCCCCGGCCGCTAAAGACGGTTTGTTCGGCGGCATGGGCCTGCGTCAGCAGAGTAAGTGAAGACAATATATCCTTTTGACCTTTTTGAGGGCTGAAAGGCCAGACTAACAGACCTGCGACAAGAAGGATGCTTGCCGCGACGGCAAAGCGAGTAATTTTATTTTTCATGATCGTTCTCCAGACCATCAGGGTAGAAGCCTGACGAGTTTGATGTTTTGTTTGTGTACTGTCGAAAAGAGCCTCAACACGCCGGTTCAGCTCTTTGCCGGCAGGACAATGCATTTGTTTAATCCATTGATCTATTTGTTTTTCTGTTGGTTTCATTTTATTTCTCCATCCAACAGTGTCCGCAGTTGTTCCATTCCATAACGATAACGACCCTGGGCTGTATTCAGAGGTATGTTCTGAACCTCGGCGATATTCCGGAATTTCAGGTCACAATAGTGCCGCAGAAGAATGACCTCGCGTTGTTCATAAGGAAGCCTTGACAGGGCTTCAGTCAGTTTGTCGGCCTGCTCTTTCAAGATTGCCGGCTGTTCGGGAAGCGATTGGGCCGATTGGAATGCCATCGTTTCCGATTGCTCGTAATCAATGGGCGTCGGATGCTTCTGACGGTTCAGATTTCGCGAGGTATTGGCCACGCATACAAATAAGTAATGGCTGAGGTTCTGTGTGATTCGCAGCCGGTCTTTTTTCTCCAGGAGCCGGGCGAACACCTCGTGAACCGCATCTTCAGCGGCAGTCTTATCATATAAAAGAGCGGCGGCCAGGGTAACCAGTCTGTCTTTGTACTTGTCGTAGATTTGCCGCAGGGCGTGAATGTCGCCCAGGTCCCACTTTACAATAAGCTGTTTATCTTCAAACATTTATGCAGCCGCCATACGAATATCCAAAACAATCGATTGTCTGATTATATGACACAATACAGTGTTGTTTTAGTATAAAAATACTGAAAAAATGTGAAAGTGGGTTTTTAATTCGGTTGGATTAGGGGATGAAAAAGTCCTTTGCCGCGTTATAATCGGGCCGAAAAGAATCAATGGAGATTATGAAATATGCAGATGCTGGAGACGGTCAGGCAGAAAAAGGCGTTTATCTGTGATATGGACGGCGTGATTTACCACGGCAGAAAAATGCTGCCGGGTGCAAAACCGTTTATTGGCTGGCTCAAATCCGAAGGCAAACAGTTCCTTTTTCTGACCAATAATTCCGAGCGCACCTCGCAACAGCGGTCCGAAGAATTTACGGCGATGGGGATTGAAATTGGACCGGAACATTTTATGACCAGCGCCTGCAGTCGCAGCATCCCAGAGCGAAGGTTTTTGTGATAGAAGAAAAGGGGCTGATGGAAGCCCTTGAGCAGGGAGGATTTGTGTAGGGCCGGTTCTTTGTTCCACGCCCTTGCGGGCGTGGCTTTAATATGTCGCCCTTTTAGGGCTCAAAGCGGCTGTCTATGTCTATATTTGATGTTCATTGGTCTTGTTTTTTCAGAAGTTTGCAATTTTTAGAGTAAAATAGCTATTCGCAGCGTTATATTCACGGCAATCGATTGTTTGTTTAACAGGTTGGGTGTGCGGATACTGGAAGACCAAATTCTTGTTTGGCAATGCAGGCGCGGCGACCAAGACGCCCTGTGCCGAGTCTATGAAAAGTACGAAGAGGATTTGCTGACTATGGCGGCCCATCTTCTGGGTGATACCGCC
The DNA here is from genome assembly GCA_964635075.1 of uncultured Pirellulales bacterium. GTDB lineage: Bacteria > Planctomycetota > Phycisphaerae > Sedimentisphaerales > Anaerohalosphaeraceae > Anaeroglomus. The sequence continues at coordinate 13,615 of CAZWMN010000018.1, read as the reverse complement.
GGCGCTGAAGATGTTCTGCAGGACGTTTTCTTACGCTTTGTGGAATCGCTGGATACATTCCGTCTGACCGGGAGCTTGAAGGCCTATCTGGCAACATGCGTCGTCAATCGGTGTCGTGACCAATTTCGGCGAATCAGCCGGGATAAGACTGTGCCGATGGAGAGCGCCGAACAGGCAGTATCCGCTGAAAAAAGTCCCGCCCAGGCGGCGATATGGCGTGAAGAGCTGCAACGGGTGGGCAATGCGCTGGCCCAACTGCCGTATCCGCAACGGGAAGCCGTGGTACTTCACCTGACCGGCGATATGAAGTTTGGCGCGATTGCCGCATTGCAAGAGGTTTCCGTCAAAACAGTCCTGAGCCGGTACCGCTATGGGCTGGATAAACTGCGGTCGCTTTTAAATGGCGAGGTGAGCAAATGAGATCGCATGATATAGAGAATCAAATTAAGAAGCTGCGTTACAAAGTCAGCGATACGACCCGTCAAAGTATTCTGAGTCGTGTGTCGGATGCGCTGGAAAAGAAAACGAAATCCCAATCGGCTCCAAGTCAGCCGACTATTTGGAGAATAACCATGCAAAATAAAGTGACTAAATTAGCCATTGCCGCCGCGGTAGTGATGGCGGCCTTTATCCTGTTCCATTCGACGGTTTTGGTAAATCCCACGTTTGCCGATGTCATTAAGCCCCTGTTTACCGCACAGACCATCGTCTTTGATTTTATTGTCGGCAAAGAAGATGACCCCAAGACCACGGTGATTCACGATATTGTCAAGGGACAGATGATCCGGCGGACAGTGTCAACGCTTCCGAACACCACGATGATTATCGATATCGAAGGCAAGCGGATGCTCAATCTCGAAGAACAGTCCAAAGGGGCATTGTATTCCGATATCACAGGTACGCTGGAAGAAGGGACCCGCAGCTTCCTGAAATTCATTCGCGAGACACTGACCCGCGTGCAGAGCTACCCGGGATTTAAGCCTAAAGAACTGCCCAGTCAGGAATTTGACGGCCGTGAGCTGATCGGTTTCCTGAGCGAAAATCCCAATGAGCGGATTGTCGTCTGGGCCGACCCCAAAACGGCGCTGCCGGTGCGTATTGAAATGAAAATGGGGCCGCAGGATATTGTGCTCAAGAATTTCGAGTTTGATGTCCCGGTGGATGACGAGCTGGTCAGCATGGAAATTCCTGCCGGTTATACCGCCTCAAAAATGCAGTTGGATTTATCCAATCCGACGGAAGAAGACTTTGTGGCGATCCTGACGGTATTGGCAAGGGATGTGCTGGATGGCCAGTTCCCCGACACGCTGAACACACAGGAATTTATGAGCCTGATCGGCCCGCTGCAGCAGGCTCTCGGCAAGAAGGGCGTCTCCCAGGCCGAAGGCGAAAAGATCGGCGAATATTATGCCAAGGGCATGGTATTTATGCAGTTGTTTGAGCTGCACCACAAAGGCACCTGCCAATATCTTGGCAAGGGTGTGAAATTCGGTGAGGCGGACAAGGCCGTGTTCTGGTACAAGTGGAAAGATGCCCAAACCTGGCGTGTCATCTACGGTGATATGAACGTCAAAGATGTGGCCGAGGAAAATCTGCCGCACTAAAATAAACCAGTGGCGCATTGAACTTCAGGCCGGGCGGTTGTTATGACCGTCCGGCCTTTTTTTGAAAAAGATTAAGCGTGGACAAGAGACGCCGTTGAGCCTATAATCCGCGAAATTTTGTTTTGACTTTAACCGACACGATAGAAAGAAATTGTGATGGCCGATGCGATTGTGAAAATGCAGACGACACTGGGAGATATTATTGTTGAACTCGATACCGAAATGGCGCCGATGACGGTGAAAAATTTTCTTGAGTATGTAAATGACGGCTATTACGACGGTACGATTTTTCACCGTGTCATCAAAGGCTTTATGATTCAGGGCGGCGGGCTGACCAAAGAGATGCAAAGCAAACCCGGCAATGAGACGATTGTCAACGAGGCGTCCAACGGGTTGAAAAATAAACGGGGAACTATCGCGATGGCGCGGACTTCCGACCCGGACAGCGCCACCAGCCAGTTTTTCATCAATCACGCCGATAACGATTTTCTCGATTACCGCGGCCCGCAGCCGGACAAAACCGGCTATGCCGTGTTTGGCAGGGTGACCGAAGGTCTCGATGTAGTGGATAGAATTGCCGCGGTCAAAACCGGACGTAAAGGGTATTATGACGATGTTCCTGTCGAGCCGATAATAATTCTTTCGGTCAGACAGATTATGCAATAAAAGACGGTCCGAGAAAAGCTGCTCTCTCGCGGACCTTTTTTATGCGCATAAAAAAGGGAGGCAGGCGACTTTACATTTAACAGGTTGTGGGCTGCGCTCCCTGTTGCCCGCTGTGCTGTTTGTGAACGTTCCCAGGATTCGTTCATTATGGCGTTAACCGCCTTCGGTTTGCACCGGCAACAAATATAGTATAACTCATAAGGGCAATTTTGTCAAAAAACGGGGATAAGAAGGTCGGCGCAGAATCTGTTAGTTCTGTGTTTAAAAGGAGTTATATGAACAGAAGGAGGGGGAATTTTTTGTTTGTAATTCCCACAAGAAGAGAACGGACGAAACATAGGGCGGGGGCGGTTCTTTCATAAAGTGTCTGCCGGCAAGTGAGAAAGGGCATTACCATTTAATACGGATGCCTTTTTCGCGGGCGTCGGCGGCCCATTTTTTGATTTGTTCCAGCGTCATTTCCAGCTGGGCGGAGCTGTCGAGCAGATTTTCATAGAGTCTGCCGTCGTTGAGGAATTTGCCCGCGGAACCTTCGCCGCTATTGATTTTGGCCAGAATCTGGCGGAACTCCTTCGCCGCAGCGTCGAGGTCCTCGGCGGCCTGGGCGATTTTTTCGCTGCCGACGTCCGAGAATTTTTGAACGGACTGGAGCGTCTGACGGGCCTGTTCGGCGGCCGTGGCGATATGTTCAAGCGTTTTTTTGATATTGGTTTTGTTTTGTTCGTCGCCGATAACCTGATTAACATTGGCTGCCAGTGTCGCAATCGAATCCAGCAGATTTTCCAGTTTCTTTTGTACCTGGGGGGGGAAGAATTCGCTGCTGAGGCCCATTGAGCCGTTAGTCACAAGCCCGTCGCACAGAAATTTTGTTTCGGGTCGCTCGGCGATCAGCGGCGTCGGCGGAACGTCGGCATCGGCCTGCAGTTCAATATAGCTGCTGCCCAACCCCCGCTTCATTAACGTGACTTTGACGTTGGAGGGGATGTTTTTATATTTTTTGTCAATCGCCATTGTCACCCGCACTTCGTGCCAGGATTTGCCCGTGGCGGAGTCTTCTACATAAGCGGGCGGACTGACCAGCACCACACGTCCGATTTGATAGCCGCAGAACTGCACGGGGGTTTCTCGTTGCACGCCTGGGGCGTCGGTAAACTTGGCCAGAACATAAAAAGAGTTGGCCTGGCTGACGAACAGCGGCATATCGCGGAATCGCCCCAGCATCCACAGAAACGCCAAAAACGCCGTCAGCACAAACGCGCCGACGATATAATTTCTTCTTTTTTGCAAGGTATTGTAGTCGGTCATTGGACCGGCCCTTTCTTATTTATCAGTTTTTCATAAAACAGATCCCGAATCGCCCGCAGCGGATATCCGTTTTGATTGAGTTCCCGGATGACCCGGATTTTTGTGACAGTTTCCTCGTCAAAAAGACGCCGTCCCGTTGAAGTAATCTGTGTCGGTTCCAGCAGACCGATCATCAGATAATACTGCACGCTCTGTCTGGAAACTCCGGCCTGTTTGGCCGCCGGGCCGATTGCGAGCAATTTCTTTTTGTTATCCGGTTTTTTCTGGGACATCCCAAGGCGGTTCCGTGTGGCTGCGTTTTCCAACGGCTCTTTCGACCAGTTCCAGAAACATCTTTTCAAACTGGTTATAGGACATTGCCGATAGTTTAAGGCTGTCCGTCGATGCTGGTTTTTTCGACATTTTCGGCCAAATAATTAAGACATAATCCCGATTGCCGGGCAGATTATGCTGATGGAGCCGAAACGCCTGCCGTGCCAGTCTTTTAAGCCGATTGCGAAGGACAGAAATGCCGGTGTTTTTGCCGATAGAGACCCCGAACCGGGGATATAGCAGGCCGTTGGGGCGGACAAACAATCTAAAGGGGTCTTGGCCAGCGGACTGTTTGTGAGCCAAAACAGCCTTGAATTGTTCGTTGGAACAGAGCCGCCGCGATTTTTTGAGAAATAATCGTTTCACGTATTCACCGGCAAAATCGTTATCAAAAGTATGATTATTATCGGCAATTTTGGCAAAATGCCCAAAGAAATGTCTGTTAACAGGGATTTTAAGCCGGCGGCTATATTGCCGTATATTTTTTGGAAGCCTTTCAGAAAAGGCAGCGAACGGCTGAACCGATCAATGGAACGAGTAAGATGATGTAGTCAATAATCCGGCGCAGAATCCCTTTTCACGGCGAAAACTTTCGACACAATGCAAAAATAACGGCAGTCATACCCATCGCCGAGGCTTTTGAATATCTCAGCCAATTGTCCGGTTTGTTCGCCGACGCGGACCCACATTATAGCCGGCTCTCGAAACAGCCGGGGGCTTTTGGCCATTACTTCCGACAATTCATTTCCCTGAGAAATTTCTTTTTCAATCAGGCCGAGCATATGCCTGTAATGCCGGGGGGATTGTTTTTGGGGCGTTCGAATCGCCCGCAGAATCGGCAATCCTGCGGAAAGCAGGGTGGAGAAGTTTTGGTAAAAGTGGATTCGAAAATCAGCCGCGCGTCAGACAAGCTCCCGTGTTGGAAAAAGAACCGACATACGATTTTTATGGCTCCAGCATCCCGGCGCAGAAGGACAATTCCTGCACCGTCATAAGAATTCCGCTGCATTTGGAAAGGCTTCCGGTGATGGTTTCAATGCGGCGGATGATTTCATTGGTGAGTTTTCGCTCAATCACCGCCAGGATGAGTTTGCAGAACTTTGAGTGGTTATTGTTGCGGATGGCGGCAAACAGCGGAATGGATTTCATGCAGGTACGGCTGTTTTTCGCGTCGATAACGGAGAGAGAACAGCTTTCGATGCCCGTCATCGCGGCCAGAATTTTTTCAAACGTCGTCTGGTCCTGAATCAGAATGCTGAGCAGGTTTTTCCTGCCGGGTTCATAAATGGGGATATCCCCCTCGGCGGCCTGGATAAATCGGTCGCACAGGGCCTTTTCGGTTTTAGCCGCGATCATTTTTTCGACCGCCGCGGTGTTCTGAAGGGCCTGCGAAATGGACGAAAGCAGGCGGATATGGGCGGTGTTATCGATGGTCGGCGCGATAATAAAAACAATCAGGTGAACTTTTTTGCGGTCCGGCGCCTCGAAATCGACGCCGTCGGGGATGGAAATCAGACCGGCCACGAAATCGTGGACGTTTTTGAGTCGGCAGTGAGGAATGGCAACCCCGTTGCCGAACGCCGTGGAGCCGAGGGTTTCCCGCTCCTGCAGAGCCTCCAGAATAGCTTCTTCGGAGACGTTTCTGCACCGCGGACTTTTTTGGGCCAGCGCCGCAATTTCACACAAGACCATAGCCTTGTCTTCAAAGACCTCATTGGCCTGTACACATTCGCGGCGAATAACGTCAGATAATTTCATAACCCTGTCTCTCTGATAAAAAGCTATTCGGTTTAGAAACCGGGATTCACGCTGTTGGCGTCGGTCGGCGCAGGTTCTTCTGCAAATCCCTTGGTTTTGGCCTCTTCTATCGCTTTTTGTTCCTGATTGAGGAACTGGCTGATTTGTTCGTCGCCCGGGTAATTTTTGCGGAGCTGGTCGATGTGTTTTAGAAGTCGTTGGACTTCCGTCTCCGCCGCCGTACCGCGCAATCTGCGCCAACTGACAAAATCTTTTTTGATGCCTTCCAGAACCATCGTGGAATCCACCGGAAGCGTTGGAATATAATCCAGTCCTTTGGACAGCAGCATTGGCGTGGCGGATTGCGAGAACAAAGCGCCGTATCCTTTGCCTTTTTCCGTCAGCTTATCCAGTTGGGTCTGGGCTTTTTCAGCGGTGTTGAAATCGCCGATTTTGTCGGCCATTCGGATTTTGCTGTTGACCGCCAGCATTTGTCCTTTGAGAGCCGCGCAGGCCGCTTTTACGCCCTCCCGAAGCTGACCGGAGGAAGCACCGGCCTTTTCGTACTCTTGAGCAGCCCAATCAAAGTATTCCATTGTTTTTTTAGCCGCTTCCGCATCGGGTTTGGAAGCGATGGGGGCCGACAAACCTTCCGGCAGTACGGTTTCGTAGGTCCGGGAGATTCCTTCCAGTCGCCATCCGAGGTCGGAGGTGGTATAGACTTTTGCGGCCATAATCGCTCCGGCCAGAGCATAGGCTTGTCCTCGTGATATACTCACGGTCAGCTCCAGCTGGCGGGAATTGATTTTTTGGTATTTTTCGATAACTTCGTTGACCGAGGCGATAATGGCGTCGAATTTTTTATTGTGCTCCGCCAGTTGAGTGGCAAGGCGATTGATTTGTTGTTTAACCTCCTCTTTTTGCCGATTGATTTCCGTGGTCAGTTCCTGTTGTTGTTTTTGCAGGTTGTCGCGGGAGGGTGCGGTTTTGAGGTTTTTCAGTTTCTCCCCGGCTTGTCGAAGATTATCTCCCAGCCGTTTCAGGTGAGGCTGGACGATTGCGAATTCCGAATCCGCCTGAGCGATAGCATTTTCAGCCTGTTGTGCCTTGAGGTAATACTCTTTTTTCCGGTTTTTCAGGTCGAAGCCGGCTTTTTCCAGTTCAGCTTTCTGGTCGCCGGTTGCGGTTTGGGCCTGACGCAGTTTTTCCTCGGCCTGGGTTTCGAGGCTCAGCATCCCGTCACGGTTCTGTTGATATTCCTGTTGAAGGATTTCTTTTTTGTCCAGAAGTTGTTTTTCCTGTGTCCGGGCCTGGGCGATTTGGCCTTTCAGACTTAAAGCGTTGGGTTCCGAGCCGATCCATTTTTCCATCTCGGCGATTTCCGCGTCTGAAAGAGCCAGCAGATTCCGGATGCGCTGGGCCTGTGCGGAGTTGTCGGATAATTGTCCGAGGGTCTGGTTAATGGCCTCAAGCGTTTTGTTTAGAATGGGAGTCTGGACCAGCAGATTCGCCCGGTCCTGCTGGGCTACGGCCAGCTGCATATCCGCCGCGGCCAGCAATGCCGAATCTCCCGAAAGTCCGCCGACCCGACTGCGGGAAAGCGTTTTTTCAAGCTGTTGGCGGGTCGTTTGCGGATTTCTGTTTTTGGCGAATTGGTCGAGGGTTTCAGAAGTTTGCTGCTGAAGTTGACGGACAGCCTTGTCGTTGGGGTCTTCCGAGCAGCCGAAGAGAAAGACTGAGACGACCCCGACAAAAGCGATTTGAGCGATTCGCATTGGTTTTCCTCTTCTCACCGGAAATCTCCATAAATAAAGCCTTTAAGAAAGCGTATCATACCGGCTTTTGTGGGGGGCTGTCAAGTTTTTTCCCAAATTAAGGTTGGGAGGTCTCTGCCCTCTTTGCGTCAGAGGAAAAAGGTTTGCAATTTCGGCTTTTTGCGAGTACGATTGGGGGGTGCGGGTTGGTCTTATGACTGAAAATGCCGGAAAAAAACACGCTCCTCAAAGCCGGTCTGTTGATCCGGAAGTGCGGCGGTTTGTGGAAGGCCTTGACGAAAAACACCGGATGCTGGTGATTCTCAAGGCTCAGCTTTACGGTAACCACTGGGAGCCGATGCTGGAGGACCTGCGAAACCGTCTCGAAGGGAAGCCCTATATCTTCAAACTGGCCGGGCGCATCCGCGAGGATATAGAACGAATTGAAAAAATGCGGTCATTCGAGACCGACCATGGCGTGGATTTGAGTGAGTTTGTGGAGCTTAACTGAGCGGAGGTACTGGATGAGTTATGTGAAATTAATTTTATGGGGAGGGGTGTTTTTTTGTGTTTATTTCTGTGCCGGAGGAGCCGGCGGCGATGAGCTTGTGACCCCGAGTTTGCTAAGTCAGGCCGGCCTGCGGTCCGTCTGGCAGATTCAACTGCCCGTCAAACCGTCCGAACAGGTCGAACGCGTAGATGTGTTTGAGGATTATGTGTATGTGCTGACCGACCGGAATTTCTTTTTCTGCATTGAGCGTCATACGGGTGCGGTACGAGCCCTTTTGCAAATAGCCGTTGCCGGCCTGCCTGTTTTGCCTCCGATTCATTTTGAAAAGAAAAGCGTTTTTCTGGTGGGCCAGGAGCTGAAGATATTCGAGCCGGCGATCGGTCGGATTACACAGACAATGAAACTGTCGCAACTGAGCGGCAGTTACGGGGGTATTGCGCGAAACAGTGGTTTTATTTATATCTGCGGTTCCGATAACCGGCTGTATGCTTTTTCCGCGGAGAAGGGCAAGGAGGAGGTTTGTCTGTTTATGGCGACGGCGGCTAACGATTCGCCGATTCATTCGGTCCTTGCGACCGAGACGATGGTCTGGTTCGGCACCACCGCCGGCAATATCGTGGCGATAGAATCGACAAATCCCCGGAAGATCTGGCAGTTTGATCTGTCCGGTGATATGGTTGCCCCGCTGGTTCTGGATGCGGGCTTTATTTATGCCGCGGGGCTGGACACCAAAGTTTATAAAATTGATTCGGTAAAAGGGATATTGGCGTGGGAAACGCCATTTTTTGCCGGGGGTGCAATTCGAGAGCCCCTAATCGTTGGTAAGAAGTGTATCTATGTCTATACGGCCAATACAGGTCTGCACGCCGTCGATAAAGAAACGAAAAAGGAGGTCTGGCCTGCTTTGGTGAATGGTCGTGCGGTTTTGGCCGAAAAAGACTCGTTGACATATGTCTATGTGAAGCCGGGGATTTTGACGCTGATGGATGGCGCCACGGGCAAGGAAAATTTGTCGATCAATATCGCCGGCGTTGACCGGTTCGCTGTGAACCTGACCGATTCCGTTTTGTATCTGGCGGACAAGAAAGGCCGTGTGATGGCCGCAGAGCCGATTCCGGAGAGCAAACCCAGTGCGGCAAAGCCATGATTTTTCATTTTCATTTTGTTGTTCCATTTACGGATAAGGTGTGAGGCGATGGACGTCAAAATCAAGCGTGCGTTGATCAGTGTTTCCGATAAGAGCGGCGTTGTGGAATTTGCCAAAGAACTGGCCGCGATGGGGGTGGTTCTAATCAGCACCGGCGGGACGGCCAAAGTGCTGGCGCAGGCGGGATTGAAGGTAATCAGCGTTGATTCCGTGACCGGTTTTCCGGAAATGATGGATGGGCGGGTCAAGACGTTGCATCCGCGAATCCACGGCGGACTTTTAGCCCTGCGGGACAAACCAGACCACGCGGCGGCGATGAAAGAACATAACATTGAGCCGATTGACCTCGCATGCGTCAATTTGTATCCGTTTGAACAAACGACAGCCAAACCAAATTGTTCGTTTGAGGACGCGATTGAAAATATCGACATTGGCGGGCCGAGTATGGTTCGCTCGTCGGCCAAGAACCATCTGTATGTGACCATTGTGACCGGCCCGGCTCAGTATTCGCAGGTGTTGGCGGAGATGAAGGCCAAAAATGGCTGTACCGGCCTGGAGTTGCGTAAACAATTGGCGAAGGCGGCTTTTGCATTGACTGCCTCTTATGACGCCGCCATCTCGAAATATCTGAACGCTCAAGCGGGTGAAATTTTTCCCCAGCGGTTCTCTATTTCGCTGTGCAAGGAGCAGGAACTTCGCTACGGCGAAAATCCGCACCAGAAGGGCGCATTTTATCGCCTGCCCGACGCCAAAGAAGTGAGCGTGGGGACGGCCAAATTGCTTGAGGGCGGAACGCCCATCAGCTTTAATAACCTGATGGATGCCAATGCCGCGTTTGAATTAGTCAAGGAATTCGATGAGCCGGCGGCAGTCGTGGTTAAACATATGAATCCCTGCGGCTGTGCGGTTGACGCAGATATTGTCAAGGCTTATGAGAGGGCTTACCTGGGCGATGTGGTCAGCGCTTTTGGCGGTATTGTTGCGCTGAATCGCAACGTGAATAAAGAACTGGCCACGGTGATAATGGAATCCTATGCCCGCTTTGGCAAGGCCAAAGGCGCCGCCGGTTTTTTTGCCGAGGTGATTATTGCTCCGTCTTATGACGGCGACGCAGTGCAGACGATTCGCACACTCAAGGAATGGGGACAGCGTGTGCGTTTGCTGGAAACCGGCCCAATCAATCGCAACATCATCGACAGTAAGCAGATGGATATGCGTTGTCTGGCAGGGGGTATGCTGGTGCAGGAACGAGACCTCATCGGCTGGCAGCCGGGAAAATTGACTTACCCGACCAAAGTCAAACCTACGCCGCAGCAGATGGAAGATTTGCGTATCGCCTGGCTGACGGCCAAGCACGTCAAGAGTAATACGATTACGCTGGTGAAAGACAAGCGTTTAATCGGCGTCGGCGCCGGGCAAATGAATCGCGTTGAGTCGGGAATGCTGGCGATGAAGCAGGCCGGAGCGGTGGCCAAAGGCGCGGCGATGGGTTCGGACGCCTTTTTTCCATTCCCGGATAATGTTGAAAACGCCGCCAAGGCGGGAATTGCCTGTGTGATTCAGCCCGGCGGTTCAAAGAAAGACGACGAAGTTGTCGCCTGTGCCGACAAGCACGGTATTGCGATGGTCTTTACCGGCACGCGGCATTTTTATCATTGATGTGAAAATTCCTCGCTGTTTAACACTGCCACGACCTCGATTTTGAAACCCAGACTGTGATAACCTGTCGTGACGGCTACAAAGCCCGTATTCGACGACACTACTACCCAATAACATTTGATTTTGTATTGTCATTCCCGCGAAAGCGGGAATCCAGGCTGTCATATTTACTACTGGATACCTGCTTTCGCAGGTATGACAAATCTTTTAACCGTTTGAGTACCTATAAATTCAAATGTTATGAGGTACTACATTGTACTGACTGACCGTTGTACCATTATTTCCCCATGTCCCAATCTTAACCACTCTACGTGCCTTCCAGCCAGTACTCGGACAATTCGGCTACATCCTGCATATCAACGAAGGCGTCTCCGGTGATAACGCGGATATTTCTCGATATGCCGTATCATCTACAGCATAAAATCGTAAAAATCCTGTATAATTTTCAATTTTTCATTTTTCATTTTTATATCGAACAGGGGTTACGCCCCTGTACCCCACAAAGGGTAAAAGAACAAAGAGCAAAAAATTACGGAAAATCCAGGCAAAACAAAACTCACCGACACACCCGAAAGCCCATGAAGTAGTACGCGCCGTTCGGGCCGTAGCCGTTCCTGTGCGAGACAGAACAGTAAATGGCGCCGTCGTCCCAGCCGCCGCCGCGGATAACGCAAAAACTACCAGAAACGGTACTTGTCCACTCATATACATTCCCTGCCATATCGCACATCCCGTAGCCATACGTTCCGAAAGCACCAACAGCGGTTGTACCATTTGGATGGGTCGAACCATAATAGTTTGCCATACTGGTAGTTATAGTAGTACCACAACCATAGGTATAAGGATAAGCTATTGTATTATCCGCTACGGCTTGCCATTCCCACTCGGTAGGCAATCGATAGCCGTAATAGTTACAGAAAGCTGTTGCTCCATACCAACTCACATAAGTTGCAGGATGGTTTTCAAAGCCGCTGTCAACGGTGAACAAGTTGCCGCTGTAATTTATCCTGGTTGCCCCGCCGTTGGTGGCTCCATTCCAAGTGTTGCCCGAACCCGCGAGGTTATAATACAACTGACCGACAAAATCCGCTCCGCTGTTAGAGCCGCTGGCGCCATTGACATCATTGCCGCCAACGGTGATATCGCCAGAAGCAAGGGCGGCGTTGAGAAACTCACAATACTGAGCATTGGTCGTCTCGTATTTGCTCATCTGGCCGTTAAAGGGCTCATGGTCGGGAACGCCGGGGTCACTTATTGACACCCACTCAATTGTTGTGAGTGTAACGGGGACTGCAGCAGAATACTGGGTTTCATTGTAATTAGCCGACAGGTCCCGATACTTGACACGGAAGGTGTAAGTCTGACCCACTGACAGACCGCCGACTTCATACGTTGAATCGGCAGTCCAGTCCCTGGTGTATAGACTGTTTTCCTGACATTCAAAATAATACTCTTCACCGCTACCTTCATTATCCGTGGCCGTAACGGCTGTCATTCGAATTGTTTCAGCGCCACTTTGATAAGGCTGCGTTGCCCACTGTGCCGGATTGGGCGTCGGCGGCGTTGTATCGGCATTCGTTGTGGCCGAAGCTGGCGATGAGGCCGTACCGATGTTGCCCACGCGGTCACGCATCGTGACCGTGTAGGTGTACTGTGTGCCGGAGTTCAGGCCAGAATCCGTATATGATGCACTGGTTTGCCAGTTGCTGTTTGTGCCGCCCGGGTTGCCGGATGTCTCGGTAAAGAGGTATTCGACCGGATCGCTGACATCTGAACCAGTGGTTGCTACCATCGCGATAGAGGTGGTTCCCGTGGCGTAAGGCGCGGTTGCAAAGGTTGCTGGATTCGGTGTCGGCGGGGTCGTATCTTCGGCGGTCCCGTCCAGCCAGTACTCGGCCAGCTTGCTTACATCTTTCATGTCAATCATGCTGTCGCCGTCGAGGTCGCCCGTATTCAGGTCGCCCGGCATCAGCCAATTCGCCGCCATTATCAAAAGGTCGGAAACGCCGACGTCGCCGCTGCTGTCTATATCCGCAATGAGTACGGCGGTAAAGTTGCCGTCGGTCTGATTGCCGGTTACCGGGGCATACGCCGTTGATGCCGGCATGAACTTATAGTCCGCCTTGCTCGGAACCACACTGTCAGACCAGCCGTAGGATACGCCTACTTCATAGTAGCCAGTCACGTCTGTTATGTCAGTTCCGCCGCCGTTCTGTGCCGTTACCGACACTCCCTCAGTGGGTACGCCGAGGATGTTCTTGATATATCCGGAGATGTTGAACATTAACATCGTCCCGGCATAATCCTGTCCTGCAATATCACTGACTACATTACTGTAGCTGTTGCTTAACGGAGCAAAGGTATAGGCATTATGCATCGGCGTTACCGTTCCGGACCAGTTGTAATCCACCATCACCTCATAGTAACCGGCCGCGTCCGTTGTGTCAGCGCCGCCGCCATTATACTTATTCGTAAAGTAGCCTCCGCCGTTTTCAGGCGTTACGGTAACGCCTTCGATCGGTGTTACACCATCAGCTTTCAGAACATAACCAGTGATGATAAACGCATCGAGATAACCCGTAAGATCGAGTACTATATCGCTGGTGACATTGGTGTATGTCCTGTCGCTCTCATTCGGATCAAACGTATAACCGACGGCATTCGGCTCAACGATGCCGGACCAGCCGTACTCAACAGTTAATTCATAGTAACCGTTCGGGTCGGTCACATCGGAACCTCCACCGTTATCAGCCGCTACCAATACACCCGCGATCGGTATTACCGCATCCGGTTCAAATACGCGACCGGAAATAATCCGGGCTCTTGGGCCATCGGAGACCACCAGATCCACCGCCGTGCCGCTGACTGCGGCCGTACCACCTATTGGGTTCTGACTGATGACATTACCCGCGGCAACGGT
>CAZWMN010000017.1:37299-47854 GCA_964635075.1 uncultured Pirellulales bacterium | reverse complement strand
TCGCCGCCGCCGCACAGGAAGAACACGATTTCAAATATCTTTATTCGCTGAATATGCCCTTAAAACAGCGCATTGAACTCATCGCCACGGAAATTTACGGCGCAAAAAGCGTCAGTTATTCCGAAAAAGCCCTCGAAAAAATCAGGAAACTTGACGCCAACCCGCATACCCATTCGCTGGGAACGTGTATGGTCAAAACTCATTTGAGTCTGTCTCACGATCCCGACCTGAAAGGTCGCCCACGGGGCTGGGAATTGCCCATTCGGGATATTATGGTATATGAAGGGGCGGGTTATATCGTGCCAATCGCAGGCGACATCAACCTGCTGCCAGGCACCAGTTCAGACCCGGCTTTCCGTAGAATCGACGTGGATGTCACAACCGGCAAAGTCCGCGGCCTGTTCTGATTGAAACTTGCAAATAATCCTTTTTGCCGTAGAATACTCCATACCGAAACTGTGATATTCCGTATTTATATTCTGTGTCGTGGAGTCATTATGGCTGCGAAAATTATCGACGGAAAGCAAATCGCCGCACAAATGCGGGAAGAATTAAAGCAGAAGGTCTTGACGCTCAAGGCAAAAGGCATTACACCCGGCCTTGCGGTGATTCTGGTCGGAGACGACCCGGCGTCGAAATCTTATGTCGCGGCCAAAGAAAAAGCCTGTGCGGAAATCGGCATTTACTCCCGCGACAATCGTCTGACCGCATCGACCAGCCAGGCCGAATTGCTGGCCCTGATTGAAAAACTCAACAAAGACACGAAAATTCATGGTATTCTGGTTCAGCTTCCGCTGCCCAAACAAATCAATGAAGACACCGTCCTGCTGGCGATTGACCCCAAAAAAGACGTGGATGGATTTCATCCGGTCAATGTCGGCAGAATGGTCGTTGGACATGAGGCGTATCTGCCTTGTACGCCCCACGGCGTGATTCAGCTTCTGCTGCGTTCGGGCGTAAAACTTGACGGCGCGGAAGTCGTCGTCGTCGGACGCAGCAACATCGTCGGCAAACCCGTCGCCAATATGCTCATCCAAAAATCGCCCACAGGCAACGCAACGGTGACGGTCTGCCACACCCATACTAAAAATTTAGCTGAGCATACCCGTCGCGCTGATATTATTATCGCCGCCATTGGCAGACCCAACACCATTACCGCCGATATGGTCAAGCCCGGAGCGGTGGTGATTGACGTCGGCGTTAATCGCGTTGACGACGCAACGAAAAAAAACGGCTTTCGACTGGTCGGCGACGTGGATTTCGAGGCAGTCAAAGAAAAGGCTTCCTTAATCACCCCCGTTCCCGGTGGTGTCGGGCCAATGACCATCACAATGCTGCTGTATAATACCGTCCAGTCCGCGTAAAAAACCTTCGCAAAACAAAAAAATGGACACCCTGCACCAGTAAATTGATACCTCCCCAAAATACCGCAGGGCCGGCGATTTTACGATGGGTTCGGCGCCGCCGGTGAGAGAGAATTGTTTTCTTCAAGGCGAAGCAAGCTTTCTACCACCGCTTCCGGCTCGCCGTCGAAACATTCGAGAGAATACTCACCGATAAAACCGCATACGCGAAGAACGGAACTGGAGGCGAAGCGAGTCATATTGTCCCGCTGCGGGAGAAAGGACGGAATATCAGCCCTGGAAAACGGCATCACACAAATGGAAAGCACCAATAGTCCCATCAGAAAATAGCCGAATAAAAAGCCATATAGTCCGCCGCCGATTTGTTCGATCAGTTTGGGGAAATACTCTTCCGTATCGCGCAGAAAATAAAACCACGCGATGACCTGCAGCACGGCGAAAATCACCGCCGCCAAAACGATTATCGCGGCTGCGGCGTAATAACCCGACTGGCCATATTCCGAATTCATATTCAGGATTCTCGGCGCGGCTAAAACGCCGACATAAATGCCGACCATCAGATTAAACACCATCGCAATCGCGACGTAAAAGCCCTTCTTGAATCCCAGCCAGGCAAACAACGCTCCCACAATCAAACAGAGCCAAAATAACATATTTTCCCACCTTTACAAATTAAACCATCCGCGCTACTCGCAGGGATATACTACTCTAACGACGAGGTTATCCTTTTGACTTCAGCCAGCGTGGTAAGACCATCCATTATCTTTTTCACTCCCATCAGCCGCAGGGTGGCGTGGAACTGCTTATCGCCCTTTTGCTTCAGGTCGCCGGGCGTCAGGGTGTTGTTGCACAGCACCGTTCGGATATGGTCATTCATATACATAATATCCATAATTGCGGTACGTCCATAGTAGCCGGTTCCGCCGCAATTGCCGCAGCCCTGAGCCTGTAAAATCTTTTTGGCGTCCAGGTTATTCTGAACGCAATATTCCAATTGGCTTTGCGACAATTCCGCGGGGCCTTTGCAGTATTCGCACAGTTTCCGTATCAGCCGCTGCGAAATAATCACATTCAATGCCGAAGCCAGAAGCAGCGGACGAATGCCCAAATCCATCAGTCGAACGATCGTCGCCATATTGCTGCTGGCGTGCAGCGTGGCCAGGACGAGGTGTCCGGTCTGGGACGCCTGAACTGCCATCGCCGCGGTCTCCGCGTCGCGAATTTCGCCCACGCAGATTACGTCCGGGTCCTGACGCAGGATGCTTCGCAGCGAATTAGCGAACATCACGCCGGCCTTGGTGTTGACCTCAATCTGACTGACACTGGGAAAAACATGTTCAATGGGGTCTTCAATTGAGACCACATTGCGTTCCCCAAAGTTAATCGTGTTGAGCATCGAATACAACGTGGTGGTTTTGCCGCTGCCGGTCGGACCGCAAACCAAAACCATCCCCTGAGGCTGTTCGACGATACCGGAAAGTGTCTTGACCTGCTCGGAAGAAAACCCGATTTCAGACAACGCCATTACGCCACGGGTCTGGTCGAGGACGCGAATAGCCAGTTTTTCGCCGCCAACGACGCCGGAGCTGGCCATCCGAAAATAGACCTGGCCGTTGGGAAGCTGAGCCATAAACGCGCCGTCCTGCGGTCTGCGTTTCTCGGCAATGTCCATTCCGGAAATGGCTTTGAGGCTGTTAATGACGGCGTTGCATTGTTTGTTTTCCATTTGCTCGTGCAATCGCAAAAACCCGTCAATCCGGAATCGAATCGCATAGCCGGCTTCCCCTTGTGGGTCAATCAGAATATCGCTGGCCCGCCCTTGAATCGCCGTCAGGACCATTCGTTCGGTATATCGCGTGGTTTCCGAGGTCTCGCCGCGGTCTGAGCTTTGCTTGCTATAGACATCCGCGAACCGCCGACCGGACGTATCCAGTAATTCAATGTCAGGCATTTTGGGAACGACAGTGTGAGAACGAACCGGTTTGTTTAAAACCGCGTCGAGGGTAAATTTGGGTACGTCCAGCAGCATCATTTGACCATGGTAAATTTGTTTTACCACCTCGGCCACGAACAACACAAACAACGCCAGGGGACCCACCACCAATGCCCCGATGTTGGAGAGATACCGATACCTATCAGCCACCAACGGGCTGTTGTCGGAACGTTTGACGGAATAGAGACAGAGATAAAACCAGCCGACCAGAAAAATCACTTTGGTCGGGCTGAACGGCAACACCTCGCCGCGGCGAAATGCGTCCATTGCGAAGGAAAACACGCCCGTCGTGAATGCTTTTTCAAGTCCTGCTGCTGTCCAAACCCCTTCCACACACATACAAAGAAAACCTCCTGTTGTTTAGGACCCATTATACCCCCAACAGGACGGTTTTCAACTGGATTTTCTCCTTATTCCGATACGCCCTTGACAGTTTTATCAGGCTTAAAACATTTTTGGATTTCAGGTTTTGGTTTTAACTTTTGGGCTTTAATTTTTAAATTTCTTACGGTATCTGGTTGGGCTCGTTCCAGGTCTCGCGAATCTTTTCGGCCAACTGGTTTATCACCTCATTCTTCTGACTCAGGGTTTCGTCAATCACTTCCTGATGATTTGTTTCGGCGGGGATCCGACGACGCATACTTTCATCAAACACATACGGCGTGACAAAGACCAGCAGTTCGCTGTTGGTCAGGTCCGTCGCGGTGTGGCTGAATGCCGCACCAAGAATCGGAATATCTCCAAGCAGCGGAATCTTCTGGATGGTTTTCTCGTCGTTCTGGAACAAAATGCCGCCCATCATAATGGTCTGACCGTCGGAGACAATCAAATGGGTTGTGGCGTCGAGGTTTTTGCGTGTATTTTGCCCGTTGATAATTTGCGTTTCAATCTGAGAGATGTTCAGACTGATGGTCGTATCCACCGCCTTTTCCGGCGTGATATTGGGCCGAACCCGCAGCGTCACGCCGACATTTTCATAGGTAAAAGTTCGACTCACATTGCTCAGATTGGAACTGTCGGACTGTTCGCCCTCTATAAATGCCACTTTCTGCCCTTTGACAAAAATGGCTTCTTCATTGTCTTTAGTCCATAAGGTCGGCTGATTCAGGACGCGGCCGTTGACCTTCTTGACCAGCAAATCAATCAAGGCATTAATATCCGCGCCGGTATCCAATCGAGTCCCTTCCGAAATCAGCGCGGTTCCCGTCGAGTTCAGCGTTGCCCTGCCGCCTGTCTCGATATTCTGCAGTTGATTCAGAAAGTTAATCGAATTAACCCCTGTATCTCCAAACGCAGTTGGGTCGGAAGCCAAACGCACCCCCAGACTGGTGGCGTCCCGCAGGTTGATTTCTACAATAACCACCTTAATCATCACCTGCATGCCCGGCTGGTCAAGTTCCTCAATCATTTTGATTAAATCGCCATGGTATTTCAACGGCGCCAGAACAAGAATGGATTTACTCCGCTGTACGGGTATAAAACGCACCTTGCCGATCAGATTGCTCGGCGGCAGTTGAGTGTCATCCTGACGCTGACGGGTCCACCACGGCGTAATCTGGCTGGATGAAGAATTACTGCTGCTGCTGCCATTGCTGCTTTCTACGACGGCGCTGCCCTGCTCGTCGGCGCTATAACTGCTCAGTCCCCGACTACTGCGCTGGATGGTTGTGGGCGTTCCCGCTTCGTTGAAAATCGAGTTTAACTGGTCGCACAGCGATTCGCAATCGGCATATTTAAGCACCACCACACGCGGCACTTCGCCACCTTCCTGGCCGTCTAATTGATTGACCAGCCGTTCAATCACATCGTATGCTTCGGGGATTTTACTGATGACAATCAGTTTTTTGGTGTCCGGCACCGGTTCAAATGTTAACATCCCATACAGGGAGCCGACGATTTTCTGCTTGCTTTCCGTCTCCTCGCCGAACAGCATCCGATAAAAACTCTGTGAGCCGCTTTCCTGCTGCTCGCTGAACAGTTTGTTGAGCAGATCGGCCATCTTCACCGGGTCAGAATTGTTCAGCGTCAGAATCCGGTACTGGTCTTTTTGAATATCCAGCGGCACATCCCATTCCTGCTCAATCTGCTTGGCGATCTTTTCCATATTCTGTTCGGAAGCAATCACCGTCACCTGCTTCACCGTGGGATAGGAAATTACTTTGACTTCGTTTTTGGGGTCGGTTGTACTACTGCCCATGCCCCCCCCGTAATAATAAGAACGGCTTTGCTGCTGGGTGCTGCCGTACAGGCCGTCGATGTTCTTCTTAATCTGGTCGGGGTCGGCGTGCTTGAGCTTAAACGTTCGCTCAATGAAATAATTCCCCGCCGGCATGTCCAATTGCGCAATCATCT
Source organism: uncultured Pirellulales bacterium (assembly GCA_964635075.1). Classification (GTDB taxonomy): domain Bacteria; phylum Planctomycetota; class Phycisphaerae; order Sedimentisphaerales; family Anaerohalosphaeraceae; genus Anaeroglomus. The sequence goes on along the minus strand of CAZWMN010000017.1, from coordinate 42,145 downwards.
TTTCAATCATCACCCGTGCCTCTTCATTACCGAAAATGACAATCTGATGCGAAGCCGGCAGACCTTCGACCACCACATTGGTTTTCATTTCCGTGCTGGGCATTTCTTTGAGCGTATTGCGAATCATCTTGACCACCTCATCCACATTGGCATAGATAATCGGCACCACCGACTGTTGCGGCTTCGTCATCCCCGCCAAATCCAGCTTTTGAATCCATTCGGCGATTCTCTTCATATCCTCCCGACTCGCTCTTACAATGATCCATTTTTGCTTGGGTACGGGAATCAGTCGAATCGGCGTAGTGGTCGTGGGAATGGATACGGACGTCGCTGTTTTGGGCTGCGCCGACGAACCCGATTGACTCGGCTGACCGGAGGAACCGGAAGGTCCACCCCCAAAACGCACCTCTCCAAAGCCCCCCCTAAATCCACCTCCCATTCCCCCCGGGCCTGTGGAGCTCGGCTGGGAAGATTGTCCCGAAGAGCCGCCGCCCGAACCGCCCAGAATCAATTGCAGCACACTGACAATTTCCGTCGGATCGCTGTATTGAATCTCAAATACCTGCTCGACCGTCTGCTCGGATTCCGGAATGTCCAGCTCCCGCACAATTTTTTCGATGCGTATCAGATTATCGACCATATCAATCACCGCTACGCGTCCAGTTTTTTCGTCGGCCATCACATAACCATGTTCGCCGACCAGCGGCTTGACCATATTCACCAGGTTCGTCGGGCTGTAGTATTGCAGTTGAAACCATTTTTCCACAATAGACGTCTTGTCTTCCACCCGTGCCAGCGGTTCATCCACGCCGAGGGTGGAAATCGCCCCCAGCTTGGCCGTCAGCAACGGACGCAGAATGATTCTTCCTTCCGCCTGGTCGGCAACGACGCCGCGGGACTGCAAGGCCATAAAAATCAATCCCAGTGCCTCACTCTTCGAAAGCTTCTGTGGACAATAAATGGTAATCCGCGTCTGCATTATATCATCGTTGGCGGGGATGACCGCCTTGCCCGTCCAGTCGCCGATCATCTTGATGATGTTGCGCATCTCGACATTGTTGAGATTCAGTGATTGCATTCCGTTGGGGTCACTTATGTCGGGTCCGCCAAATCCGCCTTCGGGTCCGCGCCCCCTCCCACCCATTTCACCACCCATCATCTGGGCGAATCGACCCGCACGCTCTCTCATTTGCTGCTGTTGTTCAGGCGTCATTGAAGACATATCAAATGAGGGAGGAAATCCGCCTCCGTCGCTGAAGCGGCGTCTCCCGCGCGGACGATTGGGATCGCCCTGATCCACTCCGTCACGACCCGGTCCGCCCGCTCCGAATTCCTCCGACGAAGGGGGACCGCCGGGAGAGCCAACTCCTTCCGCCTCAGGCTGACTCTCTGGTACCGGTCCTGGAGGTTGCGTGGCCGTGGCGTTATTCTGTTGGTCCGCAGTCGAACCGGAATCTTCCGCTGACACCGCTGTTCGGGCCGCGGCTATAAACAAAACCAATGCTATCGTAAAACCGATTCCCAATATGCCACTTCTGCGTTTCAAGGTTTATCTCCTTACGAAAAGATTATTTCGAACGATTTTTTCACTGTCCCCGCTGTCCCCGCATTTCTTCAAATGCCCTTCGCCGTTCTTCCGGCGACATATTCATAAATCGATCCCGCATCTGGGCCAGTTGGTCCGGCGACATATTTCGCGGATCAAATCCGCCGAACCGTCCACCCATCGGCATATCCCCCGGCGGTTCCGGCTGGGCTTGTGCGACAGGCTGTGTCGGCTGGCCGGCGGGTGTCGGCCCACCGGCGGTGGATTTTTTATATTCCACCTCCACATCAAACGGCCGCAAAATCTGCTCCTTACCCTGCCAAAGAATCTTCACTTCCGCCGGTCCGACGGATACAATCTTCGCATCCTGCACCGTATCGCCGGCTTTATACCAGTCCTGTCCAAACAAAGCATACCGCCCTAAAATACCCAGACATTGAGGCGTCGGCGGCTGCGGCTGCGGGCCGGTAAAAAGATTCTTCTTTCTCATCTCCTCAATGGCTTTATTGGGCGCCTGGAGCGCCGAAGCCGCCTGCTGTTCCATCGTCTTGTACCGTCCGATGGCCTTTTCCACCCGCCCGGAAAGTCCCAGCGCTCGCACGTTATACGACAGCAACACCCATACCGTCGCCGCGGCCGGCAGCAGCCACAAACGACGCATCATCTTTTGTCCGCCGGCCCCGGCCAATCCTTTTTTCAGTTGATTCACTATCCCTGTCATTCTTACGCTCCACTTCCACGGAATGCGGAAACCGTAAACACAATCTCCAAATCCTGCCGATTTTTTTCATCCACCTTGACGGAAAGCTCTTCGATTCCGACGTAATATGGATTCTTCTTCAGCTCATCGAGAAAACGCAACAGAGAAGAAAACTGGCATTGCCCCCGACATTGCAGTGTAATGACGCCGGACGCAGCGGGGCCCTGTGCGGTGCCGGTGGAAAACTGAAAATTTTTGACCTGGACGCCGGCCTGCTGCAACTGCTGCGTGATTTTATCCCGTAGAAGCTGATTTTGCTTTTCCACCGAGACCGGCATTTCCAGCGTCGGTACCATCATGGTCAGGTTTTTTTGTTTCAGCGCCTCCGGCGTGCCTTCCTTAGCCAGCAGCATACCGAGCTTTTGCCTTTCCTGACGCAACTGAGTGCGCAGTTGCCGACCCTGCTGCACCGTCGGCTCGACAAAGACAAACCAGATAATTATCAGCACGGCAATCGCAGCGCCGTACAATACGGTCTTTCTTTCCCGCGGGCTGAGTTGATTCAGTATTTTCATACGCTATCGACTGAAATTCCTATAGGCAAAGGTTAGGGTAAATTGCACCTGTTTTTTCTTTTCGTCCCTCGTCGGAGAAATCAGCTTTACATCGCTGATGCCGGTCTGGGTCTGAAGTTTTTTCTGAAACTCATAGACGCGCTCAAATGAGCCCGTTTTAGCGGTAATACGCACGGACTGGCCTTTCTTGAAATTGAAGCTGTCCACCAGCACGTCCGGGGCGCAGGTATTCAACATCGCCAGCAGTTCCGGCATATCGGGCCGGGCCTTGGCGATGCGTTCCCGCATTTGCTGGCGAGCGAGAATTTTTTCTCCGGTCGTGTCCTGATGCGCCGCGGCCAGGGCCTGTCGAATCGCCCCGATTTCTTTTCGCGCCGTCCAGTAAGAGACGGCCAACAACAACATCAGAACTACTGCGGCCCAGGCCAAACCGCGAACTAAAAGCTGCTTATCCAGAACCACCTGCGCCGAGCTTCTCGTACTGGGTCTGCGAATCAGGTCAAATTCAGCAGGCTCTTCCTCCAGCGCCGCCAGGGCAAGTCCCGCCGCCTGGGGGCAATGAAGAACTTCCGGCCCAACCTCCGCCAGTCCGACAGAACGAAGTTTATCCGGCGATAGTTCCCATAGCGAAGCGCTTCTTCCAGCCGCCATTAATTCATTACAAAGAAGCTGGGCCTGCGAATCCGGGCCAATGATATAAAATGGCACCGACGAGGCGACATCCAGTGTTTCCAGCAGATTCAGTAATTCACAGACCAGCGTTCCCACAGCCGCCGGGCCATCCCAGTCCACCGCGGCGGCGCGAATCAGTTTCCCCCGCTCGCACAGAGCCAAAATACAATGATGCCGGCGTATCTGAATCAGCAGACATCGCTGAGACGTACTTTCAAACATCGCCGACCAGGCCCGCACCAGCCCCGTCGCGTCGGGTAAAATCGAACCCACCCGCTTGGAAACCAGACCAGCCAGTTCCTGAAAATATCCCCTGCGAACGGCCAAAAGAAATCCGTGCTGCATGGTCGAGTCCTTTTGTACGATCCGCCAGCTAAAAGCCGCCTGGGTCAGCGGCATCGGCACAACCGCCTCGGCCTGTGTGGCAATAAGGGCTTCCAGTTTCGAGCCTTCCACAAGCGGAACGGAAAACGGATAAAAACCCACTTGCGCCGTATCCGCGGCCACGGCAATCATCACGGAACATTGCTCATCGTTGAGTCTGACCTGTGCCAGTTTTTCCGCCTCAGAAACAATTGCCATTCCATCGGAAACCGATGCGAATCCGCCGATACGTATTCCTTTGGCCGTTCTTTCCGCATAAGCCAGAATCCATCCCTGCGTCCAGTCGGACCGCACTGCGCCAATCGCCTTAAGATATTGTTTGGGTTCGCCGTTCAATTGCCCACTCCTTCGAGTTTATAAAGCACTTCTCGACCTTCACGGTCGCGGTTAACCACCGTCTCCATAAAATAACGCACACCGCAGGACGACGATTGAGCCGTGATGCGGATTGTATAAACGCTCGAACGCACGCAAAATTGATCCAGATACGGACTCAGGGTACTCTGCGTCATTCCGTTGATATTCATTAGATCGCAGACATTGGTAATTTCGCCGCCCATACTTTCACGATAGGCGATAATTTTATTGGCCAGGTCTTCGTTGCCTTCCAGAAACGCCCGCAGCACCTCGATACTGACGGTGTTGATGTTAATTTGGCCGGTAATTGTCGTATTGTCCGTCAGCGTAATCTGGTCGAAAATCCGACTGAACGTCGCCCAGTCGAGAGGCTGGGACTGAGCCGCGCCTTGCTGCCTTGTGCCGCCCCTTACGCCGCCGGGCATCCTGCCTTGACCTCGACCGCTCTCCCGACCTCGTCCCTGACCCCGACCGCCCCCTCGACCCTCGCCTCGACCGGGTCTTTCATCGCCAGGGGGTGGTGGGCCTTGTCCATCGCGGGGAGGAGGGCCTTGCCTATCGCCGGGAGGTGGACCTTGTCCATCGCCGGGAGGTGGACCTTGTCCATCGCCG
>CAZWMN010000017.1:2718-37199 GCA_964635075.1 uncultured Pirellulales bacterium | reverse complement strand
ATCGCCGGGAGGTGGACCTTGTCCATCGCCGGGAGGTGGACCTTGTCCATCGCCGGGAGGCGGAGGAGGAGGCTCTGTGCCGGAAGTATCTCCGTCTGCGGCCAACAATGCCGCTACGGTTGAAAACTGAGGCCACTGAATCGGGAACGACGCCCCGACAGGACTATTAAGAGACTGCGGACCGATTCGATTTGAGCCGGAACCGCTGCCGCTGCCGGAATTGCCGCCCCGAGAGGAACTGCCGCTTTGCGAAGAACTGCCGGTCGAACTCTTCCCCAGTAAATCAGCCAGTTTTTGAAACGGGCGATTTTGAACAATCCAGCGGGCCTGCACCGACGAAATCGACAATTTGCTGATCAAGTCGCTTTCCGAGGCGGAGTTAACATTGACCCGTGCGTTGCCCGCCGCATCGACATTGTTGACCGCTGAATAGCAGGTTAAAAATCGGCTCCAGCCACCTTGGCCGAAGATACGATTGTTCTGGCCGTAAAACAAATCTTCCGTCACGCCCCGCACCCGCAGAATCTCCCGCGGCGTGCGAAAATTACCGTTGCGACACAGATAACCAACGGGAAGATTCAGATAATAGCCGCTTTCGGCACCGTTAGTTCGTACATCGTCATCCGAGTCGCGCCAGTCGAGAATGCTGTCGGTAATAGTTTCGTTCATTCCCTGCGTGTCCAGATTCAGAAGCTGATTGGCCGAGGCGGTGTTCAGGTTTAGCCTGGAACATTCATCCGTAATCGTCACAGTATAAGTACCGTTGGTCAATTGAACATCCTGCAAATCCTCGTTGGAAACCGCCCAGTCGTCCAGGAGACTGTCAGCATCCTTCAGGTCGTCCTCCAGATATGCCAGGGCTGTTTCCGCACCGGCGCGGCAGAGCCATCGGCATCGGATTTTTTCAACCGAAGACAGACTGGTTCGTGTGTCGAGCCGGCTGTTTTGCGCGCCGACGGCCAAAATCGCCAGCATCAGCACCAGCAGCCACATTACGCCGACCAGCACCGTTCCGGTCAGTCTTCGTTTTCGACCTGTTGCCATTGTCCTTCCACCTGCTGCCAGCTAAACTCCGAGGCATTGGTTTCCTCGGTGAACTGGCCCTGATTGAACCCCGCCGCCACCTGACGGGTGAACAGCCTTTTCTTTTCACCGGCGGTGGAACAACCCACCGCCAGATTCACCAGCACGAGTTGCGGCGGTCTCTGATTATCCGCCGACCAGGTGCCCGACCAGTTGCCGTTGTCAAAATAGCCGATGTCAAACGCAGCAATCGGCTCAGCCAGCACTTCCAAAATGCCTCCGTCGGATTTTTCCTCTGAGGTCTGTGAGTCAATTCCCGTAATCGGACAGACCCTCCGCATCAGGGCTTTGCCCGAACCGCTCTGCGAAACAAAGTATTCCACCTCGTACAATTCCGACTCCGGCTGATCCCTGCGGGCCTTGTTTCGGCTAAATGTTCTGAAGATCAGCCGGGAAGTGGACGATACACCGTTCTGATCCATTTGTCCTTCAAAGCGAATGGTTCTGCCGATGGGCTGGATATCGATCAGGTCGCTTCGAATCTGTTCGGCGGCGATACGCAGCTCGTCCGCCGCTTCGCTGTGCCGGTCCACCGCGGCGCGAACCGCGGTAACGCCGCGAAGTCCCGATAACGCCACCAGTGCAATAAACGCTGCCAGCGCTGCTGAGATCAGCATCTCCAGCAGCGTAAAACCTCCCGTGTTGTTCGATATCTGTTTCATTTAACCGCCCTGTGGAATCGTTGAAGTCGTCGCAGTATTGGTAGTAGTTGTTGTTGACGTTGTTGTATTCGTTGTTGGAATTTCCTGACCGGCGCGCAGACGGGTATCGCACTGAATCCGCCGAACCCTGCCCTCGGAAACCCACTCCACCGTCAACGTCAAGGCGTACAATTCTTCCACCTTGAGCGGCTCAATCGCAAGCCGCCATTTCCACTGCGTCTGCGGGTCGTCAATCACACCCGACAGATTCGACTGATTGACCAGATTGGCGACTCCAATCTGTTCCAGCAGTACCATTTGCCGGTCCAGGACATCCCAGGCTTTTTCATATTCCTGACAGACCCGCATCGCCGCCAGGCTTTTGGCTCCGAGCGCACAAACGGTCACGGTCGCCCCGGCCAGAAGTCCTGCCGCAATCAGCACTTCAATCAGACTAAAACCCTGGTTCGTTCGTCTGTTCATTCTTTCGCGTCCAAGTCCACTCGTCCGGTTTGTATCTGTTCGGCGGCTTCCATTCGCATTTTGGCTCGTCCGGTCTGCGTCACGAAAACCGAGGCGTGCCGAATCCCATCGCCCAGTTGAATCGCACAGGCCTGGGCTGTGCCGTCCGGATAAAACACACATTGTGTCTGACCAGGAATCTGGCCATCGACAAGAAACTGCTCCACCAGCAACTTCTCATTCAGCATAATCGGCCGAACATAAGCGTTTCTAACCACGGTAAGTTCGGACTCGACAGAAGATGCCGATGACGGGGAAGATGTCGAAGACGAATTTGCCGGCGAAGCGGCGGAGGCCGTCGGCTCCTGACCGGTTAAAACCGCCTGTTCCTGCTGCGACATCGGACCTACGGTAATCTGCCGCTGCGATTCGTCCAGCTTGAGCACAAACGACTTCTGCTGTTCGATGGCCGTGATACGGGCGTACTTGACAGCTAAATAGACCTGCCGGGTCTGATTGGTCAGGATTGTCTGCGTCCCCATTTTCGCGTAGCGCAACACGGTTATCCCGGTCAACAGCCCAATCAGCGCCGCCACGGCCAGCAACTCAATCAGCGTAAAGCCGCATTGTTTACGCAAAACGGCGTATCTTTGAAATCGAAAATCGAAAATCGAAAATCGAAAATTAGTCATTGTAAATGTCCGCGTTGTCGCCGTCGCCGCCGGGCTGGCCGTCGGCGCCATAACTGAAGATGTCATAACCGCCGACATTGACCGTGCCCTGCTGCATATACATATAAGGACGATCCCATGGATCCCTCAGGTCGCTGCGTTTGATATAAGGACCTTCCCAGCGTTCCTGCACGTCCGCCGGGGCGGTTATCAGCACCTCAAAACCTTCCGTATCGGTTGGCAGTCTGCCGCAGGAATACTCAAACCGCGCCAAGGCGCCTTCAAGAATGGCGATTTTGCCCTTGGCGATGTCGTGTTTGGCCTTGCCCAGTCCCTTAAACGCCCGCGGCACCACAAACACCGCCAGCAGAGCGATAATCATCGCCACCGCTATCAACTCGATAATCGTGAACCCTCTTCTGTTTCGCTTCATTTTTGTCATCCTTCCTGTTTTTCCCAAATAGAAAATCGAAAACGTTAAAATGCCACCGTCAAATCCATCCCGATAATCGGCAATAAGGTCGCGGCGATAATAAAACCAATCACTGCCGCAAGCATCAGAATCAACACCGCCGGCAGAATTGCTGCAAACCGTACTAAAACGGCGTCGGCCTGTTCATCAAAAGTATCCGCCGCCTGCAAAAGCAGCTCATCCAGCCGGCCTGTCTGCTCCCCGATTGCGACAATCTGCACTAAGAGCTTGTCAAACAATCCCGACTGCCCCAGCGGTTCGGCCACCGGTCTTCCCGCCTTGACCTCCGCGCAGACTTTGTCAATCTGTACCGCCAGCGCTTCGTTGCCCAGCGTGTCCCGCACCACCGAAAGTCCTTCCAGAATCGTAATGCCGCTTTTACACAGTGAGCCAAGTGTGCGGGCAAAACGTCCCACCGCCAACGTTCTCAGGACATCTCCGACCATCGGAATTTTCAACTTGAACGTGTCCCAGGCAAGTCTGCCCTGCGGACTGCTCTTCCATTTGGTAAAGGCATATCCGCCCGCAATCAAACCTATCGCCGCCAGCCAGCCGTAATGTGTCAGAAACGCACTGGTCGCCAACAGCATCCGCGTCGGCGCCGGCAGTATCGCCCGATCCGCTCCGATAGTACCGATAATTTTAGGCAAGACCCAAATCAGCATCACCACCACCGAAATCAGTCCCACCGACAGTACCACCATCGGGTAGGCCGCGGCGTTTTTGATATTGGATTTGATTTTTTCCTCCCGGCCCAACAACCTGACAAGTTGCTCCATCGTCTGTTCGAGAATGCCGCCAGTTTCTCCGACCCGCACCATCGACACATATAACGGCCCAAACACCCGCGGATGCGAGGCCATCGCGTCCGAAAGCGATTTGCCGGAGTTGACCTGTCTGGCCAGGTCGTCGAGCAACCGAATCATCGCGGGTTTGCTCTGTTGTTCGCGGATAATCTGCAAAGCGTCCAGCACCGCAAGGCCGGCTTTTAACGCCGTCGCCAGTTGCGCGGAAATTGCCAGCGTTTCCCTGCTGGAAACGCAAATTCGCCGCGTTTGACCGGCATCCGATTTCTGAGCCGTCGGCCTGGCCTCCGTGTGTGTCGCCGCCAGTTCCAGTGCAAACTGTCCTTTCTGGGCCAGGAGACTGATAGCCGTCCTGCGATCAGAAGATTCGATGACGCCTTTGCACGCCCTGCCGCCGGCGTCCATCGCTTTGTATTCAAATAAAGACAACTTTCCGATTCTCCCGTGTTCTTACTCACAAATTGAAATCTATTCGTCCTCGATGCCTTGGGTAACTCGAAGCACTTCTTCCGGCGTGGTAATGCCGGCCAGAATTTTTTCAATGCCGTCGTGCCGCATATTCGCGTAATCCGACGGCGCCGCAGCCAGAATCTGCTCGGTCGTCGGTTTTTCGGCAATGAGCTTGCGAAGGTTTTCGGTGGTTCGCAGCAATTCAAAAATACCTATCCGTCCCCGCATTCCAGTCTGGTTGCACTCATCGCAGCCAACGCCGTGATACAGCGGGGTATCCGGCACAATACTCACCGAATTGTTCAGACTGGCCAGCAGACTTGCATCCGCCTTATAAGGTCGTCTGCAGTGCGGACAGATTTTCCGCACCAGCCGCTGGGCCAGAACGCCTTCGAGGGAACTGGCCAGCAAAAATGGCTCAACGCCCATATCAATCAACCGCGTCACGGCCCCGGCGGCGTCGTTGGTATGCACCGTAGAAAACACGAGGTGGCCCGTCAGTGCCGCGCGAATGGCAATATCGGCGGTTTCCTTGTCGCGGATTTCGCCGACCATAATGATATTCGGGTCCTGCCGCAGAATATGGCGAAGCCCCCGTCCAAACGTCAGTCCCCGCCGCGGATTGACCGGCATCTGCACAATGCCCTCCAGTTGATACTCGACAGGGTCTTCAATCGTAATGATTTTCAGCGAAGGGTTATAAATATGATTGAGCGAGGCATAGAGCGTCGTCGTTTTACCGCTGCCGGTCGGCCCCGTAACCAGCACAATCCCATGTGCTCTTTTGAGGCATAAATCAAACCCTTCCAGCATGTGCGAACTCATTCCCAGTTCTTCCAGCGCTATCAGCGCCGTATTGCGGTCCAGAATACGCATCACCACCGCTTCGCCGAATACGCTGGGGACGGTGGAAACACGAATATCGATCTTGCTTCGGGCGGTGGTGAACTCGATATGCCCGTCCTGCGGAATAAACCTCTCGGCGATGTTCATCCCCGCCATAATCTTGACGCGCGATACAATCGCCGCCTGCAATCGCTTGGGCGAGGCGGATTTTTCAATCAGCATCCCGTCAATGCGGTATTTGATTCGCACCTGGTTTTCAAACGGTTCGATATGCACATCGCTGGCGCGGGATTCGACCGCTTCCAGCAGAATCAGGTTGACTAAGTTGACCAGCGACGGTTCGCGGGCCAGTTCGTGCAGACGCGAGGCCGTCAATGGGCCGTTCTGGTCGTCGGCCTCGTTTTCTTCCTGGGTGGAAAGATTTCGCACCATTCGGGCAACATTGCTGCCGTAGTAATGCCCGATCGCCTTTTCCAGTTCCGCCGGACGGCTGTAGCGGCGCTGGATGGACAACCCCGTAATCATCCGCAAATTGCTCAAAGCCTGATGATCTAACGGATCGGCCATCGCCAGAATCAGCCGACCGTTTTCACGCCCTATCGGCAGGACATTATACTGGCTGGCCGCCTCGGCCGGTACCAGCGACAAAATCTCCATCGGAATGGAAAGCCCTTCCAGTTCCAGCTTCGCAATCCCTGCCTGCTCGGCCAGCGTCTCGTTGATCTGGCGGAGATTCAGCCCGGCCGTTTCCATCAGGATTAGACCCAGCTTTCTGGGATTGGCTTTCTGTACCGCCAGCGCCTCAGTCAACTGGGACTGACTGATCAGCCCTTTTTGAAACAACAGTTCCCCCACTTTGGTACGCATTATCTTGCTGCCCCTCTAAGTCCAGGTTTTATCCCTCGTTTAAAATACGCTGGTAGTGTCAAGAATCTTTCGTGCATTTTGTCAGTCTCAATTTTATCCTTCATACATCCTGCCTATGCCCCCTTAAGGGGGCCGCTTAAAAATACGCTTATTGAAAACGCAATTTCCTTCTGCGCAAAATTTTATGGAAAATGTACGCAGATAGATAGTGCATTCTTTACTTAGACGTGAATCGAGGGGGATTTGTTTCAAAAAAACCAACGAATTTCAAGCCTGAAAGAGGAATGCCGAAAATCAACAACAACTTCATAGACAAGGACTTAAGACGGCAAAAACTGTCCGGAGACCACGGAGCTGTGGACACGGCTTTCCATACCGCTTTGGATCCGCCCAATCGCAATCCGCAGGGCCGGCATCGCCGCGGCGGTTCTGGACAGTTCCTGGGGGGTGAACGGACATTCCGCCGCCCGATACAATAACACAAAGCCCATCGCCTTGCCAATCTGGCCCAGAGGGACGGCTGCGGCGGTAATATGTTTTAATGCTGTGGGAGGCGCCTGCAGACCCATTGTCAGCATCTGCTCGAGCGTGCAAACCTGCCGGCAACGGCTGATTTCGTACACCACTTGCGCCGTAAACCATTTCTCAAAGCGGCTTTTTTCAATCGCAAACTGCTCCGAAGACCCGGCAAAATGAATGTCAAAACCTTTTGGTTCAATCATAAATACGACCGCAGCCGTGCCTTGCAGATTTCGGGGAAAAAACGCCGCAGCCGAATCTAAAATCCCGCAAATATCCGCCGCTCCCAGCAGAGATTCCTGAAATTGAAGGGAAAACGTTAAAACGGATAGTTTTTCAACAAATTCGCTATGCACACCGACAATATCACGACACAAAATGTCTATTTTTTGCGAATAACGCTTCTGACGAAGACGCAGGTTGCGAATCGTTCGTAAAGCGCGTTCATTTCGTCTTATACGCAAGGTCAGACCCTCATTACTGTCAAATCAATCCTGCCCCGTTGTTTCGGCCTTTGCGGGAATCGCCTTTAGCACAATCGCCGACAGCCGGGTAATAGACATTTCCCGGTCGTCCGATAACCATTCGCACCTGCTCTCTCTTGCCAAAATCTTTTATTCGCCCCGGTTCTGTTAATAAAAAAAGAGGCCTTTGTTTTTCGGACAAAGGCCTCTTTTTTTATTTCATAGAGAAAAACGAAAAAAAGGGTACGGCCAGTTTTCCATACCCCCCTGAAATAACGACAGAAAGCCAACGGAGGAGGAGGGATTCGAACCCCCGGTGCCTTGCGGCACAACGGTTTTCAAAACCGTCACCTTCAGCCACTCGGTCACTCCTCCCGTACACCTTGTCATATCGGCACAATAAGTGAGTACTTTACAGAAGAATAACCTGACTTACAAGCCTTTTTCCACCTTGAACTTACAGAATGTCGATTTCCCTGCATTAGGGATGAGAATCTTTGCCGTTGACCCTGTGGCGGTCTTTGGGTAGCATAATCGGTTTCGTATAATTAAAAGAGGGTGCATTTTGCCCGAAATGCTAAATTTGTCAGGGGTATGCAGCGAGATGACCAGAGTAACACTGATCATGGGGGATGGAATCGGCCCGGAAATCGCCGAAGCGACTCGGCGGTGCATTGACGCCACCGGTGCGAAAATTGAATGGGATATTCAGCAGGCTGGCGCGGAGGTGATGGCCGCCGCCGGCACACCCCTGCCGGATGCAACGCTCGAATCGGTCAGAAAAAACGGCATCGGTCTCAAAGCCCCCATTACCACCCCTGTCGGCACCGGCTTTCGCAGCGTCAATGTCTATCTGCGACAAGCCCTGGACTTATACGCCTGCGTGCGGCCCTGCAAAAGTTATAAAGGCATTCGTAGTCCCTATCAGAATATCGACCTGGTCATTGTGCGCGAAAATACCGAAGACCTTTACGCGGGAATTGAGTACGAAAAAGGCAAGTCCGATACGCTGGAATTGATTGACTGGCTCAACAGACACAGCAATAAAAAAATCGGTCCCAACGCCGGAGTCAGTATCAAATCGATTTCCGTTGAGGGCACCGACCGGATTGTGCGGTATGCCTTCGAATACGCCCGCAAAAACAAACGCAAAAAAGTCACCTCCGTCCACAAGGCTAACATTATGAAATATACCGACGGCCTGTGGCTGGAAGTCAGCCGCAACGTCGCCAAAGAATTCCCGGACGTCGAGTTTGAAGACCGCATTGTCGATAATATGTGTATGCAGTTAGTGCAAAAACCGGAGCTGTACGATGTGATTGTGCTGCCCAATTTGTACGGCGATATCCTTAGTGATTTATGTGCCGGTCTGGTCGGCGGCTTAGGCGTGGCGCCGGGAGCCAATATTGGCAATAAAGGCGCGATTTTCGAGGCCACGCACGGCAGTGCACCTAAATACAAGGGACAAAACAAGGTTAACCCCACGGCGATGATTCTTTCCGGCGTGCTGATGCTGCGGCATCTGAACCTCGTCAAAGAAGCCGATACACTCGAACAGGCCGTCGCGGATGTCATCGCCGAAGGCAAATATGTTACCTACGATCTGAAAGCCGACCGCAATGACCCGACAGCGGTAGGAACAAGCCAGATGGCCGATGCAATCATCGCGCGTATGAAAAAAAGATAAACTGCCATTACACCAGGCGTTTGTGTTGGGAATCAGAGGATTAACCGTTGAACCAGACTGCCTATCGGAACATCATTTCTGGCCAGGACCGCCAGCCTGGTGCGGTGTTGATGCGGGCGTTGCTTGCCGGCGTTTCTATTCCGTATAGCGTGGGAGTGCGAATTCGGAACGGTCTGTATCAGTGCGGCATTCTCCGCAGTCACAAGGTCAATGTCCCCGTAATCAGTATCGGCAACATCACCACCGGCGGCACGGGTAAAACCCCCCTCGTCGTCTGGTTATGTCGGTATTTGTGTCAGAAAGGCCTTCGTTGCGCCATTTTGACACGCGGCTATAAAACCTCCGTCGGTGAAATGTCCGACGAGCCGGCGTTATTGGCCAAAAACTGCCCGGGAGTCAAAATGGTGGTCGATCCTGACCGATTGAGCGGGGCGAAAAAGGCCGTGGAGCAGTTTCAATCTCAGGTGTTGGTCCTCGACGATGGCTTTCAGCACAGACGTCTGGCCAGAGATTTCAATATCCTCGCGGTTGACGCAACCTGTCCCTTTGGCTATGGAAAGCTCCTGCCTGCCGGTCTTCTGCGGGAACCGGTTCGCGGACTGAAACGCGCCGATGCAGTGGTGATTACCCGCTTTGACCTGGCCGATGCCGGACAGATTGCGCGGATTGAAGAATCCATTCGCCGAATCGCGGGAGATATTCCGATTGCCAGGGCGATTCATCGCCATACACACGCGATAACGTCGGACAGCCAGATGCTGCCGCTGGAACAATTACGGCAAAAAAAGTTGTTCGTGTATTGCGGCATCGGAAATCCGCAGGCGTTTGTCAATTGTCTGACGCAGGATGGAATGAATGTGGTCGGCACAAAATTTTTCAATGACCATTATGTCTATACGATGCAGGACATACGGACCGTCGCCGTGCAGACCCGGCAATGTGGTGCGGATATGGCGATTTGTACGCAGAAAGACTGGGTCAAAGCCGCGGCCTTTTGCAAACAGATAGAAGAAATAATTTTCGGTTCTCTGGTCATGGAGCTGGAATTTGCCTCCAATACCGATACAATACAGGCATTGATTGACAAGGTAATTGAGCAAAAAGCAATTGCGAACGGCAGTCGATGATAAGCCCCGAATGTCAGTGAGGGGATATGACAAAAGGTTCTCGAAAACTGGAAAAATATAAATCGTATGAATAATCCTGACCTTTTGAAAGTTGCGACCGGCCTTGGCTCGCCGACTATTCTGCTTGTCGGCGATTTTATGCTGGATATGTATGTGTATGGCGATGCCCTGCGTATCAGTCCCGAAGCGCCGGTGCAGGTGTTAAACGTCGTCCGTCGGGAATACTGCTGTGGCGGAGCGGCCTCCGTCGCTGCGGATATATCGGCCCTGGGGGCTAAATGCCTGTGTCTCGGTACCATTGGCGATGATGAGAATGGCCGACGGCTGCGTCAGTTGCTTTGTGATAAGGGCGCAGACACATCCGCCCTGCTGACCGTCCAAGACCGCCCCACGATTACCAAACAGCGTATCATCGGTCTGGCCCAGCATCGTCACCGCCAGCAACTGTTGCGGGTGGACGACGAAATCGCCGAGCCGCTGGAGTCGTCGCGGTACGATGAATTACTGAATTTATACCGGCAGAAACTTGCGCAGGCCGATATAGTCTGCCTGCAGGATTATAATAAAGGGATTCTGGTCCCGGCGTTTTGCCGCCAGCTCATTCAATCGGCCAGACAGCTTGGCAAAAAAGTTTTAGTCGATCCGCCCCTCCACGAGGATTATTCCAAATTCAGCGGTGCGACCCTGATTACACCCAACCGCAAGGAAACTTCGATTGCATCGGGCATTGAAGTCAATACGATGGAAGCCGCTCAAAAAGCTGCTCAAAAGCTGTATCGACAATTACAGCTCGATGCGGCCGTCATTACGCTCGACAGGGAAGGCGCGTTTTTGCACACCGCCGAGATGTCCGAGCAGATTCCCACCCAGTCCAGAAACGTCTATGATGTCACCGGCGCAGGCGATATGATGCTGGCGACGATTGCCGTGGCTTTGGCCGCCGGATACGATTACAAAACCGCCGTTCAGTTGTCCAATATCGCCGCGGGACTGGAGGTCGAAAAGTTCGGTACCGCCACCGTCAGCGTCGATGAAATTGTCAATGAAATTCTCACCGCCAGAAAAGGCAAAACCGGCAAAATCCGTGAATTAAACCCCCTGCTGGAAGAATTGGCTTTTTATCGGCGAACCGGACAAAAAATTGTCTTTACCAACGGCTGTTTTGACGTCCTGCACATCGGACACATCGAGTATCTGAAATTCTGTAAATCGCACGGCGATATTGTGGTTGTGGGATTAAATTCCGACAATTCCGTCAGACAGATTAAAGGCCCGAAGCGTCCGGTCAATAATCAGCACGAGCGCGCTGCGATACTGGCGGCGCTGGAAAGCGTGGATTATGTGGTCATCTTTGACCAGTTCGACCCCCTGGAACTGATTAAACAGGTTAAACCCGATATTTTGATTAAGGGCGCCGACTGGGCCGATAAGGACGTTATCGGCGGTGATTTTGTCCAGTCGTATGGCGGCAGGGTGATGCTGGCTCCGCTGGTTGACGGCAAAAGCACCACCGCCACCCTCTCAAAACTGAAACGGCGGTAAGCGATGTCCAACGCAAAACACAAGGCGGTTTTTCTGGATCGGGACAACACCCTCATTGAGGACCCCGGATATATCAATCATCCCGAACAGGTGAAACTATTGCCCGGAGCGGCCGCTTCGCTCGTACAATTGCGCAAGATGGGTTTCCTGGTGCTCGTGGTAACCAATCAGTCTGGCGTCGCCCGCGGCATCTTGACCGAGGAGATGCTGGCCCAGATTCATCATCAGCTCGAAAAACTGCTGGCCGACGAAGGAGCGTATCTCGACGCAATTTATTATTGTCCTTATCACCCCGATGGCGTCATTCCAAAATATCGGATGGAAAGCGAGATGCGCAAACCCGCTCCCGGTATGCTGCTAAAAGCCGCCGAGGATTTGAATATCAACCTGTCCGGCTCCTGGCTGATCAGCGATTCTTATCGCGATATCGAGGCGGGAAAACGCGCCGGTTGCAAGACGGTTTTAATCAACAATCCCGTCAAGCCGGTTCAGAAGAATCCCTCCGACCCGCCGGCTGACCGTCAGGCGGTCAATATCCGCGAGGCGGTCAACATCATCCGAATGTATGAGTTGCGACAGTCAATGGAGACGGCGCTGGAACACAGGCATCACGAACCCACAGAAGCAATTCCTTCACAAATAACCCAACCGCCGCCCGTATCGAAAGATTTCGGACAATGTTCAACAATAACCGGACAAGAAACCCCGAACATTGAAACCCCAAACATTGAAGCCCCGAACATTGAAGCCCCGAACGTTAGTGAGGGGATAGAAGACAAAGCCGAACCTTCAGAGCAAGCTCTTTTTTCTCAATTTGCCGAAGAACCTGCGGATATTGTTTACATTCCTCTTACGGAAGAGCCGGTTAGAGGACAGCCCGATACCTCTAAGGAATCTCTCGAGACGAAATCTTCAAAACCCCTTGAGCCAAAGGTGTCCCCCCAGCCCCTAAAAACGCAGTCTTCTCCGGCTGCGTTATCTGATGATGAGCCGCATTTGTCTTTGCGGACGGAGAAACTGCTGCAGGAAGTGCTCAGTCATTTGAGATCCATTCATCGCACAAGACAATACGAGGACTTTACCATCAGCAAGGTGCTGGCGGGAATGGCCCAGGTTTTGGCTGTGGCCTGTCTGATTGTCAGTTTGTGGTTCACTATGGATTCGACCCGCGGCCGCGAATCCGTCCTGATTATGCTTGGCTATACGGCGGCGCTGCAGTTGATGGCCATTGCCTTTTATGTGATGCGGGAACGCTGACAGCCGGGAACGGAAATGACAGACCGCCCCGCACAAAAAATTCTGATTTGGCTTCCCTCACCGCTGGGAGACGCGATTTTATCCACCCCCGCCCTGTCGGCGTTTCGCGCACATTATGCCGACGCTCATATCATCTTTCTGGCAAACCCGGCAGTCAAGGCGTTTCTGGAACCCTGCCCATTTTGCAATGAATGGATGGAAAAAAAAGGTTCCTTTTGGAAATTGTCCCGGCAGCTCCGCCGGGAAAAATCCGACACGGCAATTCTATTGAAAAATTCTTTCGGCAGCGCCATGACAGTGTTCCTGTCCGGCATCCCCAGACGAATTGGATACGCCCGAGACGTCAGAAATCTGTTTTTGACGGATAAACTCTTTCCGGAAAAAGAAGGGCGTCGTTTCAGACCGGTCTCGACTGTGGATTATTATTTGAACATCGCCCGCTTCATCGGTGCGGATATTCAAAGCCGAAAATTATATGTTGGTCTTCAGCAGCAGAATCGGGACAAATTGCAAACGGTGTTTCCTGAATTGCAAATGCGGCAGGGGCCGCTGGTGATTCTGGTTCCCGGAGGAGCGTTTGGGCCCAGCAAATTCTGGCCCGCCCAGCGTTTCGCGGCGCTGGCGGATAAGTTATTCGAAACATATAAAGCAACTGTGGTTATCTCCGTCGCTCCCACGGCACAGGAAAAAAAGATTGCCGAGAAAATCCTCCGTAACGCCAAACATCCCTTCCTGAGTCTGTCCGACCGGCCGCTCAAACCGGGCCCGTTAAAAGCCCTGTTTGAAAAAGCCGATTTGGTCATTACCAATGACACCGGTCCGCGTCATATCGCCGCGGCTCTCGGTCGAAAGGTCATTACGCTTTTTGGCCCCAATAACCCGGCTTGGACGGACGTCGGTTACGAGAACGAAATTCGTATCATTGGACAAGCTCCCTGTGTCCCCTGTGACAAACCAAAATGTCTGCAGGAAGAACACTATTGTATGAATTCCATCTCAATCGAGCAGGTCTTTGAGATGGCTAAAAACGTCCTCGGAGGTTTTCGGAAATGAATAATTCCCTCATTCAGTTTGCCCCCGATTATTGGGTCTGCCCTGACTTTGTAAGCGATTTGAAAACGCTGGGTCTTAACACCATCGACGCCGTATTCGCGTTTCAGGGCGGCACGCCCCTTGTCAAAAAAGAGCTGACCGCCTGGCGGAGCCGGACGGAATTTGTCCTGCCGATTAAAAACGCCCGCTGTTTTTTGAAACGATATGACCGTCCGCCGATTTCGGTTCAGCTTCGCAACTGGTTTAACCACCGCAGGCGGGCGCTGACGGCGGAATATGACGTCCTGCCTTGCCCCCGCTTAAATCAGGCCGGCATTGGAACCTATCAAGTCGTCGCTTTCGGAGGCCGCTGGAGGGGATTCTGGGAGAAAGAAAGTTTTGCGATACTGCTGGAAATTCCGAACGCTCAATCGCTGGAAAAAAAACTGCCGGATTGTTTTCTTTTGCCGGCATCAAAACAGACCCGCAGAGAACAGCTTGATTTTCTCAATTATCTCGCGGATTTTGCCCGTCGTTTCCACGAAACCGGTTACTGCCATCGTGATTTTTATTTATGTCATATTTTTTATTCATCCAATGGGTTTTTGTCTCTGATTGACCTGCAAAGAGCCTTTAAGCCAAAGTGGTTTCGTCGGCGGTGGATTCTGAAGGATTTGTCGCAGCTGTATTATTCCGCGCCAGGCGACGTGGTCAGCCGTACTGACCGGTTGCGATTCTATCTGCGATATATGCAGAAAGATGTGTTGCCGTTTTCCGACCGCCGATTCATCCGAAGCCTCAAACGACGGGCCTGGTCGATGGCCGACCGCGATATTCGCCGCGGCAAAGAACCGCCGTTTGCAAAATAAGCCACCCGCTGATACAATAGTTGCCTTATGATTTCAACCGCACTGATTATTGAACGCACGTTCACCGCTCTGGGCGGAGCCGAGCGTTCGATTGCCGAGTTGGCCGAGGAATTGGCCAATCAGGGAATTGGCGTCCGCATTCTTGCCGCCGCAGGACAACACGCACAAAATTGTACGGTACTGTGTACGGATAATCCGCACAGGCGTACGTCCTTCCACACATTTGCCAAAACGCTTCGGACACATTTGTCGAAGAATCATTATGACATCGTTCACAGTACCCTGCCGTTTGATTTTGCCGATATCTATCAGCCCCGCGGCGGAAGCTGCAAGGAGGCAATGCTGCAAAATGCCGCCAGTTTCCCCAATCCGGCAATTCGCTGCTGGAAGCGCTGCACACATTTTCTGAATTTTCGTCGCACCGCACTTTTGCGGGCCGAAGAAAAACTCTGTTCTCAAAACAACAACGTTATCATTGCCGCCCTTTCAGATTACGTCAGGCGGCAGTTTATCCGGCACTATCATTTGCCCCCGGAGCGGATAGCCGTAATTCCCAACGGCGTCGATGTGCGGCGATTGGCCGAACCGGCGGACGCAGCGGCCTTTCGAAAAAATATCCTGGAAAAAATCCCGGCTCATTGCCGCGAAAACGCCGTATTATTTCTCTTCGCGGCCAATAACTTCCACCTTAAGGGATTGCACGAATTGCTTTTGGCTTTCGCAAAGACAGTTGGGATAGATCAATCCCTGCATCCGATTCTGGTCGTGGCGGGTTCGGACGATATCAGACCTTATTCAACGATGGCAAAAAGGATATCCATCGCAGACCGCATCATATTCACAGGCGCTCTTGCTTCGGTACAGAATGCTCTGGCCGCTTGCGATGTCGCCGTATTGCCGAGCTGGTATGACCCGTCTTCCCGTTTTACTCTGGAAGCGCTGGCTTTGGCAAAACCGGTCATTACCAGTCGCTTTAACGGCGCCGCCGAACAATTTCAGTCGGGACGACACGGCATTGTCATTGACAGTCCGGCCCATATCCCAGCCCTGGCCGAGGCGATCGGCTCACTGTGCCATCCGCAAACAAGAACCGCTTATACCGAGGCGATTGTTGCCGACCGCCTGAAAGAAAAAGTTTCCATTGCCCGGCATGTTGGACAACTGCGGAAGGTCTATGATATAATCCTGGCTCAGAAGAAAG
Organism: uncultured Pirellulales bacterium; assembly: GCA_964635075.1. Taxonomy (GTDB): domain Bacteria; phylum Planctomycetota; class Phycisphaerae; order Sedimentisphaerales; family Anaerohalosphaeraceae; genus Anaeroglomus. Next base: position 21,203 of record CAZWMN010000017.1, on the reverse strand, counting down.
GAACCGTTGGATGATAGCGGGTTTTATCATTTTAACCGTCGCGGCTTATTTGTTGGGTTCGATTCCCTTTGGCCTGCTGATTGCCCGTGCCCATGGCATCGATTTGCGAAAAATCGGCTCAGGCAATATCGGGGCGACCAATGTGTCTCGCGCGCTGGGCAAAAAATGGGCGTATGTCTGTTTTATTCTCGACGTACTTAAGGGGCTTGTGCCGATGTTATTGGCGGCCGGCGTTGAACTGGTGGAAAAAAACGCTTCTGTCGGACAGCTCGCAATGTGGCTGACGGTGGGCTGTGCAGCGATTCTGGGGCATGTTTTTCCTGCTTATCTCGGTTTTCACGGCGGAAAAGGCGTCGCCACCAGCTTAGGAGTGGTATTGGGATTTTGGCCGTATTATACCCTCAGTGGATTGATTGCCTTTGCGGTATGGGTATTGACGCTGTTGATGTGGCGATATGTCTCGCTGGCTTCGATTCTGGCTGCTATGGCGTTTCCGATGGCGTTGACTCTTTTGATTGGCCTGATTCCCGAATGGCGATTCGGAAACTTGTGGCCGTTGTATGTCGCAGCGATTGGAATGCCTCTCTTGGTCATCGCCCGTCACGCCGAGAATATCAAACGCCTGCTCGAAGGCTCGGAACCTAAAATCGGCGGAAAATGAAGATGTTTAGGAAGGGATGATATTGGAATAAATTGGAAATGATTTTTCATCTTTTTATTTCTATCGTCTTTCATCAATAAGCATTTCTATCATACTGTTGTCAAATGTGGGAATTCCGCAGTGTAATCCCACTTCGGTTCTCTCACTGAAGCTGTCATCAATCAAAATAGCTCTTCCCTCCCGAATAGCAGAAGATTTAGGTTCATCTCGCTTGAGGTGGATAACATCATCAAATAATCCGTTCAAACGATATTTTTTCAAGGTCTGAACCACATCTTTTTCGTGCCTTGTCAGAAGTTTCAGTTTTTTTTGCTGATTCAGACACTGATACAAAAAACGAACAAGCTCCACGTTCACGGAACCATCCAGAATTAACGTGTCATCAAGATCGACATAAACAATATCATAGGCGATGGAGTGGACGTATCGATTAGTAAGCGCCCGGTCCATTCGTAAATGGCACGGGTTTGTTTTGATTGTGACAGGAATTTCTTCCTGCTCATACAGACTTAATAATGGAAAATTAACGCCTAACACCCGATGGTAAGCCATTGCTCCGGCGATACGCGGTCCAATCTCTAAAAGCTTATATACCCCAGCGGCATCCTGTTTAAGCTGAAAGAACCATGCCCCGTAAAGCTTTATATTTTCAAGAATTTTGTTCGCATATTCAGAAAACAGGTTGCACGAAAAAAATTCACTGGCTACGGAAATTCCGCTTCGCGTTCTGATTCTTCGTCGCCCTTCGCAAAATAACAATCCCATCTTCCGGTGGCTGAAACAATCAATTGTAAACTCTTCACCGGCAAGAAACTCCATAACGACAACTTTTTTACCGCCGGAAAGAGCAGTATCCAATTCTTCCCTGTTTTTTACCGACATTGCTCCTTCGGAACCTTGCCCCTTATCGGGTTTTACAAAGACTGGATATTCTCTGATTTCATCCGCATTTTCATATACGAAAGGGGTAGGTAATATCTCTTTGAAATGCTGGTACGTTGCGGTTTTAGAACGTGTAATCAGACACGTCTGCAAAGGCGAAGATACTATTTTAGCCTTGATTTCGGCCGCATTTTTCATTAAAGCAATGTGTACTTCATCATAGGCGGGGAAAATATATTCAATTTTGTTTTCGACAATAATCGCATTAAGCCGGTCTACCCAATCCGACTGGTTAACGCTTGGGACTATGAAGTGCCGACTAAAAACAAAAGGGGCGTGATTGGAAATATCCATCCCGGCAGAAAATAAAGTGACTTCCTTACATAAACGCAAGGCTCGATTGATTTCCAGTCCAATCTCAGAACCACCAGGAAAAACCAGTACATTAAAATGTTTCATAAACCATCCCCTGCAGGATTGACGGCAAGGAAGCCTTGGATCACCTACTTATCAATAACAGAAAACACAACAACGAACATACGCAATAAAATCCCGGCGTATTTACAACACTAACTACTCTGCCGAGTAATAAAAGTTATAATTTCACAAATTTTTTCGACAACAAAAACGTCCATCTCCCCATAAATGGGAAGGCAAAGAACCCGTTTTGCAATTTTGTTTGCAATTGGCAATCGACTCACATCGGCTGAGGGTAAATCGCGATAACAAGGGAAAGAGTTACACAGGGGATAAAAGTATTTGCGAGGGAAAATATTACACCGCTTCAACAAGTCCGCCATTTGATCCCGGCTTATTCCATACCTGTTTTCGTCAACAAGAATGGGGAAATAACCGTAATTATGTGTCACTCCACGTAAATCATCCTGACAGCGAATACCCGGTATTCCCTTCAAGCCCTGTCGATATAATTCCGTCAGGTGTTTGCGCTGCTGAATTTCCTGCTCAACCTGTTCTATCCCCAAAAGACCGAACGCCGCCTGAAATTCATTCATTTTGCCGTTGATGCCGGGACCAATGACTGTTTCTTCATCCGCAATACCGAAATTTTTAAGAAACCGGATTTTTTCTTTGAGTTTTTCGTTCTGGCAGATTAATGCCCCGCCCTCAATAGTATTAAATAGTTTGGTAGCGTGAAAACTCAGAGCAGAGATATCCCCGTAATTCAAGACAGATTTACCGCGGAGTTTGACGCCAAAAGCGTGTGCCGCGTCATAAATCACCTTTAAGCCATATTTGTCGGCAATGTTCTGAATGGCTACGACATCACAGGGATTGCCATAGACATGAACGGGTAATATGGCCTTGGTTTGAGGTGTGATAAGAGATTCTATCCTTTTAGGGTCTACATTGAATGTTTTTTCTTCTATATCGCAAAAAACGGGAGTTAGGCGATTCCACCAGAGGACATGAATCGTGGCTGGGAAAGTAAACGGTGTTGTAATCACTTCTCCTTCACATATTTCAAGAGTTTGCAGAGCTACAAGAAGTGCTATTGTACCATTTACGAACAGATTGAGATGTTTTATACCCAGATAGTCCGCCAATTTTTGTTCAAATTCGGTATGAAATGGCCCATTATTCGTCAGCCAATGCGTTTGCCAGATGATTTCCAGCTTTTTTACATAATCCTCAAGGCTGGGCATTCGCGGGCAAGTGACATAAACCGGGAGTTCCAACCGGTATTTTCGGATGATATCTTTAATCTCAGATTGTTTTATGGCCATACGTCCGTTCTCAAAAAAGATGTCTTTAGTATAAAAAAAAATAAATTTTTGTAAATAATTTTCTTTTTTATTGACAAAAAGCGATGTTCGAACTATATATAAACATAGAGGACTGAGTGCCTGAAAGGGATGGGCGGTTGGAAATTTATAATAAGAACGTGCAATTATATATCTTTAGCATTAATTTTCCCACCTTTTCGAGCCTTTCCGCTGTTCTTTTGAAGAGAACGTGTGAAAAGACGCATTCTAAAGTGTAAACATTAAGAATTTAAAAACATTGCGGGCGTCCCCCAGTGTTCTGCGTGGGAACACGAAACTGGCACTTATAGAGTCCAAATTACAGGGAACGCGTATATCTGCGATGGCTCAGATTGGAAAGGAGAATCAAATGAAAAAGAAAGGTTTTACACTCATCGAGCTATTGGTCGTGATTGCGATCATAGCGATGTTGCTGGCGATTTTGATGCCGGCACTGAACAAGGTCAAGAAAATCGCCCAGCGCGTCATCTGTGGTACCAATCTTAAAGGTCTTGGCACGGCTCAAACCGTCTATGCCAACGATTATGATGATGAATACGTCGTTCAGGGACGAGGCTACGCCCACACTTGGTCCAGCGGGACAAACGATTGGAACTCACCAACCAAAGTCTGGAGTACGCCTGCTAACCTTACTGTCGGAGCCAGTTTGTATCTTCTGGTGCGTGAAGCCGACGTAAGTCCCAAGTCATTCGTTTGCCCAGCCAGCGAACAGGTCGAATTCACAGGTAAAAATAGTCCGGGCAACTATGATATCGTTGAGCTGTGGGATTTCGGCTATCCTCCTCCAGCAAATCCTCCAGAAGGTCCTGTTAAATGCGTCAGTTATTCCTATCACATGCCTTATGCCTGCGGTCAAACAACTCCGGCCCCGGTCTCTACTGCAAGTAAAGGCAGATTCGCGGCGGATGCCCGTCGCAGCGCAGCTTTCGCAATCATGGCCGATAAAAATCCGTGGTTTGAATCCAACAAGCTTATACGCTGGGGCGCGACTTCTCTAAACTACATAGATCGCGTTTCACTACTCGCCAACCTGACTACAAGCGGCGGTACCGCTCCCACGAATTATAGCCAAATAGAACCGCGGGGAGGAATTATGATCGGCAATGCTTATCCGCACGGACGTGAAGGCCAAAACGTAACGTATGCAGATGGCCACAACTCATGGGAGACCAGGCCTGATTGCGGCGTTAAAAATGACAACATTTATACCCGCTGGTCTTCTACAACTGTAGATACGATAGGTACCTACAACCGAAGAGGCGAAAACATTTCTTCGACAGCCACTAATCTCGCTCCGTTGGCGGCGGATGATTCCGTACTTGTTAACGATGGCGACCTGGCGCCCACCGGTTAACGATGGCGACCTGACGCCCACCGGTAGTTAATATCGCATTACTCATTAAAGCAAAAAAGCCTCAGAATTTTGTTCTGAGGCTTTTTTGTTTTCACGAACAACTGTTTCTGGTCAAAACAATTAACAGATTCTGCGTCTTAATATTCAGCATGTCTTCGCTAAACAGCGATTTTACAATAGAACGGTTTTGTATAACATCTTTCTCCGCCATCGGCTCAAAAACCGCGTTATTGGCCCGCACAAGATCCCGCTGAATAGAAAACAGCATTACACCGCTTCGTTTGAAGAAATGATAGAGGGGATTTTCTTCCCTCAAAAATACTTTTGTTCCCTGATACAGAAGAACTGCTATATTGCCCAGTGCCTGCTGTCGAACGGTATTGAAAAATGCGCACGAACAACTTTCCAGAATAGAAAAATATTCTTTGGCAGGCAAAAAGGTCTCCAATGGCATAAATCCTTCACTGAACATTTTCCTGCCGGCCTGAATAATGCATTTCTTATACTCTGAATCGCCATAGCTTAATGGAACAATAATCGACCCATCAAAGTCCTTGATTTTCCTGAGCAAATGAAATATCTCAAGATGGTTATTGGAGTAATGGGCGGAATTTCCAACCAGGAAATTTCCCCCATGAGCTGTTTTATCTCCAAATGTCTCCAAAGATATTCCCGCTGAATAATTCCAATCAAGCACTTCAGCTTGAAGATGAAAATATTCTTCCAGAACGCGAAAATCATCTCTGACCACGGGAATGACATAGTCCATACGCCTGATGGCTTTTTCTAACGCAACGCTGCCGTCCGTGGTTTCACCCGGGTTTCGCGAGTAGGCTTTTTTGAGGAAATTCGTAAAAATATCCCCGAATCTTTGTTGTTTGAGCAAAAAAACATATTTCCGGGTGTTGGCCCTCAGCCATCGCTTCATCGTGTTTCGGCGATACAATCGCAGCGTCGAAGGCAACATCATTTTGAAACGCATCTCCTTAAAACTCCACAGTTCTCCTCCCCAGAACAACCAGACGAAAACAGTGTCGAGAGACGCGTTGTTAATCATAGCCACGTTATATGGATTAAACAGGCTGTGCACAAAAACTGCGTCATAAGCAGGAAGTTTCGAAAGGTATTCCTTGTATTTTTCCGAACCCGCAGGGATTGTTTGAACCGACCCGCTTTGTTTAATATATCGAAACCCGCTGAATTCCTCCCCATGTATCATAAGAAAAGTATGATGTCCGGGATCGTTCTGGTTAAACCTCGTAATCGCACCGTCAATAAATTTTTCGTCTGTTAATAAATGTAAAAACATTTTCGCAGCCTTTTTCTTCTGGATTGCATAGAAACAGAAATACTCGCGTCCATTTACCCGTAATAACGGCACAGATACAATATCGCCGCCAAAAAACCAACCGCTTCTTCCGGCTGGCGCAACAACGGGGCAGAAACCTTGCCGTTTTCCACGTCGTCGAGATATTTCATCCATTCTGAAACATGGAAATAGTTCTTCAAATCATCAAAACCGGTCAATATCTCCCGCATATCTTTAAATAACTGTTTATCGTTTTGTATCAAATACAACTCAAAACTCGTGTTCGGCCTGGGGCTGGGCATGAGCCGTTTTATCGCCGCATTAAAACGCCGCCTGGCCGCCCACCACTTATAGTACCACAGCGGCAGGCTCGTTGAACCGATTTCCCCAACCAATATTTCGCCGGTATTGGCATAGGGAACTAAACGAAGCTGCGGAAGACATTGATAAATCATATACTTGTAAAAGTGTCTTTGATAGAGCCAAAGAGCGGGCAATTGTAAAATCAAATCATTATAAGCATATGCTAAATGAGGATGCACTTGTGTGGAAAGTGGGTGCGAATGGGACAGATGACAAAATGTAAATGCCGGCTGTCGATACACCATTTTCCAGGCGGAAAGCGTATGCGCTGCCGTAGGCCCCGCGACTCGTTCAAAAGTTTCTCGCAACACCCTTTCAAGTTCCGGGACGCAGCTCATTACCATATCTTTAGGGAAAAATTTTGTCAGAATATCAGATTGCCATATATGGGTATGTGTACGAATTATGGATTCGGTCCTGGAAGGAAGTGTATAATAAAGATTAGGTATGTACGACCCCACCAGCACATCTCCAGGTCCTCCTCCAAAAAACATATCATATTCTTTATAAGGTGCTTGTATGGCTTTACCTGAATGGTGAATGGGAAATCCCCCACCGATGAGCATAATAAGATCTTTTGAATAATGAGAAACAACTCCCGGTGCAAGCGGCGATGGATAATGGGGTATGCGGAGAATTTCCGCCACCTGATGGGCGATCTGATATTCTGGATTCTGTTCCGTCCGCTCCGGCAAAAAAGTAACTGCCGAAAACGCTGCATTCTCCGGCAGACAACCCGCAATCAGGCGGCTGTCCAGTCCCCCGCTTAACGCCAGGAATCCTTTTTTCATCAAGTGAACTCTTTTCCCGACGCCATCCCGAAAGGCTGAAAAAACATCACGGGCAAATTCTTCCGGATTCAGATCGTCCCGTACGTCGTATCGAAGTTTCCAGTACTGGGTATGACGAATCGCCTGTTTGGACACCATCAAATGGCTGGCAGGCGTCAGGCGACAAACAGACTGAAGATGGGTTTGAGTACCGATGGTGTGCGAAAAAAGAAATATCTGAATCAAACCAAGAGGGTCCAATCGGATGGGAGAGCCGGCCAATTGGAGCAGCAAAAAAAGATTCGAGCAAAACAGCAGTTTATCCGGCGTTTGCAGGTAATAGAAAGGACGTGCCGCAAAGCGGTCGTTAATAATGTGCAGTTCGTCGGAATTCCGCTGCTTATAAATGGCAACAAATTCACCTTCCGCCCGTTTGATATCCTCTACAAGGCCGCCTGGCTCGTACCGGGAGATTCGCAGGCATCCCTGGTCCACATCCCAGTCGCTCCAATCCTGCAAAGTCAGGTATCCCAGCGATAAAAACAAATTTCCTTCACCGCCCGAAGCGACGGTAATCAGGGATCGGACGTTATTTCTTTGTTGAATAAAAAGATGGCCGTATTCATATTCGTATAAAATTGCTTCGTTGTTTTGTGAATCCCCCACGGACGGAATCTGGAACGCCTGTACTTTCCGCCTCAGTTCGCCAGCGTCAACTTTTGCGCCGTGAAATAAAAAATATCCTCCAATGATACTCATACGTTTTTCCTGATGACCCTTTTCATGTGAGGTCTTCTCTCCATCGTCCCGAAAAACATGAAATCTAATTATCGCAAACCAAATTACCCTGAGATCGTTTCATTGCAGCCCCGATCGCTTCTCTGAACAAACGGAACGCTTCAGATCGATTGAAGGTTTTATCTAGTAAGTATCCCGCAAAGATATAAACCGCGATTCCCAGTCCCGCCAGACCCAGCAAATGAAGGATTGAGGTGGTATTGGAGAATCGCTGCAATGGCCATACGACTCCTGCTGTCAGAATTATGGCGGCACCGGGAATGCGAATGGTTTTTAGGAATTCCGCCAACCCGCTTTGAATCAACCGTTTTGTCCAGGCGAACCCGGCCGGTACAATCAGAAACCGGGACACCACCATCGCCGCTGCCGTTCCAGCAATCCCCATCGTTTGGGTTAATGGATATAATAAAAACACCAGAATTCCTATCCTCAAAAGGATGAGTTTCATCTGAATATCCGGACGATTGAGACTCAGAAAAACGCTTCGAGCCTGCCCCAGTGCGCTGACAAGCCCTACCAGACACAAAATACGCACAGAGGAAATGATAGGCAGCCAATTGTCTCCCAGAAGTGTTCTGACAATGTTCGGAGCCAGAATCACTACTAAACCGATGACAGGATATCCCACCAGATTGATAACGTGCATTGACTTATGATATCCATTACGGACCTTTGTTATATTATCCTGAATACAGGAAAAAACAGGGAAACTGACTATCGAAATCATACCACTGATTTCCTGGGTAACCAATTCGGCTATTTGAATCGCATACCGATAATATCCCATCGTGGTTATGCCCAGTATTTTCCCTACAAAAAAAGTGTCGCCCCGGCTCAACAGAAACGTGAGAGTATCCATACCCGTGATATGCCGTCCAAATTTCCACAGTTGTCTTGCTTTATTCCAGTTCCAATCCAGCCGAGGACGATAAGGAACCAGAATATAACCCAGAACAAGCCCAACTACAACACTGAATAGCTGCCCAAAAACCAGCGCCCATACATTCCGCAGCCAAAAAGCCAAAAGGATGGTAGTGCAAAGACCGCAAAATGCCTGCGTATTCTGCAAATAAAAAGTTTTATCGAAATTTAAATTCTTTGTCAGCAAGAATATTCTGCTGTTGCTGAAACCATAAATCAGAAAAAGGACCGCCATGGTGCGCAGTACTGCAGTTATCTGTTGAACATCCAACACTCGCTTTTTTATTTCCCTTGGAAAAGCCTCTTCCAAAAGTAGTCTATTCAATCGCGTAAGAGGCTCCTGATTATTGTTGATTCTCGATTTCACATACGCGGATAAAGGAATCTCCGAAAACCGCTGTGGTGTATAGATGGCTTGCTTTTCACATACACTATTGAACTCCCCGGCTAAAATAATTTCCATTTCCCTCGGCGGGATATTCTCTGCTTCTTTTATCTTTTGTCTGCCGGCTTCCGAAAAAGACTCAAAAAGATATGTTGAAAGCGGGTTGGAAACTGAAGTAATTTTTATCGCCAGCTCATTGGGCTTCGGAAAATCCATCGGCTCAAATCGACCGGAGCTGTCAAAGAAATGCACAATATAAGGAGACATAAAAAACAACACAAGAAATAAAATGATCCCTCGAACCACTGCCACCGTCCAGGCAGCATGCACAAATTCTTCAGTTTTTTCTCTTTTTTGCACCAGGGCTGAAAAAAAACCGGTCTGAGTAAAGGTTGTCAGAGCATCTATGGAAAGCATGGCGATGCCGAGTACTCCAAATTCTCGAGGGGAAAGCAATCGGCCTAAAACCGTTATTTTCACCACTGTCAGTATCTGCAAACCAACACGGGAAATGAGTATCCATATCCCACCACGAATAGTGCGGGAAAACAGGTTTGGAGGTTGTACACTTGCGGTTTCAGTCATGGTTTGCCAATACAAATCGATTCAAAATAATACCTTGGGTGTCCGATATATGACGCCTCGATTAGATTATTCAATCGGCGGATTTTACCAGTAAAATCTCCTTTTTCCAGTCAAAATTCCCTCAACCGGCACGAATAAAAGACAGACTTAAAAAACTAATCCACCCTCAAAAGGCTTTGCAAAGCTTTGGTGGATGCGATACAATAGCGACCGTCCACCTGAATTTTATGGAGTATAAACCGCTATGTCGTATTCCGTCGATGCCAAGGTCTTTCCTGCCGGGGAGGGCGCGATGCTCAGCATAACCGATATGCTGGCCTATTTTGAAAAACAGGGGGCGATGCGGGTTTCCGACCTGCACATTAAAATCGGTACACAGCCGTGCTATCGTATCGACGGCGACCTGGTCAAGCTCAAAGGAGGCGTCGTCACCAGCGACATGGCCGAAAAGCTGATTTTCCCTCTTTTGAGCGAGAAAAATATCGAATCCCTCAGGCGGGATATGGCGGTGGATTGTTCTTACCGTTTTGGAACGCTGCAGTTTCGGATCAATGTTTTTTACGAGAACGACGGCCTTTGCGCCGCGATTCGGGCGTTGGGGATCCAAATTCCTCCGCCGGAATCTATCGGCTTTCCCAACGACTCGTGGCAGGACGTCGTTCGCCGCAAGCACGGCTTGATTTTATTCACCGGCATCACCGGTGCCGGCAAAAGCACCACGATCGCCTCGCTGATAGAACGGATCAACGACACTCGCGCCTGTCGGATTATTACGCTCGAAGACCCCATTGAGTACGTATTCTCCCAGAAAAACTCGATGATTTCCCAGCGGGAAGCCGGCCGGGACGTGAATTCTTTTGCCTCCGGACTGCGTTCAATGATGCGGCAGGACCCGGATGTGATTTTTGTCGGCGAGATGCGCGACCCGGAAACGGTGGCGTTGACGCTGACCGCTGCGGAGACCGGGCATCTGGTCTTTTCCACGCTGCACACTCGGGACTGCGTGGGGACAATTACCCGAATCCTCGATTTTTTCCCCGCGGGCCGACAGGAGGAGGTGCAAAATCAGTTGTCTCTCGGCTTGCGCTATATTTTCTCCCAGAAACTTCTGCCCCGCAAGGACGGCAAAGGCCGTGTGGTAGTAATGGAAATCCTCAACAGCAACTACGCTATTGCCAATCTGATTCGCAAGAACAAACTGGAACAGATTTATTCGCAACTCCAGGTCAAGACCAAAAATCAGACGGATGAAAAAATGATTACGATGGAACGCCATTTGGCCTCACTGGTCAAACAGAACGTGGTGGATCTGCGCGAAGCCCAAAAGTGGGCCAATGACCTGAAATGTTTCCAGGATGCGATGAACGACGACATCGGTCTTAAACTGGATTAGAAAAGAGCTGGAATCGAGTCTGATTTTCACGTGTTGACATTTAACTGCCCAAAATGTAAACGCTTCTGCGCGGCGGCGGAAGAATATGCGGGCAGGCGCGCCCGCTGTACGCACTGCGATTGTCGGTTTATCGTGCCGGCACAATCGGGACGCAAAGCCGTGGTTTACGTGGAGCCGCCCGAACATCCCCTGCCGCATTTCTACCGGGTCGTGTTGGTGCAAAACTGGAAAGGCCTGTTCCGGAAAGAAAGCCTTGTCGGCCTGGTGTTTTGTATCGCAATGACCTGTTTTCAGTTTTTTCTGGGAAACATCGATTATTCCTTTACCTTGCCAGGGTTTCGTCTTCTCCTGCCTATTGGATGGATTGCCCAAATTATCACAGTCGGCGGCCTTTGCTGGTATTTTTTCCAGACGATTGGAAGTACATTTTTATGTCCGGAAACTCTGCCTGAGATGGACATCGGCTTTGGATTTGAATACTTCGGCAATCTGTTTAAATCGCTGTATTTGTTTATCGTCGCAGTCATACTGGCCGCGATGCCCGGTATGATTGCAGGTACGGTTTTGGAATCCTGGAATTTTTCCCCCGTATGGCTCGAGGTGATGTTGTTTGTTTTTTCCTGCTTTCTGCTGACGTTGTTTCTGGCTTTGTTTGGGATGGAAATGCCTCCTTGGATTGTTTTTCGATTCGACCTGTTGATTCGAACACTGATAAAAACCATCCGACCCTATCTGGTTACCGCCCTGATTACCATCATTGCTCTTGGGGTCTGGCTGACCAGCCTGGGGACGTTTTATACCAACAAAGAGATGACCACTCTCAAATCGGCACTATCCCTGTCGTGGCGGATTATCGGAGTGATTTTAATGCTCTATGCGATGCGTGCCATCGGCTTTTATTGTCGCCATTACGCCCACACCTGCCCCTGGCTGTGGACTAAGAGCTTATCCGAATAACTCTCTCGTGATGAGGCCGAGCGAAAAGGCCGAGGCCAAGGCGGCAGGGGCAAAATCGCCGCAGGCGTAGCTGAATACTACGTCGAGGACGATTTTGACCCGACAACGCTGGCATCGGGCTTTGCAGCCGGCCGCAATAGATAGGGTTATTCGGATAGGCTCTAAGATGCAGGATTCGCCTCCGTAGTCGGCTGCGGCAGATTCACGGGGATTTCCAGCCGGAATGTCGAGCCTTTGCCCGCTTCGCTTTCCAGCCCAATCGTCCCGCCCAGCAGTTCTGTAAGGTGCTTGCAGATGGCAAGTCCCAGTCCCGTTCCGTCGCCGAGACGGGTGATGGAACCGTCTAATTGGCGGAATTTTTCAAAAATTTTCTCCTGGTGTTCTTTGGGAATGCCGCAGCCGTTGTCGCTGACGGAAATCCGCACCGTCACATCATCCGGCATCGCGGCTCGTATCGTAATCTGTCCGCCTTCGGGAGTGAATTTAATCGCGTTGCTTAACAGGTTGTAGAGAATCTGCTGGACCTTGCCGGCGTCGGTCTGCACCAGCGGGATTTTCGGGTCCATCTCGGTTTCCAGCAGCAGCTTTTTCTTTTCCGTCAATGGCAAAAAAAACGCCGACAATCCCTCGCAAAGTTGTTGGATACTGGTTCGCTCGATATGCAGGGTGATTTTGCCCGCCTCGGCCTTGGCCAAATCCAGCAGGTCGTTGATCATCATCAGCAGTGATCGTCCGCTGGTTAGAATATTCTCGGCGTAACGCCGCGATTTTTCCACGTCCGCTGCGGGTTTTTCGCGAAGCAGCTCCGCAAAGCCCAGAATCGCATTTAACGGCGTGCGAAACTCGTGCGACATATTGGCCAAAAATTCACTTTTGAGTTTGTTGGCCCTGAACAGTTCAATATTTTTCCCCGAAAGCTGGGCGATTTTGGCGTCGAGTTGCTGATTGGCCCGCTGCAGTTTGCCCTGGGATTCCACAAAATTATCCAGCATGTGATTGAACGCCTCGGAAAGTCGTTCATACTCGTCGCCGGTTCGAATCGCGCTGCGAACGTCGTAATTGCCCTCGGCGATGTTATTGACCATCGCACGCAATTGCCGAATCGGACTCAGAATCACCCGCTGAGTAATCGCGTAGAACGCCACCATTGCCCCCGTCGCCGCCAGAAGTCCCGCCACGATAATCCAGAGTCGATTCAGCAGCGCGGTACGGGAATACTCTGCCGCCGAGGTTTGTACCAGCAGTACGCCGACGGGCTGGTTTTTGTTGAAGGGAATCGCCGACCCCTGCGGATTATGGCAGGTTAAACACTTTTCCCCGGCCCGTACAAAACGAAGGTATTTGTTCTGGACCGTCTCGTTCTCATAGGAAAGCCATGCCGAGTCATCCGCCGTTTCGTCTTTCTGTAGAAGGGAAAGTTTCTTCCGCCATTCGGGGCCGAGTGTAGTGGACGGTTTGGATTCATTATCCAGCCGATACCATTGCACCACCGAGTCGCCCGCCGTGCGTGATGCTCCGGATTCGTCTAATCTGGGCAGTGTTCCTTCGCCGGCGGCTGGAATGCGGAAATGCTGTTCGAAAATGGTTTGACTGACCGCTCGGCCGGCATCCAGCGCGCTTTTCTCGGTCAGTTTGTTCATCCAGAAGTACGGTATCAGCAGCGCCAGAGTGAGGCTGAACAGTACCGCCGCCCCAAATTGCAGCCGGCACTTTCCCGCCAGCGACAAGGGCTTTAATCGCAGCTTTTGCAGGAGCCAATCCAGCCTTCTTCGCCATTCCAGCGGCATCGTTTCAATCCTTCCGGGTCGAGGTTATTGGACTGGTTTCAGGATTTCTCTTTCTCATCCAGTTGATGCAGATGTTTCTGTACCCGCAGGTTCAGTTCATCCAGTTGCGACTGTTCCACGCCGCTCGGTGCTTCGCTCAACAAACACTGTCCGCGTTGCGTCTTCGGAAATGCGATGACGTCGCGGATGTTGTCCGTGCCGGTCAGCAGCATAATCAGCCGGTCCAGACCAAACGCGATTCCGCCGTGCGGCGGCGCGCCGTATTCCAGCGCCTTGAGGAAAAATCCAAATCGTTCCTGCGCCTCTTGACGAGTAATTTTCAGGAGGTCAAAAACCTTGGCTTGTACCTGCGGGTCGTGGATACGCACAGAGCCGCCGCCAATTTCAGAGCCGTTGACTACCAGGTCATAAGCCTGCGAACGGATGTGGGCCGGGTCGCTGTCTAATTTCGGCAAATCCTCCGGCACCGGCGCCGTGAACGGATGATGCAGCGAATCATAGCGGTTTTCGTCGGCGTTCCACTCAAACAGCGGAAAATCCACCACCCATACAAATTCAAATCTGTTCGGGGCGCAAAGTCCAAGCTCTTTGCCCAGTTTGATTCGCAGCGGAGCCAGAACTTTATTGACGATGGCTGGTTGGTCGGCCACCATCAGGATTAAATCGTCATTTTTGGCTCCAAATTGTTCAATCAATTGCTGTTGTTGTTCAGGCGTGAAAAACTTGGCGATGCTGCTCTTCAGGCTCAGTTTGCCCGTCGTTTCATCCGGCCCAACCTTAAACCACGCCAGTCCCCTGGCTCCCAAATCCGTCACAAATGTTGTGAATCCCACCTCAATATCGCTGCGGGAATACCTTGCTCCGCCCGGCACACATAGGCCTTTGACGATGCCGCCCTTCTTGACCGTGCTGGTAAAGACCTGAAATGTACACGCCGCCGCAATGTTGGTGATATCTTTGAGCTTCATTTCAAATCGCAAATCCGGACGGTCGATGCCGTATTCGTCCATCGCCTGACCGTAAGTCATTTGCTTAATCGGCAGACTCACCTCCACACCGAGGATTTCCTTAAAGATGCGGACAATGACCGCCTCGTTCATCCGCATCACTTCCTCGGCCTGAACAAAGCTCATCTCCACATCAATCTGCGTAAACTCCGCCTGCCGGTCGGCCCGCGGGTCTTCATCACGGAAGCACCGCACAATTTGGAAATACTTATCGACGTTGGATACCATCAGGATTTGCTTGAACAACTGCGGCGACTGCGGCAGCGCGTAAAACATCCCTTTATACAGTCGGCTCGGCACAAGAAAATCCCTTGCGCCTTCCG
This sequence comes from uncultured Pirellulales bacterium, assembly GCA_964635075.1. GTDB lineage: Bacteria > Planctomycetota > Phycisphaerae > Sedimentisphaerales > Anaerohalosphaeraceae > Anaeroglomus. Next base: position 5,924 of record CAZWMN010000017.1, on the reverse strand, counting down.
GCGTGCTTTTGCCCAGCATCGGCGTTTCAATCTCCCAGAAACCCTTGCTGTCGTAATAGTCCCGTGCGATTTTGGTCACACGATGCCGTATCGCCAGCCGATTCAGCATCTCCGCCCGACGCAGGTCGATATAGCGGTATTGCAGCCGCAGTTCTTCGCCGACGTTGGCATCAGTATCGATTTCAAACGGCGGCGTCTTGGCCTGGTTGAATATCTCCATCTCCTCCACCGCAATTTCAATCTGTCCCGTCGCCAGCCGTGGATTTTCCATCCCCTGCCCGCGGGGACGCACCTTGCCTTTGGCCCCAATGACCCACTCACAGCGAAGTGTCCTCGCTATCTTATGGATTTGCGGATATTTTTCCGGGTCGAATACAAGCTGCACTAATCCCGTCCGGTCGCGCAGGTCAACGAATACGAGGTTGCCGTGGTCGCGGTACGAATGGACCCAGCCGTTGACGATGATAATTTGTCCGACGTCGCTGATTCTCGGCTGTCCGCACGTACGTGTCCGTTTGAGCATAATTTCATCCTGTCTTGCATTTAAGACAATGGAAACGATATTAAAGTGTGTAAATATAGCGAAAAAATAGCCTTACGTCAACACGTTTCCATTTTTCGCGCAAAAACAAACCCCCGACATTTCAGGGGTTGTAAGATGAGTAGCCGGGGATATAAGCCCCACAACACCTTCTTTTAAGAGAGTTTTGGTTTTTCGGGTTTATTTAGAATTTCTTCTGACTCCTCACTTTTACCTTTTGCCCTTCTTGTCCGCCATAGCCTTGGCGACGGCGGATGCCTTTTGCCTCTTATAACTGTCCTTCTATCGCCGCCGTAATGACGTTCTTTTGTGTCAGCCCCACCCATTTTTTCACCATTTGACCGTCTTTGAACAGGATGAGCGTCGGGATGGAACTGATGGTGAAGTTAATCGCCGCCTGTCGATGGTCGTCGGTATTGACCTTGCAGACCAGAACCTTGCCCGTGTATTCGTTGGCGATTTGTTCGATGACCGGAGCCATCATTTTGCATGGCCCGCACCACGGCGCCCAGAAATCCACCAGCGCCGGCTTGTCCGTACCCTGTATCGTCGAATCAAACGTCTCGTCCGTCAGTTCTGTCACATTCCCCGCCATTTCCCCGTCCTTTCTTTGGCTAAAAATGCTTTCCATATAACGCGGGTATTTTAACTTCTTGGTTTCGTCCCGTCAATTCCCAATAATCATTTATCATTAACCATCCCCATTGTGCCCTTATACCGCCAGTGCCAGGGTTCAAACGCCATTTTCGAATCCCTCGGATACGACAGCTCAAACCCATATTGCTCCGCGTGACAAAGCAGCCATTGATATTCTTCCAGCGCCTCAAATGTTTCCGGCTTGTCCTGGCCGTCGATGCCCTGCTCATTAACAAAATCGACGGCCTGATTTCCAGGCCGGCCGTGTTCGCTGTATCCAGGCCACGCGACAGACCTGGCCGTCTCCCGGATGGAATAATCGTGGTTCTTGAGGTAAAAAAGAAACAGGTAGAGCTGATAGGCCGCTGACCTGTATCCGGATTCGATATAAACGGTCCTGCCGATGTCCTTTTTCATATTCTCGGATAACAATAGATAGGCGTCATAAACATCTTTGGGCAAAAACTGAGGCGGGATTCCCCGGCTCTCATTCTTGGCGGTTTTTATCACCTGCCCCCGGATGACAACCAGCTCCGGCGCCTTTGATGGCGTTCCACGGTAAGGAATGGTGATATTCAGTTGGCTCGTATCTACACCCTGAAAACGCCTTAAGAACGTTCGTTCCTCACCATCCAGCGGCGCATACAACTCCTCAAAGGTCAGTGCCGCGATATCGCCTTTGCTTTTCCTTTCTGTAATCAGCGGATTCAGTTTCACAAGTACCCGCTCGACCATCGTCCGGTCTTTATCGGAGAGCTTAACGACACTGATAGGAGTACAGGCACACCCGGCGATAAACAATAACCCCAACCCCGGCAAACCCAGACATACCGTCTTAAAACACGTTCTCATTGGATACTTCATTCTTGGCCCCGACCCCTGTTTACCCTGAGCCTGTCGAAGGGCTGGTCGGGGGTCGTTGTCATTCCCGCCGGCGGCATACCTGCCCCCGCGAAGGCGGGGGTTTAGCCCCGGCTTTTAGTCGGAGGGCGAGGGATTATTACTTATGTCCGTTGACATATTTTATTCTTGCTTGAAGTTCTTTCTCATCGAAACAGAATCTTTTATCGTATCCTCGCGTCCACATTTTCCCTTGAAACCCCTTCTTTTGCAGTGCAACCCGTCCTGCGTTCTTGTAATAACCCACGATAACATCGATTGGAACATCAATATACTCACATACAACATGAACATGGTTTGAACACACTGCTATCGCGTGTATTTGTTGTTGAAACCTTTTCGCCGCCGCTGCAATCGCTTTTTTTATAATATTTTTTTCTTCGTCCCCCAGCCGAACTGCTTCTTTCTCCAGTTTTTTTTCACACGCTCTCTTGAGTGCAATATTTTCTCCGCAAATCACGCCATTTTTGACGAACCCTTTTCTCTCGCCTTGAAGCCACGTCCCGTATGTCGTCCAGGTAATCATATATCCGATTGTCTTTGCCATATTGGATTTCACATTCAAACCGTCGGCTCCGCCGACGGCGTACCTGCCCCCGCGAAGGCGGGGGTTTAGCCCCGGCCTCCGGCCAGGGGTGCAAACGCAAGATTCGCTTCTTTTTCCGTTCCTCTTTAGTGTCATATTGTATTCTGCACCCAAACCGTCGGCCCTGTCGACGGCGTACCTGCCCCCGCGAAGGCGGGGGTTTAGCCCCGGCCTCCGGCCGGGGGTGCAGGCGCAAGGTTCGCTTCTTTTCCGTTCCTCTTTAGTATCATATTGTATTCTGCACCCAAACCGTCGGCCCTGCCGACGGCGTATTTAGCCCCGGCCTCCGGCCGGGGGTGCAGACGCAAGGTTCACTTCTTTTTCCGTTTCTCTTTAGTATCATATTGGATTTCACATTCAAACCGTCGGCTCCGCCGACGGCGTACCTGCCCCCGCGAAGGCGGGGGTTTAGCCCCGGCCTCCGGCCGGGGGTGCAGGCGCAAGGTTCGCTTCTTTTCCGTTCCTCTTTAGTATCATATTGTATTCTGCACCCAAACCGTCGGCCCTGCCGACGGCGTATTTAGCCCCGGCCTCCGGCCGGGG
>CAZWMN010000017.1:0-2618 GCA_964635075.1 uncultured Pirellulales bacterium | reverse complement strand
AACCGTCGGCCCTGCCGACGGCGTATTTAGCCCCGGCCTCCGGCCGGGGGTGCAGGCGCAAGGTTCGCTTTCTTGTTCGTCCTCAATTTTGCCTTTTTATTTTTAATTTTTTTATGGCTCTTCCCGAATTATCTTCACATATCTGGGCGGCATCGATTCTTTCTTCCCGTAGGGTGGCGCTCTTAGACCACCGATTAGCTTTGCGAAACAAGAAAGCCGTCATTCCGAATCCCCCTTTACGGGGGTGAGGAATCTGATTGTTTTCTCGCCGCAGGTGATTCCTCAATTTTGCCTTTTTATTTTTAATTTTTTTATGGCTCTTCCCGAATTGTCTTCACATATCTCGGCGGCATCGATTCTTTCTTCCCGTAGGGTGGCGCTCTTAGACCACCGATTAGCTTTGCGAAACAAGAAAGCCGTCATTCCGAATCCCCCTTTACGGGGGTGAGGAATCTGATTGTTTTCTCGCCGCAGGTGATTCCTCAATTTTGCCTTTTTATTTTTAATTTTTTTATGGCTCTTCCCGAATTGTCTTCACATATCTCGGCGGCATTGATCCCCTTTTTTCTCGCACAACTGCCGTCTGTCAGGTTAAGTAACGGCTACTACAGTTTATTTCATTTTAGCCCGCCCTATAGGCGACATAGCTTCTTATTGTTTATTCCCTGTTCAATTGTCAAGAAGTGCGATGTTGCTTCTCAATATAAGAGATTGGCGATACTGTTCGGCCTCAGCCACTTTGGTAAATTCCACTGGCTTATTAAAGTTCTTTTTTACCATGTCCTCAATTTCATCCAATGTAACCTTAAAAAATTCTCTTCGCAAATTTATCCTGTTTAATCTTCTGTTATCAAACGCTTTATGCAATGCGTTTTCAAGCGAGGGGGCATCGTCACTAAAAATCATAGCATGAACATCAAAATAAAAAGGTACCGACGCGTCTCCCAACTCATCGACACGTTCCTGCGGATCCAATCGGCGTGTCACACCTATCTTATAGACATTTTCACCAAATGAACCCATATTAGATATAATGTAAACATAGCCCGCACGGGTATTTTGCTCTCGGTACTGAACGTCCTGCTTGTTTTTTTCAACCTCGGCCAGCTTTTCCTGAATATTATTTAACTCGCCAGCAAGAAGCTCCCGCTCTGTTTCTGTAGTTGCCTTTTGAATTTGTTCATTGACCGATTGCAGTGCCTTGCTAAAGTGTCTTTCTTCTTTCTCGATCTTAGCCTTCATCTCTTCGATCTCTTTTTGAAGCTTCGCTTCTTCTCTCATCTGTTCACGAATTTGTCTTTGTTCTTCCTTTTCTTCCTGTTTTTTAATCTGATATTCATGACAAAGATACAATTCTGATAATTTTAGACGCAAATAGTCCGGTGAAATCGCAATGCTCATCCGCTGCCCAAGTTTATTAAGAGTATCGAATGCCTTCGTAATTTTTTTCTCAATAGAATTAACATTACTGAATTTCACATTAATGATACTGACATCACACTCATTGTTGAAAGATCGTAAAAGAAGTTTTACGTAATCTTTGATCATGCGTTTCCCTTCTTCTTTACTTTCGTTGATGGTCCAGCTTGTTATACAATGAGCTGCTTTTTGAACTTTTATCAAATCTTCTTGTTCTTTGCGTATTTTATTCAAGTGAGCTTTATAGATTTCTGAATTTTCAAATTCGTATTTGGGCTTGTAGAACCCAAATGATTGCAACAAAATTTCATCATCCAAGATAACAATCTCGTCTTTTTTGGATAATATCTGTTTTTCGAAATCACGGATCTGTTGGTCGAACGCCAATCGTCGTTGCATAAGATTCGAATCTATTTTCTGGGCTTGTTGCGCAATATCTGTTTTATGTTTTTCTAATTGCAAGTTAAGGGCTTGTTTTCGTTGAATAAAGGTTGATTCCAATTCTTTTACCTGTTGGGTAATGCCGTTTTTACGTTCTTCCAACAGAGAAATAGCCCGCTTTAACTGATGGTACTTCATCAGATCTTCGGACTCTGTGATTCGTTTTTTAAGTGCATCGCGTTCTTTGATGACTTGTTCGCACTCAGCCCGTAGTAAATCACGTTCTTTTTGGACTTGTGGATAGTCAGACAACATTTTCTTCAACGAGTCTCGTTCCTCTTGAAATTGTGCAAGTTCAGCTTTAATTTTGCCTATCTGAAATATATCCGCAATCGACATTTAAAACCTCCTGATGAAATTTAAGATGCCGCAATTCCTCACAGTTGCATTTTCTCTACCTTTGCTTTTTCTTCTGCTCATTGATGGTTGCCAACATCGTAGCCGTTTTTCTTTTGAATCTCAAGACAAAAACAAACTTCCAGACAGATAATATCCTCTTTTTCTCTCGTTTTTTACCAAGTCGCTCGGATCGGCGGGCGGATGAGAATGGGCCGCCCCAAGCTCGTCGCAATCCAGACCGCCGCACGCCGAACGCTTGTCCGCTGATTTTTGCCTCCTGCCTTCTGCCTTCTGGCTTCTTTTTGATTTGAAATCTCCCCCAATCTCCCCAAAATCTTGTCAAATCTCCATCGAATCCTTCGATATCTTTGCTCATTCTTTCATCAACTTTTGCTCCGATTGCCCCAACTTCTTACTCA
>CAZWMN010000016.1:0-48516 GCA_964635075.1 uncultured Pirellulales bacterium | reverse complement strand
GGCCAGACCGTTGATACGGCGGCCCCGATTGAAACTATGCCGCTGTTCGTCAGGGCAGGCTCGATTATTCCTTACGGCCCGGCGGTTCAGTATGCGAATGAAAAACCGGCGGATGCAATCGAACTGCGTATTTATCCCGGCGCCAACGGCGAATTTACGCTGTATGAGGACGAGGGTGACAACTACAACTACGAACGAGGCGTTTATTCTGTGATTCCTATCCGCTGGAATGAGCAAACGCGGGAATTGACGATCGGCGACCGCAAAGGAAATTTCTCGGGCATGGTTAAGGAACGCACATTCCGCATAGTATGGGTGAGTTCCGATCACGGCACCGGCATCGCTCTGGCGAAAGCGGCGGATACGGATGTGCATTATAACGGCAAAGCTGTAAAAATCCGTCCCCCGGCGGACAGCATACGATTCAAGCCGGGGAAATCCCCATTGTGATGTTTGTGCGCGACGGCGAGGTTATTCCGCATATCCGGCTTGCGCAATCCACGATGCAGACGGACTGGTCGAGTCTCGACCTGGTCGTTTTCGCCGCTGGTGCGAAAACCGCCGGGGGACTTGTCTGTCTGCCGACAGATAAAGTGTTGCATGAAATCACGCTGGCTCCCAAAGGCGGTTTTTGGGGATTTACGGGCGGTTGGAAACTTATCAAAGACCCGCTGGCTGGCAAAGTCGCGTGGAAAATACAAAAGTACTCCGACTATAAACAGTAAACAGTCGCAGAACCCGATGGAAAAAATGACGAAAGCGGAAGACCTTTGCCTAATGAGCCATAATGCTGGAAATGCGGAACACAGGCAGCAATAGTGCGATGGCAATAGTGCCGATGATGACGCCCATAATGATAATCATCAATGGTTCGATCAGTGTCGTGGCGGCGCGGATGGAATTTTGCAGTCTCTTTTCAAGAAAGACTGACACCTTATCGCAGACACGTCCGACCTGGCCGGATTTTTCACCGGCGCGAAGCATCTGAATAATACCCGGAGCGATCAGCTCATGATATGGAGCCAGTTCAATCGCGTCGGAAAGCTGATAGCCGTCGCGAAGGCGGGCGTCCACCATCGTCCACAAACACCGGAAAAAATAGTTATCGCAGGACGTCCGCATCACTTCCAGCGCCTCCAGCAGACTTACGCCGGTGTTGACCATCGTGGCCAGAATCCGCATACTGCGGGTCAGAACCGCGTCGATAAACATCGTGCCGAAAATCGGCGTATGTACTTTGACCCAGTCGATGGTTTTATGACCGGTAGGCGTCTTTTTCCAGGCGCTCAGGCCAAGAAACCCCAATATGCCCAGTGTGACGGCGGAGGCTAAAAACGTCGGGTTGGCCAGCAGACCGCTGAAATTGACCAGAAGCTGTGTCAGTGCCGGAAGCGCCGCGCCGCGGGATTCATAAATGCGGGTAAATCGCGGCAGAACGAAAAACATCAGCGAGCCGGTCGCAGTGACAGCCATCAACAGCATAACCACCGGATAAATCATCGCGCTTTTGACCTGCTTGCGGGTCTCGGCCTCGGCATTGAGATAGCCGGAAAGAACATCCAGCATGTGGGGCATCCTCCCGGACGCCTCGGAGGTCTTGACCATACTCACAAACATCGTATTGAAAATCCGCGGATAGGCCGACAGAGCCGAGGAAAAATTGTCGCCGTTTTTAATGCGGTCGGCCAAATCTTCAATCACGGTACGGAATATACAGGGCTTCATCTGCTCGGCAATGGCAATGATGGCGTCGCTGAGGACGACGCCGCTGTCGAGCATCACCGCAACCTGGGTGGTGAATAAAATCAGGTCCTGCCGCCTGACCGCGGCATTGGCGTAAGGAGACGGTTTCGGCGCGGCGATAGCAGACGCCCGAAGCGTTCCGCGACCGATATTCTCGCCGCTTTTTCGGCCAGTTCGTTCCAGAGTGTTTGTCGAATCATATAATGCCATATCCAGCGTCCTTATTCGCTCACATTGGCCACGCGGAGAATCTCGTCAATCATCGTAATGCCGGCGGCTACTTTATCAACGCCGTCCAGATGCAGCGGCCTCATCCCCATCTCCAACGCCGCGGCACGCAGCGCCTTGAGCGTCGCCCCCTGCACAATCATTTCCTGGACTCTGTCGTCCGGCGTGAACAGCTCGTGAATGGCGATTCGTCCGACGTAGCCGGTGTTGCGGCACTTTTTGCAGCCGATGCCGCGATAAAATTTCAGCGTTGAACCGTTCCATTGTTCCACCATTTTTCGAATCGCGGCCGACGGCTCGTACTCCTCCTTGCAGTTGGGACAGATTTTCCGCACTAATCGCTGGGCCAGAACGCCAACCAGCGACGCGCTGACCAGGTATGGAGCCACGCCCAAATCGACCAGCCGGGTAATGGCGCCGGGCGCATCGTTGGTGTGCAGCGTGGACAGCACCAGATGGCCGGTCAGCGCCGCCTGCACAGCGATACTGGCGGTTTCATGGTCGCGGATTTCACCCACCATCACAATATCCGGGTCCTGACGCAAAAGACTCCGCAGCGAGTTGGCGAACGTAAAGCCGGCGGCCTCGTGCACCTCAAACTGGTTAATGCCGACAACGTTGCATTCAACGGGGTCCTCAACCGTACAGATATTGACCTGTTCGCTGTTCAGTTCCGACAACGCGGCGTACAGTGTGGTGTTTTTCCCGGAGCCGGTCGGGCCGGTCGCCAGAACAATGCCGTGGGGGGAGTTGATGATTTTGCGGAATTTCCGCAGATTCTCATAGCTGAAGCCCAGCGACTCCAGACTGGTGAGTATCCGGCGGATGTCAATAACGCGAACGACCACCTTTTCGCCCCACGTGCCGGGCATAACCGAAACACGCAGGTCAACGGGCCGGGACTGCATCAGCACGTGAATGCTGCCGTCCTGCGGCAGCCGACGCTGGGCGATGTCCAGACCGGCCATAATCTTGACGCGAGAGACAATCGCCGCGTGCATCTGATACGGAGGATGAATTTTCTCATACAGGCGACCATCGACGCGATAACGCACGCGAAGAATCTTCTCGTCGGGTTCGATATGAATATCGCTGGCGTTCTCGTGAACGGCGGTGTAAATCAGATAATTGACCAGCTTGACCACGGGGGATTGTCCCGCGACTTCCTCAAGATTGGAAATGTCCTCGGGAAGATTTTCAATCATTGCAAAGTCGGCCACCGCCGCATCGTCGATAATGTCATCAATGACAAATACGTTGGCCGCGGGCATATAAATCTGCAACGTCGCGCGAATATCGTGAGCCGTCGCACACACCACCTGGATGCGGCATCCCGCCAGACGCTCAATCTCGTCAATCAAAAAAACGTTGGACGGTTCGCTCAGCGCAATGGTCAGAACATTTCGCACCTTAAACAGCGGAAGAATAATATGCTCTTCGAGAAACTCTCTGGGCAGTAATTCAACCACCGCCGGGTCGCAAAGTTTCGGGCTGACCTGCGCATACGGAACGTTGTACGTCTCAGCCAGCGCCGAAGAAATCTGGTTTTCGGTGCAGTAGCCCATCTCCACCAGCACTTCGCCAAGCAGCTTTCTTTGGTCCAGGGCCTGTTGACGAGCCAGCGCACGCTCAATCTGCTCGGCGGTAACCACTTCCCGACTGAGCAGAAGCTGACCTAACTGCAACTTCTTGTTCACCGTGGTTTCAGTCATCGCTGGATGATTTCCTGTTGTCTGTTGCCAATTTCCGATTCTGAAAATTCCAAATACCAAATTCCAAACAAAGCGCTTCAGGCGAAACTCTTGACTGCCTCGGCCAGTTCGCCATAGGTATCAAACTGACCCAGAAGCCGAGTGACCTCGAGAATCTTTCGACAGATTTCGTCCAGACCCGCCAGTTTGAGCTGCCGGAGACGATCCCGACAGCGATCATTGAGTTCCAGAAGCGTTTCGAGCGTGGTGCTGTCGAAAAGAACGACCTTGCTCATATCCAGAACAATACCGGTGATTTCAGACTCGGCCAACAGCGAACTGACGGCATCTTCAAAGGGCTTGACCGTTTCATGCGTAAATTCGCCCTGAAGGCTGAGCACCGCAATCTGGTTATATTTCTGCACATCCATTCTCATCGGATTAACACTCCTACGGCCTGGGTACCGTACTCAGAGAAATTGCTGTAATCCCAGTTTTCAATAAACCCGTCCTGAATAATGCACCAGAGTTTGTCAACGTCGCTGTCGAGAAATACCTCGGCAATTTGAGGGTCAAACTGTGTACCAATACCCTTGTGAATCTCGGCCTGAGCATGTTTGAATCCCATCGCATCGCGATAGACGCGTTTGGAAGTCATCGCATCGAAAGCATCGGCTAAGGCGATAATTCTTCCCAGCAGTGGAATGTCCTCGCCGGCCAGACCCTGTGGATAACCTTTCCCGTCGTATCGCTCGTGATGATAGAGAACGCCTGGAATAATCGAATGCATCTGGGGAATCTCGGATAAAATCGCCGCGCCGACGCGCGGATGCGCAAAAATAATTTCGCGCTCCTGGTCGTCCAGTTTGCCCCGTTTCCGCAGCACCGTCTCGGCGACGCCGATTTTACCGATATCGTGCAGCAACCCCGCCAGATAAACATGATGAACCAGGTTCGCAGGCAGCGTACAAACCTGCTGGAGATGTTCGGCAATCCAGCGGGAGACAAAGGCAACCCGTTCGGAATGGCCGCGGGTGTAGGGGTCTTTGGCGTCAATACTGCCGGTCAGAGCCTTAAGCGAACCAATGAATAATTCCTTCAGATCGGAAAAAAGCCTCCCGTTTTCAATAAAAACGGCGCACCCATTGGCGACAGAATTAAACAGCTTGATATCGGTGCTGTCGAAATCCGATTTGCCCAGCGGATTGGTGGCGACCATAATGCCGATCATATTTTCACCGCCCTGTAAGGACACGGCCAGGATATTCTTCACATTGTCCGGCCAGGCGTACTGAAACGGGCCATGGACGCCGCCGTCCAGAAACGCCTCTTTCCCGGCGGCCAAATCCTCCATCAGATGCACCTGCACAATATCAGCCAGCGTCGCGTCAATCGAGACATAGCCGCAACCGGCGGTGAGAACCAGTCGTTTCTGGCCGTCGATCTTCTTCTCAAGAAAAACCGCCAGCCCTTCCACGTTCACCAGGCTGCGCAACTGATCGCAGGCGTATTGCAGAAACTCGGCGTTGGTCTGCGTCACCTTCATGTGGGTGCTCAGGTTGTACAGCAGAACAATCTGCTCATACATCTGCGAAAGCTCGGTGGTGAGTTTATCTATTTGACCGGCGTGTCTGACAGAGGCCTCAAACTCCGTGGCGAAGGTTCCCAGCAGATGGGCTGGATAGCCGCCTTCTTCTGTTTCGCCTGTCAACAAGGCCGTGAATTCATGCTCATCGAGACCGTGGCGGATACAATACTCCCGAAGTCTTCCGTCGAGGGTCTGAGACGGCAAACCCTTGTCCAGAAAAACAACGGCGACAGGCTGACCGTTTTGACACAAAAAACACATCAGAAACCGATGGTCCTGCCCGCAGGAACGAATCCCGGTGAAAGGCGATTCAAACGCTTCCCCGGCCAGTTCACGCAATATTCCGCTGTCGCTGGTAAAACGGCCCCCTTCCGCCTGGAAAATACACTCCCGCCGCTCGTCATAAACCGCCAGGTTGATTCCAAGCCGATTCACACCGTGCGCAAGGCGATTCAACATCGCCTGTTGCGAAGAAGTAAATGTCTGTCCCATCACGCTGCCCATTTATTTTTATTCCTCTGTCTGCGAACCATTCGAAGTTGTTTTTCCAGCGTCATCGCTCATCCACTTACACGCCGGCTGTCTGACGAAGGACGTCTTCAACCGTCTGGAAAACCTCCCGTGGACTGAAAGGCTTGCTCAGACAGACATTGACGCCCAGTTTTTCTTTTTTCTGTTCATCAATGGCAAAACCGCGGGCGGTGAGCATAATGACCGGGATTGCCGCGGTTTCGGGTGTGGAGCGAAGTTTTTCAATCAGCTCCAGTCCCGTTAAACCGGGCATTTGGTAGTCGGTAATCACAATGTCCGGTTTGTGTTCACAGGCCAGGGCGTACGCGTCGGCGCCGTTGTCGGCGGTTATAACTTCAAAACCGTTGTTGCGAAGCTTGATGGCGACAACCTGTACAATGTGAAACTCGTCATCTACGACCAGCGCTTTTCTATCGGCCATAATTTGTCTCCGATCAATGGGGGTTAACGACGGCCTGCCCGGCTGCGGCCAGCGGCAAAACAAAACCAAACGTACTGCCCTTGCCCTGCTGACTGCGCACGAAGACCCGTCCGCCGTGTACTGTTTCGACAATTTGTTTAACGAGGTTAAGACCCAAACCGGTCCCTTTGGCAAAATTTTCATTGGCCTCCACCCGATAAAATTTCCCGAATAATTTATCGAGGTCCTGCTGGGGAATGCCGATGCCGGTGTCGGTAATACTGACGGCAATCGTTCCCTCCATATCGTTGACTTCGCTTTGCACCGTAATACTGCCGCCGACAGGCGTATATTTAACAGCGTTGCTGAGCAGATTCACCACCACCTGCGTCATCATATCCTTGTCCACGCAAACCCGGTCATACAGAATCGGTAGCGGCGCCTGGACGGTAACGTCCTTTTCCTTTGCGTAGCTTTGCATCATTTCCAGAGCGTCGCGGAGAATCATCGCCAGGCTGTGGGGCTGCCGGTTGACCTTGACCAGACCCGATTCAATACGCGAGATATTCAATACATCCTCAATCAGCCGATTGAGACGATTGGCCTGGCCCTGAATGATTTCACAGAATTGACGAACCGTCGCCGCGTCCTGCGCCTCGCCGTCAACCAGCATCTCGGCATAAGCGTTAATGGAAGCCAGCGGCGTTTTCAGCTCATGCGAAACGTGGCTGACAAAATCATTTTTGGCGCGGGAGATTTCCTTTTCGCGCGTGATGTCGTGCAGAACCGCCACCACACAAGCCGTCTGCCCGGCATCATCAACTACACAGGAAAGCACACAGTCAAAACAAATGTTTCCGTCATCTCTCGCAACGGTCAGTTCATGACGGACATGACGAACTCGGGAACCGAGGGTCTTGAGTATCATCTCCAGCAAAGAAGATTGTTTCAGGACATTCCGCACAGATGGCGGCTGGGAGGAGTCAAACTTAAAATCAAAGAGTCTTTCCGCCGACGGGTTGGCCAGAATGAGTCTGTCCTGACTGTCGCAAACTAATACGGCGTCCTGAATGCTGTTGAGGATCGCCTCAACGCCGCTTTTACGCCGGCGAAGAAGCTGAAACTGCAAATTTAACTCCTGATTTTCCAGACGAATCTCCTGCTGCGATTCGTAAATCTTCCGCAAGGCCGCGATTAACCCGTTTGTCAGCGGTTTGAGTAATACGCTGCTGCCGGCGATAAAAGGAGTTTCAGCGGAAAGCGTCCTGGTGATACCCTGCAGCTCTTTTTGTATCCGCCAAAAAAGAGACCCCAGCCCTCCTGCTGCAGCGCCGCCAACAACGCCAAGACAAACCAAAACGGCGGTTGGCATCAGGCCCGCCACCACACAGCAGACGCTGAGTAAAACGAGGATGGAAAAACAAATCCAGATTGAATATTTCAAATTCATCGCTGATTTTCAGTTTTTGGTTTTGGGTTCGTTCAGGAACATTGCGACCAGCGGGCTTTGCGGATTTAACTGGGCCGCTTTTTCCAAAGCCGCCTGCGCCTGAGCGACGCGTCCCAGTTTCCAATAACATCGTCCGGCCATAAACGAGGCAAAACCGCCGAGTTCTTCCTGATTCATTAACGGAATAAAAGATTCCAGCGCCGTCAGATATTTGCCGTCCAGATAATTGGCACAGCCAAGCACCATCTGTGCTTCAAAACAGTCTGTCCTGAAAGACAGGGCCTTTTGCGCACAGGTCCTGGCACGCTGAATATCCGAAACACCCAGGGCCGCTTCAGCCATTCCCAGCCAAATCTGCGGGTCTTTTCTGCGACACACACTTAACTGGTCAAAACACTCCAGCGCCCGGCGAAAACGTCCGGCGTTGACAGAACTGTCGGCAACCCAATAAAGGTATTCTTCCTGTTTGTTTGCTTCGGCCAGAGACAACAGTTTTTCAAACGCATCGGCGGCATTGTTCCAGTCGCCGCAAAAAACGTATGTCATCGCCAACGCATTCAGAATCTGCGGGTCCTGGGGACGAATGATTGCGGCGCGGCGATATAGAGAGACGGCCTTGTCTGATTCTCTGAGCCGGTTGGCCAAATTCGCTGCGGCGCAAAGTAATCTCGTATCGGAAGGATTGTCGATGATTTTGGCGTCCAGAAGCTGCACAGCCTCCTGTCGGCGTTCCAGAATTTCCAGCGTGTTGGCCACCGCCAGAATGGTGTCGGTATGACTGGGATTACACCCAAGAGCCTTTTGATAGGATTCGAGTGCCGCGGCGTGATCATCAGATGCCTGGACGACAACGCCCAGCCCAAACCACGCATCAGCCAGCCGGTCGTCGAAGGACAGGGCTTTTTCAAACGCTGCGCGGGCGTCGCCGTATTTTTGCTGTCCGAGCAAAATCCGTCCCAACAATAGATATGCGGCGGCGTTTTCCGGCTCGGCCTTGAGGATTTCATTGACGTCTTGTTGTGCCGATTCGAGTTGACCCTGCTCGAACATAGTCCAAACCGCGGTCAGCTTGACCGGTGAGGCTTTTTTGTCATACTGCCGCTTAAACACAGCCTTTTTCTGCCGCTCTGTCTGACAGCCGCAAAGGACAGCCAGTATCATACAGCCGCACAGAATTTTTCGCGCCGTCCTCATAACTTTGTCTCCTGTCTTTCATCCTTTTATCACCCAACACTCGAAAAATCTGAAATTCAAATATCGAAATCCGAAACAAATCTAAAAATCCAAAATTCAAAACGTTTTAAACATTTGAGTTTTTGCATTCGAATTTGTCCTTCGACTTTGCTCAGGATGGTGAGCCTGTCGAACCATTTCGTATTTCGGATTTCGAGTTTCGAATTTCTTTATCGTCTCAGCCATTTGCCGGATTCCTCTTTTTCGAGATTGCCCAGCATAATTCGCTCAAGCTGATCGATCTTATCGGGTTGTTTTTCGCGCAGAATGCGTTCTTTGAGCCGCACGGTGTCAAGATAATTGCGGTCGATGCCCCAGACTTCCTGAGTTTCGAGTTGGGACAAAGCGGCATCGAGATTGCCTTCGTCATAGAGTTTGACGGCCTTGACATAACGCTGCTCATCGAGCTTGGCCCGGCTCATCCAGGTTAAATTCTGACGGGCGTTATAGGCCAGACGGTGAACATCTTCCAGACGGTTGGCGCCGTCGGCCTGTTCAGGTTCACTGACAATATGAGGCGTCAACAGGACAATTAACTCTACCCGTTCGGACGAGTCGTTGGTTTTTTTGAATAAATTTCCAAGGAGCGGAATATCGCCCAACAAAGGAACCTGACTGCGTCCCAGATTTGTTTTTTCCTTAAACAGACCACCCAAAACGATGGTCTTTCCGTCACGAACCATAACATTACAGAGCACTTCAGCGGTCGTTTTTTTAGGCAAACTCAGAGTATTCAGAGACCCTTCACTTTGTTCAGGATGCAATTCCATACGAATCAGGCCGTCCTTGCCGATAAAGGGACGAAACCTTAAAATCGTACCGGTCTTAAGGAATTCAATCTGTTGAGTCGTAATAGCCCCTTCTGTACTGCTTGCTTTCGTGCTGTAGTAACCATCTTCGGTGCCAATATTCAATTCAGCGGCCTGTTTATTCAAAGCCAGGATTTTGGGGTTGGCCAGCGTGGTAATATCGGTTACGGTTTCGAGGGCGCGGATAAAAGCCCGCACATTATTGTTGATAATTCCAACACTCAGGCCATCTGTGGTCGCTCCACTGCTGGAATTTGTTAATGAAGAAAATCCGCTCTGAGCGATCCCGGACTCACCAATCAAGTCTAAACTGCCGGTGACCTTATCCAGCAGGTCGAAATCAATTCCAAACTGTGTATTTTCCGTCAGACTGGCCTCGAGTACGGTTACTTCAATTAAGACCTGAGCCGGAGGCACATCAACATCGGCAATGACCTGTTTGATTTTTTTAACAACTTCAGGGTAATCGCTGACAACCAGATGGTCACGGATGGCCAGTGTGTTGCCGCCTTCACCGGCCTTTGTGTCATTCTTGGCGGCAGTAGTCACGCCGATGGCGCCGACTTCACTGAGAAGAGGTTTGACTAATTTTTCCGCTTCCTCGGCATTGATATAGTACAAGAGGATCGTCACATATTCCTGACGAGTCTTGTCGGCCTTAAACTCTTCGTTGGTATAGACACGGACGAAATTGCCCTTGATTTCGTATTTATGGGCGCCCAGAATCGCCTGCAGGGCTTCCTCAAATGTCACATCGTACAGATTGGTCACCGTCACTACGCCGTCAACTTTGGCTGAGGGTACAATGTTCTTCTGATACATCTGCGCCAGCATTCGCATCGCGTCTTTAATCGGCATATCTTTCTTAAAAGCGATTGTCTGGAGAGACTGAGGCGCCAGCGGCTCAACGGCCGGGGACGTTTGAGCGGCGGGCTGCCGGCACTGCGGCGAATCAGTCTTTGATTCAGCGGACTGTGATTGTTCCGCAGCAGCGGCTGGCTGTGAAACAGCGGCTGGTTGAGATTGTTCCTGAGCGGCGTAAACCGTCAAAACCGGCATTACACAAAGCATAACGCCTGCGACGACTACAGCATAAATGCCATTCTTGTCATTTCGTTCAAAATACATAAAACACCTTCATCCTTTCTTACCAACCTGCTCCTTGATCTGGCATTTCCAGCGTAAGGGTATAATCCCGCCAACTCAATCGGACGCGGGTCGGTTCAATCACCGCGACTTGGACGGCATACACTTCGTTCCGCACCTGGACCTGCAGCGTCGAACCGACGGCTACAACCGTGCCGTTAATGCAGGCCTTCTCGGCGTTGCCCTGCGCGTTTTTGATAATCGCTTCCAGCGCAAACGCCTTGCTCAGTTCGTCGAGCATCCGTGGATTCTCCCCCAGTCGAGGGGAATGGGGCGAGGAGGATTGTCGGTCTCCGCTATACATGGAACAGCGATCGGCTCTGAAAAAATCGACGGCAATCGTATCGTGCCTGCCGGCAACCACCGCCAGCGGGATGGCTCGAATCCGAATTTCGGGTTTGACATTTTCCTGCCGCGTATTCCCGGCGGCGATTGTCGTCGCGGCGTTGGCCGAAGCGGGACCGGTTCGGGAACGCAGAAAAACACGCCCCCACAGAACAGCCATAAGAGCCGCCAGTACCACCGCCGCAATAGTCTTTGGCCCGATATTGCGAATCAAACCGCTGACCCGTATGGAACCGACTGTTTTAGTTGTCTGTTTGGTACCCATAATTAAAGTATGACAAATCTTTCCTCGTTCAGCCCGCCTTGCGATTCGGCGGCGTCCGATAAAACACCTCCGCCCTGGCCGAAAATGTCAACCGCCCCGTCAAATCTTTGTCATTGGTCAGTTCCATCTGTTCAATGCGGACCAGACGGTCCATTTGCTCCAGGGAACAAACAAAATCAAAAATTTTCGGCAGCGTTCCGCTGCACTGAATATCCAGCAAGATAACATTGAAGTCGTTATACCGGGATTCGGCGCCGGGCCACACCTGTTGATTCTGCAAATCATGGCTCGTCATCAGATCGGCAATCTGCCGCCAGAACGAGGCAAACTGCGTGTCCTGCGGCACACAACGCTCAAATCGCCGCGCCACCGGCTCCATTTCGGCGACCTGCCGCTCGAGAACCGCTGCCCGTTCAACGCTGTCCCGAACCTGCTCGGCGGTCAGAGACTGTCGCTGGAGAGTCTGGCGAATCACATCCTTCTGCCAGGCGATTGGAATATATCCAAACAAAACCAGAACAATGCTGGCCAAAACCGTCGCGATCAAAAACAAAATCTGTTTTCTCTCGGCGCATTTCATCGTTCGCTTATCCCTTTCCACTCAAAAGCTCAAAGTCCGCCAGCACACAGCGAATTTCAAATTCGGTGACATCCCGTCCTCCGACAGTTTCATTCTTCGAATAGACGGGAATCACACGGGAAAAATAGTTCGACTGTTCCAGCGCAGAAATCAGCGCGGCAACTTGTTTGGCATCGGCGGCATAACCAATAAGGTCAATACGGGTCTGCGTCACGGGCAGCTCGGCCGTCGCTTTGTTCACGCCGGCGGCTAAATTCCGTTTTGCCGCTTTGCCGGCGGCGCCGAAGAAAACCACCCCTCGGCTGGGGTCAATCGGCTCAGAGCGAATATCCAGCTTTTTCATGACAATATCCGGCCCAATACAGTGAGAAAGCTCGGCCAAAACCGCCGCGTAAGACGTGCGGGGAACAATCAAATCCAAAATCTTCGCCCTGGTTTGCAATTCGGAATATCGAATCTGAAGTCGTTCGCACCGCTGAATTTTCCCAATTCCAGACTCAAAATCAAAATGGGCGGCGGTCAGTTCCGCCCGCGCCCGCGAAAGACCGCGACCGGCGACAAAACACCACAATGCCACCAGAATCGCGACCGCACCGAGCATCAGAACCTGTCTCTGATACCACAGCCTGCGCTTGCGGCCGGCCCGGTACCACTGCGGAATGAAATCAATTTCAGTCATACCGTCTCCCCCACCGGATTCAGTTGTTCCGGAAGTTGTTCCACAAGATGTTCCGGGATATCCAAGCCTTTGAGTCCCAGCCCCACCGCCACGGCCCACTCGCACATCTGAGGATTGCGGCGGCGATCAAAATTCGCGCGGCTCAAATCAAACCCTCGTAAAGGTTCGGCGATGTGAATCTTCACGCTCAAATGCCGGCAAAGTGCCTCCATCAAAACAGACTCGTATGCTTCGCCGCCGGCAAAAATTGCCTCGGAAGGACATTGCCCGCGGAAGGTCACCGCATAATACTTGAAACAAAGCGAAATCTCGCGGGCCAGCGATTCGATCATCCCGCTCATTGCGTCGGTCACCGCGCGCGTGGCTTCCTCATCCAGTCCGCCGCCTTGAGGGTCGCGCAGTTTACTTCGCAGCAGCGCCGCCTCGGCGGATTGGATGCCCAGCTTCGAGGCGACTTCCCGGGTTAAATGCTGACCGGCAATGGGAATGCGTTTGATGAAGATAATCTGCTGACCCCTGCCGATAATCACCGTGGTAAAATGACTGCCCAGGTCAACCAGCATGCTGGCCGTATCCATATCTTCCCTGCGGCGAAGAGACCTTTGAAAACTGCGAAACAGGGCGCAGGGAACCATATCGATGGAAATCGGATCCAGACGGGCTTGTTCAAGCGTCTCAAGATGATCGGACAGAGCTGTCCGCTCCACGCCAAAAAAAATCACTTCGGTTTTAATCTGGTCGCTTTGAAAAATATTTCCGGCCACCATATAACGAAGCTCATCCGCCTCCGGGTCAAGACCGAGACGAACCGCAACGTCCTCTCTCATAAACTGCTCAATTCCCTCGAGAGCGACGGCGTCGAGACGAAGACTTTTGATCCGAACAATGTCGCTGGGCAGACAACTGACCGCCCGCCTGCCGTCGAACCCGCCCCGATTGTGCATTTGTCGAAGAGACGAAATAATAAACTCCCTCCGGGCGAAAGGGTCGTCGTGCAAAGCCGGATTAACCGCGACCTCCGCAGCGGCCATGACGCGAACAGTCTGTCCATCCCGACACAACTGAATCATCTTGATCGAGTCGTGCCCGATATCCAGGCCGATGGGCTGAACCTGGTTTTTACCGAACCAATCAAACATACACTTTATTCCTTCGTGTCACTTTCAACACGTTAGAACATGATCCGCTTACTCAATGGTTACATAGCCTGTCGCTGCTTCTACTTTGACATACAACGTGAATCGGCCATCCCTGGATTTCAGCGTAATGACGCCGGTATCGTTTAACCGCGCAGTCGGCGAGGCGACGTTCCCCGGATATGGCGTTCCGAGATAGTCAAACGTCACGGCATCGGTAAAATTGGTTAAATCAATATTGACTCCGCTGACGCGGGAATCGGCGGTTAGATTCACGGTGAAATCCCGGTTATCCAGAGGATTTTTAATAATGTCGCCGCTGGCTTCGCGAATATCATAGGATTCGCTGGCCGGATAAAACACCACCGCATAATTTTTTTGTCTCGTAATCGCCAGGCCGCGGGCATAATCCAAATCCGCAGCGATCCGATTTGCCGCCGAGCGAACCTGAATATCCGCGGCGGAAGAAAACATTGGAATGGCAATCACCGCCGCGATGCTCAAAATAAGCACCACCAGTATCAGCTCTACCAGCGTAAAACCACGGCCCGATCCGAGCTTCACCGTATTTTGATTTTTCATCTCGATACCACTCCCGAATTAAAGTGTCCGCCAGATTTGCGGCCAACCGTCACCCCGAATCCCCCTTATGGGGTGAGGGGTCTGATATTTTCAGCCATCGCCGCAGGCGATTCCATCCCTTCTGGCTACTGACTTCTGGCTTCTTTAATTTTGCCTTTTGCTTTTTTACTTTCGACTTTAAATCATATCCGTTGGGTATTAACTTCTCTTTTTTATCAGGCATATCCGCACCGACTTCGCGGACTGTCCCGTAAATGCTTCGACTATTGGGCAGGTCGGCTTAACCGGTGAATGGGCGAATCAACCGCATTGAATAAAAGGCGGGCCGGTTAAACCCCCGTCGGGAAAAAGAAATCAGGATAAGGAAAGAGACCAAAGACGCTTTTCATCGCTGGATAAAGATGTGCGTGGGAGATGGAAAAGCGGACAATCGCTATAATCGTTATATCCCAAACGTCCCGGCCAAGAGACCAACTCTTCTATATAGGGATATCTACTTCAGGACGGAATAACCAGAATCCGCCTCTTATTTTCGTTATCGGACGCATAAAAAGTAAAAAGGTAACATGTGTACTTTCGCACATTTTAATTGGTTATGCTGCATAGCTGCACTTTCCAAAAAACAACTTGCTAAGCGGCCAGTTTCAGTAGTTTATAAAACTGCCGTCCGATTTTTCGAGTTTTACGGTCATGACCCGAAGTTGCAAAAAATGTTCTGGCAATCACTTCTCTGCGAAGGCCGGCACAGCGGTCGGCGTGCGAGGGACGGCGGTCAACGGCGTCCCAGGGACTTATGTTAAAGAGCTAAATTAACCGCCGTTTTTTTGGAAAGTGCAGATCTAAACAATAGCCGATTATAAAAAAACAGGCATTGTTGAGATAGTTACGCCCGTTCTTCCCTGGATTGACGGGGTTGTTATAAATAACCCGGACGATAAAGTAAAGCCGCAAAGTCAGCCGTTGCGGGTCGCTAATTTTCAACAAATCTGCGGTTAAAAATTGACAAATTCTACTCCAAAAGAGAAAATATATATTGGCCATCGGCAGATAGAACGCAAAGCAATCTTTATTATGGAAAACCGATGAACTGCCCGGTATGCAATCACAGTCTGGAGGCCCAAAAGTATCAGTATCTGCCCTACCTCTGCTGTAAACAGTGCGGGGGAATGTGGGTGGACTCGAAGATGCTCAGACATCTGGCCACGAGACTGGCGGCGGAGAAGGGCATAAAACCCGCCAAGCCTGTCTCTTTGTCCCCCATAAAAGCGCTGCGGACCCCGCCAAAAGAGGAACGCGTACGACTGTGCCCCAAATGCGGCGCGGCGATGAAAAAACTCAACTATGCTTATGACTCCAACGTCTTTATCGACCGATGCGCAGCCTGCGACGGCATCTGGTTAGACAAGGGGGAAATGATGCAGTTGGCCGCTTATCACCAAATCGACGAGAATGCCATTATCGCAGGCAAGGCATTATTGGATATGCAGAACGAACCGGAAAAAACAGGAGAAGAAATTCAGCTCTGTGTGACTATTATCCTTATTCTCCTGCGAATTTTCTTCCGATTTTAAAAACCTATCGTCAAACATCGCCCTGTTTTTCAGAAAATTCTTTGCACAGGTCGAGCGTCTTTTTAACCTGCCAGCGGACAAAATGCGGCGCCCCGCACAACAGATAAATCGAAATCGCCAGATAAATCAGAAAATAGACCGCATATTCGTACACCTGCCACATCCCGCCCTGCGCACCCGGCGGGAACGAATAGCAAATATAATGCACCAGATTACTTGATAACGAAATAGCCTTCTGCAGAAACAGAAAACCGGCAACCATCACCGCCAGGCGTATCGCAAAAGGAAACCAGTTAAAAGCATGTCCGACATCAGGTAATTCTTCTTTGCCGACAATCTTATTCGCAAACAAGTCAGAGCGGTAGATGAGAAAATAAAAAACCGCACCGGCAAAACCAAGCGTCATCAACAGGGAAATCACCACAGTCATTAAAGAAGGCATATTCCCTTTGCCCACATCCATAAACATAAACGACAGATTTCTTATAAGAGTCAGAACGGTAAAAATAAGCAGATAGATTCCCGTGATACCGGCGGCGATTTTGGCTGTCGTATGCATTTTGTTCATTATGAAATCTCCTTTGTGATGTATTTGTCAGACAGATTGATTTGCCAGCGAATAAAACCGTTCGCTCCCAAAACCAGATAACTGCAAAAGGCCAGAAAACCGAAGGGATAGAAAATATGCACTATTGCAATAAATACTTTTTCGAGGGCGAATGAGACATTTCCTTCCACCCATAACGTAATCCAGTCGCGAACGGCAGGGAAAAAACCAATGATTAAAGAACCGACCGAATCCAACGCATCCCGATGGTCACACAAAAGTATTATTCCGACAAAAACACAGGTGAGACGGCTGGTTTTGATAAAGAACTCCCTCAAATCGTCCTCCATTGCGATTACGGGTGTCCCGGTCAATCGCAAAGGCAGAGAAAAATTACGCAGAAAGAAAAAAACCAAAACCAGAAATGCACAAATCACAAAAAAAAACATAAGCCAGGACAATTTCATTTGTTCGCTATGCGAAGAAAAATCGTAGAAAATTGTCAAGGTCTCGCCAAACAACAGCAGAAACAGGCCGTTCCACGCCGCCTTGGTTGCAATCTGAATTTTTGTCATACGTCAATCCTTCCCATTGACTGCCAACAGGAGTATTATACCGCCCTTTGGGTATCAGGCAAGATTTTCTGCCCAGGATAAACAGGATTTATCCACACCACAAACCGTCACCCCGAACGGATGTGAGGGGTCTATTTAATCAGCCCATCCGCCGGATGGCGGATTCCTATTATTTCACTACACCTTCCGCCAAATCCAACCACTGTGGATTTTTTGAATCGATCAGCTTTATTTTCTTTTCCCGCCGGAAGCCTTTGATTTGCTTTTCTCTTGAGATAGCCGACATCGCCGTTCCAAATGTCTCAAGATACAATAATCTATCAACACAATAGGTTTGCGTAAAACCGGGGATTGTTTTGGACTTATGTTCAAAAACACGGCGTTCGAGGTTGCTCGTAACGCCGGTGTAAAGAGCTCCTGTCTTGCCGGCGAGAATATAAACATAGAATGTTTTCATAATGGTCCATTGTAAAAAATATTACGAAAAGAAAAAGTGGAATTTTTCTGAATAAACAGACCCCTCACATCCGTTCGGGGTGACGTGCAGTGAAGAAAGTGAGCGGAAACCACCCACCTTACAGGCTTTATTTGTGGGATATTCGCGGTGCTGTTACTTTCGGGTTGTCTTTCTGTTCTATATTATAAATTTGTTTTTGTAGTTCATCTATCTTTTGCTGTTTCTTTGCGTACATTGAACATGATGTAAATATTACGCTAACCAAAATTAACCAAGGGAGAATAGAAAGGGCATAAGGTTTGATTTTTTTTACTCTTTTGTTCACATTGCCCTCCAGCCGAGGCCACCAAAAGAATACGAGAGATGCAATGCCAAGCCAAGTAGTAATACTGTCAAGGGATAAAAATATGCCGTATAATAAATCTTTAATAAATTGCCAAATCATACAATCATAATATTATTTTCTTCTGCTTTGTCAAGTACATAATTCCAAAAAGCATTTATATCCTCTTATTCCAAAAAGACTTACACACCTGCACACTTATTTTCCTCTTATTTTCATTGTTCGGCATTTGTTAGGGCGATATAATAGACAGATAGCTCAGTTTATGGAAAAATAATAGAGCTTCTAACAAAATGAATTGTCGCACCGAAAGCGAGCGTTTTTGCGGCCGGCAAGGCGGACGGGGCAAAATCGCCGCAGGCGTAGCGAAATACTACGTCGAGGACGATTTTGGCCCGGCCAACGCCGCCGGACACAAAATAAGCCGCTTGAATGCAAAGGCATTTTGTTAGACGCTCTTAGGCAGCAGGATGCGACGATGTCCGCGGTAATCAGTCAGCCGGATACGATTGAAAAACTGCAAATCCTCGGCCGGGACGGCCAGTACGACCTGGCCTGCGCCTGCGGCTCAACCAGGGACGAACACCGCGAGCGCGGCCCTGATGGCAACTGGATTTATCCCGTCACCCTTCCCAACGGCGGCAAGACCATCCTGTTTAAGACGCTCGTTTCCAACGCCTGCAATAACGATTGCCTCTATTGTCCGCTGCGGGGTCAGAATGACGTTCGCCGATGCACGCTGGGTATTGAGGAAACCGCCAATGTTTTTATGCAGTACCTGCGGGCACGACAGGTCTATGGGCTGTTCCTCAGTTCCGGCCTGACGGGCGATGCGGACAAAACGATGAGCCGTCTGAACGCCATTGCAGCGACTGTCCGCAGAAAACACGGTTTTCGCGGCTATATCCATCTCAAAATCCTGCCCGGGGCGTCGCCTGCGGCCATCGAGGAGACGCTGCGGCTGGCCTCGGCCGTTTCCATCAATATCGAAACGCCCGGCGCCGAATACTTGGCCAAATTATCTCAAAAAAAGAATTTCCTCAAAGACATCGTTGAGCCGATGAAGCTGGTCAGCAGACTTACCGCCAAAGGAGCCAAATATGAAAGGGTCGGCCAGACAACGCAGTTTATCGTCGGGGCCGCCGGTGAAACCGATAAAAAAATCGTCCGCTACATGGCGGGCCTGTATCAGCGATTGAAACTGAACCGCGTGTATTTCAGCGCGTATCAGTCGGCGCCCGGCGCGGAATCCTTATCGGTTGAGGCGGACAGACCAGCCGACAGACTGATGCGGGAGCACAGGCTATATCAGGTGGATTTTCTGATGCGGAAATACGGCTTTACCGACTCGGATATTTTATTTGACGGGCGGGAAAGACTGTCGCTCGAAAAAGACCCCAAACAGCTCTGGGCTGAGGCCCATCCGGAATTTTTCCCCATCAATATCAATCAGGCGGATAAATTTGAATTGCTGCGCGTGCCGGGACTGGGACCGCGAACGGTCAAGACCATTCTCGACTGCCGCAAGACGGGTCGCGTCAATCGCCTTGAAGACGTGATGCGCCGCGGCAAACTGCTGAAGAAAGCCAATTCTTACGTTGCGTTCTAAACAGCATGGGCTAAAGCCTATGCTACATTTATCTTTTCGCATCCTCCGTTTTTTGTTCAGTAACCATTTCTTTATTCCAGTCGGGGGTTTGCTCGTTTAGTAATTGGCGGACGAAGAAATCCATTCGTTTGCGACTGCCGTACCATTCGCCGGACGTATGCCCTACGCCGGGCAGAACGACCAGCTCAAATTCTTTTTTGGCCTTAATCAGTGCATCGGCAAAACGATACGTGGACTCCAGCGGCACATTGTCGTCCATTTCGCCGACAATCAGCATCAAGCGTCCACGCAGTTTGGCGGCATTAGTGATATTGGATTGTTCCTCATAGTGCGGGCCGACGGGATAACCCATCCACTGTTCATTCCAGTAAGATTTATCCATCCGGCTGTCGTGGCAGCCGCAGGAGGAGACGGCGACCTTGTAAAACTCCGGATGAAACAGCAGGGCCGCCGCCGCGGATTGTCCGCCGGCGCTGGTGCCGTAAATACCGACACGGCTGATGTCCATATACGGATATTTTTTGGCCGCGGCTTTAATCCACAAAATCCGGTCTGGAAGGCCGTGGTCGCCCAGATTCTTCCAGCAGACGTCGTGAAAGGCCTTGGAGCGGTTGGCCGTTCCCATTCCGTCAATCTGAACCACGATAAAGCCCATCTCAGCCAGCGACTGTGGATAATAATAGTCGTGCCGGCTTTTGGGCACAAACGAATCCTGCAATTACCCTAAAAAGTCTTTGTTTGCGGTTTTTTCAAAGGGGAAAAAAACAGGGGATATAAAAAGTGCCTGATAACAGGTCTTCAGGGTGCTAAATATCCAGTAATTAAACGTGGTTTTTCACGCTAATAATAAAAGATATCCGCAGTGAATACACAGCAAAGCAAAATCATTTCATTTTTTTCGCCGCCTCGGCAAGATGCGCCGGCGATGCGCCGCAGCAGCCACCAAGAATCTTCACGCCGGCGGCAAGGTGTGCCGGAGACGTGCCGCAGCAACCGCCGAGAATCCTGCCCCCGGCATCTTTGATTTGGGTCATTGCTTCTGCATACTCTTTCGGCGAGAGCGTATAAACCGCCTTGCCGTCCTGCAATTCAGGCCTGCCTGCATTAGGCTCAGCCAACACTAAAATGTTTGTCCCTCTCAAAGCCGTGACAAACGACTTTGCCAGGGCGATATAACCTTCCATATCGAGTGTGCCGCAATTAAAACCAATCGCACGAACTCCCAGCGGTGCCAGTTTCTCCACCGCCATTTGCGGACTGACGCCCATCATCGTCCTCGCCCCATCCGGGGCCGGGTCAAAGGCCATTGAGGCCAACACCGGCTTCCTGCTGACAGACTGCACAGCTTTGACCGCTGCTTCGATTTCATCCAGAGCCGTCATTGTCTCAATGATAAACCCATCGACGCCGCCTTCTTCCAGCGCCCGCGCCTGGTCGGCAAATGCCTTGAACAGGTCGGCTTCCTTAAGCGTTCCCAGCGGTTCGAGAAAATCACCGACCGGGCCGATATCGCCAAGCACATAGCGGTCTTCGCCAGCTGCTTTGCGGGCAATTTTCGCCGCGGCAAGATTGATGGAGCGAACCTGCGCCGCAAGCCCGTGACGCGACAGGGAAATGGTGCTGCCCCCAAATGTATTTGTCAGCACGGCGTCGCAGCCGGCTTCCAGATAAGCCCGATGGACGGATTCCACAATGTCGGGTCTGTCAAGATTGATTTTCTCATTGCAGCCGCCGGCGGTCGCCCCACGTTCAAACAACTGCGTGCCCATCGCACCATCAAGCAATAAGATGTTTTTTCCAAGCCGATCTTCCAGAGCTTCGCGCGTCATAATCCGCCCTCAATTTGGTAAAGTATCCGCAACAAATTCACAATTTTCAGTCCATCGATACACCGACTTATAACCCTTCGGTTCGGGCCGTTCAAATAATCTCTGCTGCGCCGGGGTGGGGGAAAAAAAGGAAATCCCCGACAGTCGCAATCGCAGCATCGAGTCGGTTTTGGCCGAGCGAAAATGCCGTAGTTCAATCATCCTCGGTATCGCCCCCGCCTGCTCAACATCCTGATAATCGCCCATATCCGCCGAGGCAATCAGTTTCCCCAGCACATCATAATATTCTATCCGCTCGACCCGATACGTACAACAGTTGATATACACCTTTTTCAGGCCGTAGTCGCCGGCCATAGTCAGAACGTCCAGCCCTTCCTGGGCGCCGAATTTCCAGTCCTGATTCAAGTCAATCCGGCCCAGCGCCTCAGCCAAACGAAACGGGTTAAAACCAAGTTTCTCTACGCACAACGGAACTGCTTTCTTTCTGCCCCACCACGCGGCATCTGCGCCGGGCTTGATATAGACCCAGAATTCGTCTTCATTGGTTCCGATGCGAATCGGCCCGAATTTGTCCCCGCCCAGATACAGCCTGTCCGGCGCAACAAAACGCATCTGCCCGTCAAAGGTCTCCCGCGGCGCATCGGCAAATTCCATCACGCAATTGACGGTAGCGCGAAAGGAAAGAGAGACCGGCTGTTTTTGCCGCAGAGTTGCAATCGCCTCGGCCGCACTCGCCTTGCCCGGACAAATCGGCAATTCCGATTTTATCCCTGGCTGACAACCTGCCAATAAAGTTAGGATTGCCGCAACATACAGCATCGGGAATTGACGATTGACGATTGACGATTGACGATAAAGACAATCGAACATCGAAAATCGAACATCGAAAATTTTCATCTTCATTCCAGGTTCGTCTGCAATATCTGTCCCATCTGTTCGGAAAGCTGTTGAATCTGGTCTTCGCTGAGATTGGGATTGACGACGTCTTCCATTCGGTCTTCGCCGACCACGCGCACCGTCCAGATTTCGCGTCCGTCTGAATGGCGGCTGGAATCATATTTGAGTCGGCGCTTACGCATCAAAACCAGCGCCAGAACGAAGCGGAAATTGATTTTTTCCGCCTCGGTCTCCGTCGCCAGCCGGTCAAAAAATGCCATCAGCATCGCATCGTCAATAAACAGTTTTTTCTTCTGCTGCGAACTTGGAATCCGGCTTTTCCAGAAACAATACACCTGTGGTTTCTGCAACTCCCAGTACGCTGCGCCAAAATCCCGCCGCTCCAGGCCCTGTTCGGTCTGCACCAGCGCAGCATAATATTCTTCGCCCACGGCCAGCTCACGCCCCGTGCCGAAACATCGTCCCAGCGTTTTTTTAATCTCCCAATCGGCCATTACCAACAGATTCTCCTGATAGGTGTTGCCGGTTGTCAAAAGAAATCCACGGCTTCATTTTCTCGACGGTTTTTGGTCCCAGCCCTGATACCGCATCCAAATCAGCCAGTGTTCGAAATGCCGGGCCCTTTAGGCCGCGGGACTTTCGATATTCCACAATCGCCTCGGCTCTGGCCGGGCCAACCCCCGGCAGCCGAACCAGACTTTCCTTTGGGTCGCTATTGGGATTAATGGTATCGAGGGGCGACAGTGTTTTTATGCCTGTAGAACACCAGCCAATCCACCCCGATAAAAACAGGCATCCGCAAAATCCCGCGACCGTCCAAAAACCACAGCCTCCAACCCTCGAAACAAAAATGGATTGCCCGCCGACCGTCTTTCCGACGGAAGATTCCGTGTGAAATGCGGTTGAAACAGCGTTCGTCGGTTTCATACCTTCCTATTTCGGTGCGGCGGCGCTTTTGAGAATCATTTTCTGAAATTTTGCGACGGTCAGAAACGCCTTCTTGGGAGTCAGATCTTCATCCACCAGTCCGGCGGCGGAAACAAAAGCGTTCGGCTCGTCAACCAGATGAGCATACGTCACGGTGGAAACATACGGCCGTCCCAGGGCGATTTTATAAAACTGCTCAATCCACTCGGCCTGAACGGTCTGGTCCCAGGGCTTTTTCCATGTCCCGACTCTGGCGCACTCCACCGCCGCCCCAGGCACGGCTGCGGTAATATGAAGGGGTTTATTGAACGCGGCAAAACAGTCCAGACGGGATGAAATCTGCATCATATCCCGAATATGCATACCAGGCTGATCTTTCCCGAATTCAAGCACCAGCCCAAAGGCGTCAAAACTAATACCGCTTTGAATCACCACATCGGTGTAAATCATCGCGGGCATTGTCATTTTCTCCCAGGCATAATACTCCCCCCACGGATAAATGACTTCGATAATACGACGCCCTTTGGCGTCCGCCGTCTTGGCCGCCAGGCAGGCCGTCCGCGTCATCTCTATCATCTGCTCGTACGTGAACCCAAAACAGTTCCTCGCGTTCATTCCGCTGATGACCGTCCAGAAATGCACGTATTTGCCGTAGCGGCTCACTATTTTGCCGACAAACTCGTAGGCCTGTTCGCGCACTTCTTCAAATCCGGGTTTCTGGTCCAAAAGCCAGCCAGGCACTTTACCCGCCTCAAAACATAACAGCGGACCACAACTGATCGCCAATCGCCTGCCGCCCAGATAATCCATACACTCATCGAGGGCGGAAAAATTATATCTCCCCCTTTCCGGAACAATTTGACTCCAGTTTACCGGCACCGTCACAAAACCGAACATCTCCAGCAGCCATTTGCTGTACCGCTCATCCCCTATTCGTTCCGGTTCAATACAACAGCCCAGCGTGTGTTTTCCAAAACCCCGGTTCTTAAAACGCAGCGTCAAATACTGCTCGGCGTACCGCAGCGACAGCTTCTCCGAAAAAAACAACCCTTTCTTCAGCGCCTCATCGGCCAGGACCGACGCCCTGGCGGGGTCGGAAATGTGCTGTAAGGCCTGAATGAACAAATCCTGCGCCTCGTGAGCCGGCTCAGCGAATTTGTCCATCTCCTCGAACAGCGCCCAGTCTTCCCGCTTGAGGGTAATCTGCATCAGCCGGGCACGCGCCAACTCAACGTTGAGAACGTAAGGTTCCTGCCGCTCCGGAAGACGGGTGGTGGGCAGTAAAAACGTCCCAGCCCCTTCCACCGGCCAGAGCAGCGCAAGTCCCGCCGCATCGTCGCCCTTGCGGACACAATCGATAACTCCATCACGGAAGGTAATCGACTCGACATACCGCAGAGGCACCATATCCATTCCAAACAGATACGCCCCCGACAGGACGACATCCTTTACCGGTTTCCCGTTTTGATATACCAGAAATTGCAAGTTATCCTCGAAATAGTCACACCCTTATCGTTCAGCGGATGAGGATTATAGCACACCCCCGCACGATTGCAACCAAAACCCCAAAGAAGTCGGATTGGCTCTGTATAGGTTTTAGCCCATACAGTCTTGTCCTTCCCGCGACTTGTCGCATCGAAACAGAAGCGCGGCGGCGCAAGCCGCCCGATATTAAAGACGGACCTGTTGCGTCGGCTTGTCACGCCGTAGCCTTGGCGAAGAAGGAAGCCCCCGGAAAGTGAAATCAAAAAATCGACAACCCCGAAGGGGTGACACAATTGGGATTCGTTTTTTAGCGGTTGGAAAAAACGGGGGATTGTTTGGAAAGTCGGCTCAACTGTTCCTGATGAAGCTGATTGTTCTTTTCAATCATTCCGACCAGTAGATTGAGCTGATTAAGTGCTATCTCAATGATTCCGATGTTGGCCTGTGCCGTATCGAGCGTATAGCCCGGCAAAACCAGCATCATATAGCCGCAATGGGTGTGTTCGGTGCAAAACTGACCGACGACAGCAACCGCGTCTTTGGCCGGACATATCGCTGGCTCAAAACCGTCGTCCACCTGCGCACAACATCGGCGGACCTGCTCGAAATCGGGAATAAATTCCGCAAGTCTTTGAGCGTCGCCGGCACAGACATTCCCGCGTTCGTCCAGCAGCGCCCAGAACGGACCAAAATCCGCCTGCTCAGCCTGCAATAGACAACCCAACTGCTCAAGCAGCGTCCGCGAAGATGACAAAATTGCCTTATATATGCCATCCATTATATGCCCAACAATACCCGTTTTTTCTCAATGTCATTCCCGCGCAGGCGGGAATCCAGAAGGTTTTGTTGGAGACTCCAAATCAAAACCGATGTATTGGGACTACGATGGCACACTCATCGGCCAAAAAAATGGACAACTTAGACATCAATGCAGTTTTTTGCCTGAAAAATGGATTTTACAAATTGAGCAAAAATTTTATCGGCCCTGAATTCCCCCACTTGCTCTGTGCGTCACCCCGAATCCCCTTTATGGGGTGAGGGGTCTGTTTATTTTAGCTATCGCCGCAGGCGATTCTATCTGAAGCCCTTTCAGGGCGACACAATAAAGCCACGGGCGCAAGCCCGCGGAACAAAAAGCCGCCCAAATAACTCCTCCTTTTTTAATCCAGAAAAATTTACCCCCCGCCATTTTCCCCCCTTCTCGCGTCGGCTTTTTCTCTCAACTATGAACTATGAACTCTGCACTATGAACTCACTTCAGATTTTGTGTGGGACGGCTTTGCCGCGGTATTTAATCAGATGAAGACAATTACCCATCGTGTTGTATTCGACCACATCCATATAGGCCCGGATGAGCAAAACGCCTCGGCCTTCGGTTTTATAGAGATTTTCCCCACAACGCGGGTCGGGCAGCGTTTCCGGGTCAAAGCCGCTCCCCTGGTCGGCAATGGAAATGTCGAACTTCTCCGGCGTAATCAGACATTCAACCGAGACCGTCTTTTCGGGGTCATTGTGATTGCCGTGGTGAACAGCGTTGGTGAGAGCTTCTTCAAGAGCCAAATGAATCGCGAAAATATCCTGCTCCTCAAAACCCCGCCGCCGGACCTGCTCCAAAAGCTGCCGGCAGACCTGCCCCACCGCCAGGGCGGTACTCGGTAAAACCCACGATTTCGTATAGACAATCCCGGACTCCATTTTTTGCGACACCCTTTCGCAGCAAGAACCGCAGCCCACACACCCCGACTCCGCCAGAGGCGGATAAACTCCGGCGCCGGGGCTGAACATAAAGGGGGCAAACTGCCCTATAAACCTTCGAGGGCCTGCTGGCGGTCCTTATATATTTCAAACACTTTATCTAATCGCGTAATCTTAAATATCTCGAGAATCTTGGGGGCAATCGAACAAAGTCGCAATCGCCCCTCGGCCTGAGAAACTCTGCGACTCAAACGAATCAACAGCCCCAGCACCGAGCTGGTGAGGAATTGCACATGGGAAAAATCAATCAGCAGCCGGACGCCGGCGTTTTGTTCAATTAAAGACATAAACGTCTTTTCCAGCGACTGAATCTGCTCTTCTTCGAGGATTTTGGTGTCGGTCGGAACTACCACGGTCACGCCGCCGATATATTCTATGCTCAAATTTGCATTCGACCGATCCATATAGGGTCTCCTGTTCTGATTTTACCCGCCCTGTCGCTTTGGCGGATTTATCCGCCGAATCCTAAGACAAAGCCCCGTTTCTGTCAAGATTGATGTCAGAAAATATCGGTATCCCCCGCTGAGAGTGAAAACGGTGGACATTTCGAGTCCGGCGCAGATAATAATGAATGATGAAATCATTCCGCAAAGAATTGGTATTTAATACGCCGCATCGGCGGGAGTTAATCAATATCACGCCGCAGGTCAAACAGTGTCTGGCCGAATCGGGAATTCGGGAGGGTCTGCTGCTGTGCAATGCGATGCACATCACCGCCAGCGTATTTATCAACGACGATGAGCCGGGACTGCACCAGGATTTTGAGGCCTGGCTGGAAAAACTGGCGCCGGAAAAACCGCATTCGCAATACCGCCATAATACCGCCGAAGACAACGCCGATGCACATCTGAAGCGAACCATTATGGGCCGCGAGGTCGTGGTGGCCGTCACCGACGGCAAGCTGGATTTTGGCCCGTGGGAACAAATTTTTTACGGTGAATTTGACGGCAGACGGCGAAAACGTGTGCTGGTCAAAATTATCGGCGAATAATCTCTCATCACGTATTCAAATCAGGGTACCGGTCTTCCCAGCCGCCGCCCAACGCCTTATACAGCGCCACCAGATTGGTCGAAATCGTGCGGTTGCTGCTGACCAGGGCGTCTTCAGAGGCATATAAGGCCCGCTGAGCGGTCAGCACATTGAGAAAATCTGTCTGGCCTTCGGTATAGAGCTGGGTGGACAGACTCACCGCCTTGCGGTTGGACTCGACAGCTTTTTGCAGCGCGTCGCGGTGTTCCTGTTCCTTGGTCAGGGCAATCAGGGCGTCCTCCGCCTCCTGCAACGCTGTCAGAACCGTTTGCTGGTATGTCAACAAAGACTGTTCCTGGAGGGCTTTTTGCGTCTCGATATTGGAACGCACCCGCCCGGCGTCAAAGATATTCCAACTGGCCGAAGGACCAATAGACCAGATGCGTCTGTTCCAGTTAAACAGGGCATCGGATTTCTGGTTTTGAAAACTCATAGCGCCGGACAGGGTGAATTGGGGGAATAAATCCGCCGTGGCCACGCCGATTCGCGCCGTGGCGGCGTGAATCTGCGCCTCGGCCATGCGAATATCCGGACGGCGACGCAGCAAATCGGACGGCACCCCCACAGGCGCCCGCAATGGAGTGGATGGAATCGCTGAGATCAAATCCAATTCCCGTACCAGCGCCGACGGCTCACCGCCCAGAAGAACACTGAGACTGTGAATTGTCTGCCGGGCCGAAGATTCCAGCAGCGGAAGCTGAGCGGCGGTAGTCGCAACCTGCGATTCGGCGTTGGCCATATCTAATGCGCCGACAAAGCCGCCCTGAAACCGTGTGCGGGTCAGGTCGGCGGTTTTTTGCTGAGCCTGAAGATTTTGCCGAAGAATCACGATTTCCTGCTGATAACCGCGCAGCTCAATATAGTTAAACGCGATTTCCGCCGTCAGCGTCACCCACACATCCCGCAGGTCTTCCACTGCGGCCTGCACATCCGCCTGGGCCGCTTCAATCTGACGACGCTGTCCGCCGAAAATATCCAGCTCCCACGTCGCGTCCAGCCCTGCCTTGTAAAGCTCGCTCTTTACGCCGGCGGACGTGCGACTGCGGGTTTCCGAACCGGTAGCGTCAGCCGAAGGCCATAACCCTGCCTCGGCGCCCCAGCGGGCCGCGCGGGCCTGGCGAATCCGCGACTGCGCCTGTTTTAAATCCAGATTGCACTCCAGCGCACGCTGCACCAGCGAAGTGAGCGTCGGGTCTTCAAACCGCGTCCACCAGCCGGCGAAATTGGGCTCAGCAACGGCGTTTTGTCCGGCGGCATTGAACCAGCCTTTCGGCGTTTCCATCGTGTATGGGATATAATCCGGCCCGACTAAGCAACCGGCAATAAACGGCAGACAAATACATAACCCAACGGCCCAAATCAATCGCCGTTGAACTATACTGCGCATCGTATCGTTTCCTTTTTTCATTGTTACCCTATTCATAGCGCAACGCCTCAATCGGGTCCAGCCGCGACGCTTTCCACGCCGGATAATATCCGAAAATAATCCCCACCGTGGCCGACACCGCCACCGCCGCGATAATCGCCGCCGGCGATGTCTTCACCGGCCAATTCAAAAAAAATCGCACCAGCAGCGACCCGCCATGCCCAAGGGCAATCCCAATCGCCCCGCCGATCATACACAAAATGACCGCCTCAACCAGAAACTGCAATAGAATGTTCCTGGCCTGCGCGCCGACGGCCATACGCAATCCAATTTCCCGCGTACGCTCCGTCACCGAAACCAGCATAATATTCATAATGCCCACGCCGCCGACCAGCAGCGATATCATCGCCACACACAGCAGCAGCCGCGTCATCACTGTGGTTGTGGAAGACAGCATCTGAGACAAATCCGCCATACTGCGAATGGAAAAATCATCCGGCTCGCCGGTACGTATGCGATGCCGCTGCCGCAGCAGGCTTGTAATCTCCTGAATCACCCGGTCCGAATTCGCCTCCGGCCGTGAAGCCACTAATATCTCATCAATATTGGTAAATCGAACCTGAATCGGCGTATTGGTCTGTTGTGTCGCAGATTGTTCCGGATACAGACTGGTTGATGTGCTGGGATAAATCTGCCCGCGCTTCTTCGTTGCCGACGAACTGCTGCCGCTCTGATTGACGCCGCCCATCGACGAGCCGGCGATGCGATATTTAATCGTCGTCCACGGCGCTATCAGAATATCATCCTGGTCCATCCCCATCATATTGGCGCCTTTGCTGCTCAGAACGCCTACGACGCGCATTCCGACGTTATTGACGCGAACTTCTTCACCGATCGGCGATTCGTTGTCGAACAATTTCTTCACCAGAGTCTGGCCCAGCACACACACCCGCCCGGCAACGCTGACGTCGTGGTCGTCAAAAATCTGGCCCTCCGTCAAAGTGGTCCAGCCGCGGGCCTCGAAATACGCCGGAGACGAACCGTAAATAAAGGTCGGCACCCAGTTGCGGTCGCCGTAAATCACCTGCGTCCGGGCGCGGGTCTGAGGCGCCGCCGTCAGTACGGACGGACACTCCTTGATAATCGCTTCGCAGTCGCCCGGCGTCAGCGTCATCATACTCCCGGCCCCCATATTGACGCCCCCGCTGGATATCCCGCCGGGGCGAATACTCAAATTATTGGCTCCCATACTGGCTATCGTCTTTTGAATCGACGCCGACGAGCCGGCCCCGATTTCCATCATCGCGATCACCGCGCCGACGCCGATAATGATACCCAGTGTCGTCAGCGTCGCCCGCATCGGATTGCGACGAAGCGCCCGTAAAGCCGTTCGGATGGTACGATACGTTTTCATTTCGATTCTTCCTGCATCCCCGTAATTACGCCATCGTGGATACGAATGATGCGTTTGGCGTGTTGAGCGATGCCGGGGTCATGGGTGACCAAAATAAGTGTAAGACCTTCTTCTTCATTAAGTTGTTTGAGTATCTGTAAAACTTCTTCGCTGGTATGAGAATCCAGATTGCCCGTCGGCTCATCCGCAAACACAATCGGCGGATGATTAATTAAGGATCGGGCAATCGCTACGCGCTGCTGCTGTCCGCCGGAAAGCTGTGAGGGTTCGTGATCGAGCCGATCCGATAGTCCAAAACGCTCGAGTAACTCAACGGCCCTTTGTCGTCCCTGCCGTTCGGACAGGTTCTCGTGGGTATAGGACAACGGCATCATTATGTTATCCAGCGTGCTGGTGCGCGGCAGAAGATTAAAACTCTGAAACACAAACCCTACCTTGCTGCTGCGCACCAAGGCACGCCCATCCGCCGACAGCCGCGACACCTCCTGCCCGTCCAGCCAGAATTGACCCGATGTCGGATGGTCGAGACACCCCAGAATATTCATCAGCGTACTTTTGCCGGAACCCGACACCCCCATCAGTGCGACAAACTCACCTCGCTCCACTTTCAGCGATACGCCTTTCAGCACCGGAATCGACATATCTCCGATGTAATACGTCTTGCAGATATTTTTCATTTCAATCAGCGACATTAAATTTCTCACATACAAATCGTTGCTATTTTTACGTCGCAGGGTCTTACCGCCGCCGCCGGAATTGCGGCGTAAACGGATTGGTCGTCGTGCCGGTCGAATCGTTCGCCGACATCGTCTGTTCGCCAATCACCACCGTCAACCCCTGCTCAACGCCCTGCCCTGAAATCTCCGTCTTGACACCGTCGGAAACGCCGATATGAACCTCAACCGGCTGAACGTATGTCCCATTTTGAACCCAGACCACACCGATATCCGATGCCATCTCTGTCCGCGCCGCCTGTGTCGGCAGTGACATTCCCGGCCCGCCGCCCGGAGGCCCCATCATTGTCGCCGCCGCGCCCAGCACCCGATTCACAACCTCCGAATCAAGAAACTTCGGCGATACCTGCTCTTTCGTCGGAACCCACCGCAGCGCCGCGTTTGGCACCGTCAGTATACTGTCCCGCCGTTGCAATTCAAAATTCACATTGGCCGTCAGATACGGTAGTAGCGTCCCGTCGGAATTGTCGGCGTTCACTTCCACCACATAACTGACCACATTCTGCGTCATACTGGCGTTGAGACGAATGCAGCTGACCTGCCCCTTGAAAACACGGCCCGCAAACGCATCCGCCGTAAATGTCACCGGCTGCCCCACATAAATCTTGCCGATATCCACTTCGTTGACCGACACCCAGACTTGTATCCGCTTGAGGTCTTTGGCAAGCAAAAACAGACTCGACGTGCTCATACTTGACACCACCGTCTGGCCGGTATTGACGCGACGGTCGATAATAATACCATTGACCGGAGATATAATCTGACAATATCCCATATTGCGCTGGGCCTTATCCAGTGTCGCCTTCGCCGAGGCGATGGACGCCTGCGCCTGTATAATACTGGCCTGACCTACCGTCACATTGGCCTTGGCGACCTCATACGCGGACTGATAAGAATCATAACTGGTTTGCGCCAGCGCCTCCGACGGGCCGAGTTTCTGGGCCCGTTCCCAGTCGCGCTGCGCCTGATACAGCTTGGCCTGCAACTGCTCCAGGTCAGCCTTGCTTTTCGATTCTTCCGCCTTGGCCTGCTGCACTTGCGCATGAGCCGAAGCCAATTCCGCCGCGTACAGCGAATCATCAATCTGCGCCAGCACCATCCCTTCCTTGACGATGGAACCGTAGTCGATTTCATTGCCGTCATTGTCTAAGCCGATGGTCTTAATCTTGCCCGTCACCTGGGCGCCAACGTCAACCACCTCTTCCGGCTCAACCGTCCCCGTGGCGCTGATCGTCGCCCGCAAATCGCCCCGTTCCACCGCCACCGTCCGAAAAGTTTTCACCTCGCCGTTGGAACGCCGCGAATACCAGGCGACCGATGCGATAATCCCCCCGATAATCAGAATCAACCATACAATTTTTCTTATCCGGTGTTTCATAAGTTGTACCTTTATTCAGAAAATAATACCGACGCAAAATATATATTTAACCCGATTTCCGCCTATATTTCAAGTTTTTTACCGGTCGCCATCCGAAAACATCATATCCGGTTTTTGAGAATACAGTATCCCCGCAACATCCTGATTTCACCTCGGTTTTTATTCCTTCATAGAGATTGCCCGCATATCCTGCCACGGTATAATCATTTAACGGCTGATATTGGCGTTTTGTTTCAATAATCCGCCAAAAAGCTGTTTTTTCGATGATATGAAAGCGGTGGCGTGTTTTCCTTTTTGTTTCAAACAATTTTGATTTCACTGACCGGCGTGATGGCTCCGGGGGCGGTCACCGCCGCGACGCTGGCGGCGGGCGGCAAAAACCGCTGGGCCGGCGTCTGGGTCGCCGTCGGCCACGGCATCGTGGAAATCCCCCTGATTTTCCTGCTTATCCTCGGTCTGGGGACGGTATTGAAAACCAGCATTGCGGCAATCGGCATCGGCATCCTCGGCGGACTGTTTCTGATTTACCTCGGCGCAATGACCCTGCGTGAACTGACGCATCCGGAATTTGACGTCAAAAAAGTCCGCACATCGAACCCCCTCCTGACGGGCTTTGTCCTGTCGGCAACAAACCCGTATTTCCTGTTCTGGTGGGCCACCGTCGGACTGAACTTGGCCCTGCAAGCTAAGGGGTTTGGATTGTACGCCCTGGTTATTTTCGCTATCGTTCACTGGCTGTGCGACTTGATATGGCTGACGATTTTGTCATTCACCGCCTTCCATGGCACAAATATTTTGAGCCCGCGAATTCAAAAATGGATTCTGGGCTTTTGCGGCGCCGCGATGATTGGCTTCGGCCTGAAATTTCTGATTGGCGCGATTCAGCAATTACATTGATGGGGACAATGTAGAATAGACCGTCTGATTTACTGAACGCGGATTGTGCCGGTCAGGCGGACATCGGCACTGGAAGAGCCTATCCGGATTTCGAAGTCGCCCGCCTCGACCGTATAATCTGATTTTTTCACGTCGTAATAACACATATCCTCATTCGGGGTCAGCTCAAACGCAATTGTTTTTGTTTCGCCGGCTTTGAGATGAACACGCTGAAAGCCGCGCAACTGCTCAATCGGCATCGGCAGTAAAGATTCCACATCACGGATATAAAGCTGCGGAACCTCATCGCCATCGATTTGACCGGTGTTGGTAATCGTGAAGCGAACTTTAATTGTATCGGACGGCCTGACCCGAGTCCTGCTGATTTTCAGATTGGAGTATTTGAATGTCGTATAGCTCAGACCGAAACCAAACGGGTACAGCGGTTTGTCCCTGAAATAACGGTAAGTCCTGCCCTGCATACTGTAATCTTCAAACGCCGGGAGCTGAGCATCGGATTTATAAAAGGTAACCGGCAGACGTCCCGCAGGATTATAGTTGCCGAATAAAACATCGGCCACCGCATCGCCGTGCTGGCCGGGATACCATCCGCAGACAATCGCCGGCAGATTTTCCTGTTCCCAGTTGATGGCTACCGCTGAGCCGGTCAGCATTACGAAAATCACGGGTTTGCCCGTGGCATACATCGCCTTGAGCAGTTTTTCCTGGCTTGCAGGCAAATTAATATCTTTGCGGTCGCCGCCTTCAAAACCGGGATACGGCACGCGCATTTCTTCGCCTTCGAGGGTGGAACTCAGGCCTCCGACAAAGATTGCCGCATCGGCCCGGCGGGTGTATTCAACCGCCTGTTCAAACGTGTCAACCTCTTGGGGCTGCAACAGGTTCCAGCCGAGCGTCATCTCGGCGTCCAGTTCAGCTTCATAGTACTCAATTTTAATGTCGTATTCCCTGCCGGCCTTCAATTCAATCTTGGCGACGCTGCCGTAAACGGCGTGTTCATTCCAGTCGTCAATCAGCAGCCTGCCGTCGATATAAAGCCGACAGCCGTCGTCCTGCGTTACGCTCAGCTCATAC
This sequence comes from uncultured Pirellulales bacterium, assembly GCA_964635075.1. Taxonomy (GTDB): domain Bacteria; phylum Planctomycetota; class Phycisphaerae; order Sedimentisphaerales; family Anaerohalosphaeraceae; genus Anaeroglomus. The sequence goes on along the minus strand of CAZWMN010000016.1, from coordinate 14,222 downwards.
ATCCCCGTCTGCGGGGCAATCAATCTGCCCGTCCAGCGGACGGAGAAATTGTCTTCGGGTATCGCTTTATCCGCAGGCCATTCGCCGTGGCTAATCATCTCCGATGTCGGAGAATCCAGTCCCCATCTGAACCGAATTGTTTCATCCGTGCGAACCATAACCGGTTTGCCTTCGAGATTTTCATTATTAAAATATTCGCCCTCAAGACCCGGTTTCCCTTCTTTGGTCTTCAGATAATCGGACGGGATGGGGACAGTCCTGAGACGTTCACGGTATCCTTCGACATACTCACAGCCTTTGACATAAAGAACCTGCACATCCGGTCCAACGGCGTTTTTAATCCCCTGCAAAACGGTAACCGGACGCGAGGACGTGCCGTTGTAATTGCCGTACAGAACGCGGACGTTGTCGGCGCTGGGGCCGACGACGGCGAGAGTCTTAATTTTTGTTTTATCCAGCGGCAGCAATCCGTTATTTTTCAACAAAACGATTGACTCCCTCGCCATTTTTAATGCAACGGCGCTATTTTCGGGCGACTCGTTTCTGGTTATCGGGATGCGGGTGTAAGCGACTTTGTCGTCGGGGTCGAACATCCCCAGTTTCATCCGCGCCAGCATCAGGCGATAGACGCAGATATCGATTTCCGGCTCCGTCAGATAGCCGCGACGGACGGCCTCTTTCAGGGCAGTGTAAGCGCGTCCGCATTCGAGGTCGCAGCCGCGACGGACACCGATGGCGGCGGCCTCTTCGGGGGCATTGGCGATCCTGTGATGCAGATAAATATCCCTGATGGCGCCGCAGTCCGAGACGACATAACCCTCAAACCCCCACTGGCCGCGAAGCACATCTTCCAGCAGCATTTGGCTGGCCGAGGCGGATTCACTGTCCACGCGGTTGTATGCTCCCATAACAGAATATACTTTACCCTTCTGCACCAGGTCACGGAACGCCGGCAGATAGGTCTCATAGAGGTCGCGTTTGTTTACGACGGCATTGAAAGCGTGCCGCAGCGGTTCGGGGCCGCTGTGAACGGCGTAGTGTTTGGCCGTCGAAACCACCTTCAGGTATTTGGGGTCGTCGCCCTGCAGACCTTTGACGAACGCGATTCCCATTTGTCCGGTCAGGTAAGGGTCTTCGCCATAGGTTTCCTGGCCGCGGCCCCATCGCGGGTCGCGGAAGATATTGATATTCGGCGACCAGAACGTCAGCCCCTGATAGATTTTCCGGCTTCCGTTACGGAGGTCTTCGTGATGTTTGGCGCGGGCTTCATCGCTGATAACCGTTGCGGTTTTCAGCATCAGTTCCGTATCAAACGACGCGGCCATTCCGATTGCCTGCGAAAAAACCGTCGCAAGCCCATTTCTTGCGACCCCGTGCAGGCATTCATTCCACCAGTTATACGCGGGGATTCCCAGACGCTCAATCGCCGGGGCGGCGTTCATCATTTGGCCGATTTTTTCATCCAGCGTCATCTGTTTGACTATATCAGCCGCTCGCTGCTCAAACGACAGTGACGTATCAAGCCAGGCCTGTTTTTGCGGTTTATCGGCGGCGATGGATATGCCCGCCAACCCCATCAGTACGATGAAATATCCTGCGCATTTTTGACTTGTCATCCGTTCTTCACTCCTAAATCAATTTTGTCAATTACAGAATGTCTTTGAGGTTGTATTTGGCCAGTTCCGAGCGCACCTGCGAAATCACCTGCTGGAGTTTGAGGTTGTGCGTCTGAAAGGAGGATTTTTCCATCGCCAGGCTGATATCGGCCAGCGTGATATGTCCGCCGTCGGTGGAGGGTACATAGCCGACCGCCGGCTCAACCGTTCTGCACAACAGGCCCGCACGGGTCAGATTATCGAGGATGCATTCGACAAAATCTTCGGCCAGCGCCGTAGCGTCGGCGATTTCAGAAGGCGTGACGGGTTTGCGGTTTTTGTCCTCAAAAGCAAGCAAAATTTCCCGCATAATCTGAAAGGTCGTCTGTTCGGTCGCAACAAAACTGGCCTGTTCCTGCCGCAGTTTGGCCAATCGCTCGGCCTTGTCCAGCGAATGGACGTGCTGAGCGGCGTAAGTCAACTGAAGCCCCAGCAGCACAATCCACCAGACGATGTAAATCCAGAACACCGCCAGCGGAATCAATCCCAAGATGCCATAGACGGCTTGATAAGGAATGTATTCCTTGACATAATATCCAAAGCCGATCTTCACCGCCGTCCAGAGTATCGCTGCGACCAGCGCCCCCAGCAGGGCCGAACCGACCCTGACACGGGCGTTGGGCAGAAACACATATAAGCAAAATATCAGGATTACACTCAGACAGAATCCGAACAGCGGCCGGACAAAATGAAACGCGCTGAATTCCAGCAGGCGGCTGATGGTCGGATGGGTACTCAGATAAATCCCCAGTCCCAGCAGCAGCGGCCCGAGCGTCAGAATCGCCCAGTAATTGATGGTGCGGTGCAGAATGTCCCGCGCCCGCCCAACGCCCCAGATGGCGTTGAAGGATTTTTCAATTGTCGTTAACAAGCCGATTGCCGCCCAGATGGTCAGCAGCCCGCCGATAAATGTAATCGCCCCGGTGCTCAGACCGGAGAGATACTGGCCGGTAATTTCATCAATTTTTTTGGCCAGTGTAATCGGCTCGATGCCGGGCGTATCCGACGGATAGGTGATGCGGGTCAGATTCATCTGGTCATAAATCAGCTGCCTGACCTTGTCGCCCATATCCTTGTACGCCGGGAACATCTGGAAAACCATCAGCATCACAATCGCCAGCGGCACTACGCCGAAAAGGGTATGATACGAAAGAGCCGCGGCCTGCGTCCCGCAGCGGTTGAGAACCAGCAGACGAAAACAGTGCCGGATAACACGAAAACACAGCGTTATGCCGCTTTTCTGTGCCCCGTCCTGTGCAGACCAGATAGACGAAAACTTATTCATAATTCACTCTCCGTCTGTGATTTTCGATTGCCGATTTACGATTGACGATTGCACGAAACAACGCGCTCCAAATCGTCAATCAAATTATTTTAATATCTTTCTCAGTCCTTCCTCAATGACGTCTTTAATTACCTCTTCGCCTTGTTTTTTGAGCATTTGGGAAGTGTCCAGGCGCGGTTTGTCGAGCGTACCGCTCAGCGGCAAAATAATTTTATCCGCCGTCTGGAGACGCCCGCCGATAGACAGCGGCACTTCCACATCCATCGCCAGTGTTCTATCCAGCCCGATGGTGCCGCGGAAATGCAGAGCATACTTTTCACCAAAATACATCGGCATATCTGTATATCGTACTATGCCGTCTTTGACGGTAAACGGCGTCGGCGGAATGGAGAACAAGTTCATACTCTCCCCCGCAGCCTGACCAATCATCCGCAGCAGCGGACTTTGCAGCCGTACCTCCGTCAGGCCGACCTTCCCATCGAGTAAAATGTCTTTCGACGCGCCGCCGCCCAGCGGAATCACCAGGGTCTGACAATTCAAATTGGCGATACCGCTGACGCTGGTGCCGCGGGCGAATACCGGATTGAGATACTGCAAAAGCTGCGAGCTGATGACGTCGTCAATCTTGACGTTTTCCACCACCTGCATCGGCTGACGCAGCGTCAGTTTCATCGGTTTGGCCGCCAAATCCACATCGCCGCTGAAACGCACCTTGCCGCCGCTGACGTCGGCGTCGGGCAGATTAACCGCCGCTTTGCCCTGCCTGACATCCAGTTTCAATTCCGTTGGGCCGAACTTCAGGCCCATCAAATCGGCCTTTTGAAACCCCATTACCGCAGAGGCATCGAGATTGGCCGCCATTTTATCCGGCTGAGCCGTCGGCCAGGCGGAGGAAAAGGAAATCTTGTCGCTGCGTTTGCCTTCCATCGAAAGCCCCGCGGGCAAAAACGGTCTTGCCATCGCCGTCACATCCGCCCAGTCGTACTGGGCCTGAATGTCGCCATTCATTGCCGTCTGCTCTTTCTGCGCCTTTTGAGCAACGGCGCCCTTAAACCGCATCAGCGACTGCGCCTTTTTGCCTTCAAGGTCAAAATTGACCGCGTAGTTTTTCGTCTCAGGATTCACAGAACCATCGGCAGTCAGGGTCAGAACATCCTGCGTGAAAGGCGTCTGACCGCGCTGTCCGACCACCAGATTTTGAATCGTGGTATTGTCGGTGCGAAATTGAATCTCATCGCCCTTGGGCTGAATGGACACTTTTGAACGCAGAGCGCCGGCCAGCGTCAAATCCCCCGGCAATTTATCGGCAACAAATACTCTGGCCATCGTCAGGGTTTTCTGCAAATCCAGCGATATGTCGGCTTTGGCGGAAAGCTGCGACATCTTCTGCGGCCCCAGCGGCAGCAAAACGTCTTTCAACTCAACCGTTCCGGCATCCATCACGGCGGTAATGGAAGAAGCCTTGAGCATTTCCGCCGCCGAATCCTGTACCAGATTATAATCAATCTTCAGCGCCGTGGCGGGCATTTTGTCCGCGCCTTTGGCCGCCGTCAAATTCTGAAAATCGGCGCTTCCCATCGCCGCAATCCTCTTATCGCTGACACTCACCGAACCGGAGGCGTTCAAAGCCCCGGCCAGTTGATATCCCGCAAAATCAACAAACTGTGAAGCGAACGTCTGCACACCCGCCAAATCCGCCTTGGCCTGATAGTTCAGCGACGTCATATCGCCTTTGCACGTCGCGGTACAGAACGAAGAATCCACACTCAAATTATCCACCCGCAGTCCCTTGTCGGTCATCGCGGCCAGGGCCTGAATCTTGACGGGCTTATCGAACACAGTCGTCCTGCCATCGAGGGTCTGTTTGAAATTTTCCACCGTGGCGTCGGCCTGGATTTTTTCGAATCGTCCGTCAGTCAGTTTCACCTGGGCCTGCGCATTGACTAATCCGGCGACATCCATCTTCTGCCCGGCCAGGGCCAGCAGCGGCTTGAAATCCTCCAGCTTCACATTTACCAGTTCCACCTGCATCTGGCCGGACGTGCCTGCCAGCGTCATTCCCTTTTGCGGCGTGACGCTTGCACTGGCCTTCACGCTGCCAGGTTCGCCGACCCCGGCCACCGCCAGAGCCAGCGCCACATTGGAAGTCCGGCCGACCGGATTGATATCGACCTGTGTAGAGATATTTTTGAATTCCAGTTTCTGCGGAGGCTGCTCGGTTTTGATGACGGCGCTGCCCTGCCGCAACTCCAGCGCCAACCGGTCCAGCGGCAGCGCAACCGACATACCGAAAGACGATTTTAGGGGCGATGAAGACGCCGAAGATTTGGAAACAGCCAAAGCGCCTTTCGGCTTATCCACAACCATCAGCTCCACCCGAGGCTTGTCAATCAGGCCGTCGGTCAGTCCGATTCGGCCCCGCAGCAGCGACAGCAGGCTGGGCCTGCCGTGGATTTCATCGACGCTGAACGTCGTGGTGCCTGTCTTGTCTCTGAAACTCACGCCGGTCAGCCTCAGACCGGAAAACCAGCCGATGGACATCTGTTTGATTTCAATCGTCCCGTCGAGAGATTTGTCAAGCTGCCCTATGATAATCTGTCTGCCGAGCGATGTGGATAAAAGCGTCGGCAGCAATAATACCCCCAGTCCAATTATCACGATAATCCCGGCGACAAGCCGCAATACGATACGTTTTGACTTCGACCGCTTTCGAGGTCTTCCATTTTCACGGGGATTTACGGAACGGGTTTGCACAACCATCGGTACAGCCGTCCTTTCTTTATAATCCGTTCTTTCGAACGGCCAATGGATCTGTATGAAAAACAGCACGACGCAGGTGTGCGTCGCGCGCACTTAACCGGTCATAATTTCATCCGATTTGGTCTTGACGACATGGTCCACCTCGTCGGCACATTTCTTGGTCAGGTCATCGGCTTCCTTTTTGCCTTTATCGCGTTCATCCTCGGTGATACGTTTGGCCTTTTCCTCGTCCTCAAGCTGCTTAATGGCGTCGCGGCGGATATTGCGAATGCTCACTTTCGACCGTTCGCCAAGCTGTTTGACCTGGCCAACGATTTGTTTTCGGCGCTCTTCGCTCAGCGGCGGGACATTGAGCCGAATCATCTTGCCTTCCAAAATCGGCGCAAGACTCAGGTCGCTGGCTCGAATGGCCTTTTCGATATCTTTGATACAGCCGACGTCGAAGGGCTTAATGACCAGCGACGCCGGTTCCGGGCAGGTAATGGCCGCAAGCTGCCGCAGCGGCGTGGGCGCGCCGTAGTATTCCACCATTAAATGTTCCACCAGCCCCGCCGAAGCCCGGCCGGTGCGAAGACCGCGAAGCTCATTGCGAAGAATCTCCACCGTCTTTTCCATATTTTTCTCGTGCCCGGCGAGTATCGCTTTAGCAGACATAATTTTCACTCCGTCAAAAAAATTCTATTCCAGCGGGTCTGCGGCTCAGACCCGATTATTCGCAAATCATTGTGCCGACTTTTTCGCCGTGGAAGGCCCGTGTGATATTGCCCTCCATAAAGATATTCAACACCACAATCGGGATCTTGTTTTCCCAGCACAGGCTCACCGCCGCGGGGTCCATCACTTTGAGATTCCGCTGCAGCACCTCGTGATAGGTCAGTTTCTCAATCATTTTGGCCTTGGGATTTTTCTTCGGGTCGTCGGTATAAACGCCGTCAACCTTGGTGGCCTTAATCATCAGGTCGGCGCCGAGTTCCGAGGCCCGCAGCGCAGCGCAGGTATCGGTCGAAAAAAAGGGGTTTCCCGTCCCGCCGGCCAGAATAATGACCCGTCCCTTTTCAAGATGACGCACAGCTCGTCGGCGGATAAATGGCTCGCAAATCGCCGAAACCGCAATTGCGCTTAAGACCCGCGTCGGTTGCCCCAGCCGCTCCAGTGTTTCCTGTAATGCGCAGGCGTTGATGACGGTCGCCAGCATCCCCATATAGTCGGCGGTCGTGCGGGGGATATGGCTGGCTTGGGAGAAACTGGCCCCGCGGATGAAGTTTCCTCCCCCAACGACGATAGCCACCTGCGGGCCCAATTTGCAGGTGCGGGTGATCCGCTCGGCGATGGATTCCAGCGCCTCTCCTTCGATGCCGAATCCGCCCGGCTTGCAGAAACTCTCCCCGGACAGTTTCAAAAGCACGCGTTTATACTCCATTGATTTACCCATAATAGCCATCCCTGCAAATCAGTTTATAGTCTATAGAAAAAAACTCTTGTCCTTAAAACAGTTAAAGAGCAATTATTTATGCAACAGGCTCTGAGGTAATAACTATGAACTATCAGCTATCCACTATAAACTTTTCAATAAAAAAGGCAGCGTTTCCGTTGCCTTTGATTATACCAGAGTCTTCAGCCGATTTCAAACCGGACAAAGCGTTTTATTTTTGCCGTTCCGCCGGCGGTCTTGGCCGCCTGCGTCAGGACCTCCGAGACGGTTTTGCTGTCGTCCTTGACAAACGGCTGGTCCACCAGGCAGTTTTCCTTGAAGAACTTGGCCATCTTGCCATCGACAATTTTCTCAATCATATTGGCGGGCTTGTCCTTGACCTGCTCGGCGGCGATTTCCCGCTCACGCGCCACAACCGCAGGTTCCACCGAGCCGCGGTCCACAGCCACGGGATTCATTGCGGTAACGTGCATCGCAATTTCGTCGGCGACGGTCTTGACGGCTTTGGCCGCATTATCGTCGGAGGTTTCAATCTCAACCATCGTGCCGACCTTGCTGGTGAAATGCACATAGGAACCGATAACGCCGGGGCCGCTCAGTCGATAACGGACATAACTGCCAACCTGCGTCTTTTCGCCGGTTTTACTGACCAGCTCGGTAATTAAATCACTGATTTTCCTGCCGTCCACCGCAACATCCGTCAGGGCGTCTGCACCCTTGTCAGCCGATGCGGCTAAAGCACAGCGGGCCAGTCTTTCACAGGCCGCGACAAAATCATCGTTCTTGGCCACAAAGTCCGTCTCGCAGCACAGCGTCGCCAGCGCCGCGACCCTGCCGTCGGGACTGACGGACTTGATGACCCGGCCTTCGGAAGTCTCTTTATCCGCACGCTTGGCCATCGTGACAAGCCCTTTTTTGCGAAGCAAATCCAGCGCTTTTTCCATATCGCCGCCGCTCTCTTCAAGGGCCTTTTTGCAGTCCATCATCCCCTGTCCGCTGATTTTTCGCAGCTTCACTACCGCCGAGGCAGGTATTCCCGTCATAGTCAATCACTCCCACATTATCTTTCAGAAAATCCCCCGACCGCCGCTTCGGCTGCACTCCCTTCGATTTCACTCAGGGTGAACAGGACACGCAGCGGTCGGTGCTAAACTTATTGTGTCGTTTCCTTATTGTGCCGTTTCGGCCTGAGTCGGCTCGGAAATACCGCTTCTCTGTGCAGCCGGTTCGGATTCACCGGCGCTGGCCAGCACCCGGCGGCGGGAACGCGGCCGCGCATGACGAGGCGGGGCCGCACCTTCCTCGGGCTTAACCATTGCCTTACCTTCCACGCAGGCCTGGGCCAATTCATTAAGTATAATCTCGATAGCCTTGAGTGAGTCGTCATTGGCCGGGATAGCGACATCCACCGCATCTGGGTCGGCGTCCGTATCGATCAGGCCGACGGTGCTGATGCCCAGTTTCCTCGCTTCGCGAAGCGCGATATATTCCCTGCGGACATCGACAACGACCACCGCCCCGGGAAGACGATTCATTTTACGGATACCGCTGAGGTTTTCGGTAATCTTTTTGAGTTCGCGTTTGAGGCGGGAACCCTGCTTTTTACTTTCGGCTTCCATCCGGCCATCGGCCTGCATCGCCTCCAGTTCTTCCAGACGCTGCACGCGGGAGCGGATGGTGCGGAAATTGGTGAGCGTTCCGCCCAGCCAGCGATGGGAGACATAGTGCATTGTGCAGGCCTCGGCGGCCTGCTGCACGGATTTCTGGGCCTGCCGCTTGGTGCCGACAAAGACCACATCCTTGCCGGATGCGACGATATTGGCTATTAGTTTCCTGGCGACTAAGATTCCCTTGAGTGTTTCCTTGACATTGATGACGTGAATCATACCGCGTTTGCCGAAGATATAGGGTTCCATTTTGGGATTCCAGCGGCTGACGGCATGACCGAAGTGCACGCCCGCACTGATGAGTTCGCGGGCCAGTTCCTTATTCACAAAAACATACCTCCAATTTGTAAACAGTTTTTTCGTTATCATCCAACGTGAAAATTCCGGTTCTCGCGAGGCCATAGTGCCACAATAATCGCTTATGGCCTAACCTTGCTAACCGAACCAAACCCGTTGGATATCCGCCTACGCTGGCGGATAAGAGCTTTGTAGAGTACTCAATACCTTTATCTGTGTCAAGATTTTTTCAGCAACATAAACACGATAAAAATATAGACATACTCATAATAGACATTAAAGATGTAATTTTGACTTATACAACAAGAAATCTCTTGCCCCCAAAGGACAAGGATGCTTAAATGTGTTCCCTGAGAATTTCACCCTGCCAATTTACAAAACCGCCGCGATGGCGATAATCAGCCAAATCAGGCAGCCAATCAAAAATTTTGTCGTCGTCCCGACAACCACGCCAACGCCGGCGCCAAGACCGCTTTTGACGGATTTATCGTGAGCTTTGCCGCTCAAACGCTCCACGCCCCACGTTGCCAGCCCTGCCCCCGCACAAGCCCCCAAAACCGTTCCCAGAACAGGCACAGGAATCAAAAACGTCCCCAATAACGCCCCGCAAATCATCCCGCCGATGGCGGCTAATGCGCCGCCCCACCCGGCCCCGGCTTTTTTAGCCGAGCCGGCGCCAGCGAAAAATTCGACCACCTCACCGACCAAAGCAAGCAGCGCAATGGCAACCAAAACTCCGACGCCGAAAATCCCATCCTCCCATCGCCACCATCCAAACAAGACAGTGGTGATGACCATTAGCCAATTGCCCGGCAGCGCAAACAAGACCCCCGCCAGCCAGCAGGCATTCAAAATCAACAGAAAAACCAGATATACATAAATCATACCTGCAACCTCATAGCTGCGAAATTTTACGCCCCGGCGACCATTGCCCCCAACGGCGCCATAGTATAGCCATCCCCGTCAGGGCGTGAAAGAAAATCTCTCAATTCATTTTCATCGACTCCCCGCAGTCCCTGCCCTGCCTGCGGTGAGCCTGTCGAACCGAACTTGCCGAACGGGCCTGCCCTTGTCGCCGTCGAAGGGTCCATCCTGCTCAAACAACTAACTCCTCCCCTTTTTAAGGGGAGGTGGCTCGAAGAGCCAGAGGGGATGTTAATCCAGGGTGGCCCAAAGGGCCGGAGGGGTATCTCAAATCCTCGAATCTGAAATCATTCTACACCCAAACCGTCGGCCCTGCCGACGGCGTATTTAGCCCCGGCCTCTGGCCGGGGGTCATTTAGCCCTCGAATGTTGTAATCGGGGGAATTGTTTTAACATCCCTATCCGGCATACCCTCACCCTTGCGTTTTTCCTTTTTGCTGCACCAGATTCCAATTCACTGTGCCGCAAGTACACCGCACTTCCACAGGACTAGGTCCCTTTGTCGCCACATACAACATTCTTCCACATTTTCTGCACACAAATATCGCACATAGATCTTCAAATGCCTCCATGACTGGATAGAAGTCGTTCTTTGAAAGATTAGCCCAGTTGTTGTAGTGAACGCTTGCATTCACAGCCCATCGTTCATCCCCGCACCGGCTGTATATTTGACTTATGGTACTATCCAATTCCTGCAATTTCTCAAAAGACTCTTGATTACCCAAAGTCTGCGCCACACTCTTTGCTTTTTTAAGTAAAGAGCGATATTGGCCCATCGCTGCTGGCAAAAAATCTCCCAATTCCCATCTTCCATCCAGTTTATATTTCACTGGTGCCTGCAACGAGTCACACACTTGTCCAAAAAATTCCTCACACCCACGGCGCAGCTTTTGAGCTGCACTGGGAATGTCCCCTCTATCTATATCTTTCCTTACGCTATCCCACAAATCTATCTCGTCGTTCACTTGAGGACCCAACTCTATAGACCAATTATAGAACTCGATAGTTCCCTGAGGTTGCACTACTCCTTCCCCTTTAAGCTGATTCGCCCAAGTCTTGTCATGCGTTGTAATAAGAAATTGTCGGTCTGGAAAACATTTGGCCAACAGGTGGCAAAGTCGTCGTCGATGGCCAACATCAACCGACATTACCACATCGTCTAACACGATCAAATCAATCAATCCTTTTGTTAAATAATCTGCCAAAGATAAAAACAGACACAACCCCATGCTGTCCTGATGGCCTTCACTGTGTAGGGCGTGTGGTGGATGAGTGCCACGCCCATAGAAATCAACCTCGAAATTCAGGCCTGCTTCCTTAGGTTCTATTTTTGCCCCAAATTGGCCTTCATCGTCAGCGTGAAGCTCGCGATAGAGGCTAACAAATCGGTCTTTAATTGCCTCATAGAGTTGCCCTAAGACATTATCTCTTGCCAACAAAAAATGGTCATGTAGCAAAGCGGCCCTTTTTACATACAATTGAGTTCTTTTCTCCTCCGCTTTTGCAGTCTCCACAGAACGTAAATTCTCCTCAAGACGAGTCAAAGTGTCCCACGCCGTTTGCTCTGGCGTACTTTCTGGAAATTTCTTCTTAACCCCCTTTTCAATATTGCCTATTACTTCCATAACATTTTCAGGAGCAAGCATCCTTTCTATTTCTGATGTATTCCAGCCAGTCTCCAAGTAACTCTCTACCACAGAACCTAATGCAATAGGAAGTTTTTGCAAGTTTTCCACCCACAATTTGAGAATCGCAAGGTCATTATTCAGACCTGTAATTTCCCCACCCGCAATAATTTTCTGGAGGCTTGCTATAGTATTATTCACGTTAGTAAATATTACGGTTACCAACTCCCCGATCTCTCTCTGATATTCTCCTGCAACGCGGGCAATTTCCACACGGCTTTTCAAATATTCAAGGAGTTTACCGCTCGGCCATGCTGTATCACATAATGGACACTTTCCCGACTCATCTATCATCCCTATCCCAAGTTTAATCAATTGCTGTTGTTTCAATGTGCGTATTAACTCAGGATTTACGCGAATTATCCCTATTACTTCGCGAAGTTTTTTATCACTCTCCCTAACTCGCGTCCTGTTCCCATTTGATATTGTATTTCGAAGATTCCGAATGTCTCTATCGAAGAGCGTCACATTAAACCCATCGCTCTGCGAAACAACCGTTGGTGCTCGGACATCTTTTTTCAGATTAGCCGAACAAAGGTCGAATATAGCAGCCGCACCCAACATACCACGGTTTTGATTCACCACTTCTAAGGCACTTGCCTCGTTAAAGGTTTGTTGTTGCGTCGTCGCATTTACCCCACTTTTGGCTCTTGCAACTGCTGTCTGTGCATTTTTAAGTTCATCTATAAAACTATTCTTAACTTTAACAAGCGTTTTTCTTGTCTCCTCAATTTCCGTAATGTTCAATAACTCCTGAATTTCTTGTGCGCGTGTATTTGCCTCAGCGGTGATATACTTAAGTATCTCCCTCCTACTCAGAATATGTACTCCCTGCGTGGCAAGCGTTATGATTCGCTCAAGTTCCTTATCTCCTTTTGTATTGCATACTAGTTTTTTAGGTTCCCCCATAGAGCGTTTTAGTTCAATGGGCTTCTCTGACCCTCGCAATTGCACTACAGCTCGTACCATAGTTTCTTCCGGCTTATGATCGATATGCGGCCCATGTTTGCTTAAGCTGATGTCGCCTGTCCCCCTCCCAGTCAATCGTTGAATTCTTCCCGTCAACAGAAAATCGATTGCGTCGACCACAGCGCTTTTTCCAGAGCCATTTGGCCCCCAAATGACAAAGTTTCCACCTTTTGGCGTCACAAGAAGATGTTGGATTCCACGGACTTTATCAATTTCCAGTTCCAGCAGTTTCATTTCCCTTTGCCACCCTTATCTTTATGGCATCCGTAACTTTTCCAGCTTTTTTCAGTTCGTCGCTGGCAGCTAATTGTTTCAGTGTCTTAATTGTTACCTCATCAAATTCGCCGATTTTCTCAATATCAGCAAAGAGTTCATCATATACTTGCTCAACCAACGGTTTCTCGCTGAAGTCCTCATTTTTCATCTGTATAATGCCTCCAATTCATAGAGGTTATTATGAATGGTTGCCATTTTCTATATCATACCATAATATCTCTTTTTCCTTAATTCTACCCTCTTCCTCTCCCTTTTCCAAACCCCATTTTCCCCGAAGGGCATCGCGTCGTCCCTGTGTTCTCTTTCTTCTCTCTAAGAGTTGCTTTAATGATATTGCGTATTGCGATTTTGGGCAAGCGTCAGCTTGCAAGGAGAAGCCTTTTCGGTCTATTTTCAGCTTTCCGCCGCCGCGCCTGTGGTGAGTTTAATCCTGGGCCTGTCGAAGGGCCTGTCGAATCCGACAGCGGTATGGGGCAATTTCTGCGGATATTAAATGCAGTTGAGGTTACTTTCTGCGGTTTTGGGCGGCTGATAAGCCGCAGAAAAAGCTTTTGAGGACGAACACAGAAATGTATTTCGAGTACGGCCGCGGAAGATTTTTCTCACAGGGTCGAAGACCCGCCAACTTGTCCCGCCATAGCCTTTGGCGACGGGGGAAACCGCCTCTGTGCCGCTCTGTGACCCCTGTGGCAAAAAATCCTGTAAATCCCGTTAATCCTGTCAAAAAAATCTAATCCGTGAGAATTCGCGTTAATCCGTGGTTAAAAAAAGCCTTTTTATCTCTGTGTTCTCGGAGTTCTCTGTGGCGAAAATTTTTTTATTTTTTCAGGCAAAAATCTCCCCGGCCAGTCCTTACTTTTGCTTTTTCTCTCGTCTCTGCTTTCTTATCCTTGTATAGAAGTGATTTCCTGCGGTTTTGGGCAAGCGTCAGCTTGCAAGGAGAAGGCTTTCTGGGCTGGCACAAAAATAGCATTTTGAGCAAAGCCCAAAAGACTTATCCACAAGTCCCGACAAGTCGGGACGCCAACCTGTCCCTACCGAAGGGGGAAACCGCTCTCTGCGCCGCTCTGTGACCCCTGTGGCAAAAAATCCTGTAAATCCTGCCTGTGGTGAGCTTGTTCCGAGCTTGTCGAGGAGCTTGTCGAATCCATCTAAAAAATCTTCTAAAATTTCACATTTTTCTCTTGTTCGGCCTTTGTTAGGGTGGTATAATATGAGCCTGTGTGGAAATGGTTCCACACGCGGCAGCTATCTGTACGCTGGCCGCTGAAC
>CAZWMN010000015.1:0-53212 GCA_964635075.1 uncultured Pirellulales bacterium | reverse complement strand
CCTGGACGGCAGCCCAACAGTCCGCAAAATGGCGGTATCAAAGGAACCTTATGGGAAGACTGAGCGGACAGGCAGCGGCAGCGATGGTGGTCGGCACACGAACACAATTGGCCTATTGGAAAAATAGCGCTGCACTATACGAGCATACACTGGCGGTAACCGAAAATAATTATCTCATACACAATGATCTGGGAGTAATTCTTTTGAAACAGAACAGGTTCGACGAAGCAGCCGACCACTTCAAAAAGGCTCTTCAAACCTGGCCTGGTTTTCCTGAAGCCAATAACAGTCTGGGCGAGATTCTGTGGAAACAAAAGAGGCTCGACGAAGCCGCCACCCACTTCAACAAGGCTCTTCAAGTCCAGCTGGCCGCCATATTAATAAGCCGCAAGCAGTTTGACGAGGCTATGGCTCATCTTCAGACGGCTCTAAAAGTAAAGCCGGATGATACCGCTGCTCACTTTAATATGGGGCTTATATTCGAAGCCCGGGGAAAATTCGATGAAGCAATGCATGCTTACGAACAGGTTATACAGTTCGATCAAAACTATTTTCAGGCGTTTAATAACCTGGGGGTCCTGAAAATTCGATACGGTCTTTTGGACGAAGCTATCAGATGTTTCCGTCAAAGCATACAAATCAATCCGAAGTATGTGCAGGCCTATTGCAATCTCGTCCTTGCCCTGCAAAAACAGAAAAAGTATGAAGAGTCCATTTCATACGGCCTCAAAGCATTGGAAATCGAGCCCAACAATCCGGATACATGGTGCAATCTTGCCCTGTCTCAACAAGCCCTGGGGCGACTTCAGGCCGCGTCTGATTCGTATCATCATGCGCTGCAATTTGATCCCAATTCCATAGAGGCTCTAAATAACCAGGCATGGCTTCTGGCCGCACATCCCGAAACAAAATTTTACGACCCGGCCAAAGCCGTCTCGCTGGCACACAGAGCCTGTAAATTAACCTCCTTTAAGAACGGCGGCATTCTGGATACTCTTGCTGTCGCGTATGCCGCCGTCGGTCAATTTAAAGAAGCCGCGGAAACCGCCCAAAAAGCAATCGACACGGCAAATACCGCAGGCCAAACAGATTTGGCTTCGAGAATCGAACAACGCCTGAAATTGTATCAGGCCGGGAAACCTTATCACGAACCCTGAAATAATTGGATAAAGAAAAAAACAGCGACCATCAGTAACGAAATAAAAAATGCTGCTCTGTAGAAAAATTCAATTCGCATGGGTGGCAGCCACCGAGTCCGCCGAAGGCGGCCAGGTGGATGGCCCGCCATCGACCTCGGTTAACGCCTCAGTCGCCGCTACACAACAAAATACACAAGGTTTTCTACAGAGCAAAAAATGCTCCTTTTCTTCAGACCCCGACCAACCCTTTGGCAGCTAAAATTTTACTCTTAATCTCGTCTATCAATTCTTTATGTTCAATCAGGTATTGTCTGGCGTTGTCGCGACCCTGGCCGAGTTTCATCTCGCCGTATGTGAACCACGCGCCGCTTTTGTTGACCACATTACACTCGGCAGCCAGGTCAATCAGGTCGCCTTCAAGACTGATACCGCTGTTAAACAGAATATCAAACTCCGCGGTTTTGAACGGCGCCGCAACTTTATTTTTGACCACGCGCGCCCGCACCCGGTTGCCGATAGCTTCGCCTTTGGAATCCTGAATCGTGGAGACGCGACGGATATCGACGCGTACCGAAGCGTAAAATTTCAGGGCATTGCCGCCGGTGGTCGTCTCGGGGTTGCCGAACATCACGCCGATTTTCATCCGAATCTGGTTGATGAAAATGACGCAGGTTTTGCTCTTGCTGATAACACCGGCCAGTTTCCGCAGGGCCTGGCTCATCAGGCGGGCCTGAAGTCCTATGTGGCTTTGTCCCATTTCGCCCTGTAGTTCCGCCGCAGGAACCAGCGCAGCCACGGAGTCAATCACAATAATATCCACCGCGTTGGACCTGACCAGCATCTCGGCGATATTCAGCGCCTGTTCGCCATTATCCGGCTGGCTGATAAGCATATTGTTGATGTTGACGCTCAATCGGCGCGCCCAGGTGGGGTCGAGAGCGTGCTCTGCGTCAATAAAGGCGGCGACTCCTCCGGCTTTTTGCGCGTTGGCGATGACGTGCAGCGCCAGCGTGGTTTTTCCCGAAGATTCCGGACCGTAGAACTCAATCACTCTGCCGCGCGGAATGCCGGCGCCGCCCAGCGCAATATCCAGCGACAATGCGCCGGTACTGATGCCGTCGATCTTTCTGACGGCAGATCCATCCATCTTCATAATCGCCCCGACGCCGTATTGCTTTTCAATCTGTGCAATGGCCCGTTCCAGCGCCTCGCTCTTAGCCCCTGGACGAGCGGTTTTTGTTGCCTCTTCCGCCCGGGTAGTTTCTTTAACATTGGGTTGTTCTTTGACCGCCGCCATAACTTTCCTTTTTATGAATTTTGTCATATCTTTTCCCTCGTTCTTCCGATTACTCCCAATTTATTATTTCAACATCGCCCGCCGGATGACCGCATAGACCGGCCCAGCCCCGGACAATTGACTTTCAAACACACAAACCGATTCTGCGAAGCTGGTTCCAAACGTCTCAACCGGCATCGCTTCGACTTTTCGTCTTAACGCGTCTCCCGCCGAAGGTACCTTTACCCGGCACAAAGTCAGGTGTCCGGAAAATCCTCGGTTTTCCACCGGCCAGCCGGCCTTTTCGAAGGCTCCTCGCAAATCCGTCTGCAAGGCCTTCAACGCCGGGTTTCCCGTAATGCCGACCCACACCACGCGAGCGGGTCGTCCAAACGTCCCCAGCCCTTTAATCTCCAGTTCAAAAGCCGAGTGAGAAACCGCCATCTCTTCCACGATCCGGCACACTTCCATCACGCGATTGTCGGCTGCATCGCCCAGAAAAATCAGCGTCAGATGGGTATTCTCCGATTCGACCCATTTGACCGCGCCTTTGGGTAACGCGATTTCCGAACGCAGCTGCTTTCGTGTATTCTCAATCCGGTCGCGGACAGTTTTGTCTATCTCGATTGCGACAAATAATCGCATAACATTTATTCACTGTTCATTATCAACTATTCACTTCATCAAAACTGCGTTACTTTTCGCATGTGGTCGAAACGTTCGTCAATCACCTGCCGTGTGGCGTTTTTGATGCCATAGATGGAAAAGTCGCCGATAGTAAACGACGCCACGACGGTGCCATAAACCATCGCGTTGCGAAGGCTGACCACATCCACTCGGCCTACCGAGGCCAGATACCCCATCAGTCCGCCGGCAAACGAATCGCCCGCTCCGGTTGGGTCAATCACGATTGACGTCGGATACGCCGGCAGCAGGAAACAATCACCGTTGGCATTGTACATCATCGAGCCGTGTTCGCCCTTTTTGATAATCACGACCTGAGGCCCCATATCCAGAATGCTTTTGGCGGCGGTGACCAGATTGCGCTGGCTGGTCAGCAGTTTGGCCTCTCCTTCATTCAGAATCAGCATATCAATGCGTTCCAGCAGTTGATGCAGGTCTTCGTTTTTCGTGACGATCCAGTGATTCATCGTGTCCGCAGCCACAAACGACGGCTCGCCAAGCTGATCCAGCAATTCCCTCTGCAGCGCCGGAGCCGTATTGGCCAGAAAAACATATTCACAATCGCGATAATGAGGGGGCACATGCGGCGGGTTTTCCGCCAAAACATTTAACTCCACCGCGTCGGTATGGGCGTGATTCATATCCCCCTCATACGAGCCGCACCAGCGGAAGGTCTTGCTGCCCTTGCGAACCTCCAGTCCTTCAAGATCAACCCTGCGGTCGCCGAACAATTCCTTCAGGTTAAACGGACAATCCTCCCCCACGACGCCGAGGAATTTAACCTCGGTAAATAACCCTGCTCCCAGCGTGAAATGCACCGCTGAACCGCCGATACAATCCTTGTTATAGCCGAACGGCGTTCGCACGGTATCAATTCCAATTGAACCTGTTACCAGAAGCGACATTTTCCGAGACCTCCCTGTTAAACCTTAAATTTTCGAATCGTCAGTTCAATCCGTTTTAGTGTTCGGTCCAGCCCCAGTATATCCACGGTGTCGAAAATCGGCGGACTGATGGTCGTCCCTGTCAGCGCCACTCGCAGGGGTTGAGCGACCTTGCCCAGGCCGACCTGCTTTTGTTCGGCAAGCCCTCGCAGAAGTTCCTCTATCGATTCGGCCGTCAGAACCGGCAAATTCTTAAGCCCCTGCGAAACGGCGACCAGCATAGCCAGCCCCTCGCTCTTGAGCAAGACCTTTTTGACCGCTTCATCGTCATAGACAATGGCGTCATCGGCAATAAACGCAAACCGCGATTTCCGCTCAATCTGCTCCAACGACCGTGCGCCGACGTTGACTTTCAGCAGTCTGGCCAGCATCGTGTCGTCTGCCGACGCCACGGGGGATTGTATTTCTTTCAGATAAACCTTAAAATGTTCCAGCAGCCGTTGGGGCCTGCACAATTTCAAATGTTCGGTATTGAACGCCAGCAGTTTGCGACGGTCAAAGAGGCTGTTGCTTTTATTGACCCGCGACAAATCAAACGACTGAATTAGTTCTTCGGTCGTCATAATTTCTCTGCCGTCGCCGGGATTCCACCCCAAAAGAGCAAGAAAGTTAACGAGGGTTTCCGGCAGATAGCCGCTTTTAAGAAAATCCACGATGTTGATTTCCGGCAAATGTACGCCGAGGTATTCGGCCATTGCATCTATTGCTGGCATATCTGGACTAACTCTTCGATGGATAAAATGATACATATCATCATCAGATATTTTTCCAATCTCAGCAAGCCGTTCCAGCAGTTCTGAATCGGGCTTAAGCTTTTCAATGGCCTCGTGAAGTGATTTGGCCTGTTCGCGTTTGCTGAGCTTTCCGCCGCCTTCGCTGACAATCACCGGCAAATGCGCATAAACCGGCGTGTGAAACCCCAAAGCCTGCTGTAAAAGCTGGTGATTGGGCGTATTCATCAGGTGTTCCTGGCCGCGAATAACGTGAGTTACTTTCATCAGTTCGTCATCCACCACCACCGCGAAATGATAGGTCGGAAAACCGTCGCTTTTGATAATGATAAAGTCGCTCAGCTCCGTCGGTTCAAACTGCACCTGTCCGCGAATCTCGTCGTTGACCACGACGGGTTTGTTTTGGTCAACGGCAAAACGAATGGTTACGAGTCTGCCTTTGGCGCGGGCTTTTTGTACGTCCGACTCATCAGGAAAATGCTCCGGGCGGGGATAGACATTTTTGCGTTTCTCGGCCCCGGCCTGTTTGCGCATCCGCTCCAGTTCCTCGGCGGTATCAAAACAATAATAGGCCTTGCCTTCGGCCAGGAGTTTTTGAGCGTATTGGGTATAGAGGTCCAGCCGTTGCGATTGCAGATACGGCCCATTCGGCCCACCCTTATCCGGACCTTCGTCCCAGTCGATACCCAGCCATTTGAGGTCTTCGAGTACCTGCCGGGTAGCCGTTGGCGTATTGCGTTTGACGTCGGTATCTTCGATGCGCAGCAGAAATTTCCCGCCCATCCGCCGGGCCAAAAACCAGTTGAACAAAGCTGTCCGCGCTCCCCCGACGTGCAGATACCCCGTCGGCGATGGCGCAAATCGCGTTACAATCATCTACTGATTCCTCGCTCTTTAGACAAAATAAGACTGCGAAGTGTACTCTTGCAATCTGGAAATGTCAAGTTATCGTCCCCCATCGCCTGGATAAAAAATATTTAGAGCCTGTCCGAATAACTCTTTCGTGATGAGGTCGAGCGAAAAGGCCGAGGCCAAGGCGGCAGGGGCAAAATCGCCGCAGGCGTAGCTGAATACTACGTCGAGGACGATTTTGACCCGACAACACCGGCATCGGGCTTTGCAGCCGACCGCAATAGATAGGGTTATTCGGATAGGCTCTTATTGGGCGCCTTTCGTTACGGCGGACACTGCGCACAGACCGAACGAAACAGGGCGGTGCTCAAATACCTGTCTCCCCGGTCGGCAATGAGGGTAACCACCGTTCCGCTGTTCATCTGTGCTGCCAGCCGTATCGCCCCGGCTACTGCCGCCCCGCTGGACATCCCCGCGAAGATTCCCTCCTCAGCCGCCAATCGGCGCGTCATCTCGAACGCCTCGGCGTCGTTCATCACAATTACTTCATCAAGCTTGTCTCGGTCATAAACCGCTGGCTTTATCGACTCGGACATATTCTTAAGCCCCTGAATCGAATGTCCGGCCATAGGTTCCACTCCGACAACCCGGACGGAAGGTTTCTTGTCCTTAAAATACCGTGAAAGCCCCATCAGCGTCCCCGTCGTCCCCATTCCCGTCGCAAAAACGTCAATATCGCCGCCCGTCTGCATCCAGATTTCCGGCCCGGTGGTTTCGTAATGCGCACGCGGATTGTCCGGATTGGCAAACTGGTTGGGCATAAAATATTTTTCAGGCTCCTGTTCCAGAAGTTCATAAGCCTTGCGAATGGCCCCATCAGTTCCCTGCTTCGGACAAGTCACGACCACTTCGGCGCCCATCGCCTCGAGAATCATCTTTCGCTCTGCGCTCACACAGCCCGGCAGGGTCAGTTTCACCTTATACCCTTTGGCCGCAGCAATCATTGCCAGGGCGATTCCCGTGTTTCCGCTGGTCGGCTCCAGAACGGTCATCCCCGGACGCAGCTTCCCGGCCTTCTCAGCACAGGTTATCATATACAGTGCAGGCCGGTCTTTCACCGACCCGCCCGGATTGCAGTACTCTAATTTCGCCAGCAGCCTTACGCGGGGATTGGGGTTAATCCGCCTCAGTTCCGCTATTGGTGTATTTCCAATCGCTGAAAGTATCAATGTCAACTCCTTTTCATATTTATCGTGCTGCCGTTGGACAAAAAACAACGAATCGCTGTACAATAAGTATTCCTTATGGTAGAATATGCCGCCGTGGTTGTCGAGAAAAATCTACCCTTTGAAAATATGGAATAATCTATGACGGAACAAGAGAATACCACGGCGAATAATACTCCTGAACGGCTGGATTTTATTCGTCAGATTGTAACTGACGATTGCAAATCCGGCAAATGGAACAACCGTGTACACACCCGTTTTCCCCCTGAACCCAACGGCTATCTGCACATCGGCCACGCCAAAAGCATCTGCCTGAATTTCGGCATCGCCGCGGAATTCGGCGGCAAATGCAATCTTCGCTTTGACGACACCAACCCCACTAAAGAAGAGCAGGAATATGTCGATTCCATCATTTATGACGTCCGGTGGCTGGGCTGGGACTGGCAAAACCGGCTGTTTTTCGCCTCGGATTATTTTGAGCAGATGTATCAGTGGGCCATACAGTTAATCAAAAAAGGCGCTGCGTATGTCTGTGACCTCGACGCCGACCAGGTCCGCCAACTCCGCGGCACACTCACTCATCCGGGAAAGGAAAGCCCCTGCCGCAATCGCAGCATCGCGGAAAATCTCGATTTATTTGAGCGGATGCGAAAAGGCGAATTTCCCGACGGCTCAAAAACACTGCGGGCCAAAATCGATATGGCCCATCCTAACCTGAATATGCGCGACCCGATTATGTACAGGATTATGCGTGCCACCCACCACCGTACCGGCGACAACTGGTGCATTTATCCAACTTATGACTGGTCGCACGGCCTCGAAGATTCCATCGAAGGCATTACACATTCGATTTGCACGCTTGAATTTGAAAATCATCGCCCGCTGTACGACTGGTTCCTCGACCAGCTTGGTATCCATCACCCTCAGCAAATTGAATTCGCCCGCCTGAACCTCACTTATACCGTGATGAGCAAACGCAAACTGCTGCAGCTCGTTAAAGACAACTATGTCCACGGCTGGGACGACCCACGGATGCCGACGATTTCCGGGATGCGCCGCCGGGGTTTCAGCCCGGCAGGGATTCGCAATTTCTGCAAAGTTATCGGCGTCAATAAATTCAATAGTACCATAGATTTCGCCCTGCTGGAACACTGTATCCGCGAAGACCTGAATAAAACCTCGCCGCGTGTGATGGCCGTGCTTAAACCGCTCAAAGTCGTCATCACCAACTATCCCGAAGGTCAGGTCGAATGGCTCGATGCGGTCAATAATCCCGAGGACGCCGCCGCCGGCACGCGCAAGGTCCCCTTCTCGAAAGTGCTGTATATCGAGCAGGAAGATTTTATGGAGACTCCGCCGAGCAAATTTTTCCGCCTGGCTCCGGGACGTGAAGTCCGTCTGCGCTATGCCTATTTTATTAAGTGCGAAAAAGCCGTTAAGGATTCCGCTGGCAATATCGTTGAATTGCATTGCACGTATGACCCCGCCACACGCGGCGGCGACGCCCCCGATGGCCGCAAGGTCAAGGCCACGCTGCACTGGGTTGCCGAGTCCAACGCCCTCGACGCGGAAGTCCGTCTATACGACCATTTATTTACAAAAGCAAATCCGGAGGACACGCCGGAAGGTGAACATTTCACCGCCAACCTGAATCCCAATTCATTACAAACGCTGACCGGCTGTAAGGTGGAGCCGCATTTGAAGGACACAAAGACTTTGGACCGCTGGCAGTTTGAGCGGATGGGCTACTTCTGCACCGACCAAGACAGCAAACCGGGCAAATTAGTCTTTAACCGCACACTGACCTTGAAAGACACCTGGGCCAAAATCCAGAAAAAAGGATAATTGATTTATCGGTGGTAAAAAACATTCAGGATGTCATGCGGATCAATATAAACGTTGTTAGCTTTTTGTAGATAAGGAAGGAAGATCGTATGGAATATCTGACGGACAATGTGATGTATCTTTCGGCGGCGGGTATATTGTGTTCACTTGTGGGGGCTGCCATCGGACAGCCGAAAGGGCGGGCTTTTGCAGGAGCTGCGTGGGGGCTTTTCTTAGGTCCTATAGGTTGGCTTATTATTGCAATCGCGCCCGATAATAGGCCGAAATGTCCGGAGTGCGGCGGTGTGATAGTGAAGGATGCTCGCAAGTGCAAAAATTGTGGGTCTGTTTTGTCTGTCGCCGCAATTGCACCCGATAATAGGCTGAAATGTCCGGAATGTGGCATCAAGATAGTGAATGGTGCTCGCAAGTGTCAGAATTGCGGACATGTTTTGCATTAACGTTTTTGGATATGATAAATTATGAAAATCACCAGTTCAGTCAGTTCGACGACATTAAAATCTTTATCAAGTTGTCCTTATTGTCAATTCTTTTTTGAAAAGCGGCCCCAAAGGAATAGAAAGTGTCCGAGTTGTCACTCTAAAATAATCCTCAGAAATGGAAATTTGCTTACCGAAGACCAAGCGGAAAATTATGATAGAGAAAAAGATGCGATAACAAGTGAACAACTCGACAGTTTACGAAAAAGAAATCTAACTGAATTGAAAGAACTTGGTGTCAGGTATGTGGAAATTTCTTCCGCAGGAGACGGAGCTACTTGTCCGGCATGCAAGAAGTTGAACGGCAAACGGGTTTTACTTGAAGATGAATTACAAAATCCGACGCTTCCAGTTATAAACTGCAAAAGTGACATGGGATATTGTCGCTGTTGTTATCTTCCAGTTTAGGTATGATTTCGCTGGCAGCAAAGCGGTATAGTGCTTTCGTCTATGTACATGTACTTGTTGGATATTGGTTTTTTCCCATCTATAAGTGTCGCCCCAGACTTTCATTAAGACGCGAAAGTAACTCATTACAAGAAAGGGTAGCAATTTCGTTCGCTGGCAATTCAAATATGACTGTTGGCTGCGAACTGGCGAGCAGACGGAGCATTATGATTCGACCCTTGTCATCGGTTCTGCTGATCCAAATGGGACGTGTGGAAAAGCCGTGATCGAACAGTGATCTCAGGACATCATTCTCAATTCCTTTGAGTATTTTCTCTTCCTCTGGCAGCAAACCTTTGTACAAGGCTATGTTGACATTTGCGTCATACGACATAGTCTATCTCCTTTTTGTTGCTTCGGGCTACAGTACCCAATAAAACAAATATCATTTAGCGAAAATCATTCTCAGAGCTACCAGCAGCAGAACGCCGCCGAAAATTTTTCGCAGAACAGGTTCGGGAATCCCCGTGGCAAATTTTGCGCCGAGCAGACCGCCGACAAAAAAACCAAGACAGATAATCACCGCCGCCCTCATATCCACAAAGCCCGCCTTGTAATACGTCCAGGCCGCAAGCAGGCCGATGGGCGGCACCATCAGCGCCAGCGTCGTGCCCTGAGCCAGATGCTGTGAGAATCCAAAAAGAATCACTAATACCGGGACAATAATGATTCCGCCGCCGATGCCGATAAGACCGCTCAAAACCCCCGCCACGATTCCAAGTGTCAGATAAAGGAATATATTGACAGACATCCGAACCATCCTTTCTATTGATATTTAAAGAAACAAATAAACGTTTTTTCATCGACACTGTCATTCCCGCGAAGGCGGGAATCCAGCTAAAATGCCCTGGATTCCGGCTCAAGGCCGGAATGAAAAGAGCATTGTTCTTTTCTCAAAACGCTTAATTCGTTATTCAAAGAGCAATAAATTGAGAAATCACACAATTTTAACCAAACAGCTCGGTAAACTTGGTTTTGATGTCGAGGCTTTCGCAAAGCGTCTGACCTATCAGCACCGCGCCAACACCCAGCCGAATCAGTTTTTCCACATCCTGACGGGTTTTAATGCCGCTTTCGGTCACAAGCTGTCGTTTGTCTTCCACCAACTCGGCCAGGCGGCTCGTGGTATTGATATCCACCTTCATCGTATTCAGGTTGCGGTTATTGATGCCCAGTACCATATAATGCTTTTGCGGAAACCCCAGCATACTGCGCACCTTCAGCAGCGAATCGGCGTCGTGCGTCTCAAGCAGCACCGTCAGGGTCAGCTCATTGGCCGCAATCACCAGGTCCATCAGTAGTCCCGACGGCAGCGCCTCAGCAATCAACAAAATCGCGTCCGCTCCCGCCGCACGGGCCTCATAGACCTGATAAGGGTCAATGATAAAATCCTTGCGCAACACAGGGATTGACACCGCCTCTTTGACCGCCGTCAGATACTCCAGCTTACCCTGAAAATACTTCTCATCGGTCAGAACGCTGATGGCGTCGGCTCCGCATCGCTCATAAATCTGTGCGATGGCCACCGGGTCAAAATCGCCGCGAATCAGACCCGCCGACGGAGAGGCCTTTTTAATTTCCGCGATGACATTGAGTCCGCGGGGATTGGATTTGGTGACGGCCTTATGGAAATTTCTGCATTTCGGCATCGCCGCAGCTTTATCCCGCAGAATTTCAATGGGCGTATGCTCTTTGCAGGCCTGTACTTCCTGCACCTTATCCCGAATAATCCGTACAAGGATATTACTCACGTTGTTTTTTCCCCCTGGCGGGACAAATTGACAAACAGCATTCGCAACTGGCTCAGTGTCGTCTGCAAAAGCTGTTGTTCATCGTTGGTCAGGTTGCCTTTGCACTTTTGCTCCAGCAGGCTCAGCATATCAATATGATATCGCGCGGCTTCTAAATCCGGCTTGATTTGCTTGTCTTTGTCCTCCTTGCTGCGAATCAATCCCAGTGCGAAATACGCCTGCGTGGTGAAGAACGAAACCAACCCTTCAAAATCCGCCTCCGGCAGTTCCGGACGAGTCGCTTCTTTCTCCACCTCTTGTTCAGCCTTTTTCTCAAGCGCTTCCTTCTCTTTCTGTGCCTGGCTTTTCCAGTCTTCGTCGATAATCACTTTTTTCGGTTCGTTCTGTTCAGCCATTTTGACCTCGCTTATTGATGTTTGTAAGAATGTCATTCTGGCGAAAGCCAGAATCCAGCTTGTCATTCCCGCGAAGGCGGGAATCCAGCTTGAATCGTCCTAGATTCCGGCTCAAGGCCGGAATGACAGGCACGCTCCGGGTTTTCTAACTTCTGACTTCTGCCTCCTGACTTCTTTATTTGAACTTCTTCATTCGGCGCAGGTCCCGTTTCTGGTCCTTGTCCTGAATTTTCTGTCGTTTATCATACTGCCGTTTTCCGCGGGCCAGTCCCAGCTCACACTTGGCGATACCTCGATTATTAAAATACATCCGCAGCGGCACCAGCGTAAATCCCCGCTGCTCCAGCTTGGTACGGAGTTTTTTAATCTGGGCTTTGTGCAGCAGCAGTTTGCGTTTGCGCATCGGGTCGTGGTTGGCGAAATCCGCCGCCTGGGCATACTGAGCAATTTTGCATCCCACCAGCCAGACATCGTTATCGGTGATACGGGCGTATGCCCCGTCCAGTTCACACTGCTTTTGACGCAGGCTCTTGACTTCGGTGCCCACCAGCGACACACCCGCCTCGACCTTTTCCACCAGCTCATAGTTGAAATAGGCCTTTTTATTCTGAATCACCGGCCCGGCAGGCTTTTTTTCCTGTTTTTGCACCATAACTGTTTATCTTACCGTAAATTCCCATTTTTGCAAGGCAGACGCGAAATAGACAAAAAAAGCCAGGGTCAATCACCCTGGCTTTATCATTCCAATAAGCTTCTTTACTACTTGATCAGGCGCAGACACAAGGGATACTTATAGTACTCTCCCCTGGACGCCGCCATACAGGCAATAATACAGAAAATCAGGTCTGCCAAACCAACAATCGGCAGAAGGACTATGCCGATAAAACAGGCCATGGAAATGCCGGCCACCACAGCTGCGATAGCCACAGTAATTTGAAAATTCATCGCTTCCTTGCCATGATAATCGACAAACGGCATTTTGTCTTTTTGAATCAGCCATAACACCAGCGGCCCAACAAAGCTGGTAAAAAATCCCAGCAAATGACACACCACTCCTAGATTTTTTGCATCATTGGTAACTTCGACATTCTGTGCCCCGCCAGGCTGTGCCTGGGGCTGTGCCGGCTGACCGGCCTGGTTTTGTTCGTCCATAATTTTTACCTCCCTGAAATAACGACCCGTTTTCCGTCAATGGAAATAGTATAAAACATATCAGACTCAAATGCAATAAGAGTCTGTCCGAAAAATTACTTCAAAAACTGGATGGTCATTGGGTACTTGTAGTCTTTGCCGTCGGCGGCGTTAATGGCGGCAAGGATAATAAATATCAGGTCCACAATTCCCAACCCAATCAGGACAATAATTCCAATTCCCGCCAGGCAAATCAAGGGTACCGCTATCAGTGTATAAATCGTCATCGAAATTTGAAAATTCATCGCCTGCTTGCCCTGCTGGCGGACAAACTCATAATCATCCTTCTTTATAAGCCAGATGACTAACGGCCCAAGGACATTGCCGAATGGAATCCCAACGTATGTCACCAAGGCAGCCAGATGACAAAACATCGCCCATTGTTTGGCCTCTTTGGGTATTTCGCCTGTTCGTTCAACGCTGACCTGCTGCGGTTGGCCCTGTTGCGGCTGGCCCGCTTGATTCTGCTCGTCCATTGTTTTTACCTCCCTGAAATAACGATTTCGTCGTGGATGTGTTTGACGTATTCCTTATAATGCCTCATAGACCGCCTCCTTCTCCACGTAAGGCCGGATATACCGGCTGAT
Organism: uncultured Pirellulales bacterium; assembly: GCA_964635075.1. Classification (GTDB taxonomy): domain Bacteria; phylum Planctomycetota; class Phycisphaerae; order Sedimentisphaerales; family Anaerohalosphaeraceae; genus Anaeroglomus. The sequence goes on along the minus strand of CAZWMN010000015.1, from coordinate 39,665 downwards.
TCCCTCCGGCGTCAGAAGGTCAACCTTCTGCTCAAACAGAGATTCGATATAATCGTACAGGTGCATGTAATTGTCGATGGTCTTTTGGCCCTTGTCGAAAATGACTACAGCCCATTTCATAACCTCAAAAAACCGCGTTTTCAGTACTGAAAACAGGCCATTCAGTGGGTTATGAAATGGCTTCTAATAAATCAATGTCCGAGTCCGCCCGCTGCTGCCCGCGGACGTAAGACCCGAAAAAGCCAATCCGGCAGACGCCAAATTGCTTCAGCGCCCCCCGATGCTCCAATATCTTTCCGCGTATCTCATTAAACGTCATTTTTCTGCCTCTCGTCTGAAAACCAAAACTACCAGAAACCACAAAATTTTACAACCAAAAATCGCCATACTTTTGTCGGGTGGCTTAGCCGTGGAAAATCCAAAAAGCCCGGAGCGTAAGCGACGGGATAAATTCTTTGTAGTTTTGGTTAGCCCCCACCTCTGCGGTGGGGGGCATTGTCATTCCGGATTTAATCCGGAATCCATATTTTCATCGAATGGCAGCCGGTGCCCTGCTTGTCCCCGACAAGCAGGTTCTTCTTATCAATTCCTGCTCACGGCAAGCGTGAGCAGGCCACCCGCCAACTGCCCATCATATTTATCGGGAATGTCTGCGGGGTCATTTCAATGAATGTTTTTCTTTCATCTCATAACACATTTTTACCCCATTTATATACCCATGTAACTCGGCACAAAGGCAGTTAATCCATATTCTAAGAGCTTTACTTTTTGAATAAATATCATCTGGAATTTCATCAAATTCATCTTTAAAAAATACTTTAAGTGCGTTATTTATTTTTGAAATCTGTTCCTTGTTAGGCAAATTGTGGCTAATTTGATTTCGTAATTTATTTAACTGCTCAACTGACTTCCACATAGGATTGTCTGATTTTGAGCCGATAAGTCCCTGAACTAATCGAAATTTTTGGTGAAAAGTCAATCTCGCGTCTTTTATAGCTGTCGGTTCTCTAAGATGTATTGAGATAAATTCTTCTAACAACTCCTCAACTAATAAATGACCCCGCACGATTACTGCAGTTGGATCTTTTGCTATAGGAAGATGTGCCTTTAATTTATTGAAATACTTTGCTTTTTTTTCTTTTTCATTCATTTTTATTCCTCCTTTTTCGCTCAATTCACTATCGACTATTCACTGGTCTAAGAACTATGAACCACGAACTAAGAACTTTTCTATTCCGGCTTCCTCACCGACGCGCAGAACTGTCCCATCTTCATCATCGCGTCATTGAGTTTATCGGCGGAGCCGTCCTGTTCGGCGAAAGCATTTATCAGCTCCAGCAGTTCCGCGTCGGCGGACTTTTCGATGATTTAACGATTGACCTTTTTTGTCTTTGAAAGGTTTACCAGACGCATGGATTTTTCTTTTTCTTTGAGTCGTCGGGCCAGTTTATCGACATCATTGCCGCACTCTTTGGCAATTTTGTCTTTGATTTTCCAGAGTTCCTGAATAATCGGGTCTTTCATGGTTATACTCCCATTAATTCCGAAGGCGTACATATCTCCGGACAGGTTACGCCCTGGGTTATGCAGATGTTTCGAATGACAGGTTTGGTTTCGGCGTTATCAATATGACGGCAATTCCAGGTCAGCAGATAATCCAATTCGTGAATTGCAGCCAGAGCAATATGAATTGCGTCGTCAATGGCTTTGGGCGGCAATGCTCCCTGTTCCAAAAAAGATTTGGCCAGGACAATAACTTGATCCGTCATCTTTAGCAGAGGAATTTTCCGCAGAGTATCCAATCGTCGCATCGCCGCAGCAGGATCGCCTTGCGAAGCTTCTTCCTGAACCAGTTGGGATGTGTAAAGCTTAAAACGGGAACGCTGTGTCTCCCACCAGTCGATAGTTGCTCTTTGCCATGCCGAAGCAAGCAGATTATCCGATGGTTTTGCGGTCAGATAAGAGACAATTGAGGTTTCGATATATACCGTCTTCATTTAATATAAACCCGCCATACATTATTTTGGTGTATTTTACCCTAAATTCTGCAATTATTCAATCTTCTTTTAAAACCAAACTATTCAGGCAGCCGCCTTTCCCCCTAATCCGACCCGCTTTCTATTCCGGCTTTCTCACCGATGCGCAGAACTGCCCCATTTTCATCATCGCATCGTTGAGCTTGTCAGCCGAGCCGTCCTGTCCGGCAAAGGCGTTTATCAGCTCCAGCAATTCCGCATCGGCGGGTTTTTCGCCGTAGTGGTGCTCGACGTTGACAATCCCCGCGTCCAAACCATATTCCATCGCCTTGGCCACATAAGCCCGGCAGATGCCGATTTTCCGCCCCGGCAAATCCCGGCAGCAATTGCTGATGCCCAGCGAAAAATGACACTGTTTCATCTGCCTATCGGTCTTGATTTTCTTAATCGTGTTAAACGCCCGGTAGGTATATCCCGGCACATCAGGCTCCATCGGCATATCAATCGCCAATGGAAATACCGTCGAATCAAAGAAAATCTCCGCCGGCTTAAAACCGAATCTCATCGCCTTATCATAGAGCTGTCGCGCAAGGCTGAATAATTCTTCCACCGAATGCGCCCCGCCCGGCCCGGTCGGTTTTTCTTCACTGACCAATAGTCCGATGAATGAAAAATTATATCCCTTTTTAAGCGGCATCATTTTGTCGGCGGTATAAACCTTAATCGAATTAAGCAAAGGCGGCTTGACCGGCTCATCCGTGTTGTACCATTCCTTCAGCCCCGCGATCAGCACGTTGTCGTTACTGCTGTCAAAACAAATCGGAACGCCATTGCCCCACTTGCGAACCAGCCGCGTATAGTGCTTCATCATCTCCACGGATACCTGCGGGTCGGATTCGCCAAAGGCATCAAGGTTAACCGCAAGATAACTTGCCCCCTCGTCCGCCTGCGATTCAATCAATGCGCGAATATAATCCAGAGGCCCGCTCGGCTTGGTATAAGCGTCCGGGCCGAGGGACTGCAATTCTTTCATAATCGCCCCGGTTTTGGGAATCGAGGCGTGGATGGATTCGCCGATTTCAATCAGCGGACGTTTCATCGTATGGTCCCTTCCAAACAGATAATTGACGATGGAGCTGGTATGTTCCAGCGCCGGGATACGCGGCTTATTGGAAGTTCGCCGCAGCAATTCCCGCCCGCCCGCCTGTGCCAAGGCGGAATGATAGGTCTTTTCGCCGACGCACAGCCGCTCGAGGTTGTTTCCGCAATAACCCGTCACCGTCGCGTCGCCGCAGGGGACATTATCGAGACCCTTTTCGCAGCCGCCAATGGTGCAATAGCCGAAATTCTCCGGCAGATAACAATCCCCGCACTCCTCGCATTCGAACATCAGATACTTGAAGCCCTTTTCGATAGCATTAAATGTCTTATATGTCCAGCACGTCTCCCGGTCGGCACGCACCCATTTCATACATCTGCGAAATGCCCAGAATCCCCTATAGTTCGGGTCGAGAATCGCCCGGTGCATAAAATCAAAAAACCGCTCGTTGCACCACTTCTTCGATTTAGATAGTTCCGTCTGTTTGCCGTTGTCATCATACAGATAAAACGCTTTTTCCGCCGGCCAGCAGAGATTATCCTTGTACTGTTCCCAGCCGTCGCCAATCTGGGCGGCTCTTTGCAGAATCTTCACAAACACATCAAACTGATGCACCCCGCCGATATCCACACCCGCCGCCCCGATGGACTTATACATCGCCACCTGCTGGGCCGCCCGTTCGATATGTTCATCCGCTGACTCGGATTGCAGCTTGGCCAGCAGTGCGTCGCTCACAAAACACCCCGGCAGCTTGATATCGTGCATCAGTCGCGGCGCAGGTGTCAGCGTCGTCAGCCAATAAACATTGCCTATGACGGGAATGTTGATTTGATTGTCCTTCAAATACCGCATCAGTTCCATCGACTTTTTCCAGTCCCAGCCGACCTGCGTTACCAGAAATTCCGCGCCGGCGGCAATCTTCTTTTCCATCTTGTAATACTGCTGCATCAGCGAGGGCTCGGTATATTTGAAAGGCGACACCGCCGCACCGGCAAAAAAACGTTTCGCCTTGTCTAATTGTCCCGGCTTGGCTTTAATCAGCGCATCGTTGTTCAGTTTGCGGATTTTGCCCAGCAATCCCAGCGATTCGACCTCAAAAACGCCTTTGGCGGTCATAGGCTTATCACCAGTCAGCGCCAGCGCCGACTCGATGCCCCGCTGGCGATAACCAATCAATGTACTGGTCAGACTGTCAGAATTGCTGTCTTTGCAACTGATATGGGGAATAACATCCAGCTCGCCAATAAGGTCTTTTTGACTGATGACCGCCAGTACATCCGATGGGGCTATATTGGCGACGCCACCCGGATTCTGCGGCAGCGTAATCCCCGTAAAATCAAATTCCGAGGGGATGGCTGACGACCCTGCTTGTTTGTAAGCGGTCAAGAATTTCTCGATTGGAGCAAAATCATACCCCGGTCCTCCGGTAAGCTCAGCCACCACCACAAAATTTCCGCCTGTTTGTAGTTTTTGCCGCAGTTTTTTACATTCCATAAATGAAATCCCTTATAATTGGATGCTTTTTCAAAAATTCTGCGATGGGGTATTATATGCAAATTTGAGAAGCGATATACTGAAAAGAAACCATTTTTTTATCTTTTTCCACGCACAAAATTCTATTCTTAACGGGAAGCGAACACAAAAACTCGTCTTTTTGTGGAAAACTTGTGAAAAATTCTACCTGACAACCATATTACAAGACATATTGTACCTCATAAAAATATTTTTTATCTATTGCTCCAATGCCTCGATTTAACAAAATCCGTGCCAAAAAATCGTGTCCAATCTGTAATTATATTAAAAATATAAACTTACAGCTATTCACAAAAAATAGGAAATGAAAATATACATACCGGTTTGTATATATTGACGATTTTAATAAAAATACAAGATTTGATTATTCCAAAAAGAAACGATTGTTAATTTCCAGTGGATAACGTGGCTGAAAGACACGTTTATAAAGACTTTGGCAGAATTCCTAAGTCTTTTGAATCCTTATTGTTCCATTCGATAAGATTGAATAAATTTTTTGAAATCGCTGCACGCTTTGGCAGGGTTCTCCGCTTGGCAGATTGCTGAACAAACCGCCACAGTTCTGATTCTGAGAGCAAGAACCTGTTCGAGATTATTCAAATCGATTCCTCCGACAGCTACCCCTCCGACCCGGTTGTTTTTGAGAATTTCGACGGCCTGACGTACATAATCCAGGCCCGCCGCCGGTTCGTGTGGTTTGGTCGTCGTAGCAAAGACCGGGCCTAAAGCGACATAATCACAAGTTCCGCTCAGAGTATCGGTTAATTGTTGCAGAGTATGCGTACTGCGCCCGATGATGAAGGGTTTTTGCTGCAATCGGCGGACGCTTTCCACCGAAAGGTCGTCCTGTCCGAGGTGGACTCCATCGGCTCCGCAAAGTGTCGCAATATCGGGACGGTTATTGACTATACTCAGTACTGAATTTCGCCTGCAAAGTTCGGTAAAAGACTCGGCAAAACTCACTATTTCTTTGTCCACAAGTCCTTTACAGCGAAGTTGCAGACAATCGGCCCCGCCGTCGATACAGGCCCCGACCAGATCAAAGATTTTCGCCTTGTCGGATTCGGGCTGGACGGTAATCAAGACATACAGCCGAACATTCTGAAAACGCAACACTCCATAAGCGGCCGTAGAAATATCTTTTTCCAGAGTGTAGGCCTCGAAGCGAAGCTTTTCAAAACGATCATAGAGAGTAGGGTCGATGGTTTGCCCCACTTCGGCCAGCATCCGAAGCGCTTCACTGATTCGTCTGGCCGCGGCGGTAAAACAATCCTCCAGCGTCGTTCGTTTCATTTGCCCTTCAACTCGAAGTTCTTTCCCCACATCCTGTTGCGAATCCCGGCAGCAAAGCAACGATGCAACATCCAATCCTGCAATAATCTGAGACAATTCGTGCCGGAGTTGTTTGGCCCTGCCGCTGAGCATTCCGTCATTCAACACAAACCGGCAGTATTCTTCCACCACGCGAAGAGCCTCACGTGCACGATTAAAATTGGCATCCAGAATGCGATAAACAACCTTTTCCATAAGGCAGGATTATAATGGGCGGGGTTGGCAAAAAATAGTCTTTTTAGCGCAAAAAAAGAGGAGCCGACCTCTCCCAACCGGCTCCACCTCACCCTCTTCCGAAGTCACTCGGAAATATATCCCTCCGTACCGCTGATAAAGTCAGGTTTATTGAAAACCCGATAGCGAATACGAATAGGAACATAAAGACAGCAATGTCTATGCCAACACTTTTCTATATCAGGGGGAACCTTTTGAGGGAAAAATGCAATTTCATTCAAAATATAATGTTATAAAAACACAGAAAAGAATTCCACAGATTTTTAAGAAATGAAAGTATGCAGGTGTGTCGAAAAATGTCAACACGATTTCCTTGCTAAGTCAGAATATGACATTCTTATCGGGCTTCAGTCTGGAAATTTCTCAAAAAACAAGGTGTGTTGACAAAAAACAACATTAGTGGAGTTTTTTTACATTCAGCAACATCAAGCAGGTTAATCAAGGCCGTCCGGGTCGATGATGGGCGCATCGACCCGGACTTGGTCAAACGAGGTATGGAACCAAAACGCTAAATTCAAACTGAAAAACCGGTTTTACGGCAGAATTGTCCCTGTTGCAGAAAAAATAACCCTCACCATAACCCCCGCCCTCTCTTCAATAAATCATACAAAATAACCCAAACAGAATCAAAATTGACCCTTCCTAAGGGAAAGTAGAAAAAAAATAAGGATGGTCGAGTTTATGAGTCGTCCTTTTATTTGTATGGGATTTAGTTGCGATCACTTTGCCAGGCCGGTTTCCAGCAGGGCGTCATAGCCAATCAGATACAAGAATTGCTTTTGATTAAACATCGGTACGGAAAGTTCCTTGGCCTTGGCCAGTTTGGCGTTATAGGTCTCCACTGCCTTGAGTGAATTTTCATGCCTCTGCTGTAATGTCGGGTCTGCGTCCAGTTGAGCCTGGTCCGGTTTCGGTATTGAATGCGGCGGCTGACCGACAACCACGAAATCCGTATCAATAGTTACATCATTCTCTATCGTTCCGCCCCATTGTTCAATCATTTCCCGAATGCGCCTGGCCCCGTCCGGATCCGTCCGTCCGCTGCTATTCACAAAATCGCCTATCACCACAAACCGGTTGCTGGTCTTGCTGTCCCAGATCAGATTAACTACAATATCTTCCTTGACAATGGGGCTTTTGCTGTTGGGGTTGAGAATGCGCGCCACGGAAACCCTCGGTTCAACCTGAAAGACTTCTATTTTCGCTTTGCCTTTCTCGTCTTCGAGAATCTGCTTATTGCGGTCATAGACGGCAAATGTCAGACCGCGATAAACATGATTTTCGGAACCCACATCCAGATACACCAGGCCGTTTTGCAAATCCACCCGCAGAATCCCCGCATCCGGCTGATAAGCCGCCATCTTCTTATCCGGGCGGGGACGAATCGCTTCCAGCTTCGCGATTGCATCCTTCAGCGACTGGCTGGTCTGGGCAAGTTCTTCCTGGGTCTGGGTCAGCTCCATCTGTTTTTGTTTGAGCATGGTCTGTTCTTCTTCAAGTCTTTTTTTGATAGCCAGAACCTGCTCATCCGTCGCAGCGGTCATTCGTTTTTGCAGTTCATCATACTTGGTTTGGATTTCGTCGGCGTTCTGCTGATGCTGTTTGACCTGCTCAACAAGCTGCAGCTCCTTTTGTTTGTTTTGCTCGCTGGCGGTTTTCAGTTCTTCCTGCAACTGCTGATGCTGCGCCGAAAGTGCAATCATCTGGGCGCGGGTTTCATCCAGTTTGGCTTTCAGGTCGGCGATTTGCTTGAGCAGGGATATGCTGTCCGGCCCTACCGAGGCGCTGACGTCCTGACCCAGAGACTGGTTGAGCTTGTTAATCTGCAGAGTAATGTCATTGAATTTCACATCCGCCGAGATATCCTCCGCAGGCGCAGTGCCGGTGATAACCGATATGAGTTTGTTGTAATAGTCGTTGATGGTTCCCAGATAACTTTTGGAACCTTCAATCCTGCCGACGATTTTACCCAGCGAGCTTTGCTCCCGGCTGCTGGCGATTTTCGCCAATTCGGCTTTGTTGGTTTCCAGTTGTGTGCGGTATTCTTCGCTTTTGACATAAAAAATCACCGCGCAGACGACCCCTACCACAAACAGGGCGACAAACGTAATCAGGGCATAAAGCATCGCGTCGCTTTGCGTTCTGGCCTGGGCCATAATACAACTCCTTGAATCAGCAATAATTCCGTGTCTTCGAAGCGGTTCGCAAGATTCTATATAGTATCCGTAGTATCCTGATAAACCCTCGTTTCGTCAAGAAAAAACCCCTCGTCCAGGTCGATTTTTGTCAAAAAACAGAGCCGTCAGGGGCCAAATCGGCACTAAAATCCCCCCTGCCAGCGAAAGAATTTGCCTCTTTCCCGCACCCGGCTATAATGGAAAAGAGTCGTGAGTGTCGGCAATCGGCTTAAAGGCATGTATTTTCGGAAGTAGAATTGTATTTTTAGAAATTCCCGGCTTTGGATTTTGATTTGTGGTTTTAACTTTTAGGATTCTATGGATTTCGGCCCGGGACAATTTGGCAAATGGCTTATTATAGGCGGGCTTATGCTGTGTGGCGTTGGGGTTCTGGTGATGCTGCTGGGCAAAGTCGGCCTGTTCCGTCTGCCGGGGGATTTGGCCTGGGGCGGGAAAAGCTGGCATATTTTTGTGCCGATTACGAGCTGTCTGCTGCTGTCGGCGGTGTTGACGCTATTGTTGTTATGGATAGTGAGTCGGTTTTTTAAATAAGACCAGAGACGAGAGATAAGAGTACAGAGATTAAGAACAAAAGAAACTTATGTTTAAGTTTAAAAAGCGAACTCAAAGACCTCAGCAACAAATCGTTGCCGCTGGAATGGTGCGGCTGCAGAAAGTGCTGGCGCAGGCGGGTGTTGACTCGCGTCGAAACTGTGAAGAATTGATTCTCGACGGGGCTGTGACGGTCAATGGTACTGTGGTCAGCACCCTGCCGGTCTTCGTCAATCCGGAAGTTGACGATATCCGCGTGCATGGCAGGCGGCTTCAGAAACCGCAGCGGGTCTATTTCCTGCTCAACAAGCCCAAAAACGTCATTTGCACGAATTTTGACCCACAGGGTCGGCGAAAAGCCATTGATTACATTGATTGTCCCGAACGCATTTTCTGCGTCGGCAGACTTGACGCCGACACCACCGGCGCCATTTTGCTGACCAATGATTCGGGACTTGCCAATCGTTTGACACACCCGAAATTTGAACTGCCCAAGACCTACGAGGTAACGCTTCGGGGCAAAATGGAAGGCGATGCGATTGAAAAAATCAAGAAAGGCATCTGGCTGTCCGAGGGCAAAACCCAGCGAGCGGCGGTGAAGGTGCTTGGCCGCAATAATCTTGAAACCGTCCTTGAAATCACAATCCGCCAAGGCCTTAACCGCCAGATTCGCCGGACGATGGCGAGGGTCGGCTTCAAGGTCAAATCCCTGAGACGAACACACATCGGAAACATCCGAATTAAAGGTCTTGGCCCCGGCGCCTGGCGTCCGATGACTGCGTCGGAGGTGCGGTATCTTTATGCCGCCACGGAATCAAACAATGGACACAAAAATTTGCAGAAGAATTTTGCCGGCATTATAGAGGATTGACCTATGGTTAAAACCGTGCTTGTTCCGATTGCCGAAGGAACGGAGGAAATAGAAGCCGTGACGATTATTGACACCCTTCGCCGGGCGGGCGCGCAAGTTCTCGTCGCTTCTGTTTCGGGTCTTCAAATTACCGCGTCGCGCAAAGTCAAACTCGTCGCCGACGTATTGATTAAGGATTGCCAGGGTAAAACATTTGACTGTATCGCCCTTCCCGGCGGGATGCCCGGAGCCGAACATCTGCGGGACTGTGTCATATTGACCGACCTGCTCAAACAGCAGGCCAAGGCCGGCAGGATTGTCGCGGCTATCTGCGCATCGCCGGCGGTGGCGCTGGCTCATCACGGCCTGCTCAAAGGATGCAAGGCCACCTGTCATCCCGCGTTTCAGGACAAACTGCCCGACAAGTCCGCTGCGGGTCAGCGGGTGGTCATTGACGGCCATTTTATCACCAGCCAGGGGCCGGGAACGGCGATGGAATTTTCCCTGACGCTGGTGGAAGTTCTCTTCGGCCCGGAACGAAAAAAGCAGGTCGCTGAGCCGATGCTGGCCGGATATTAACAAAAAAAGTCGAGTTTGGTGGGCTAAGAGCCCACCCCACCGGATTTTATCCATGGCCAAGCCAACGCTTGACCATGCCACCCTTTTTACAGAAGTTTGATAATTTTCAGGAGCCACATGGAAAATTCTTTTGCTGTTATTTTTGACATTGACGGCACGATGGTCAACAATACGGCATTTCACAAGAGCGCCTGGCTGGGCCTTCTGAGAACCCGATACGATAAGAATCTCTCCGAACGAGAGTATCACGAAAAAATTCACGCCCGCAGCAATGACAGGATTGTCCGCAATCTCTTCGGCGAGGACACGCCGGTGGAAACGATTCAAAAAATCGCCGATGAGAAGGAAAAGCTGTATCGCAAAACTTTTGCGCCGCACTTACGGGAGATTACGGGGCTGCGGCGGCTTTTGGATGAACTGGAGCAAGCGGGCATTGCCTGCGGCATAGCGTCCAATTCATCGAAGGAGAATGTGGATTTTGTGCTGGACGGCTTGAACCTCCGGCGGTTTTTTAAAATCGCCATTAACCGCGATATGGTCAAGGTCGGCAAGCCCGACCCGGAAAGCCTGTTGCGCACCGCCAATGAATTGGGGTACTTGCCGGCACGATGCCTCGTGTTTGACGACTCGGCGTCGGGTTTTCGGGCCTGCCGAAACGCGGGGATGAAATACATCGCCATTACCGCCGCCACCGACCCGGTGGATCTGGCCGAGACGTATGACGCCATTGCCGTGCTGCCGGATTTTACTTCTCTGTCCGTCCAAATGCTAGCCAAACTGATGATGGGATAAAGGCTTGCTTTTTACGCCGTTTGCTTTATAATTCCCAGCTATGGCAACGAGCATTCAAATACCTAAAGAGCAGATTGCGGACTTCTGCCGACGACATCATATCCGCCGGTTGAGTTTGTTCGGCTCTGTTTTAACAGACCGCTTTAATCCCGACAGCGATGTCGATGTGCTGGTGGAATTTGAAGAAGGACATATCCCGGGCCTGGCGTTTTTTGGAATGGAAGAGGAATTGTCCGGCATTTTCGGCCGCAAGACCGATCTCAACACGCCGGGGTTTCTGAGCCGATATTTCCGCTCTAATGTCATTCATCACGCGCAGGTACAATATGAAGCCTGAGGAGAGAATTCGCCTTCAGCACATGCTTGACGCAGCACAAAAAGCCGTGGATTTTGCGGGACATTTGAGTCTTTCAAGTTTCACAAAAGATGAAAAACTTACATTGTCGGTCACGCGGTTGATTGAAATTATGGGTGAAGCCGCGATTCGTGTTTCGGATGATTTGAAAGAAGAGCATCCCGATATCCCCTGGCCCCAAATCATCAGCACTCGAAACCGTCTGATTCACGGTTATTTCGATGTTGACTTGGCCATTGTTCACCGTATTATAATAGAAGACTTGCCGCCGCTTATTACTCAACTCCAGTCTCTGCTGAAAAGATAATTTGCAAAACTGCTTTTCGCAGGTATTATAATTTACCTATGCGAGAATATCAGAATAAAATTCTGGCCGGAGACTGTATCGAATTGCTTGGCAAGGCCAAAGAGCCGTTTGCAGATTTGGTTTTTGCCGACCCACCGTTCAATATCGGCTATCAATACGACAAATATCACGATAGAGTCGAAAAAAATAATTATATCGCGTGGACGAAAGACTGGATGGCGGCGTGCGTGCGCGTCCTGAAAAGCAACGGTTCCTTTTACATCGCCATCGGCGACGACTATGCCGCGGATGTCCGTCTCATCGGCGAAAAACTGGACCTGAAACTACGAAACTGGATTATCTGGCATTATACCTTCGGTCAGCAGACCAAACAGAAATTCGCCAAGTCGCATACCCATATCTTCTACTTTGTCAAAAACCCGAAAAATTTCGTCTTCAACGATTTTGCTGTCCGTGTGCCGTCCGACCGGCAGTTAATTTATAACGACGCCCGCGCCAACAGTACGGGCAAAATCCCCAACGATACGTGGGCCTGCTATTCCCGCGTCTGCGGCACGTTTAAGGAACGCCAGGGCTGGCACCCCTGCCAGATGCCGGAATTGCTGCTGGCCCGGATTATCGCGACAAGCTCCAAACCCGGCGACCTCGTACTTGACCCGTTTAGCGGCTCCGGCACCACCGCCGCGGCGGCTCTGCAGCTTGGACGCGATTACTGCGGCATCGACATCTCCGAAGAATATGTTAAAAATACCGCCCGGCGATTAAAAAATATTGAAAAACAAAAGAATGAAGGGCAAAATGTCCACGAACAACTCGAATTAAAACGGCTGTTTGTAGAGATGGGGCTGGATGCGAAAACTGTCATGGAAAACTCTTTTCTCCTGAATTTATTCGCAAAGCAATTCCGGCTGCGAATGAATAATAAAAAGGATTATGACCACGCTCTGATTCAAAACGCATTGAAGGAACTGACGACGTGGGTGACAAAAAAATAGATAAAAATGCCGGTGGGCTGAAGTCCACCCTACCCATTATTGCGGGGATGGCTGTCTCCGCCCTATTGCTGACGTTTTGTCAGGCGCCGTGGGGTATGTCATTTCTGGTGTGGGTTGCATTGGTGCCGTTTGTGATGGTGTGCAATCCGCGGACGCCGAAAAAGCCGCTTGTCCTGACCGCTTATCTGGTCTCGTTTGTGTATTGGCTGGGTAACCTTTATTGGCTGATTCCCATCACCGCACCAGGTTATGTGTGTTTTGCGATGTGGCAGGCGCTGTATTGGCCTGTCCTGGCGATGGGCGTGCGTTATCTGCGAACAAAAAATTGGCCGATGATAATCGCTGTGCCGATTTTATTTGTCGGAGCGGAATCGTTTCAGTCGTTTCTCTTAACCGGCTTTAACTGGTACTTTTTGGCCCATAGCCAATATGCCAATGCCACCCTGATTCAAATCGCCGATATCTTCGGAACCTTTGGCGTCTCGACCCTGATTGCGGCTGTTAATGGTGTGGTGGCCGACGGCATTGCGGCCGTCCGCGAAAAAACCTGGCGAGAAAAACGCCTGTGGATCGAAATGACGGCAATCGTCGTGATAATCTGTGCGGCGCTTTTATATGGTTTGCATCATCTCACCATAACCGAACGATTCTTGTCTCCCAAGGTCGGCGTCGTCCAGCCCAACGTCCCCTCAGCGGTAAAAGAAGAAACGGAAAACGCCCAGGCGATTCTGGACGACCTGCTCGCCCAATCCGATAAATGTACCGCCGCCGGGGCCAAACTGGTCTTCTGGCCGGAGACGATGGTACTGACCGTTCTCAATCCGGGCTATCAACTGTACTGCGACCCCAACAGTGAACCGGTGCGGTTCCACAATCAAATCGCCGAATACGCCAAACGAACACAATGTTATCTTCTGGTCGGCGCGCACGGAGCCGGCGTCGGCATAGTCAATAACGAACCGGCCATCACGGAACGTTTCAATTCCGCCTACTTGTATGAGCCGGACGGCCGACAAAGTGATTATCGTTACGACAAAATCCATCTCGTGCCGTTCGGGGAGTTTATCCCTTTTAAAAAAACATTCCCCCCGCTGTATAAGCTGTTTATGAGCCTGAATCCTTATGACTTTGACTATACCCTCACCGCCGGCAGAGACTATACGTTGTTTCCAGTCAGACTTGACGGTAAAGACTATCGCTTCGGCGTGCTGATTTGTTATGAGGATACCGACCCGGCCATTAGCCGAAAAATGGTGTATAAAAATGGCAGCAAACAGGCCGACTGGATGGTCAATATCAGCAATGACGGCTGGTATGTGCGGTTCAAGGGCGATAAAGTGATGCCGTCGGTGGAACTGGCCCAGCGGACGGCCATTTGCGTTTTCCGCTGCATTGAAAACCGCATTTCGCTGGTTCGCAGCGTCAATACGGGCATCAGTTGCCTGATTGACCCTTACGGCAGGATACAAAATCAATATCTTGCCGGCAATTTGCCGATAAAAGGGATGGAGCGTCAGGGTGTAGAGGGCTGGTTTGTGGATGCCGTGCCGTTAGACAATCAAATTACGTTTTACACGAAATATGGAGCCTGGATAGATAAACTGCCGGCGATGGCGGCCTGCCTGATAGCAGTTTTGGCCGTCGCGGAAAAACGAACAGGAAGGAAGAAACAATGAAATGGATTTCACATACGCTTTTAATGGGGTTGCTATTAGCTTGCGGCTGCACTCGACAGGAAGAAAACGAATCGGTCAGGGCGTCGCTTCTGCCGCCGGTGCCGGTACAGGAACTCCAGGCCAAAGCGATGACGATTGTCAAAACGGCTCTTTCCGACCCCAGCGCTTATATGCGGAATCACGCCATTGAAGTCGCTGTCGAAACGAACCAATATCAGCTCATACCGGAAATCCTTCAGAAATTAGATGATCCGTTTGTGGCGGTTCGCGCCCCCGCCGCGATGGCCATCGGCGATATGGCCTGCCAGGCCTGCAAAAATCGGGTGAAAAAAGCCCTCGAAGATGAGAACGAAAAAGTCCGTATCGCCGCGGCGTACGCCATGATTCGATTGGGAGATACGTCGCACTATCCGAAAATTCGGGATGCCGCCCTGAGTACGGATCCCACGATTCGCGCCACTGCCCTGTTGCTGCTGGGCAAACTGGGAAACAGGGATGACCTGGAACTGATGTACCAGGCCTTCCGAGACACGGAAACCACAGACCAGGTGCGTATGCAGGCCGTGGAATCAATTGCCCGGCTCAAGGACGTCCGCATTTACAGGTCCAAACTCTGGCCTTTGCTGATCAGCAAATACGCCGATGACCGCGTGATGGGTATCCGCGGAATGGGAGCGCTGGGTACAACCGAGGCCAAAGAAGCTCTTCAATTGACGATGTTGCAGGATGATGTGCTTGAAGTTCGGCTCTGCGCAGTCGAGGAACTCGGCAAACTCGGCGACCAGGGCGGAATGAATCAACTGGTAACGTATTTCCAGACTAACCCGGACCTAAATCAGGCGACAATGGCCACCGGTACCAGCGTTACGGCTATCGGCAGACTCAAAGCCAGGAACTTAACCGGATATCTTGCCAAGGCTCTCGACAGCCAATCCACCTATATCCGTCTGGTCGCTGCCCGATCTGTGCTGCTTATGACAAAATAAATCTATCTCATTTTTAACGCTGCGACGCTATTTGATCCGCAAAAATGGATGTAAAGCCATATTGAACAAGTAGTTATGATGATTTTCGGGAAATCCGAAATTCGTCCCGATATGTCGGGGTCGAAATTCAAAACATAAGCCGCTAAGACCTGTGGAGTTATTTGTTTGGGACATTCGAATTTTCGTCATTTGGACTTGTTTGGGATTTCGGATTTTGTGTTTCGACTCGACTAAATTCGCCGAAGTCGAATTTGGCGGCAAAAACCAGGGTGGCATTGTAGTCCTATTATATATAGGACAAATAAAAAACTCTTGACCTGTACCAGGCAACAACGTAAAATCCCTATGGTTTGAAGAATATGAGGTTTCGCGTGTCGGCAAAAGGTCCGTCAGGCCTCATTCTTTTTTGCGGGCTTATGACCGTGGTGTTGCATTGAAAGGATGGGTATCTTGAGTACGTTGACAAAAATTCTGGTGGTTTTGTTGTCCTTATTCGCCATTTTCCTGTGCAGTATGATGGTCAGCTATGTGGGCAGCGCAACTAATTACAAGGCTCTGTATGAGAGTGAAAAACTCGCCCGCCAAGCTGTTCAGGCTGAAAATCTCAGCCTGAACGACCGGTATAATGAGCAGGTCGCCAAAACCAAGGAACTGGAAAACAAAAAAGAACTGGAACTCCAGTCTCTTCAGGAACGCAACAACCAATTGGCATCCAATCTCCAGAAAACCGAACGGCTCAGCCAGGAATATCAGAGCCGCGCTGAAAGCTGGAAAGGCGTGATGACCGGCTTTGAGCAAAGCGTAGCCTCCATGCTGGAGTCGCTGAAGCTGACCCGCGACCAGCTTGAAAAAGCCCGCGCTCAAAACATCAAAGACCAGAAAGAACTGAATCAGATAACGGCGGACCTCTATGAGAAAATCGTTGAGCTGCAGCGGCTGGACGCGTACCGCAAAATGCTTATCGAGCAGAAAACCGACCTTGAAAAACAAGTTGCTGACCTTACGAACGGCAAAGGCCCCGTTTCTCTGGGTACGGTAACCCAAATTCCCGGCCAGAAGGCCCAACCCGCGCCGACAATGACCGCCTCGGAAGTTCAGGGGTTGGTTACGGAAATAAATCAATCCCTTGTAACGTTGTCGGTCGGCACAGCCGACGGGGTGGAAAAAGGGATGGTCTTTCACGTCACCCGCGGCAGCGAATTCCTTTGTGACGTCAAAGTAACCGATGTCGATGTCAACAAGTGTGCCGGCGTATTGGAAATGATCCAGCAGCGTCCCAAAGTGGGCGATACCGCAACGACCACCAGGCTTTGATTGTAATTATGGCCAAGCGAAAGATAATAGTTTCAAGCAACGTATACACGGCGATTCTGGCCTTAGCTTTTTTGGCTGTGCTGGCGACGGCGGCATTCGTAGCCTACCAGTGCGGCACTCAATATGGCTGGTCGTCTCTGTTTCAGATTGTTCAAACCGGACGGTAAGTGTACAACCTGAGCGGTTTTTTGAAGTTGCCGAACGAATTTGTCCGAAATATACGGATGGAGAGGGCAAAGAGCCGGTATTGATATAAGAAGGGAGTCAAAGTGATACGGATACTGGACAGAGTTTTAGGCTGGTTCAGCAAGGATATGGGGATCGACCTGGGTACGTGCAACACGCTGGTCTGTGTCCGGGGGGAGGGGATTGTCCTCAATGAGCCGTCCGTCGTGGCCGTCCGCAAAGGCACCAACATCGTGCTCAACGACGGGGAAGCCGTGGGTCTGATCGCCAAAGAAATGCTGGGCAAAACCCCCGGTTCCATCACTGCAATCCGTCCGATGAAAGACGGCGTCATCAGCGATTTCGAAATCACCGAAAAGATGCTCAGCTATTTCATTCGCAAAGTTCACGGGCGAGGCAACTTATTCAGTCCCCGGATGGTCATCGCAGTTCCCCGCGGCATTACCGCCGTGGAACGCAGAGCCGTAATCGAAAGCGCCGAACGCGCCGGCGCACGAAAGGTCTATCTGGTTGATGAGCCGATGGCCGCAGGTCTTGGCGCAGGATTGCCGATCACTGAACCGACCGCCTCGATGGTTGTCGATATTGGCGGCGGAACCACGGAAATCGCCATTATGAGTCTGGGCGACATCAGCGCCTGTGAATCCGTCCGTCTGGGAGGAGACGATTTTGACGAGGCTCTGATTAATCATCTGAAACGCACGTATAATTTGCTCATTGGCGAGCCGCGTGCCGAACAGGTCAAAATTCAAATCGGCTCCGCCGCCCCGCTGGAGCAGGAAATGACGATGGAAATCGCCGGCCGTGATACAATTTCGGGTCTGCCGCGAAAAATTGTCATCACCAGCGAGGAAATCCGCGAGGCCTTCCGCGAGCCGATCGCCGGCATCATTGAAGGCGTCATCCGCACACTTGAACGCGCCGAACCGGAGTTGGCTGCGGATTTGATTGAAAACGGAATGTATCTGGCCGGCGGCGGTTCGCTGCTTCGCGGAATGGATACAATCCTTTCCAACGCCACGGGTCTGAAAGTTCTGTACACTGACGACCCGCTGACCTGCGTGGCCCGCGGATGCAGCGTCTATCTGGAAAACCTTGAAATTCTCAAAGACGCTTTGGACCAGTCCGGCCCAGGATGGGACTAAGTAAAGTTAAAAATTAAAGTCCAAAAGTTAAAATTCAGGACGGCCCGACGGGCCGATTCTTCTTTTTTCAGACTATCTCCGTGAGTCGCTGTTTGTTTAAGAATTTCAACTCGTTATGATATGGCGTTGGGAAACATTCACGCATCGAGACATTCGTTGTTTTGGGGATTGCTCGGATTGAGCATTCTGATTTACCTTATTCCCCAAAAAACCACCAATTCCATCAATTTTTTGTTTCATCGTCTTTTCGCTCCATTTTTGCAGGTTGGCAGACAATTGGTCGTGGATCATATCCGTATGACGGCCCCTTCCGAACAGGCTGTGAGCAAAGATGAATACGATCTGCTCTGGAAAAACTATAAAAATCTGCGGGCTCAGATGGCTGAGATGGAAAAGGAAAATCTGACGCTGAGTCGGATCCGCAGACAGTTTGGTCTTTTCGACGCCGGTCTTTTGCCGGCCAAAGTGACCACGCTTCTTCGCGGTGCAAGACATGAACTGATTATCAACGAAGGAACACAGCACGGCGTCGCCGCCGGTCAGTTTGTTTTGTCGCCGAGGAAAAACAGCGTCGTGGGAACCGTCAGGGAAGCGTCGGAAACGATGGCTCGGATTCAGCTTTTGACGGA
Organism: uncultured Pirellulales bacterium; assembly: GCA_964635075.1. Lineage (GTDB taxonomy): Bacteria > Planctomycetota > Phycisphaerae > Sedimentisphaerales > Anaerohalosphaeraceae > Anaeroglomus. The sequence goes on along the minus strand of CAZWMN010000015.1, from coordinate 20,948 downwards.
TTCCGCCTGCGGCATTGAAGTCCGCATTCGCAGAGACGGAACCCGCCTCGATATTCCCGCTCAGATGTTCGGCGATGGCAAAACCGGCTGTCGTATCGGTTTAATTCCCCGCGATACGGATATTCGTATCGGCGATACGGTTTATGCCGCGGCTCATACTGGAAAACTCAGCGCCCCTATTGTGATTGGGGAAATTCGCCGGGTAAAGCCTGACGAACAAAATCCATTGTTGTGGCTGATTGGGGTTGAGCCGATTGAAAATGTCGCGGCTCTGAGCGAAGTGATCGTTGTGATCCCGAACATAAAATAGGACTTCAGCGATGCGATGGCTGATATTCAGTCTGATTCTTCTGACGGCAGCTCTGCTTGACGCGGGCAACCTGCTGAACGTGATTGCGCTGGGAAGCGGACACATCCGTCCATCAGTTCTGATTGTGGTGATGGTTTTTGCCGCTCTCCACACCCGTCGGCAGGATGCTGTGCGATGTGTTTTTGCCGTTGGGTTTGTCGCCGACCTGGTGTCCGCGTCGATGGGGCCTTATATGATTGTGTACGGCATTCTCGGCACCGTACTGTACGGGATGAGTCGGGCGGTGAATATGAAACGATTTGTCCATCAGGGCCTTGTGGTTTTTTTTGCTTTGCTGTTGACGGAATTTCCCGCCGCCTGGCTGGAAGCGTGGAAAATCGGACAATCCAGACCCCACCTGTTTCCTACGGTATTGGGAACCGCTTTTTATACCGCCGTTTTCGCGCCGGTGTTCTGGATGCTTCTTTCCGGAATCTGGAAACGAGTGTATCCTCGCCCCAAAGGACGCCCTCGTCTCAGGTAACTTCTATGTTTCACCAGAGATTAAAAATCTTTATCGGCATTTGTATTTTGGGAATGCTGGTTTGTCTGGGCAGACTGTGGTTTTTGCAGAGTATTGAAAGCCGACAAGCCCGTGAACAAGTTGAACGCCTGCGGATTCTTCCGCCTCGACAACTTCCCACCCTGCGCGGAAAAATTATCGACCGAAATGAACACGTGTTGGCCAAAGATCAGCCCCTTTTTTTTCTGCAAATCAATTATGAGCTTATCCGCCTGCTGGACAACCGCTTTTGGCAGACCCATATCCAACAGCTTGTCAAGGCGGGTCTGGACACGCAGACCGCCGAACAGCAACTGACCCGCAAATGGGCCGACGATATCGAACAACTGAAAAAAACCATTAACTTCTGCATTTATACCGCCGGCGCCGATGAGAACGAGCTGTATCAAAAACTCGGAGCTGTCAATGACCGGATATGGGAACTGGGCCGCTTTATTTACTGGCGGAGGCAAAATCCACGGACTCCCATCAGTCAATACGCCCAACAGAAAGACCGCATTCGGCCTGAACAGATTCTTTCCGTGGATTTGGCCGAGACGCATCAGGGATATTCCGTGCTTGAATTGGAGGACCGCCGGACGCTGATGGCTGCGCAGATTGAATTGGCGGGAATTGGCCGTGTGGCCATTTGTTCCGAAGCCTGGCGGGTATACCCCTTTGACTCCGCCGCCTGTCAACTCATCGGCTGGGTCGGCTCGGTCCGTCCCGAAGAGGCCCGGCAGTGGTTCAGCGACGATGAATATCTGCGCTATCTTGAGGGCGAAGTCATTGGCAAGGCTGGTATCGAAAAAACCTGTGAGGCGATTTTGCGCGGCCGACGGGGGGAGGTCACCTACGACCGTCAGAGAAATGAACTCGCGCGAACCGAACCGTCTTTCGGACAGGATGTCCAGTTGACCATCGACATCGCCCTGCAAAAACAAATTCAGGCCCTGCTGAGTGAGCCGAACGCCGTGGCCCCGGAATTTCGCGGAACTGGAAAAATCGCCGCAGTCGTCCTCGACGCCGCCACGGCTGACATCCTGGCGATGGTTTCTTTACCGACGTTCAACCTGAACCGGGCAAAACAGGACTATAACCAGTTGCTCAGCGATACGAGACAACCCTTGCGAAATCATACTCTTGAAGATACGTTTCCTCCCGGCTCCGCTGTCAAGCCATTGATTCTGCTGGCCGGCCTGGAAGAACATAAAATCACCGCGGACGAGGTGATCCACTGTTCCTGGACACCGCCTCCGCCGTCTTGGCCCAAATGCCTGCTCCAGCGAAAAGGCTACTGCCACGATGCGCGATGGGAAGAAGAAGGACAGACCAACCATGCAAGAAATGCCCTGCGGGGAAGCTGCAATGTATATTTTTCGCACGTAGCCGACCGCCTCGACGGAAAACAGCTTCAACAATGGCTTTGGCGCTTTGGTTATGGAACCAGAGTACTTGGGTCATGCGTTTATGAATCGCCGTTTGAAAACGCCGGTATCCGCCCTGATGAATATCAGCTCCGTGAGGTGCCCGGAAGCATTATTTTTGGGATTCAGCGAAATCCGATTGACGATATTACGACGGCGCCGCCTATTCCCATCGGTGAAAAACGCTGGTGGGGAATCGGACAGGGAAATCTGCGGGCCACCGTTCTGCAGGTCGCCAACGCTTATGCGATTCTGGCGCGACACGGGCTGGTAAAACCTCCACGGCTGGTTATTGACCCCAACGACCCGATGAATGAAAAACACTGCCGACAGCTTCCGATTCATCCGGAATATCTGGCGGTGGTGTATGATGGGATGCGGGCGGTTGTCAACGAACGGGGAGGCACAGCATACCCGGCCTTTTCTCAAAGCGGCCTGAACGAACTGGGCCTGACCATTTACGGCAAAACCGGTTCGACGGAAAAACCGGAGAGTGCCTGGTTTGCCGCGTTTGTGACCGATCATACGGGACGAGCTACTTCACTGGCGATTGTGGTGGAGGGCGGTCAGAGCGGCGCCGGCGACGCCGCCCCTCTGGCCAGAGAAATCATTCGCCTGTGCAATCAGGCCGGCTTTATCGGTAAAACTCCCGGCAATTTATCTTCTTCCCTTTCCAAATAACCACAATAGCAGGCTTTACCCCCTCCCACTTTTTTTGCCTAAAAACAAATCGAAATTGGGCGTTTTCTTTCTCTTGTTTATTTGGTAAAATTCAGATGTCCCCTTTTTTTACAAAAGTGTATCTATATTATAGATAGTCGGATTTTAAGTCCGGTGACGTTAAGAACAAAACGGCGGCAAAAAAATATGGATTCTCAGTTGCTTAATGATTACGCCCTTCTGAAAGCCAGTCTTGACAGAGACGTTGAGGCGTTTGGCACATTAGTGCGACGATATCAGGCTTATATCCGCACGCTGGCGTACAGCGCTATCGGCGATATGGAAAAGAGCGAAGACGTGGCGCAGAATGTGTTTGTGATTGTCTGGCAGAATCTTTCGCAGCTTCGGGATTACAACAAACTCAAAAGTTGGCTGTACCAGATAACGAAAAATGAAATTATAAAATATTACAGGAAAGAAAGCCGGGACATCCTTTCCAAATCACTATCTGCGGATGCCACGAAAGAGATCGAAGCATCGCACACAGACCCGGTAGAGCATGTTCTTTCGAAAGAGAGGCAGGAATTCATACACCAGGCACTGGAGCGTATTCCCAGCCATTACCGTGAGCCGCTGATTTTATTTTACTGGGAAGGCAGGTCTATCCGGCAGGTCGCCGAAATGTTTGAGATGAATGAGGCGACGGCAAAAAAACGCATTTTCAGAGCCCGGAAAATGCTGAAAGCCGATGTTGAAGTTCTGGTGGAGCAGACTCTTTCGAAGGCACCCGACTGCAGGAAATTTTCCGCCGGCGTGCTTGGACTTATCGGGGTTTCTGAACTTTGCAAAAGTTCCGCCGCCGCGGACGTTACGCAAACAGCCAGTCCTATCGCCGGCACAAATCCATCTTTTGTTTCAACGCTATGGCACGGCCTGACTGCAAAAATCGCCGTCGTTGCCGTGATAATCGTGGGGTTGGGAACAGGAATTTATGTCCTGAATCAGCCTTCTAAAGGTGATTCGACCGGCAGCGTTGTTTCCGTACTTCCGCCGGAACTAAAATCCGGATTAGTCTTGTATTTTTCGTTTGACGCCGTTCTGGACCAGGGTGAACCCAAAATGGCCCTCGACGAAAGCGGCCTTGGCAACCACGGCACACTGACTGGAGGCACATTTTCTGAAGGCAAATTCGGCCGGGCATTAAAATGCAGCGCCGAGAACAAAAGAGACGGTGTTGTGGTCAAAGACAATAGCAGCCTCGATTTGGACGCCGTGACGATTGCCGTCTGGATCAAGACCAACAGGCTTGACGACCAGTGGGGACGCATTCTGGATAAAGGCTGGCAATCCGCATACAATCTCTGCATCGGCGGAGAGTATAGAGGACAACGCTGGCAAGACAAGACCACGTTTGAATGCGCCGGCTGCTCGATGACTTCCAAAACGCCCGTTGTGGACGGCAAATGGCATCTTATCACGGGTTCTTATGATGGGCAGACCCAGAAGCTATACATCGACGGCAAACTGGATGCCGAATGGAAATTAAAAAAAATCACCCCGATGAAACATACGAATACAGACATTCATATCGGCAGTCTGGCTGTACCTGAAATTCCTCCTTACAATGAAGCTTATTATGACGGGCTGATTGACGAACTGCGTCTGTATAACCGCGTCCTCTCGGATGAAGAAATCCAGACGCTATACCAATACCAGCCGGGCAATTGAAGCACACGCCGTTATAACACAAATTAATTATTCATTTTTTTCCTTGTCCCCTTTTTCTCGCAGGATGTCTCTTTATTTACAGATGTGGAACAAAAAACTGAACTTTAATTAAGGAGACAAAAAATGAAAACACACGTATTCAGTGAAACCGCAAAAATCGCGGTCATTATCACAGCGATTGTCCTGGGGCTGGGGACAGTAAACGGTGTCTTTGGCGAGGACACCCCCGCCGCCGCAGGCGACACGGCCCAAACACCGGCCCCGGATTTAAGCTGCGGCCTTGTTTTGTATTTCCCGTTTGACACCGTTGAGAATGAAGCCAGTCTGACAAAAGTCGTTGACGCAAGCGGCAGCGGAAACGTCGGGGTTTTAACCGGCGGCACGCTCGTCGATGGCAAATTCGGCAAGGCGCTGGAATGTAACGCCCAAACCGAAAAGGATGGCATCATAGTCAATGACAGCAACAGCCTGGACCTCGACGCGGTCACCATTGCCGCATGGATCAAGACCAGCAGGCTTGACGACCAGTGGAACCGCATCCTCGATAAGGGCTGGCAATCCGCATATAATCTCTGCATCGGCGGCGAGTACAAAGGACAACGCTGTCAGGAGAAGACCACATTTGAATGTGCCGGCTGCTCGATGACTTCCAAAACCTCTGTCGTGGACGGCCAGTGGCATCTGATCGTCGGCTCCTACGATGGGCAGGTACAGAAACTGTACATTGACGGCAAGCTGGATAACAAGTGGAAAATGAAAAAGAGGGTTCCGATGAAACACAATGATAACGTGTTGACTATCGGCCGGCTGGCAGTACTGGAAGTCCCCCCGTATGACAAGCCCTTCTTTGACGGTCTGATTGATGAAGTCCGGCTATATAATCGGGTTCTTTCGGATGAAGAAGTCCAGATGTTATCCCAGTATCAGCCGGTTAATTAATACCGCGGTCAAACAGAAACAGACCTCGCGGCACCAGCCACGAGGTCTGTTGAATTTTTCGATTCGTATGAACCGAGCGATTTTATTGAATCGACCGCTGGTCTTCGAGTGTTTTGCCGCTGAAATAATCCACAAATCGAACCTTGACCGTCAGCCCTGTTTCATCTCCCTTGACTATATCTCCCGCTGGAAAACTCAGTCGGTAATAATGAGTCATTAGTGTCCCGACCCAGTATTGTTTTAATTCCGCCGGTTTGATTATCCATTGTTTTAAGAGAGCCGCGTGTGGATCTTTGGCGTTCAGATTCCATAATTGCACATTCACTCGCCCCGCCGCCTTGACTCGATCACCCGCGATATCTGCCGGCTCCACATAAACAACCAGCGTTTCTTTTTTGCCGTCATTGTTTTTGTCATAGAGTCCGCTGCGTGAATGGATGACAATTTTTTCCAGCGTATCTATCATCGTCAGACGGTCATTGGGATCCAATCCTTCAAGCGTCTTAACCTGCCGGCGAAGTTGTTCATTTTCCTCTTCCAGTTTTTCGATGCGGATGTCGAGTGTGCTTTTCTGATTGTCAAGGTCTTTGATCTGTTGCCAGAGCGATTTATTCTGCTCATTGCCGCAACCCCAGCAGAAAATCACCCCTGTCAAAAACAGCAGACCGATTGCATTATGCAGGCGTTTGATTTTACAATTTACAATTGTCAATTTACAATTGCCCTTTATTCTTCCAGCGGCTTATGTTTGATCGTCGGTTCTTTGTGAAGGATCGAGTCGGCCAGACCGTATTCGACCGCCTCTTCGGCTTCCAGCCAGAGGTTGCGGTCGCAGTCTTTTTCGATTTTTACCGTGTCTTTGCCCGTATGCTCGGACAAAATCCGATACAATCGGTTGCGCAGCCGCAGGATTTCCCTGGCTTCGATTTCCAGGTCGGTCGCCGGTGCAACCATTTCGCCGCTCAGCAGCGGTTGATGTAAAAGCACCCGGCTGTTGGGCAGGATGAAGCGCTTGCCTTTTTCGCCTCCGGCAAACAGCATCGCGCTCATACTGGCCGCCTGCCCGACGCAGTATGTCGCCACCGGGCAGCGCAAAAACCGCATCGTGTCGTAAACAGCCAGTCCGGCGGTAATGGAGCCGCCGGGCGAGTTGATGTAAAAATGAATATCTGAGGAGCTGGCTTCATTGCTCAAAAACAGCATTTGTGCAATGATTAAATTAGCCGCATCGTCGTCCACCTGACCGCCCAGAAACACGATGCGGTCCTTGAGCAGTCGCGAATAAATGTCGTACGCTCTTTCGCCGCGGCCCGTCTTTTCAATCACAATCGGTACAAGATTATTACTTACAGTCATAATCTCCTCGTCATCGCAAGCCGAATTGTTTTCGGCGGTTATTTTTTTTCGTCTTTCTTTTCTTCTTTTTCTTCCTGTTCCTTCAGCACATCGTCAATCAGTCCCCAGGTTTTGGCCTCCTGCGCATCCATATATTTATCGCGCTGGGTTTCCTCGGCCAGTTTCTCCGGCGTCAGGCCGGTGTGCTTGGACAGGACTTCATTAATCATTTTTCTGGCTTTGAGGATTTCTTCGGTCTGGATGCGAATATCCTCAGCCTGGCCCGTGATTCCGCCCCAGGGCTGATGAAGCATAATTTTCGCGTGCGGCAGTGCATGGCGTCTGCCCTTGGTGCCCGCGGCCAAAATCACCGCCGCGCCCGACTGCGCCCGGCCGATACAGTATGTCGCCACGGGAGAGCCGAGAAACCGTATCGTATCGTAAACGGCCATCGTGTCATCAACGCTGCCGCCGGGCGAATTGATATACAGGCTGATTTCCACGCCGCGTTTGAGGTTGTCCAGATACAGCAGTTTCATAATCACTTCCGCCGCCAGCCGGTAGGAAATCTCCCCCACCAAAAACACAATCCGGTTTTCCAGCAGCAGGTCGTCGAGCGTCATTTCGCGCGTCCGCTGATATTGGACCTGCATCCGCATATCCGGAATCAGCAGCTTGCTGTCCCGCTCATCCTTATTTGTGGTCTGATAAATCATTCATTTTCCTTTAGGTTTTTGCGTTTCGTCATATTTCCAGGAATTACGAATCTCCCTTTATATCGGATAAATCGAGTTTGGACTTTCCATTTTGCCCCAAAAAGAACCTGATTTTTCTCTGGAATCCGGCCTTAGCTTACATCGTTGAAAACCTTCCGTATGATGTGTGGCAGCCACCGAATCCGTTTTGTCGGATGAGGTGGATGGCATTTTCCATCGACCTCGGCTGCGCCTCGGTCGCTGCCACCCTGCAAAAACAGGTTTTCAACTAAGCATCAGTCTAACCCCACCCTCTGTATTTGGCAATACTCTTTCTTTTCGCCCCGGCCGGGGACGGCTGTGCTGCATTAAAAGTCCATCGGTCCGCCTTCGGGAGACGCGTTGTCACCCCCCATCCGAAGCCTGTCGAACAAAAAATCCAATGGCTTTTAGTTCTTGTTTTTCGGCCATACCAGGATGACCTGTACAATAATCAGGTAAAATGTTGCAGTGATTATCATTGGAACCGAAAACATAAAATCTACTCGAATATTGGCTTTTATCGCCGTGCAATAAGCTTCCCATAAGCCATAACAAAACCAGAGCAAACAGAGCGTCGGCATCGGCCATATCCGGTCCTGTTTTCTCTTCCAGTAATAGAGAATTCCATACGCCGCCAGGAAGACGATTGAAATCAAAAACATCTTATCGGGTCTGCCTATGAAAAATGTGTACACATCTGTGAATAAGAGCATAACCGCTTACTCCACAATATGCTTCTTCAATTTCTTTCTTCCGGCTCCTGATTTCTGACTTCTTGTTTTTTTCCTTCAACTTCCGCGGCGATTTTTTTGATTCGCTGGAAATCGGTTTTGCCGGAGCCGAGGGTCGGGATGGCATCCACCGCGATAAGATTTTCGCGTTTGGGTTTGGCCAGATTGGGCAGTTCGCTTTGGCTGATAATCTCAAAGAGCCTGTCTCCGTCAACTGCCGACTTGATATACAGCACCACAATTTGTTCACCCTTTTTTTCATCCGGGATACTGGTAGCCGCTACGACACGATCCTGCCCCCCCAGTCCTTTCTGGCAGACGTCTTCGACGGCGGTATGCGAAACCATTTCACCGCCGATCTTGCTGAATCGTCCCAGCCGGTCGGTAATCGTAATAAACCCTTCGTCATCTATGACGACCACATCGCCCGTATTATACCAGCCGCTTACAATTGCCTCGGCCGTTTTTTGCGGGTCGTTGAGATAGCCCTTCATCACGTTGGCGCCCCTGACCCACAGCACGCCCACTTGTCCCGGCTCGACCGGCTGATTCGTTTGAGCATCGAGAACCCGCGTCGCAACGCCCGGTATGGGTCTCCCGACGGAGCCTTCTTTGGTTCCCTGCTGTCGAATGCCGTCAATTTCAACGTCCGGCACATTCAGCGCCGCCATCGGCGACAGTTCCGTTGCCCCATAGCCTTCCAGTGGACGGATACCAAAATAATCATAAAAACTGTCGGCCAATTGCTCTTTGAGCTTTTCAGCGCCGACAACCACATATTCAAGGCTTCTGAATTCATCTTTTTCGCACCGTCGCAGATAATTGGCCAAAAACGTCGGCGTGGTGAACAGTATCGTGCACTGATTTTCGCTGACGGTTTGGCCGATGGTTCGTCCGTCCAGCGGATTGGGTACATAATACGCCGACACCGCCGACAGAATCGGCAGCCAAAATGTACAATTCAGCCCGAACGAATGAAAGAACGGCAGCACGCCGCACAGCCGTGTGGTCTTGTCAAATTTGAAAATCATCCGCACGGTTTCCATATTCGACAGAAGGTTATGATGGCTGAGCATCACTCCCTTGGGCCGTGCGAAACTACCCGATGAATACAAAATCGCGGCCGTATCGTCCGGATTGACTTTTCTCCATCCGCCTATCCATCGCGCTGGAAGAAATCTCGATTTAAGCCATGCCCGCTTTTTATCCCTCTCGGTTATCTGCAAAAGCAGGTCTTCGATGAACAGATATTCTTCATTCTCGGCGTTCCAGCCAAGTTTTTCGAGAAATGTTTTTGATGTGATGATGGTCTTAATGCTGCATTGTTCGATAGCCGTCTGCCTGTCGGTTTGTGCGACGGTATAATTCAGATTGACCGCCGTCTTTCGCAGCAATCCAACAGCGACATTAGCCAGCACTGCCGCCACACCGGACGGCAATAAAATACCGATGTTTTTCTGCCGTCGCAGCGTCGATTTGAGCTTTTTGGCCAGAGCAATCGCCGCAATCAACATTTGTCCACAGGTGAGTTTCTTTCCGGTTGTGTCAACAATACAGAGTCGCTTCCAGTTTTGCCGTGCGACCTTTACAAACGTCTGCGCCAATGAAAGCCGCCGATATTTTCGCGCCTCGATCCAGTCGCAGGACAATTCCAGCACGGCTTGTCGAATCTGCCGGGCGGTCGAATCGGGGGACATCGCTCTGCCGAAATGTACCGTCACCGGATAAGGTAAAGACCGTGGAAATCGCGACAGCAATTTTCCCCGGCGGTAGCTGAATATGCTGTCCCACAGGCCACCCAGAAATATCGGGATGATGGGACAATTGGTGGTTCTGGCGATTTTTTCCAGCCCACCGTGAAACGCCCCCGTATGTCCCGTTCGCGACAGCGTTCCCTCGGCAAAGATACAGACCATATACCCTTGTTCAATCGCCTGTCTGGCTTTTTGCAGGGATTCCACTATATGTCGCGGGCCGTCAGCGGCACTGATGGGAATGGCTTTAATGAAGTGAAAAAACCACCGCAGAAATGGCCATTGATAAATCTCCCGATCCACCAAAAACCGAATCCGTCGATGCTGGACGGCGCTTAATACCAGACCGTCAACCCACGACAGATGATTGGCAACCAGCAGTGCCCCGCCGTCTATCGGCAGATTTTCATCACCAAAGACTTCAATGCGATAGGCCAGCCGAATTGGAATGGAAAGCACGAACCGCAACACATATTCCCGCAGATAATATAGCGACACCACGAAGATAATCAGCGCGATACATCCCGGCACAATAAACAGCTTTGCCGCCGGCACACCCAGCCAGCCGCCAAAACGCCCAACAACCCCCGCAGCCAGTGCAACACCTATCCAGCCCAGCGAATTAGATGCGGCGATGATTCGCCCCAGCATTCGACGCTCGGCCCGCATTTGAATAAATGTCTGCACCGGCACGATGTATATTCCGGCTCCAACGCCCATCAGGAATATCTCTGTATAAATCCACCCTTTAGTTTGACTTCCCGCCAGTCCCAACGCACCAATCCCCAGCATCAGCGCCCCTGCCGGAATAATGCCCGACTCCAGCGCGCGGCCGGACAGTTTCCCGGCCCAGAACGAACCGATGCCGATTCCTACCGCCGCAATGACAAACAGATAGCCGCTCTGAATCTCGGAATAATGACAGACCTGGATGCCGTAGGGAATCAGGTTGATTTGAGCAAAACCGGCCAGAAACATAAAGCCCGCCGCAGCAAAAACCGCCGCCACCAGATTCGTATCCGTTTTGATGAGTCGCATCGTCCGCCACACATCGACAAGAAAAATCGGATGAGACTTACTCGTCTGCCCGCCGGCCGGCGTTTTACGTATCAATAATGATGTGACAGTACCTGCCGCAGCAATCAGAACACAGGCAATTTGGGCGCGTGTGAAATTTTTATCCATAACTTGCGTCAGCGCCGGCGCCGCCGCGATACCTATCACAATCGCAAGGTAAGTCATTCCTTCCAGTAAACTGTTGGCACGAGACAATTGCCGTGATTCCACCAGTTCCGGCACAATGCCATATTTACTCGGGCCGAAAAACGCGCTCTGGGCGGCCATCAAAAACAGGATCAGATAACATCCCGCCGGATTGCCCCACCAGAACGCCAGACACCCGAGGCCCATAGCGATAATTTCCGCGACCTTGGCCAGCACAATAATCGTCCGTTTGCTGAAGCGGTCGGCCAGTGTCCCCGCATAAGGCGTCAGCAAAAGAAACGGCACAACAAACACCATCCCCGCAATGGCGCTGACCGATGAAGCCTTGTCCTGCCCCAATTTGCCGATGAGTAAAAAGATCATCAGCCCCTTGAACAGGTTGTCGTTGGCGGCACCCAGAAACTGCGTCGCATTCAGCCAGGCAAAAGAATCACCGGTTTTTAATCTTTGATTTTCCATTTCGATTTCACGGAGCTGTCAGATTGCATTATTCTGTTTTTTCACTTCCACAATGCTCGCAATACGGCAAAAGCGAGCGCCGCACCTGACCGCATTTGTCGCATTTGGCGTAAAGGCTCGTCCCGCACGAAGGACAGGTATAGGGCTGCATCGGCGAACCTTCTTTGCCTGTATCCGCAAAAATCAGCGTCTTTTTCCCGAGCCCGGCGATATAACGCAGCGGCCCGATACGAATGGGTTTATTGCATATCGGACAGAGCAGCTTGTCATAGTCCTGCTGGTATTGCCTGACCAAAAGCTCTTTTCTGGGCGAAACAATCATCCGAATCAGGTACAGCAATATCCGTACGACAATCCCAATCATTACAACCAGCGCGACATATTTGAAATAGCGGCTCGGAAAGTACTCGTGAATAATCAGTGCGATTTTAATAAACACCGCCAAAAACGCCGCCCAGACCATCGGCCAGTACGTCCCGGTGCGATATTTCATAAACAGCCAGAATGCCGCCAAAAACACAGGCACGAGGAATCCCAGTTTTATCGCCGCCACTTTGAGCTGATGTCGATCATACAATCGACCATACTCTTTCTGGGCCAGTTGGTCTTTGGCCTTGATTGTCTCATTGACGCCGGCCAATTCATCTTCTTTTTCCCGCTGCTGCTGGGTCAGTTCGGCAATCTGCTGATTGTACTGTTCGTATTTTTTCTGGTTCTCCAGAAACGCCGCCTGACTTTCCCGCAGAGTCTGTCTGCTTTGTTCCGAAAACTCTACATTTTTATTCAGGCTCTCTTTTTGCAGTGAAAGAAGCTGAGTCATTGTGTTTTGCAAACTGTTCGTGCTGTCCCGAAGGATTCCCTGCTGTTCCCGGAGCGTCTGAACTCTGCGATTGAGATTTTGTGTTTCTTTTTCCAGCGTTTCCTGGCGGGCGAGAATCGCAGCATCAACATACTTGGCGCGGATGTCCGAGTAGCCTGGTCCTTTCATCGCACCAATATCCTCGGTAATAAATCCCAATAACCAGTAAGATAGCACTCCGAAAATAATGCTCAGCACAATAATTAAAAACCGCATCCCCCATGAACCTCTTGCTTTTTGCTTTGTCTCCATTTTATACCTCCTTATCCGTTCAGGTATTGGATTATTTGTTCTATCGTTTCCTGCCGATATTTCGTCGTCTCATTAAATAACTCATGTCTTGCTCCTTGTATCATCTCGACTTTTGCTGCCGGGAATTTTCCCTGCAACAGGCGGATATTATACCGCCAGTCAACCGTGGTGTCGCGGTCGCCCTGCAAAATCAGGACTTCTTTATCACAAACCGGCATTGCTTCAAGCCGGTCGTTCCAGTCATATAAGGCTCCGACCCAGTCCAGCGAGACGTACCGGCAATGAAGATAATCACTGTGGCGATTAAAAGAAAGAAAATCTTTGTCGGATGAATTCCTTTGCGGCACACGCGGCGCCTTCTCCGTAAAGGCGCGATAAAAAGCATACATCGCTTTGGATGCATTAAACCTGCGCCAGTGAATCAGCGGCGCTGCCAGAACAACCTTGTCAAAAATCTCCTTCGGGTGGCACCCACAAGCGACAGCTTGTGGGTGATTTCCAAGCAAATCCATTCCCACGCTTGCGCCGGTACTGAATCCGACAAAGTACAACGGTCTGCGGCATATCGGCTCAACTACAGGCACAAAATCCCTTAACGCTTGTGTATAATCCTCAAAAGCTCCCACTGCCGCCGATTGGCCTTCGCTGAGGCCGTGGCCGGGCAGGTCGAATGAGCCGACGGCAAGACCACTTTCCAGCAACGCCGCAATCAGATGCCTCATCTGCCCCGTATGATTGAGATACCCATGCAGGACAATTACCATTGCGGTCTCACAACTCGAAAAATCGTCATTCCGAACCCCCTTGTGGGGTGAGAAATCCGACCTGCTTGCAGGTCGCCCTGAGCCTGTCGAAGGGTTGTCATTCCGAATCTCACTCTCCCCGTCATTCCGAACCCCGCCCACACCGTCATTCCGAACCCCCTTGCGGGGTGAGGAATCTGTTTTTTCACTTGTCGCCTCCGGCGACTCCTTAATTTTGATATTTAATTTTTGATCTTTAATTTTACTCGGCATCCACACATGTCCCGCCAGTTTCAGCCCCCGGCTCTCAAACCACCCGAAATGATGCCAAACGGACGGAAAATTCAATCCATAATGCTCAAAATACGATTGTACTTGGCCGGAATATCCGGCGCCGTTTCGCCCGGTCAGCCAGCCCATCCGGCCCTGAATGTCGTTTTTGTCTCGTGTAATGTCAATCATAATTCATTCGCTTCCAGCTTGGCTGCGGCCAGCTTCTCTGCTATCGTCTGCGTTCTTGACGGAGGTGAGTTGCCGAATTTCTTTGCGAAGAGCCTGCAACTCATTTTGAATATTTTGAACTTTATCTCGCAACAGACGAATTTCTTCTTCCTCCGGACTGCGGATTACATTGAAGTCGAAAAATATTTTTACTTCGCTATTGGCAGGGTCATTGGTATTTATACGCACAAAATGGCTGGCCGGGCCGGATTCAATTTTATCCTTGTCGAACAGCACGTTAATCGCCCCGAATTGGCCGGGGGCAATCTGTTTATCGCCATCCCAGCCGGCAAAACAGGCACACGGCCCATCAACCTTTTCGACAATCAACGGCTCTCTGCCGGGATTAAAAACAGGAATAACGGCTGTTATCTTACGTACTTCGGGTGGAATATCGCCAAGGTCAAAATGGCGACTTTCGGACAGCTTGTTTTGGCCGTAATGGAAAAACGGCCCGGGGATATACCCAACATACATTCCGGGCCATCGCTGCTTCTTCTTATAATAATTAAGTTCCGCCGCTGTGATATGGTGTGCACAGCCGCATAAAAAACATACGCCTGTAAGACAGAATAACGCCGCTCTTTTCATTTTAATCTCCTGCGGGAATCGCACGTGATAAATTAATCCTTGCTGACAGGAGCCCTGTATAATTTTGATCTATTATAAATAATATGACGGGTCATGTTATCCATATAGTATTCTACATACTCGATACCGGAGTTGCAGGGAATCGGTTTCATACTTGCTTTCAGGTACATTTTGCCAATCTTGGGATTCACGCTCTCTACAACCATAGGCACAGCGAGAAAATTGCCGTTTAAGGAATCACGAATATGAATCGTAACATCCTTCCATTCTTCAGCGAGCTTGCCATGTTTTTCTTTCGGATCGACCGGAATAACAAAAAACTCCACTGTAATTTCCCAGGGTTTATCGCAAATAATTTTCTTTGGAGGGCGATAGTGCACAAAGCCACCACCCGCAATATTACATCCGCTGATCCAGGGGAATAAACATAGTACAAAACATATTATTGTGGTAGATTTTTTATACCTACAATTCATACGTTCACCTCTTTTCTCATTACCTCTTCGTTTAGCAGAAGGCCATCTGAGCCTGAATGTCTTTTTTGTCTTGTGCCATCTCAATCATATATGCCGTTCGTTAAAAAGAGGTGGGTGGAAACCACCCACTCTACCATTGCCGCATTTTATAATTTACAATTGTATCAGTCTTTGATTTTTAATATCTCCTCTTCCGCAATCGGCTTGACGGTTTTTATGCTTTCGACGGTTTTCAGCGTCTCTTCGCTGGGCTTATACAATGCGACGATGGCGTCAGTCATATCCACAACCTGGGCGTCTTTGGCCTGATAGTCAATCTGCCATTTGCTGACGATGATATCGACGCCGGCCTGCTGGGCAACCTGGGGCAGTTTGTCCTTGATCGGCTCAAGCAGGCTTTGTACCGGCGCTGTGCCGAAACCCTGAAGATGTGCTTTAGTCTGACTCGATTGGCCCCATTCTTCAAGTTCTTTAACTTTCTGCGTATCGCCCGCCGCCTTGGGCTTATCCCGTTCCTTCATTTTTTCCTGAATCTGTTTATTCCACCATTCGGTCCGAAGACACGCTATGGCAATACACCGCGAATCATACACCCCCACTCGCAACGGCTTGGCCGGCTTGTTTGCCTCCGCACCGCTCAATACCGACATCGAACACGCCGCTACAAACATCCCCGCCGCCACTAATCCCATTACCATCATCTTTTTCATTGTGTTTTTCCTTTCTCACAGTGGATTTTATTAATTGGCGTTAACTTCCACAACCCGAGCCACCAGAATATCGTCAATATCCCATTGCACATTTTCTTTACGAGTGCCTTTTTCATCCCGCGGCATCGGCGTTTGTTTAGTCGCCGAGCCTGCAAGCACATAATCTTTATCATTGACCAGCAGCAATTCGACCATCACAACGCCTTCTTTGTTGTTCACCGGCGCATCCCACAGCAATTTGCCCTTTTCATCTATTTTCCACAGCCATAATTGGCTGAATTTCGACCCCGCGACGACAAAGTTTCCCCATTTGTCCACGGCGATTTCGTACATTCCGAGGCCATTGCCTTTATACAGCGGT
The DNA here is from genome assembly GCA_964635075.1 of uncultured Pirellulales bacterium. Classification (GTDB taxonomy): domain Bacteria; phylum Planctomycetota; class Phycisphaerae; order Sedimentisphaerales; family Anaerohalosphaeraceae; genus Anaeroglomus. The sequence goes on along the minus strand of CAZWMN010000015.1, from coordinate 4,610 downwards.
ATAGTCCACGTTTGGCTAAGCTTTTCGTCGAGACCCATGAGATACATATCCAACGCAGGGAAGTCCGCGACGCTATAAGATACCGCGTAATGTCCGCCGCGGGTCATAGCAATAGTCGGATGTCTTCCCGGGAATAAAGTTTCGGCCAGAATATTGCCGGCCTTGTCGCACTTGACAATCCAGACATCTGACGGCCCGGCGCCGAATTTATTATATTGGCCGGAGTTGGCAGCCAGTGTGAAACCGCCATTTTCGTCAACCACTATCGACGTTGCATCTTCTGATTTGCCTTTGTCGTAAATCTTTTGCCATAGTTCATTGCCGTCGGCGTCGATTTTCAGCACTATCGCGTTTGTGTTTTTGGTGTCTTTCAATTCCCACCCGGCGATAAGATAACCGCCCTGTGCCGGTACGATATCACGCAATACATGGCTATATCCGCCCATTGTTAGTTTTTTATTCAGGGTGATTTGGCCGGTCTTGTCGAATCGAATCATGCGAAATTTTGCTTTTTTGCCCGTTTCGTTAATCAGAACCAGACGTTCATTTTTCAGGCATACAAAATTGCTGTCCCATTCGATTCTATTGGGGTCGTTTGGGGCGGCGACAAGCAGCGGCTTGCTCCAAAGCCGTTGGCCTTCATTATCCAGTCTCCATACCCACAGCATACGGTCGTAGGCCAGTTTGCCTCTGCGAAAATGAGACCCTCCAACTACATAATATCCACTCGAATCAGTACAAATCAGTTCGGGACTTTCGTCTGTCCAGTTGTCCTGGCTGTAAGTGTTGATCCATTGGGTCTTAGTCGCCTGTTTTGCCGCGGCATCAGAATTTTCCGAATAACTCATATCGGACAAAACCCATACCGCCGCCGCCAAACTGATTGTCATTATCTTTTTCATTGTGAGTTTCCTTTCTCAATAATCATCCACCACTTAATTGATTTTCCGTTACTGTAACCGGCTCGTCAACACCCCACCATCCGAAAAGCAGATATGGAACCCCGCCGGTTATCATCGTACCGGTACATTGACAATAAAACGCGGGATAAATCGAAAACCACATTCGGCGTTCCGCATCCTCCCTGGATTTGTCAGGATAGAGACAATGTCCAAGCGGAATCGTTACAGGTAAAAGAACGAAACACGCCGGAAAGCCGACCATTGAACCTACCGCATCTCCAACTCGAGCCGGGTAGCGTACCTCACCTTTGGGACGGTTCATAAGCCCTTTCCGTGCTTTTTGTATGTGTGTTAAAGATCTCACGCACCCGACTGACGGCAACATCATCAAAATAAATATTGTCAGAACAACATTTTTCATTTTATTTACTCCTGTCATTTTACATAGCCGCAGATTTCATTTGCGCCAATGCTTTTACAGTCCATTGCCAAACCCTGTTTTCTTTTGCCTGTCCGGCCGGGTTGTATCCAACGATGCCTTCGCGGATGTTGTCGTAACGATAATTGAGGCCCAGCCGAAACGCCAAATATGCCGCCACAGGGCCGATGGTGAATACCGACCGCAGAGCACGCCACAGGATTCTATCCAGACGATAATACTGGGCATAGAGCCAGTCGGCCCCGGCCTGTAATTGCCGGACGCTCATTTTCTTTGGTTCGATTACAACGTGCCGATAATCATAGTGCGCCCAATTGTTGTCGATAATTCGTCCTGCTTTTTCAAATTCATCCCGCAACGGCGTCTCCGGCTGCGGCGTCAGAATCGCCAGTTGCAGCGCGTCAATTCCAGCTTCCTGCAAAAACCGCAGATTCCGCTCAAACACTGTCACGTCGTCGCTGTCCAGCCCCACAATCATTCCCGCCTGTATGCCGATGCCTTTGCTGCGGATTTTGGTGACTCGCATATAGTAATTACGGCTGTCGTTGAAGCCCTTTTCCACCGCTGACAGATTTGCCTCATCCAGCGACTCAATCCCGATAAACACCCCGCGACAGCCCGCCCGATACGCCAAATCCATCAATTCATCATCGTCGGCCAGCTCAATCGAACACTGACTGATCCAGATTTTCTTCATTGGAATCATCGCGAGAAAAAGTGCTTTGGCGTAGTCTTTGTCGGCAATGATGTTGTCATCAACGAACATAAAATGCCGCGGAATCGTCCGCAGTTCAGCTAATACATTTTCCAGCGGACGGCTGTGATGCTGATGGTTGAAAAAGGCCGTCACCGAACAGAACCGGCATTTATGCTGACATCCGCGACCGGTTTGCACGGCGTTGGTGGTCATATAGTATTTGCCGGTTTTTTTCAGCAGGTCCCGCCGCGGCGCCGGAACCGCGGACAAATCCTGATTACAATCGCCCAGATAAACGGCTTGATAATCGCCCCTTTGAATATCCTTCAGAATCCTGCCCCATACTTCTTCCGCCTGACCAGCGACAACAATGTCAAAATGTCTTGCCGCCTCTGTTGTGCATAAAGTCGGATGAAATCCGCCTGCAACGGTAATAATGCCCCGTTTGCGGAAATGCTGCGCCAGTTCATAAGCCCGCGGTGCAAGCCCCGTCATAAAGCTAATCCCGACAACATCCGCTTTTATGTCCAAATCCAGCGGTTCAACATTCTCATCTATGATTTCCACTTCATGTTCTTTGGGCGTCAGCGCCGCTATCGTCGTCAGTGACAGAAGACTGAACCGCAGCATTTTACGTCTGGGAACGTTTTGATTTTCTTTTGTCACTCTCAAATGCCGGGCCGCGGGTAAGATGAGTACTATTTTCATTGCAGATACTCCTTTATGGTTCACCGGTTATTTGCCGTGTTTGATTTGTCCGAGAAAACTGGATACGTGAGCCGTGATAATCCCGACAAGTGCCATCACTGGAAAAATCATAAAAGCTGTCATAAATCACCTCGTTTTCAATTATTCTGTTTTAAATCGTTTTCTGAATCACATTATGATATATAACAAACCTTGTGCCAGCTTTTTGGATTGTCCACAAGATGCTGTATTAAAAAGACTTATAAATTTCACACTGATTTTCGTTTTTATTTTTAGTATTTTATGGTTGCATATTTTGCATATCATATATACAATTTATGTATGAAGAAAATCACATTATCCTCATCCGACCAAACGTTTTTCGGCCTTGTGGCCGATGCGGCTTTTACCAATCCGTTCAGTGAAAAACGCCAGCAACTGGACAGTCAGATTGCAGGCCTGGCGGGAAAAGACAAACAAACCGGTTTGGCATGGCCACAGGTGGTGCCGGTGATGATGGAAAAAGTCCGCGCCAAACTGGCGCAATTAGACAAGGTTGCCGGCGGTGTTGCTGCGATTAGAGCTTTTGACGGCGAGGGCAATCAGGAACTGATGAAGTATGTTTTTTTATTTGATGTGTTTCATCATTTTGCGATGCATTTTGATGCGTTGATTCGCAAACAGGAAAAAACCGCGGACAAATTGCTCACAGCATCGTTTGCACCAAAGGCGATGGAACAATTGACCCAGCGAGGTTTTACGCCCGACCAGGTGTCACGATGCCTTGCTCTGTTCTATCAGATTCGCCGTGCGTTTTATTTCATTCAGCAGGGGCTGATCGGCCAAAGCGATTGTATGCGCCGGCTGCGAATGGACTTATGGAACAACATTTTTACCTATGACATCCGCGGCTATGAACAGTATTTGTGGGACAGGATGGAGGATTTTGCGACGATTTTGGAAGGGCCGACGGGTTGCGGCAAAGGCGCCGCGGCGGCGGCCATCGGCAAAAGCTGCTTTATCCCGTTTAATCCGGCGGACAACACCTTTCAATCCAGCTTTATGGAACTGTTTGTGCCGGCGAATCTTAGCCAATATGCGCCGAGTCTGCTGGAAAGCGAGTTATTCGGCCATACACGTGGAGCGTTTACCGGCGCCGTCAGCGAACACGAGGGGTTGTTTGGATTGTGCAGGCCGCATGGTACGATATTCCTCGATGAAATCGGCGAGGTCAGCCCCCAGGCACAGGTTAAACTGCTCAAGGTTCTTGAGGAAAGACTTTACACGCCCGTCGGAAGCCATAAACCAAAACGCTTCCACGGCCGGGTCATCGCCGCGACTAATCGGCCTGTGGCGGAACTTCGGCGGGATGGTGCGTTTCGGGAGGACTTCTATTATCGCCTGTGTGCAGATTGTATTGCTGTGCCGAGCCTGGCGCAACGGATTGGGGAAAATCCGCAGGAACTTGCGGAGTTGGTGGAACACTTCGCCAGACAAATCACAAGCGATTACAATCCAAAACTCCGCGATAAGGTGCTGGAAGTCATTCGGACGCGGCTGCCGAAGGGATATGGCTGGCCGGGCAATGTGCGGGAGCTGGCGCAGTGCATCCGCAGGGTGATTTTAAAAGACGATTACCAGCCGGGGGAAATCCCGGCTCACTCGCGGGCTGAACAAATTAAAGAAGGATTGGAAAAAAGCATTCTCAGCGCCGACGAGCTTGTGTCACAATACTGTAAGTTGTTATACGATAAGCATTCCTCTTATCAGGATGTGGCCCGCATTGCGGGATTAGACTGGCGAACGGCCAAAAAATTCGTGGTTCGTAAATAGTTCCTGTTGCGGATATGGGTTTTTGTCATTCCCGCGCAGGCGGGAATCCAGT
>CAZWMN010000014.1:0-59710 GCA_964635075.1 uncultured Pirellulales bacterium | reverse complement strand
ATGCCAGGTACATTTGGCCCCAAATGCCGATGGCTCCGTACACATCCCATACTCGGCCCAGAAGCCCGGCAGAAACATCGCTTCCGGAAACGCCTGTATTGCTTTTTGATTCGTTTCAAACCAGGCTGAATCGCTTGTAAAGTAGTCCAGGGCAGAAATTCCAGCCCACCCCGGCAGCCAGGGACTGTCAATAATGAATCCAACCGGCATCGGCTTGACCGCTTTGCCCGCGATGACGTCCAAAAGCGTTTGCCATTGTTGAGCATTCACAGACAGAACTCCTTATAACGGGATTCGACGTATGATGGAAATTATCTTCATTTTCGGATTTTATGGTAGAAAAATTTCCTAAATTATGTCCAATAGGTTGAAATGACGCCCAAAACAGTTAGAATATGTGAACGGCCGTTCAAAAACCTGCTTGGGCAATTTCAGAAAGAAAGGGGAAACATTATGAAACCATCCACAACTATCACGGTAATATTTCTGCTGCTTGTTTCAATCGTGCATTTGTTAAGGCTGATTTTTCAGGTGAAAGTGACAATGGCCGGCGCCACTGAAATACCAATGTGGATGAGCGCTGCAGCGTGCATAGCCACCGCGGCATTGGCAATTTGGCTGTGGCGGGAAAATAAAAAATAAAGAACAACTTTAGCTTGTTTTTTTCCTTTTTCACTTAACAGGGAGCCGGATGATACAGAAGGAACGAATTCGACTTTTAAACCACACTGCGCCTCAGAACCGCGGGGCCAGCGGAAAATCTTCGGCGAAGTCCGCTATATGAATTTTGCCGGCCTGAAACGGAAATTCAACATAGATAAATACATAAGTTGTTTTCCGAGTGAAACTGTATGAAAAAAGAAACACATGCCGTAACGGGAGCATTCGGGTATTCAGGAAAATATATTGCAAAAGAATTATTGGAAAGAGGACATGCAGTTGTCACGCTGACGAATTCATTGAATCGCCCCAATCCATTTGGAGATGCTGTTAAAGCTTTTCCTTTTGATTTTGATAATATTGACAAGTTGAAAAAGTCGCTTGAGGGAGTCAAAACACTTTACAATACATATTGGGTACGATTCAATCACAAGACGTTTACTTTTGCAAATGCTATTGAGAATACTACCCGGCTATTCCGTGCCGCCGGGATGGCCGGAGTAGAGAGGATTGTCCATATCAGCATCACGAATCCCTCGGAAGATTCGCCTCTTGAGTATTTCAGCGCCAAAGCCCAGCTTGAGAAAATTCTGATCAATACACAAATATCATACGCAATTCTTCGGCCAACGGTAATTTTTGGCAGGGAAGATATTCTTATTAATAATATCGCATGGATGTTAAGGACATTTCCTGTCTTCGGAGTATTTGGCGACGGCAATTACAAACTGCAGCCGATTTATGTGGAAGACCTGGCTAAACTATGTGTGGAGCAGGGATTATGCCGTGAAAACTGTATCATAAATGCAATCGGACCGGAGACATTCACCTTTAAAGAATTAGTTCAGACCATCGCAAAAGCCATCGGCACAAATAGACTTATCATGTCCACACCTCCTTTCATAGGAAGAATGATGAGTAAGCTTATCGATCTGTGTGTTGACGATGTATTGATAACACGGGATGAGATGGAAGGTTTGATGAGTAATCTTCTGTATGTGGATTCTCCGCCTGCGGGCGGCACGAGGTTGTCAGTTTGGATACAAAAAAACAAGGATCATGTAGGAAAAAGATACACAAGCGAATTAGCGCGAAGGCGAGACCGTAACAAGGCATACAGCCAATTCAAAGATTGAAGTCGCTTCACCAGCAAACTCTCAACGGATGGCAGCAAGTGGATGAAATAAGCTTGTAGGCGCCACCCGCCCTTTTTATCCCGTCGTTTACACTCCGGGCTTGTTTTTCCCCTTTTTCACTTAACAGGGAGCCGAATGATACAGAAGGAACGAATTCGACTTTTAAACCACACTGCGCCTCAGAACTGCGGGGCGAACGAAAAATCTTCAGCAAGGTCCGCTATATGAATTTTGCGGGGCTGAAACGGAAATTTAAGCCGGAAACATACATCGAGACGATCAGACAATTATAAAATGCTCCATACCGCGTTTCTCTTCGGAGCCTTTCTCATCGCCTTTTGATTTTTCCTTTGTATTTTTACCTTCCGATTCTTACCATTCTATCTTTTCCGCAACGATGCGGCGGAATATACGGCAATATCCACAGAACAAGGCGAATGAACGACCTACTGAAAAAACACTATGAAGGGCCCGGCGGCGTCCGGGAAATGCTGGTTATCGCGCTGCCGATGGTCGCCTCCAACGCCTGCGATACGGTGATGATTTTTACCGACCGGCTGTTTTTGTCGCGGCTGGGGTCGGAACAAATGAGCGCGGCCATGGGCGGCGGTCTGACCTGTTTTATGTTGGCCACATTCTTTATGGGTCTGACCGGTTATTGCACCGCGCTGGTCGCGCAGTATTTCGGCGCCAAACGCAGGGAACGATGTGCCAGAGCAATCTCACAGGGTCTGATTATCTGCCTACTGGCTTATCCGGCCATTCTGGCCTGTCGTCCGCTGGGCCATTGGCTGTTTAACGTGATGAAAATTCCCGCTGAACAACTGGCGCCGCAGAAAATCTATTTTGATATCCTGCTGTACGGCACACTCCTCAGCCTGACGCGCAACGGCCTAAGCTGTTTTTTTTCGGGCATCGGAAAAACCAGAATCGTTATGTTTTCAACCATCGCCGCTATGGTGCTGAATGTCGCACTGGATTACATTTTCATCTTCGGCAAGCTGAGCCTGCCCGCCATGGGCATCGCGGGGGCGGCTTATGCCACAATCATCGGCGAAGCCGTCGGCCTGCTGGTACTGGTCTGGGCCTATTTCCGCAAATCCAACCGGGATGAATACGCCGTGATGAAGTCCTTTCATTACGACTGGGACGTGATGGAAAAGCTGCTGCGTTTTGGTTATCCGTCGGGCGTGGAGTTTTTTTTGAATCTCCTGGCCTTTGACATTCTGGTCCTGATGTTTCACTCCACCGGCCTGGTTACCGCCGGGGCGATAACGATTGTGTTCAACTGGGATATGGTTTCGTTTATTCCGCTGGTGGGAGTTAATATCGGCGTCGTGAGTCTGGTCGGACGCTATATGGGCGAAAGGCAGCCGGATACCGCCCACCGCGCCACAATGTCGGGTCTGAAACTGGCCTGGCTGTATTCGTTCTGCACCTTCATCGCCTTTGCTTTTTTTGCGAAATATCTGGTCGGGGCGTTTCGACCGGCCCGGCAGGATGCGATTTTCACTCAGGCCTTTCCAATAGCCGTTTTTATGCTGCGTCTGGCGGCGCTGTATGTCATGGCCGACGCAATGATGCTGGTTTTCGGCGGGGCGTTGCGCGGGGCGGGGGATACGTTCTGGACAATGTGTATTTCGGTCGGTATGCACTGGACGCTGGTTGTCGTACTGGCGGTGATGCTGCGGATTTTGAACTTTACGCCGCAATCAGCGTGGGTTATGCTGTGTACCATTCTGATGCTGTTCAGCGGGGTTTTATATCTGCGGTATCGCAGCGGAAAATGGCGCTCGATACGGGTTGTGGAGGATGAAAGCGAAAGAGTCGTACCTGTTTTCGACGGTCTCCACGAAACAAGAGATTTGTAAATTGTGCCGATAAGGTATTTCAAAGGAATGCCTGATGAGCGAGTCTTTCAATCCCCGGCGATATGATACGATGAACTATCGTACCTGCGGCAGAAGCGGTTTTAAACTCCCGGCGCTGTCGCTGGGTTTGTGGCAGAATTTTGGCCAGGATGATAATCCCCAAACGGCTCGCAAAATGATTTTGACCGCCTTTAACGCGGGGATTACGCATTTTGACCTGGCCGACAATTATGGTCCGCCGCCGGGCTATGCCGAGATGTTTTTCGGACAGATTTTGCATTCCGATTTAGCTCAGCACAGAGACGAACTCGTTGTTTCCACCAAAGCCGGCCATTGGATGTGGCCCGGTCCGTATGGCGACGGCGGCAGTAGAAAACACCTGCTGGCCGGTCTGGACCAATCGCTGCGTCGGATGAAGCTGGATTATGTGGACATCTTTTACTCGCATCGGCCCGACCTCGAAACGCCGTTGGAAGAAACACTGACAACTCTGGCCGATGCGGTTCGGATGGGCAAGGCTCTGTATGTCGGCATTTCCAAGTATCCGCCGGATTTAACCCGCAAAGCTGCGGATTTCCTGAGCCAGTTGAATTGTCCGTTTGTTATTCATCAGGCCCGCTATTCGATGCTGGTACGGGATATAGAGAAACAGGGTCTGCTCGACACGCTGGCCGATGTTGGTCTTGGCTGTATTGTTTTTTCGCCCTTGGCCCAGGGACTCCTGACGGACAAATATCTTTCCGGCTCAATCCCCGCCAATTCACGGGCGGGAAAACACAATCCATTTTTGAAAGCCGAGACCATCACCCCTGAACTGGTAGGCAAACTGAGAGCATTGAATGAGGTCGCAAAAAACCGCGGCCAATCGCTTTCGCAGATGGCTGTTGCGTGGCTGCTGCGGGATGAACGAATTACTTCCGTTCTGATTGGGGCCAGCCGTCCCGAACAAATTACGGACAATATCAAGGCCTTATCAAATCTTACTTTCAGCGATGAAGAATTGCATCAAATCGAAACCATTCTATAACAAAAAAACTTTTTATAATTTCAGTTATGGCGAAAAACACGCTGACAATTTATTCGGTATCACAGATTACCACGATGGTAGCGGGGGCGCTGGAACAGGGGCTGCCGCCACGAATGGTCGTTAATGGCCAAATCAGCGATTTTAAGGTCCATTCGAGCGGGCATTGTTATTTTTCGCTTAAAGATGAAAACAGCATTCTGCCCTGCGTGATGTGGGCCAGTAAGTTTAAGGCTGTCAAATTTCGTCCACAAAATGGAATGGCAATTCTGGCCACTGGTTCGGTCGAAGTTTATATCCCCGGCGGAAAGTATCAGTTTTATGTCGAAAAACTTGACCCCGTCGGCGTCGGTACGCTGCAACTGGCCTTTGAACAGCTCAAGCAAAAACTCCAGGCTGAAGGCCTGTTTGACGAAGACCGAAAGCGCCCTCTGCCCCGCTTTGCGATGCGGATTGGCGTCGTCACCAGCGCCGTCGGGGCGGCAATTGAGGATATTCGCAACAGTATCTTCAAACGCTGGCCGTGTGCAAGACTGTTCCTGTTTGATGTGCCGGTGCAGGGCGAGGGAGCTGCCCAGAAAATCGCTGCGGGCATCCACAAGGCCAATCGAATGCGGAAACAACTGGGTCTGGAAGTACTGATTGTCGGCCGCGGCGGCGGCTCGATGGAGGACTTATGGGCTTTTAATGAAGAGGCGGTCGCGCGGGCCATTTTCAATTCCGAGTTGCCGGTCGTCAGTGCCGTTGGACACGAGGTGGATTTTACCATTGCCGATTTTGTCGCCGATGTGCGGGCCTCTACACCGACCCAGGCCGGCGTCATCGCAGTCCCTGATGCCGGGGAAGTCCTTACCGGCTTACATTCGGCTCAAAAACGCCTTAACAATACTGTTAAAGGCCAATTGCGGCATTTGAGATTGGAGTTACAGACTATTCTGGCCGGTGTGATTTTCCGCCAGCCCCGCCAAGTGCTGCAAAACAGCACCCAGCGGCTTGACGAAACGGTACTGAACCTTAAAGGTACTCTGCGGGGTAAATTCGACCGGGCCGGTCGTCTCGTTCAACAGGCCGAGATGGCGATTCTGCGGATTGAACCAAGACATTTTTTGTCTGTCGGTCAGAATCGACTTATGCAACTGGAAGCTCGAACAAGACAGGCGTGGGAAAGGCGCCGTTCGGAAAAGCTGTTGCAAATGGCCGCCGTCCAGAATAAATTACAGGCGTTGAATCCGAGAGCCGTGCTGGAACGGGGATACAGTATTACCACCAGCCGCCGTACCGGTAAAATCATTACGACAGTCGCAGATGTACGTCCGGGAGATGCGATAACGACCGAACTGTCCCAGCAGCAGCGGATTGAAAGCGCGGTAACCAACATTCCACCCGGCGGGCAGGAGACATAAGATATGGCTAAAACAGAAAAGAACAATAAATCAGGCGGGTTGAGTTTTGAACAGGCCATCGACCAGCTCAATCAGATTGTCTCGCGTATCGAGCAGGGGCAGATTCCTTTACAGGAAAGTCTCGAACAGTACGAGAAGGGAATGAAACTGATACAGCACTGTCGAAAGATTCTGCAGGACGCCGAGAAACGGATTGAGCGGGTTTCAGCGCAGAACGAATCGGCCTGTGCCGATTCGGAAAAAGAAGATTCACGAGACGACGAGACGTCATCTTGACGACGGCGAGCGTGGCGGAACTGGCAGACGCGCAAGGTTTAGGTCCTTGTGTCCTTCGGGACTTGTGGGTTCAACTCCCGCCGCTCGCAATCAAATAAGGAGTAATTCCTGTCGGCCCGGCTAAATCTCTTTTGACTTTCAAAGAGACATAAAAGGTACAAATTATTATTATTTTCAGGTTTTTTCTTACATTGACTGTTTAGCTTAAACAAACTGTTCGGTAAAAATCTGCATTTATCTGTTGCAGATTACAACCCATTTCGTAACCCCCCAAAACCGCGTTTTCAGTACTGAAAACAGGCCATTCGGTGGGTTATGAAATGGCTTCTACTATCTGCGGCTGCTGTACCCAATGCGATGAACTGATACGGAAGCTCTCCAGCGACAAGACATCCGCTGAAAAAAAAGACACGTAAAGCGATTATTTCGGCCAGCCGGCCCAGATGATGAGAATGCCAAACGCAACAGCAGCTATTCCCCAGAGACGATAAATCCATTGGGGACGCTGCTGGAACCATTGAATGAGTTTTTGTATCCGGCTGCGCGGCAAGAGGAGCAGGGTCATTCCTCCCAGAATGGCCAGGATGCCAATGATGATTATAATTGTCGGGCAATGGCAGGAACGGGCCCAGACAAGCATAATGACACCGATAGCGATTCTGATGAGGGAAGCGAAGTAAAGACCAAAGCCGGTTTGTACCCAGCGAAGGAGGGAGGTCAGACGAATCGGCTGAAAAACAATCCATCCGCCCAGTGCCGCGATTACCGCCCCTACAAGCCAAATGAGTGATGCCATAATAGACTCCTTTCCGGATTATTTTTCCACTGGTTCGAGCATCTCGGCGTCGATTTCGACGCTGGCGGCCTGGCCGAGCATTTCGACGGCCAGTATCAGCCGCATTTTTTTCTCTCCGTGGCGGACAACAATGCCTTCGATTCCCATCAATGGGCCTGCGGCTACTTTGCATTTCTGGCCGACCTTGATATATTCGTGCGGCAGGAGGGTTTTGCCCGCCCGTAAGGCTTTTTCGATGGGCAGCAGTTCCGCGACTAAACGAGCCTGCTCAAAGACAGGAATAATGGTTGCCACACGGTTGGTTTTGAGCACCTCGAGGCGGTCTTTTTCCTGGCCGCAGAAAAAAACATAACTGCTGAACACCGGCAGCAGCGACCGAAAGGTGCGATTCTTTTTGCGGCTGACCTTCCAGCTCATCGGCAAAAAGTATGGAATTTCTCTGATGACCATTGCCCATGCGACGGCTTTTTCGTTGCGGCTTCGGGTATGGGCCACCCACCATGTGCCGTGAAAATCGGCGATGGATTTTTCCTGCGGCCAGATAATCGGCGGATTTTCAGTTTCTTTTAACACGGTTTGAACTTTCTGTTCCTCAGCGATACGGTTCTTATGTTGATTCCCGCACAGCGGCGACGAGATATTCGCAATCTGAGAGAACCTGGATATATCCTTCTATCGCGGCGGGGATAAGAAACGTATCACCGGCGGAAAATGGAATCGCATCAAAAGCCGGGCCAAGCATCGCTCCTTGTCCGGACAAAAAGACAATCGCTTTCATTGTGCCTGGACTGAACAGAACCTCACCGCCGGCTGTTCGATGTCCTTTGTCGAGTGAGAATGCTTCGGTTTCGACAAGTCTGCCGACAGTTCGCACCGGCAGATTGTCGGCGGTCTGGCCAAAATGAATACATTCCAGGGCTTCTTTGATATGCAGAGGTCGCGGTTTTCCCGTGGCTGAGTCGATACGGTTCCAGTCAAACACCCGGTAGGTGGTGTCGGACGGCTGCTGAATCTCGGCGATCAACAACCCTGCTCCAATGGCATGACATGTCCCGGCGGGGATGAAATGGCATTCGCCGGGATGCACTGCGACGGAATTCAGCAACTCGGCGCAAGTGCCATTTTTGATTGCGTTTTCAAATTGTTGTTTTGTCGTACCGGACCCAAGACCTTTATAAATAACCGCTCCCGTCTCGGCCTGGATGATGTACCAGCATTCCGTTTTGGGTTTTCCCCTGCTTATTCTCGAACAGGCCGCCGCGTCCGGATGCACCTGAACACTGAGTACCTCGTGTGAATCGATAAACTTTATCAACAGTGGAAACGGCCCGCAATAGTTGTTTCTGCCGGTGATGGGCCGACTGTATTTGTGCAACACTTCGCAAAGGGTTTGGCCGGTCAAAGGGCCGTTATCGACGACCGTTTTGTCATCCGGCATATCGGTTAATTCCCAGCTTTCGCCGATGAGTTGTCCCGTGGGAAGATTCTTGCCGAACACATCGTGGAGTTTCCATCCACCCCAGATACGGGGTTTGAAAATAGGTCGGCATTTTAACGGATACATTTCCATAGGCGGAGTATTATACAGACCCCCAACAGCCTTGTCCACCGTGAGAGGAAGAAGAAAGAATGACGAAGCCGGCGCATTCTTTCGGAATCAGTCGTTTTATTGTCTGTCTGTCAGTGATGATTACAGGCGCGCCATCGCTTTTTCAACGCCCTCGGCGATGGCCGCGGCGATTTTATTCTGGAATGTGCCGTCGTACAGCAGAGCGGCTTCTCGCGGGTTGGAGATATGTCCGCATTCGACCAGCACGGCCGGGCAGTTGGTATTGGCCAGCACGATGTAATCCGCTTCGCGAACGCCCCGGCTGGAAAGCCCCGTGGCGGTCAACGCGTCTTCAATGAGTCCGGCAGCCATTCGTGAATCCTGACCGGCAGAACGGCAAACATAGACTGAATAGCCCCGCATGGTCAAACTGTCGTTGGAGTCGCAGTGGATCGAGACAAACAAATCCGGACCGACACTGTTGGCGATGTCGGCTCGTTCATATTTGTCAATAAATGTGTCCGAAGTGCGAATCATTTTAACCTGAAAGCCTTTGGCCCTGAGTATCGAAGCGACTTTACCGGCGATACGCAGAGTGACTCCTTTTTCGTAATATCCAAGATAGCTGGTGGCGCCGGGGTCTTTGCCGCCGTGGCCGGCGTCGATGACAATCAGGCCGCCTACTCGTCCGGATTTGGGCGGAATCCACTGAAATTTTGGCGGCGCAGGCGCAACGTAGTATGTAGGCCGCAAATGCGGCCGAATCATACTTTCCAGAATCTCCGGCAGATACACGGTGTTATTCAAGTGAGCTGCCGGGCCGGTGCTGCCGATGGGGACCTGGTTGACGAATACCCGTCCGCCGTCGTGGATGAAAACCAACACGCGGTTGGTTCCGTTTTTCATTTCGATATAGCGGTCAGTCTCCTCCGTCACATCCAGTCCAAGGCGACTGGCCAGTTCAAATGGCGACAGCCGAAACGACATCGTCGTGGTGGGCTGTCCGGGTTGACAACCAGTCAGGCCTGCCGCCGCCACCACGGCGATTAATAGACTAAACCCTGTTCTATATAACTTCACGCAAACCCTTTCATAAAAAAAACAGTGAATAGTCGATAGTGAATGGTGAATAGTTTTTAAGTACTGTTTCCTATCTCACCATTTACCGTCACTATTCACTAATTTTTCTATTTATCGGTTCGGACAAAGCAAAGACTTCAACATTTATCCCGGCCGCGAAAACGATGCCCCCCCGGAACATTTGCATCGGATGCAATTGCCGCTGATTATTTCTGCTGCTTGGCTTTTTGCTGATAGAACTTCTGCATTACGTAAAAAGCTTTTTTCTTCTGTCCGGTTTCGGAAAACAGTCCCTTGCGGTTGTAATAATCCTGAATGTCCGGCAGAAGTCGTCTGGGCGAGCGGAAATCCTTGAGAATCCAGGGACTGGCGCCTCGCAGGAAGGGGATTTTTTTGAGCATCTCCACTTGGTGAATATACAAGTCTTCCTGATACTCTTCCGAAAAGCGGGTTTTGTTGTCGGCGTGATAGCCAGCCAGGGCGCCGCCGCCAAATTCGCTCATAATCAGCGGTTTGTCGTAAGAGGTTTGCCACGTTTTACCGTCACATCGTTCGGGCAGACCCTCATACCAGCCGAGATACTCGTTGCATCCCAGCACGTCGAGATATTGGCCGAGAGGGTCTTCAATCAGAACGGTATTGCCCCGCGACGTCTTTTCCATTGCACTGGTCAATAATCGCGTGGGGTCCTGTCGGCGGGTTTCATCAATCATCGTTTTGAGAAATTTCAGACGCGATTCGGTGACAGGGTTTTCATTGGCCATCGACCACAGGATAATGGAAGCGCGGTTTTTATCCCGCGTAATCATTTCGGTCAATTGGTTTTTGGCGTTATCGAGTGTTTGGGGGTTATCCCACTGAATCGTCCAGTAAAGCGGCAGTTCGCTCCAGACCATCAGGCCCATCCGGTCGGCCTTTTTGAGCATATATTCATTGTGCGGATAGTGGGCCAGGCGGACAAAATTACAGCCCAGCTCTTTGGCCCAGCCCAGCAGAATCTCGGCGTCTTCCTCGCTGTAGGCCCTTCCGGGACGCATCGGCGATTCCTCGTGAATGCAGATACCCCGCAAAAAGACAGGTTTGCCGTTGAGCAGGATGTCCTGACCGCGGGTTTGAATCTGACGAAAGCCAATCTGGTCACGAATGGTGTCCTGGCCGGCGGACAGAACGACATCATAGAGCTTTGGTTTTTCGGGGGTCCAGAGGGAAAGGTTTGCCTGGTTTGCGAAAAAGCGTGCTTTCGTCACGGCGGGTATTTCGAACGCCGCCTTGCCCGTTTGGTCGGGTGCGAAGGTTTTTTTTAGTTTGATTTCCGGGATTTCAAGCGTGATAGTTTGCTGTTTTTCCGCCCCGTCCAGTTGGACCCAGCCGGCAATGGCGTCGGATGAATCTTTTTTCAGCTGCACAGAATAATCGCGAATGAATGTCTGAGGCGTTTCAATCAGCAGGATGTCGCGTGTGATTCCGCCGTAATTCCACCAATCGGTATTGACCGTCGGCACACCGTCGAGCCGGCGTTTGTTATCGGCTTTGACAATCAGAAAGTTCTGCGTTTCCTGAACCCAGTCGGTGATTTCGAAACAGAAAGGGGTGAAGCCGCCGACGTGTTTGCCGAGTTTTTTGCCGTTGAGATAGACGAAGGCGTCGTAATTGGCGGCGCCGAAATAGACAAACAGCCGGCCGGTTTTATCTTTGCGAGGGTCGTCGAATGTTTTTTTGTACCAGACGGCGCCTTCATAAAACATCAGTTCGGGTTTCTGGCTGTTCCAGTCGCCGGGGACATTGATGAGGGGGCTTTTATCGAAGTCATATTCTACGAGGTCGGATTTGTCTTTGGGTTTCTGATTGCGGAAAAAGCCATTAGATGTTTCCTCGTACCGGTAGCTGTAAAAACCGGTTTCATAGACGTCGATAATATAATTCCATTTTCCATTGAGGCTGACCGGGTCGCGGCCAAGGGGGTTTTGAATCAGAGGACAGGTGTCCGCCGACAAAATAGCCCCAGGCAGGAAGATAAACGCGAAAAGGCCAAAGACTCGTTTGGATACATACACAGGGGTTTTCATAAATTTCTCCCGATTTTAGTCAGTCCCCGAACTTCGCGGAAACAAAACGACAATGCCGGAGGAGGGACTTGAACCCTCACCTGGTGTGAGCCAGACAGGATTTTGAATCCTGCGCGTCTGCCATTCCGCCACTCCGGCGAACGTAAAAATTTTCGATCCTTCGATTTTACTCAGGACAAATTTTCCATTTTCGATTTGAAAAAAATGGAGGGCATTTAGAATACTGAATGAACCAGCAATCATCAAGCCTGATCTCCCGCGGGATTGTCCAGAAATACAATATCTTCGGGCACGGCGATGACGTCGCGGCGGTCGGGGCCGAGGAGTTTGCGAATTTCCCGGCTGTGTCTGCCGGCGACGGTCTTGATTTCCTCGCTTGAGAGACTGACAACCGCCTTGGCTGCATCGTTAATCCAGACGACGGCGCCGACTTCAAACGTTCCCTCGACGGATTTGACGCCGCTGGGCAGCAGACTTTTATGATTATGCAGTGCTCTCATCGCGCCGTCATCAACCGCAATGGTACCTTCAGGCGGATTGTTTAATATCCAGCGGATGCGGTTGGACAGCTTCTGTTTGGGCAAAAACAGCGTGCCGATATCATCGCCAGCAAGAATTTTCTCGATGACGCCGGGGTGTCGTCCGTGAGCCAGAACGACGCGGCAGCCGGCATACGAGGCGATTTTGGCGGCCTCGACTTTGGTCTTCATTCCGCCGGTGGAATACATCGAGCCTTTGCCGCCGGCCGCCCTGACGATTTTGTCCGAGATTTCATAGACGACCTTAATTGGCACGGCAGCGGGATGATTTTTGGGATTTTTGTCGTACAGCGCATCAATGTCGGTCAGCAGAATCAGGACATCTGCGTCGATTTTGCTGGCTACAAGGGCGCTGAGCCGGTCGTTATCGCCAAAGGCCGTGCCGATTTCGTCGGTTGAAACACTGTCATTTTCATTGATAATCGGAATGACGCCCAGTTTCAAGAGCGCCTCGATAGCGGTTTTCAGGTTGAGATAACTTTTGCGATTTTTCAATACCTCAGCGGTCAGGAGCACCTGGGCGACAATCAATTTGCGTTCGGCGAAGGCCCTGTGGTATTCGTGCATCAGGAGGGGTTGTCCGATAGCGGCACAGGCCTGCCGAGTCTTCATTTCCGTAATTGGGCCGGGCAGTTGAAGCTGACGCGCCCCCATTCCAATGGCGCCGCTGGTGACTAACAGCATTTGTTTGCCCTGTTTGACTAAAGAAGCGATCTGAGCGGCCAGGGTATTGATATAGTCCGTGTCGATATGATTGTCTTTGGTCAGCGTGCTGGTGCCGACCTTGATAACAATCCGTTTGGCGTTGGCGAAATTTCTCATTTTTTTCTCAGCGTTCAGGTTTAGCGTTCAGCGTACAGGGTTAAACATCCTGTACAACATGGCGCCGACTTCATCTAAAAGCGATTCTATGTTTATATTCTTGTCCGTATATCGCAAGTCCACAGATAAAAGATACTGTGTTTGTAATTCAAGTAATGAGCCATAAGCATGGCGTAAAAACTGATTGTATTCAGGTTTATGTTTCCTTCCGTATCCTTCCGCTATATTAGACGGTATGGAGACGGCCGCTCTTCTCATTTGCTGGGACAGGCCGTATTGTTCGGTGTTCGGAAATGTTTTTGTTATCTTATATATTTCCAGAACCAACCGGTATCCTTTTTGCCAAACAATCAGGTCCCTAAACGTCTTTGTTTTCATATTATCCATACTGTCCCTGTTCGCTATACGCTGAACGCCGTTCCCTGAACGCTACACGCTGTCCGCTGTCCATCAGGACTCCATAGGAGGACGCTGAATCTTCTTATGTGTGAATTTTTTTCTGCCTTCGGCGTAGTCAGCTACAACCTGACCAGTGCCTAATAATTTCCATTTATAAATGACGAGGCCTTCCAGTCCCACGGGGCCGCGGGCGTGAAGTTTCTGAGTGCTGACGCCGACCTCCGCCCCAAGACCATAACGAAATCCATCGGCAAACCGCGTGCTGGCGTTCCAGAAAACGCCGGCGGAATCCACAAGACTCAGAAATTTTGCCGCGGCGGATTTGTCGCTGGTCACAATCGTATCCGTATGCCGTGAGCCGTAGGTGTTGATATGTTCAATAGCTTGTTCCAGTGTATCCACGGTACGAATCGACAGGATGTAATCCAGATATTCGGTTTTCCAGTCCTGTTCAGTCGCGGGCTTGATGTTGATAATGACACGGGTCTTGTCGCAGCCGCGAAGCTCAACATTCTTTACTTCCAGAGCGGCCTTAACTTTGGGCAGAAAGGCCGGGGCAATATCTTTATGCACCAGCAATGTCTCGGCCGCGTTGCAGACGGCGACGTACTGGCATTTGGAGTCCACGGTAATTTTAACGGCCATATCTATATCGGCGGCCTTGTCTATATAGACGTGGCAGATGCCGTCAGAGTGGCCCATCACGGGAATGCGGGTGTTATCCATAATGTGGCGGACGAACGCGTTGCTGCCGCGTGGAATAATCAGGTCGATATACTCGTCCAGACTGAGCGTCTGCGCGACATCGGCACGGGTTTCGAGCAGTCCCAGCCAGCCGGCGGGGATACCCGCTTTGACAGTCGCTTCAGCGATGATTTCAGCGAGGATTTTATTGGTTCGCGCCGCCTCGGAGCCGCCCTTGAGCAGGACGGCATTGCCGCTTTTAAGGCACAGCGACGAAATCTGTACCAGTGCGTCAGGGCGGGATTCGAAAATAACGCCGATGACGCCGATGGGGCAACTGACCTGATACAGTTCCAGCCCCTTGTCCAGTTCGGTTGCCGAGAGGGTTTTTCCCACAGGGTCTTCCAAGCCAATCAGACTTGCCAAGCCTTTGCAGACCTCGTCGATTTTGCTCTGGTCGAATTTGAGGCGTTTAAGCAGGGGGGCGGCCAGATTATTTTTCTGTGCCTCGGCAAGGTCGGCACTGTTGGCCTGGACGATGCGGTTGCTTTGAGAAAGCAGGGCCAGACGTATCGCCTCGAGGGCCTTGTTTTTGGCCTCGGTAGTGAGGGCCGCCAGCCCAATCGAGGCCTGACGTGCAGCTTGTGCCAGTGTTTGAATATCCATCCTAAAACTCCAAAACGAATAAAAAGGAGATTATATCGTTTTTGGGAATCTTTTCCAGAATTTGAAACGATTATTTTGGAATTTGTAAAAATGAGGGGAGTTTAGGATTTATCGGGGTTTTGGTTGACAATTTGAGCTTTTTGGGACAATATGAAGGAAATTTGCGGGCGTAGCTTAGTGGTAAAGCTCCAGCCTTCCAAGCTGGTCATGTGGGTTCGATTCCCATCGCCCGCTATACAGTAGCCTACGAGAGCTATTTGGGAGGCCAGAAAACACCTAAGACCATAAAAGTATCACGAAATCTTTGCATGTTGCCTACGTAAAAGTAGGTATCTTTAATGGGGTTGCACATATCAGTAAGCCATCGTTTTCTGATTTTTTCAAGTAGAAGCGATTCAGGTTTGTAATTACGCCGCCAATCCCGAAACGCTTGGCCAAGTTCCCAGTCAATTATCAACAGTTTATGTCCTGGACAGGTCAAGTGCTCGTTGCATTTGAATTTGTAATAAAAGTTGTATGGAATTTGTTCGACAGGCTCTTTTCGCTTATTAAAAAAAGTTAGTTGGGCATAACGAGATTTTCGCTTTTCCTCGTCACGAGAAGTAGCTTTTTCCCATGCAAAATCCACTTGCGTGGGTTTAAACATGCCAAGAGATTTATTCTCGGCGACTTTTTTCTGTATTTCGCAAAGAGAAGGAGAGACTGCAGGCAGAACCATATTCTTTCTTTCTAACCATCCGTTTTTTGTGTCAAGGTGACAAACGATTTTAATACTATCGGAATTAACTTTATAACTTTCGATGCGATGATCATCAATTGCTTTATGACACTGCACTTCGATTATGGTATATTTTTTGAATTGTTGAAAGGAATCGAGGTCTCGAAATGGAATCGGATATAGTCTTATCCACTGGGTTTGATTGACGTCAATGCCTGCACAACACACGGTTTCTGTATGTTTTTTACTTGGGGTTGGATACGTTTTCACGGTTACCAAAACTGTTTTTGTTTCCAATGGCCAAGCTCCTTCCAATGCAAATCAGATGTTCTTGACCGCTATGGGATTTGTGATAGAAGCACTGATTTTGTCGGCGACAAGGCTTCTATGGCATTGTTTTGCGTCTCTTTCAAAACACATCAGGCAACAGTTGGCTGAGTTAATATATTCAAAGATATTTTTCAGAACATTTTTTTGTGTATCAAGGTAAGCGTTCATCCGACTTGCAAAAGCGGGGAAATTTTGATCGGCCTTATATTTTTCACGAATAGTTTTGGGGCTGCCAAGTTGGCGAAAGTGAATATATTGAATGTTATTTTCGCCGAGAAAGCGACCCAAAACAGACTTTGAGAACCCCTTTTTTCTGGATAAAGGTATTTCTCTGACGTCTAAAAGGCAATCAATCGAGTGTTGTTTTAGTGTGTCAACAAACTCCTCAATAATTCTGCCTTCATAGCCTATGGTAAATAGTGATTTCATATTTGCATGTAATTAGAAAATCTCGATCAATAGAAGTATCGGCCAACAACGGAAATTTTATTGATTTTTTTGGACTTTGGACTACCCTTATCACAATCATTATACATAAAATGATGGTCTTAACAAAAAAATTCTAAGATTTTTATGAAAGCACAGGTTTTGACCGGCATTCGTCAGATGGAGATGCGGGAAATCCCCTTGCCGAAAATTGTCCGCGACACAGACGTCCTTCTGAAGATAGAAGAAGTCGGCGTCTGCGGCAGCGATATTCACTACTACGAAACCGGACGCATCGGTAGCCAGGTCGTGCAATATCCATTCATTGTCGGTCACGAATGTGCCGGGCAGGTGGTCGAGGTTGGGGCCGGGGTGAAAAATCTGCGGGTGGGGCAATTAGTTGCAGTAGAGCCAGCCGTTTCGTGTCATCACTGCGACCAGTGTCTGGCCGGGCGCCCACATACCTGCCGCAAGCTGGTTTTTTTGGGCTGTCCGGGGCAAATCTCCGGCTGTCTGTGCGAGTATCTGGTAATGCCGCAGGAGTGCTGTTTTCCTATCGACGGCAAGCTCACCGCTACACAGGGTGTCCTGTGTGAGCCATTTGCGATAGGACTTTACGCGGTAAAACAATCCCAGATTCAAAGGGGAGCCAAAGTCGCGGTTTTAGGTGCGGGGCCAATAGGGCTAAGCTGTATGGCCGCGGCCAAGGCGCACGGAGCAGCCAAAATCTATGTGACCGAAGTCATCGAAGAACGTATTCGGCTAGCACAAAACAACGGCGCCGACTGGGTGGGCAATCCGCGCAGGGAAAACATTGTCGCTTCCATCAGCGAGGCTGAGCCGAGCGGAGTAGATATCGTCTATGAATGTGCAGGTCAGCAGGAAACGCTCGACCAGGGAATCGAACTACTCAAGCCCGGCGGTAAGTTGATGCTGGTCGGTATCCCCCGCCAAGAGCGTGTTTCTTTTCGTCCCGACCTGATGCGGCGCAAGGAAATTACGCTGATTAACGTTCGCCGGCAAAATCACTGTACGCAGCAGGCGATTGATTTACTTGCCGCCGGCAAAGTCAATCTTGATTTTGTGGTGACGCATCGGTTCGATTTCGCCCAGACGCAAAAGGCATTCGATTGGGTGGCCGGGTATAAGGACGGCGCAGTGAAAGTGATTGTGAAGCTATGAAGCGGGCCTGTATTGTTAGTATCGGCAATGAACTGCTCAACGGCCAAACGGTTGATACCAACGCCAACTGGCTGTGTAAGCAATTACTGACGTTTGGCATTCCCACCGAAGGTGTCTGGATAGCGGGCGATGAAATCGAGCGTATTGTCTCATCGCTCAAACAGGCCGCGGAAATCGGCGACATTATTTTCGTCACCGGAGGTCTGGGGCCGACGGAAGATGATTTGACACGACAGGCGATGGCTGATTTTCTGGGTGTGGAGCTGGAGTTTCGACAGGAACTCTTAGATAAAATCGAGGCATTTTTCGGAAGCCGCAAACTTTCGATGCCCCAAATCAACCGCACGCAGGCATATATTCCCAAAGGAAGCGACGCGATTGACAATCCCGTCGGTACGGCGCCGGGGATTCACGCCGCGGCAAAAGGCAAAGACTATTTCTGTCTGCCCGGCGTGCCGGTGGAAATGAAGCGAATGTTTGATGATTACATTCGTGGGCGGTTAGAAAGTCAGCGTTCCGGGCCGATTGTTTTGACCGGGCGGATTTCCTGCTATGGGGCGGGAGAATCCGTCATTGCCCAAATGCTCGGCGACCGAATGAAACGCGGACGAAACCCGCTGATTAACTGCACCGTCAGCGGCGGAGATATTACCCTGCATATTGTCGCCCAAGCGGATAATTTTGAACAGGCGCAGCAAATGATTGCACAGCAGAAGCGGGAGCTTGTCGAAATTTTAGGCCTCTTGGTCTATAGCGCCGAGGATAAGTCTTTAGCCGAAGTGGTGGGACAACTGCTGCGGCAAAAGAAAATAACTCTGGCGACAGCCGAATCCTGTACGGGCGGTCTGCTGGGCAAATACATTACCGATATACCCGGCAGCAGCGATTATTACCTTGGCGGCTGGGTCACTTACAGTAATGAAGCCAAAATCCGAGAGTTAGGAGTTGCTGAAAAACTTTTGCAGGAATACGGGGCCGTCAGTAAGCCGGCAGCAAGGGCAATGGCTGATGGGGCGGTGCGAAAAAGCGGAGCCGGCGCCGCTCTTGCCATTACCGGCATCGCCGGTCCCGGCGGTGGAACCGAACAAAAGCCCGTGGGGCTGGTATATATTGCCGTGAAAAATGGGAAAAATATGGAGGTGCGGGAATTTCGTTTTGCGCCTCTTTCGAGGGAAATGATACGCCAAAGGGCGGCATTATCGGCCCTGAATTTATTGCGGTTAGAACTGGGGGTTTGACGAAGATAACTCATTATGCTACAATACAGTATTGTGAATTTCGGGATTGACCTCGCAGAGAAAGGACCGGATGGCAAAAAAGAGGAGACATTTAGGCGAAATTCTCTACGCCAAAGGGGTTGTCGATAAGGAAAACCTCATTAAGGCGATAAAGAAGGGCAAAGAGACCAACAAGCGTCTCGGCGAGGTGCTCGTCCAAATGGGGCTGGCCAGTGAAGACCAGATTTTTGAGGCCCTGGCCGGGCAGTTTGGTATGGAGTATGTGGATCTGGATAAGGTCGATGTTCCCGAGAATGCCAAACAGCTTGTCCCGGAGGAATTGATTAAAAAACACCGCATTTTGCCTCTCGGTAAGGAAAACGGACACCTCAAATTGATTATTAAAGACCCGCTGGATTTGGATTTGCTGGACCTGCTGCGTTTCCGGCTCAACGCCGAATTGCAATGCTGTCTGGCCTCGCCGACGAAGATTGAGAACTATATCAATACGCAAATCGACGAAGTCCGCAATAGTATCGACGCGACAGCGGCGGAACTGATCGCGGCGGGCAAGACCATGCAGGCGGAAATCCGTCGGGCGGAGATGTCCGGTGAGGAAGATGAAGGCCCGGTCATTCGATTAGTCAATCTCATTATTGATGAAGCAGTGCGGTCGCGGGCCAGCGATATTCATATTGAACCGATGGCCAACCGCGTTCGTGTACGGTACCGGATTGACGGCGTATGCATCGAACGCGACAACATCCCCAAAAATATGCAGGCGCCGGTGCTGGCCCGCGTGAAAATTATGTCGGGAATGGACATCGGCGAACGTCGGCTGCCGCAGGATGGCCGTATCATGCGGATGATTGACGGACAAGATATTGACTTCCGCGTATCGGCTCTGCCGGCTTATCATGGCGAAAGCACCGTATTGCGTATCTTGCGCCCCGAATCGGTCAACATCGGTATTCAGGCCATTGGTTTTGAGGCGGACGACTACGAACGGTTCACCAAAATTATCCGCCGGCCCAACGGTATCTTTCTTGTAACCGGGCCGACCGGAAGCGGTAAAACCACAACGCTGTATTCGGCGCTGCAGGAACTGAACCGACCCGACAAGAAAATTATCACCGCCGAAGACCCGGTTGAATATAACATCAAGGGCATCAATCAGTGCCAGGTGCGAACGGATATTGGTCTGACGTTTGAAAAAATCCTGCGGTCGATGCTGCGTCAGGCTCCCAACATTATCCTCATTGGCGAAATCCGCGACGGTGTGGTGGCGGACATCGCCATTCAGGCGGCTCTGACCGGACATTTGGTATTCAGTACGCTGCACACCAACGATGCCCCCAGCGCAATTACCCGTCTGATTGATATGGGCGTCAAACCCTTCCTTGTGGCCAGCTCCATCCAGGCAATTATGGCTCAGCGTCTGGTACGCGTCATCTGCAAGGAATGCAAAACGGTCGATCCGATGCCGGATCCGCATTTTTTGAGACTGCTGAATATTACGCCGGAAGAATCGCAAAAACATCCGATATATAAAGGGGCGGGTTGTGCCAAATGTTCCGGAACGGGTTTCAGGGGGCGTATCGCGATATTTGAAATGATGGAAATGAACACCCAAATCCGGGATTTGGCGTTTTCCCGCGCCCCGACCAGCGAGTTGCGTAAAGCGGCACGAGCCAGTGGTATGCGACCCCTGCTGGGAGACGGCAAAATTAAGGTGTTCCGAGGAATAACCACCCCTGAGGAAATTTCTTCTGTAACTCAGGCGGAAGGTCTGGTCGTGGACCAGCCCACATAGGCGAAAAAGATGAAATTGTACATTTTATAGGGTACTATTATGGCGTCACTTCACATTGACCGGTTGCTGGAAGCGTGTATTAAAATGGGCGGTTCGGACGTTCATATTGTTGTCGGTCGTCCGCCGGTTTTGCGGGTGCACGGGCGATTACGCTCGCTGGAGACCAAAGTCCTGGAGCCGGATGATGCCGTGGCTCTGATGAAAAGCGTTACGCCGGAAAAAAATCAGCAGGAACTGCAGGAAGTGGGAGGCACAGACTTTGGTTTTGCCTTCGGAGACGCCGGGCGGTTCAGAACATCGGTGTTTCGTCAAAAAGGCAATGTCTCAATGGTATTGCGTCTGATTCCTTCGGCGCTGCTGAGTTTTGAGCAGATAGGTCTTCCACGGATTTGCGCGGCGCTGTGCCGGCGTCCCCGAGGGCTTTTTTTGGTGACGGGCCCGACCGGAAGCGGTAAAACCACGACGCTGGCCAGTATGATTAATTATATCAATGAAAATTTCGACCAGCATATTATTACCGTCGAAGAGCCGATTGAATACTATCATAACCACAAAAAGTCCATCATCAACCAGAGAGAAGTCGGTTTGGATGTGCCGACTTTTTCCGAGGCCCTGCGTCGGTCGCTGCGTATGGACCCGGACGTGATTCTGGTCGGCGAAATGCGCGACCTGGAAACGATTGAATCGGCCATCACGGCGGCGGAAACCGGCCACCTTGTCTTTGCGACCCTGCACACCACCGGTTGCCAGGGAACCATTAACCGTATTGTCGATGCTTTTCCCGTCAGCCAGCAGGAACAGATTCGCGTCCAGCTCAGCACCAACCTCGTCGCGGTGCTCAGTCAGATGCTTTGTCCCAAGAAAACCGGCAAGGGACGCGTCGCGGCGTACGAGTTTATGGTGGTTACGCCGGCCATCGCAAACCTCATTCGTGAAAACAAAACCTACCGTATCGAATCCAGTATTCAGATTGGCAAGAAAATCGGGATGCAGCTTCTCGACGACCATTTATGGGATCTGTATGACAAGGACGTCATTAGTCTGGAAGAAATGCTGGACAAAGCGCGTTATCCGGTGGCGCTTCTGGAAAAAGCCGAAAAGAAAACGGGTGGAAGTCTGGGAGTCGCCGCAAAGAAGGCTATCGAAGACGAATACGGGCCTATCATGCAGGCGTAAGGACGGTTTTGTTAATCCAGGGCGAAAGTATCATCAAAAGTGAAAAACCTGGGCGACTTGAGGGATACGATATTCCCTGAATATCCCGGTGCAGCGATAAATCAGCTTGACATTTTGGATGACGTTCCTATATTGTTTCATTCATTCAGGAATAAGAAGGACGTAGCATCCGTTTTCGATAACGACAAAGATATTGGAAAGGTCGATGGCAAAAGTTAAACTCCCCGACGGGTCGATTCTGGAAGGGTCTGATGGAACCACGGCATGTCAATTCGCCGAGCGTATCGGGGCGGGGCTTGCCCGCTCGGCGGTCGCGGCAAAAATTAACGGCAAACCGGTCGATTTATCCTGCCCCATTCACGGCGATACAACGCTTCAAATTATCACGTCCAAAGATAAGGAAGGCCTTGAAATTCTGCGGCACAGTTGCGCCCATATTATGGCCGAGGCGATTTGCTCCATCTGGCCAAAGGCCAAACTGGTCTATGGGCCGACCGTTGCCGACGGGTTTTATTACGATATCGACCTGGATGAGCCGATTCGGCCTGAGGATTTTAGCCGAATTGAAGCTAAAATGACCGACATCATCAAGACCGACCAGCCTTTTGTACGTATCGAAATGGGTCGCCGGCAGGCCCAGGAAAAAATGACTGGCGATAAATATAAACTGGACAACATCAGCCGGGCCGAGGGCGACATCATCAGTTTTTATTCTCACGGCGACGGTTTTACGGATTTATGTCGCGGACCGCATATCCCGCGTACAGGTTTCATCGACCCCAAGGCCTTTAAATTAATGTCGGTAGCCGGCGCCTATTGGCACGGCGACGCCAGCCAAAAAATGCTGCAGCGGGTTTATGGCACCGCCTGGCGAAACAAAAAAGAACTCGATGAGTACCTGACCCGGCTCGAAGAGGCTAAAAAACGCGACCATCGCGTTATCGGCCGGCAGATGGACCTGTTCAGCTTTCAAGACGAAGGGCCGGGATTCGCGTTTCTGCATCCTAATGGGATGATTATCTGGAACGAAATCATTGATTTCTGGCGCAGCGTCCACCGCCGCTACGGCTACTGTGAGGTCAAGACGCCGATTATGCTCAATGAATCCCTCTGGCATCGCAGCGGCCACTGGGACAATTACAAAGAAAATATGTACTTTACCACCGTGGATGAAGTTACCTATGCCATCAAGCCGATGAATTGCCCCGGCGGGCTGCTGATTTATAAATCCTCCAAACATTCCTACCGCGAATTTCCAATGCGGGTGGCGGAGCTGGGGCTGGTGCACCGCTGTGAGGCCAGCGGACAAATGCACGGCCTGATACGCGTCCGCCAGTTCACCCAGGACGACGCCCATATCTTCTGCACGCCTGAACAGATCGAAAGCGAAGTCATCGGCGTTATCAACCTCGTGCAGGAACTGTATGCGGCGTTCGGATTCAAGGGGTACCGTGTGGAGCTTTCGACCAAGCCGAAAAAACATATCGGCTCGGATGAAATCTGGGACATCGCCACCAATGCCCTGGCCGGCGCGCTGAAACACAAAGGTATCGCCTGCCAAATCAACGAAGGCGACGGGGCGTTCTACGGACCCAAAATTGACTTCCATATCAGCGACTGCATCGGCCGGTCGTGGCAACTGGGAACGATTCAGCTTGATTTCTCAATGCCGATGCGGTTTGAGCTGGTCTATACCGACAAGGACAACTCGGAAAAGACGCCGGTGATGATTCACCGGGCGATATTAGGATCCCTCGAACGATTCCTCGGAATTCTGATTGAGCATTACGCGGGCAATTTCCCGCTGTGGCTGGCTCCCGAGCAGATTCGCGTAATGCCCATCAGCGAAAAAACCAACGATTACGCTCAAAACCTGTTGCGGAAGCTCAAGGACAACGACCTGCGGGCGACGATGGATGTCTCCGACGACAAGATTGGAGCCAAAATCGCCCGGGGGCATGCCGACCGTGTGCCGTATATGTTGGTAGTCGGCCCCAAAGAGGTTGAACAAAAGTCGGTCAATGTGCGACTCCGGCAGAGTCAATCTCAGATTACGATCATGGTGGAACGGTTTATCAATCTGGCCAGAGAGAAAATCGCTCAAAAGACCGCGGAACTGAACCTGGAATAGGACCATTCGACGGCGAATGGGAAATATAGAATTCTTTATGGAAAGGCGAAGACTATCAGTACAGAAGGATTTCGTGTGAATGAAAAGATTCGCGTCAGCCCGGTGCGGCTGATTGACGAATCGAACGCTCAGGTCGGCGTGATGCCGGTTCAGGAAGCGATGGAAAGAGCCCGCGAGGCGGGGCTGGACTTGGTAGAGGTCTCGCCCAATTCGGAGCCGCCGGTGTGCCGCATTATGGACTACGGCAAGTTTCTGTATCAGCAGAAACGCAAGGCCAAACTGAGCCAGAAAAAACAACACGTGATGACGCTGAAGGAAATCCGGATGCGTCCGAAGATCGACAACCACGACCGGCAAATCAAGGTCAGTCACGCGGTCGAATTTCTGGAACGCGGCGACAAGGTGCAATTTACGATGATGTTCCGCGGCCGGGAAATGATGTACGTGGACCACGCCCGTGAAGTAATGGGCGGTATCGTCCGGACCCTTCAGGAAGTCGCAAAAGTAGAACGTCCGGTGGAGATGCTGGGCAAGCGGATGACCATGGTTCTGATTCCGGCGAAAATGGGCGGCCCAAAACCGGCTGGTCAGGCTGATATTCAGAAGCGGGCTGAATAGACAGGTGTAAAAGGTCTTTTTTGTCTTTCGGGCGGATTTTTGTTGACCGCCGGATGACAGGAAGGTATATTTTGTCCCTTCCTGTGGGACAAGGGAACATGAAAACATAAAGGAAAAATAACTATGGGGAAAATGAAAACCCATAAAGGATTAAAAAAGCGTGTGAAAATCACCGGCGGCGGCAAGGTCAAACGTCATCGCTGCAACAGCAGCCATCTGCTGAGTAACAAAAGCTCCAAACGGCGGCGGGCGATTAGATCCACCGCCATCGTAAAAGGCGTCAAAGCGAAGTATATCAAGACGCTGCTGGGAGCGTAAGGGATTGTAAATTGACCATTGTAAATTGCAAAATGGGGCGTTGAAGATTTTCAATTTTCCATTTTGAAAACAGAAAAGCCTGCTTCCCGGCTTCATCAGCTGCCGTAGCAGGACAATAAAGCGATTCGGTTCGGAAAGGAAAAGCTGGTATGCCCAGAGTACGCAGAGGCGCCGCACGGCGGCAATCCAGGAAAAGAATCTTAAAGGCCGTAAAGGGGTTTTACGGTCCCCGTAAAAATCAGATTCGTCTGGCCAAAGAGGCGGCGGTTCGCGCCGGCGTGTATGCCCGAACCGGACGGCGGCAGAAAAAACGCAAATTCCGCGAGATGTGGATTATTCGTCTCAACGCCGCCTGCCGTCAGCGGGGGGTTCGCTACAGTCAGTTTATCGGCGGCTGCAAAAAAGCCGGCATCACACTGAACCGCAAGATGCTCAGCGAAATCGCCATTGCCGAGCCGGCGGCATTTGACCTGCTGGTTCAAAAAGCGATGTCCGCTTAACCATAAATCCATAATTTTTTTATGGGCTGATGCCCTTATGCTGGAGCAGTTTGAACAAATCGCAAGCGCTGCGATGCAGGAGCTTAAAGCGGTTAAGACCGTCGCCGACCTTGAAGCGTTCCGCGTCAAGTATCTCGGACGCAAAGGTATAGTAACCGGGATGCTCAGTCAGATTGGAACGTTGCCGGCTGACTGGAAGAAGGCCGGCGGGCAGCTTGCCAACCGCGTCAAACAACAGGTGACCGAGGCGTTTGAAGCCCTGCAAAAACAACTCGGCGCCGATGTACGGCAGGGACCGATGATTGACGTTACTCTGCCGGGGGCTTCCATTCCGCGGGGACGAAGCCATATTATTGCCCAGACCGTTGACGAACTGCTCGATATTTTCGGGCGGATGGGATTTGCCATCGCTTATGGACCGGAGGTGGAAGATGAATGGCATAATTTCATCGCACTGAATATCCCGCCGGAACATCCGGCACGCGACCCAACAGACAATTTTTATGTCAGCGACTCAACGCTCCTCAGGAGTCAGACCTCCACGATTCAAATTCGCGTGATGGAAAAGCAAAAGCCTCCGATTCGTGTTGTGGCTCCGGGACGGGTGTATCGGCCCGACACGGTCGATGCGACGCACATGTTTATGTTTCATCAGCTTGAAGCGCTGGTCGTGGATGAAGGGGTGACAATGATAGACCTGAAAACGACGGTCAATCAGTTCATTCATGTTTTCTTCGGCCCGGACACGAAGTGGCGTTTCCGCCCGAGCTTTTTTCCTTTTACCGAGCCAAGCTGCGAAGTGGATATTCTGTGGGTGGATAAAAGCGGCAAAGAATCCTGGATGGAAATCGGCGGCTGCGGAATGGTGGATCCGAATGTCTTTGACGCCGTGGGCATTGACGGCGAAAAATACACCGGCTGGGCGTTTGGGTTTGGCATTGAACGGCTGGCGATGAAAAAATACGGTATTACCGATATTCGTCTGCTGTTTGAAAACGATTTGCGGTTTCTGCGGCAGTTCTGAGCCCGTTTTCGAAAAAAACAACCGCGGGAGGTTTCAATGGAACGCAAAGGCATCATTTTGGCCGGCGGCAGCGGCACACGCCTCTATCCGGCAACCCAGGCGGTCAGTAAACAGCTTTTGCCGATTTATGACAAGCCGATGGTGTATTATCCGCTGACGACGCTGATGCTGGCGGGTATCCGCGAGATTCTGGTCATCTCAACGCCGCAGGACACGCCGTTATTCCGTAATCTGATGGGGGATGGAAGCCAATGGGGCATATCGCTCGATTACGCGGTGCAGCCCAAACCTGAAGGACTGGCACAGGCGTTTATTATCGGAAAAACATTTCTGGCAGGCTCGCCGGGATGTCTGATTCTTGGGGATAATATCTTCTACGGACACGGCTTGACGTTGTCGCTGCGGGCGGCTAACTCCCAAATGGGGGGGGCGACAATTTTCGGATACTGGGTGCACGACCCTGAACGGTACGGCGTGATTGAAATGGACACATCCGGCAGGGTATTGAGTATCGAAGAAAAACCGGCCAAACCCAAATCCAATTACGCGGCGGTAGGACTGTATTTTTACGATGAACATATCACCGAAATCGCGGCTTCCATTAAACCCTCCGCCAGAGGAGAACTGGAAATCACCGACGTCAATAAAGAATATCTCAAACAAAGAAAATTGCGGGCGGAATTGCTGAGCCGCGGCATCGCCTGGCTGGATACAGGAACACACGAATCGATGCTCCAGGCGAGTAATTTCGTGCAGACCGTTCAGCAGCGACAGGGTCTGATGATTGCCTGTCCGGAGGAAATTGCGTTTCGTCAGGGCTGGATTGATGCCGAAGCGGTGCTTCGACGGGCTGAGCCGCTGAAGAAAAACGAATACGGACAATATCTGATTTATCTGGTTAAGGGGGCGGCGGGATGAACCATATCGAAACGGCCATACCGGGAGTGTTGATTATCGAGCCAAAGACTTTCGGTGATGCGCGAGGATACTTTATGGAAACCTTCAGTGCCCGGCGATACCAGCAGGCGGGAATCGGGGAGCCATTTGTGCAGGATAATGTGTCGCTTTCCCAAAGAAGCGTTTTGCGAGGGCTCCATTTTCAAAATCCCAATCCGCAGGGCAAGCTGATCCAGGCGCTGCAGGGCGAGGTGTTCGACGTGGTGGTGGATATCCGCAAAGGCTCGCCGACGTTTGGCAGGTGGGTCGGAGCCGTATTGTCCGCGGACAATCATCGGCAGTTTTTTATCCCGGCAGGTTTCGCCCATGGTTTTTGTGTGTTGAGTGAAACAGCGTTGTTTCATTATAAATGCACGGATTATTACGTTCCGGCCTGTGAGAACGGCATTGCCTGGAATGACCCGGATATCGGGATAAAGTGGCCGGTGGATAAACCGATTTTGTCGGCCAAAGATTCGGCGTACGGTCGGCTAAGGGATTACCCGGCGGACAAACTGCCTGTGTATCAGGAGTCTGTTCAATGAGTCCGCCGGTTGTTGTCCTTGGCGCAAGAGGAATGCTGGGGACGGATTTGATGGATTATCTGGCTGGGCGGCATATTGCGGCCAAGGGGTATGACTTGCCGGAAGTGGATATCACCAGCGCGGAGCATCTCAAAAATATTCTTGAAGGAGCAAAACTGATTATCAATTGTGCCGCTTATACCAATGTGGAAAAAGCCGAAAGTGAAACAGAACCGGCATTTCGGGTCAATGGACAAGCGGTGGGAATACTGGGACGGCTGGCGAAAGAACGAAGTATTCCTGTACTGCATATCAGTACGGATTTTGTTTTTGACGGAACATTAGACAGGCCTTATGTGGAGACAGACCCGGCCAATCCGCTCAGCGCGTATGGAAAAAGCAAATACGAGGGTGAAAAAATGCTGTCGGTATCGGAATGTCAGTTCTGTATTGTACGGTTGCAGTGGACTTACGGCAGAGCAGGGGTGAATTTTGTCAGGAAGATAGTGGATGCGGCGCGGGCGGGAAAACCTCTGCGTGTCGTCGATGACCAGGTGGGTTCGCCGACGGCCACGGCGGAAACGGCTAAAATTTTGTGCCGGATGATTAAACTGCCGACATTCCCCGAAGGGGTATATCACCTGGCTGCTAAAGGGTATGTAAGCCGCTATGAAATGGCGAGGTTTATTTTTAATACGCTGAAAATGAATGTGAGTCTGAGTCCCTGCAAAACGAGCGATTTTCCGACGGCGGCCAAGCGACCGTTGAACAGTCGGTTTGACTGCCGTAAGCTGGAACAACTGCTGGGCACAAAAATGCGCCCGTGGCAGGAACCATTGCGGGAGTATCTGGAGCGTTTATGAGAACGATACTCGTCACCGGCGGAGCGGGATTTATCGGCAGCAATTTCGTGCGGATGGCGCTGGCGGAGCATCCGGAGGTACGTATAGTCAATCTCGATAAGCTCACCTACGCCGGTAATCTGGAAAATCTCGAAGAATTTGCCGGCCATTCTAATCATATTTTTGTTAAAGGCGATATCTGCGATGCAGCAATGGTGGACGGACTGGTAAAGAAATACGCTGTTGATGCGATAATCAATTTCGCCGCCGAAAGCCACGTGGACCGTTCGCTGGTCGAGCCGGGGATTTTTATCCAGACTAATGTAGCCGGCACACTGACGCTGCTGAAGGTCGCTTTGGACCATAAACTCGAACGGTTTGTACAAGTTTCGACTGACGAAGTATATGGCTCGCTTGGACCGGAAGGATTTTTCAC
Organism: uncultured Pirellulales bacterium; assembly: GCA_964635075.1. Lineage (GTDB taxonomy): Bacteria > Planctomycetota > Phycisphaerae > Sedimentisphaerales > Anaerohalosphaeraceae > Anaeroglomus. The sequence goes on along the minus strand of CAZWMN010000014.1, from coordinate 30,548 downwards.
GGAGACGACGGCGCTGAGTCCCAATTCGCCGTATTCAGCCAGCAAGGCCTCGGCGGATATGCTGGTGCAGGCATTCGGACACAGTTGGGGACTGCGCTATAATATCACACGGTGCTCGAATAACTACGGGCCGTACCAGTTCCCGGAAAAAATGATTCCGCTGATGATTAACAACGCGCTGAATGATAAGGAATTGCCTGTTTATGGCGATGGACTGTATATCCGCGACTGGCTGTATGTGTATGACCATTGCACGGCGGTGTGGAAGGTGCTGACCGAGGCGCAGACGGGACAAATCTACAATATCGGCGGCAATAATGAAAAAACCAATTTGGAAGTGGTGAGTATTATTCTCGAACGGCTGGGCAAACCCAAAACGCTGATTCGCCACGTCAAAGACCGTCCCGGACACGACCGACGATACGCTATTGATTCCGGCAGGATTATGAAAGAGCTGGGCTGGCGGCCTTCGGTAATGTTTGAAGAGGGCATTATTAAAACCATCGACTGGTATTTGTCCAATAAAACCTGGCTCGGTCACGTGGTGTCCGGGCAGTATCAGCAATATTATCAAAGTATGTACGCCAACCGTTGAACGTCCGGGCGGAGATTGTCTTGACCGCTTGGGCCTTCTGTGTTAGCCTTTCTTATTCTCTGCGAAAAGGTTCAAAAAGGGAATGAAAGAAAAAACAGCCAAGTTGTCCGCATTCGGACGGGTATTAGGTTATGTCTGGCCGCAGTGGCCGAGTCTGATCGCGCTGTTTTTATGGGCTGCGATGATCGCCATGATGCTGTCGGTCAGTTTTGTGACCATTATTCCGCTGTTAAAGGTAATGATGGGGCAGGAAGGGCTTCACGGCTGGGTGGATCGGAACATCTGCGACTGGCGCTATGGAATGGACTTTTATGTTCCGGAAAAAACGAGTCAGCAACTGGTCGTTGTCAAAGTCAAAGAAGAAAAATGGGCTGCTCAGGCCGGATTGCAGGTTCAGGATCAAATCGTCGGGCTTGGTGGCGCAGAGTCGATGATACAGGGCATATCGGCTGCGAAAACGCTTGAGATCCTGGCCACGCAGCAGGGGGGTATCCCTTTTGTGGTGAATGTGAAAAGAATTGACGAACAGGGTCGGCTTCAGTCGCATTCTCTAAGTGTACAAACGCCGTCGAAGCCCCCTTATATCGATTGGGCGCAATGGCTGGTCAGTTTCATCCCGCGAGAGGAAACCAGTGAGGATAAGATTCGGGCGATGATCGTCATTATTCTTGGAATGACCGTCGTAACCATCCTGCGATGTATGGCGCGATTCTATCAGTCGTACCTGGCCGAAAAAGTTGTGCTGATTTCCAATACAAAATTACGAGAGGATATTTTCCGTCACGCAATGTTTATGCCGGTGGGGTTTTTCTCGTCGCGCGGGACCAGCGATACGACCAGCCGGATTCTCGGCGATGTGGCGGTGAGCGGCAAAGGCATCAAAATTCTCCTCGGTAAAACAATACGCGAACCCTTTTCTGCGATCGGCGTGTTGACCGTGGCGTTTTCGATTAACTGGCAGTTGACATTGATTTTCCTGACCTCGGCGCCGCTGGTGTTCGGTTTATTGGCTTATCTGGGGCGCAAAATCAAAAAAGCGACTAAAAAGTCGCTGGTGGTCACCGCACAGATGCTGGGGCGGATTCAGGGAGCGATGAACGCCCTGCGCGTGGTCAAAGTCTATAATCGCCAAAAATGGGAGATCGAACAATATGAAAAAACCAACCAGTCGCTTCTGAAACAAAACCTCAAAATCGCCAAAGTGGAAGCGCTCACCCCACCGCTTTTGGATGTCATGGGGATGTTTGCCGGTTCTGCAGCGCTGCTGATAGGCGTGGTCTGGGTGACCAACCAGTATAATGGGATGGATGCCCCGTCGTTTTTTACATTGCTTATTTGCCTCGGCGCTGCTGCTGAGGCCGTTCGCAAGGTCAGCGATGTCTGGAATAACGTTCAGCAGGCCAACGCCGCGGCCGAACGGGTGTTCGCGGTTATCGATGAACCACTGGAAAAAGAAGCCCCGGACGCCTCTGAACTAAATCCTCTGCGCGAAACAATTGAGTTTCGCGATATTGTTTTTACCTATCCGGGTTCCCATAAACCGGCGCTGGAAAGCGTAAATTTAATCGTGCCGGCCGGCCAGACCGTCGCGGTCGTCGGTCCCAATGGGTCGGGTAAAACCACGCTGGTCAATTTGCTGCCGCGGTTTTATGACCCCGACAGCGGGCGGATTTTCATCGATGGGCAGGATATTCACAAGGCGGCCTTGTACAGCCTTCGCGACCAGATCAGCATGGTCACGCAGACGGTGGTGACGTTTAATGATACGATTGCCAATAATATCGCCTACGGCAAACCGAATGCGACACGAGACGAAGTCATTGCCGCGGCCAAACGGGCTTACGCACACGAATTTATTGAGCATCTGCCAAATGGATACGATACGCTAATCGGCGAGCACAGTTCCGGTTTCAGCGGCGGACAATTCCAGCGGATAGTCATTGCCCGGGCCATATTGAAAAACCCTCGAATATTGATTTTTGACGAGGCGATGAGCCAGATTGACGCCGACAGTGAAGCTAAAATCCACGCGGCGCTGGAAAATATTATGAAAGGCAGAACCTGTTTCCTCATCGCGCATCGGTTCAGTACGATTATCTCCGCCGACAGAATCGTTGTGATGGACGGCGGTCGCGTCATCGCCGACGGCAGACATGAAGAACTGTGCAAAACCTGTCAGGTTTATAGAAATCTGTACGAGACGCAGTTGATTACGCCGCAGTGATGATTTTCTATTTCCTGTTTCCAATTTCCTATTTATATCCGGATAGATAAGTACAGCGATATGGATACACAGGGACCGGCCAGAGCGACGATTTGTGTGGTCAATTACAAGACTCTTGACCTGACCCGGCTGTGTCTTCGCAGTATTCGTAAATTCACCCGTCCGCCATATCAGGTCATTATCGTCGATAACGATTCGCAGGACGCATCCACGGAATATCTGCGGTCGTTAAAGTGGATTCGCCTGATTGAGCGGAAAGACAAGACCAATGACAGCAGCGGAGGCTACATCCACGCCGCGGCGCTGGATTTGGCTCTGGAGCAGACGCGGACGGAATTTTTTGTCGCGATGCATTCGGATACGTTTGTGCGGCGAGAGAACTGGCTGGGCGAACTGCTGGCGTTTTTCGGCGATGAGCCGCAAATCGCCTGTGTCGGGGCCGGTAAAGTAGAACTAACGCCGGATTGGCAGGTCTGGCTGAAAAAACTGACGGACCTTAAAACACTTAAAAGAAAACTATTACGAACGCCCGACCCGCTGGGAATGCACCGTTATTACAACCGTACGGTGTGCAGCATCTATCGCACGGATGTTTTGAAAAAAGAGAAATTGTCGTTTCTAATGGACCGGGAAAAAGGTTTGACCGTCGGCAAAAAGCTGTATTTTGAACTGGTGGACCGCGGCTATAAAACTGTAGAACTGTCGGACCGGTTTATGAAACAGTATTTGTATCATCTTGCGCACGCAACACAGGTCGTCAACGCGAACCGCTTCCATTTGAGAAGCCGTACCATCCGCAAGACTCAACGGCGGATAGAGCGGATTATGCAGTCCGAACAGGTACGGCAAATTCTGGCCGACAATTCGCTGGACAAATAGAAATGGCTTCCCTGATAACCAATATTGTCTTTACCAAGAACCGGCCGCTGCAATTGCACGGCTATCTGGAAAGTCTGCGGCGGTTCTTTCCCGTTGAGGCGATTGAAACGCATATTCTCTATAAGCCAGACTTGTTTGACGCCGAGTATGAGACCTGCTTTCGGACATTTGCAGATTGCCGGGTTATTCGGGAAACGAATTTTCATTCGGATTTTTTGCATTTGTTTGAGAATATCCAGACAGAATACGTTCTTTTCGGGATTGACGACCTGGCATATTTTGACGGCGTTGGGCTGGATACAATAGAAAAAACGTTTGAGCGTTTCGGCGGCCGGTTATTCAGTTTTTCCCTGCGGCTGGATAAGCGGCAGATGCCGCAGGATGTCGCGGCAAATAACGTGAAGGATTACGATATCGACGGACAGGCGGTTTATACTGTGGATTGGACAAAAGGACAAACATCCAGTACGCGGTATCCATTTGAATTGTGCGCGACGATTTATCGAACTAAGGATATTAGCCGACTGTTCTGCGGCGTGATAAGTCAAAACCGTTTTGCGAATCGGTTCCTGCGTCCCGGCTCGGCGCTTGCGGATTTATACGGCAGGATTTTCAAGGCAAGAAAGCTGTTCAAACGGCTTGGATTCTTTTATAATCCCAATACGCTCGAATCCTGGTGCTGCCGTTACGTGCAGCGGCACCCGAAGGAGTTTGGGTCGTTGTTGGCGTATCAGAAAATCTGTGCCACCGCCATTCAGGTTAATATGGTTAATACGTCAACCGCCAACGAGTGGGATAACTCGGCGGAATTGACGGTCGAAGCGCTGGCGGAAAAATATCGTCAGGGTTGGCGTCTGGATATTGACTGGCTGATTGAACATAAGCCCGCACAAACGCATAGTGACAGGAAGTATTTTAATTTAACTGATTACACAGGTAGTTATGGAAAGACAGAACCAAAAAGTTGAGAGGGCGATCATTCTCGCGGCGGGCATGGGGGTCCGTTTGCAGCCGCTGACGCTGAATAGACCCAAATGTCTATTGCCATTTTTGGGAAAGACCATCCTGGAATATCAAATCACACAATTGAAAAAATGTGGAATTACAGACATTGTTGTCGTTATAGGTTATCAGGCCCGTCAGGTCATACAGATATTGCCGGCTGGCGTGCGTTATATTCTCAATCCGGATTATCAGACGACAAACAGCCTGTATTCATTATATCTGGCCAGAGAAAACCTTGACCGTGCTGTCCTTCTGATGAATGGGGATGTTATTTGTGACACGCAGCTTCTTTCCGGCTTGATAAAGGACCCATTTCCAAATGTATTATTGGTGGAGTTCGATAAGTCTCTTCAGGATGGAGAGATGAATGTGCGTACGCAAGACGGTTTGGTCGTTGAAATCGGCAAGCATGTTTTGGCCGCGGCCGCCGACGGAGAAAGCGCGCAAATTGTAAAATTTGGAAGCCAATCGGCAGCGCTTCTGAAAAATGAGGTCGAACAGTGGATACAAGACCAGCAGGTTCACGCTTTTCCGTCGAATCTATATCATGTCGTAATTCATCAGGCGGGCCTTCGGGCGATGAAGACCGACCGGATGACTTGGTTTGAAATAGATACACTTAAAGATTACCAGCGGTTGTGCAGTTATTATGGTTACGGTAAGGCGTCCGCTCGTGGAATTAAATACATACTTACGTTTATTTTTGCCGTGTACAGGCGGATTTTATATGCTGTTTCTGACAAACGCGCAATTTTGTTTAATGTCGTCCGCGAGAATCATTTTTTAATGTATGAACCTCTTTATGAACGGCTCAGCAGGGATTCTCGATTAAGTATTTGTTTTACCAGTTCATGGGACTCTGACTCTGGATGTCAAAATCCCGCCCGAAAATTACTGGATAAATATAATATACCACCTGAACGCATTATCTCCGCCAGGCAGGCATACTGGCGGCGATGGGATATCTGTGTGGATGTCGATTATAAAATCGCAAGAACGGTCTGGCCCACCACAAGAATACAGATGTTTCATGGATTTAACGGAAAATTCAGGGATAAAGGTCTGGATGGGACAATCCACCAGTCGATATCGAAATTTGACGCCTTGTTTTGCTTTTCGCAAGCCCAGGAAAGTCTGTTTAAAGCTTCAGGATATTTAAAGAAAAATTGCCGCACTTTCTGTATCGGTCTTCCCAAACTGGACGAGATTCTGTGTACGCAACCGACGCGGGATGCGGTTTTAAGTGAATACGGGGCAGACCCCGGAAAGCTGGCGCTTCTTTATGCGCCCTCATGGAATCCCGAGCTGAGCCTGAACAGCATTGGCGAGGAACTGATCGAAGCACTTCCAAAAACGGGGTGGACTGTCATGGTCAAACCGCATCCGATGTCTCTACAGACATTTGGAGACATTTCCGGATATAAACGCTATAACTGGCATCAATACCTGAGCCGTCTACACCGGGAAGGAGTGATTGTTTATATTACCGACCAGAATGCCTGTCGATACTTAAAGGCAGCCGATATTTTAATTTCAGACCACGGTTCAACGACATATGAATATATGATTTTGAATCGGCCGATTTTATATTATGATACAGTCAAAGCGGCCTCCATAATGACCATGCCGGAAACTCTGCCGAAACTTCGAAGGGTTGTCGTTTCGTTTCAGTCGGCTCCAGAAGTCCTGGACATCATCAAAAACCAGAAATGGAAAGACTTTCCTGCCGAGCCCGAGATTCGCAGGGAGTTAATAGAGTTTCGTTTTTATGATATTGGACAGGCAGCAATTCGGGCTGTTGATGCGATATATTTACTTCTGAAGATAATCCCTCCTGCAAAAGCGGAGAACACAAATGGATGACACACAGACGCAGCCCTTGGATGTTGTTATTCCTTATCACGAAAAAGATGCGGGAATAATAAATCTTTGCGTAAAAAGCTGTTTAAAGTTTGTAGATGGCGTCGGTAAAATATTTCTGATAAGCAGGGGGTGTCCGCAAGATTTGAAAGATCCTGTAATTCATATCGAAGAAGATAAGCTTTTTGGCGAATGTGGACTGAATAAACGATATATTGAAGAAAGATGGAAGAGTCGCAATTATAAAAGGTTGGAACTTTCTGGCTGGCTTTTCCAGCAGTTTATTAAATTGGGCTGCTATAAAACATTAGACGGATTAAGCCCAAATTACTTAGTAATCGATTCCGATGTGGTATGGCTTAAAAAAACCGGATTTTTAAATGGTAATAAGGCTTTGGTGTCATATTCAGATGAGTACTATGAGCCGGATTATTTATGTTGCGAAAAGCTCCTTTGCGAAAAGCTGCAAAGAAAATATAGTTTTATTGCTCATCATATGCCTATGAACAAAGATATTCTGGAAGAATTGTTTTGTGCGATTGAAAAAAAGCATAATAAAAAATGGTATGATTATGTGATTGACAATTTTTCTAACGATAATTTGAGATTTTCGGAATATCAGCTTTATGGAAATTATTTAATGAAGAATTGCAGCGACAGGTTTAATTTGAGAAGGTTGAGATACTTGCAGACCTTTAAATTGAAATATTATCCTTTGATAATAATGGATTGGTATAATTATATAGTCTTTCATAGCCATAAAAATCCGATCATAAACCACGATATATCGCAGTGGAAGTATAATTTATTTCTGAAATATGCCGCAAAAAAAGTTGAGTAAATAAAAATGTGGACAAAAAAACTGAATCTTGGCTGTGGCAGGAATATAAAACAAGGCTGGGTTAATCTGGATTGTGCAGCCCTTCCCGGCGTAGATGTTGTACATAACATCGAGAAACTTCCGTTGCCGTTTGGGGACGGCGAATTTGATGAAATCCGCTGTGATAATATTCTCGAGCATGTGGACTATATTCCGGTGCTGAAAGATTTATACCGTATTCTTGAGCCGGGGGGAAAACTGTCGATTCGTGTGCCTCATTTTACCTCCCGAAACAACTATGTGGATCCGACCCATCGAAGACAGTTTTCAATTTCCACGTTTGATTTTTTTGTACAGGGTAATGAAAAGAATTATTACTTTGATTTTGGTTTTCGGGCGATTCAAGACAAGAAAATTTCATTTTTCAAAAAAGGTATTTTTTGGCTGAACCGTCTGTGGGAGCCGCTGTTCAATTTGACGCCGTCTATCCAGATATTTTATGAACAAAGCTGTCTATGCAGATTATTTCCAGCAAACGATGTACAGGTGGTATTGATTAAATAGGTGAAAGGTATATGGGAAAGGCAATACGGGTATTTGTGATTGCGGATTTTAAGGATGAATCGCCGAAATCGATCCGTATTTCCCAGCGGATGTGGGTTAAGGGGCTCATCCGCGCCGGCTGTGATGTGCAGCGGTTCAGCTATCGTAATATCCTGACCCAGTTTAACCCGTTTTCCGGCAGTACCGATGATAAGCAATTCCTGCGCAATACGTCGTCCCAGCCGTTTGAGACGATGCGGTATGCCTGCGGGATGTTTCTGTTTACAAAATAAAAGACCGAAAAGGACGGGACAAATGGACCTTGGTATAACGAAAAAAATAGCACTGCCGCTCAACCGCTTTGGTCGCAGCGTCACCTCGCAAGGCGGAGAAGACGGGATTATCGAAAAGATCCTCGAGATAATTGGAACGACAGATCTGTGGTGCGTGGAGTTTGGCAGTTGGGACGGAAAATACCTGAGCAATACATACAATCTGATAGCCAACAAAGGGTACTCCGTGGTACTTATTGAAGGCGATCCCAAATGCTGCAGGGTTCTACATGAAAATTTTAAATCCAATCCCAAAGTGATACCGGTCAATGCCTTTGTGGGCTTTAATCCAGACGATTGCCTGGACCGTATTCTTGAAAAAACGCCGATTCCGCAGGATTTTGATGTCCTGTCCGTTGATATTGACGGCAATGATTACCATGTCTGGGACGCGATAAAAAAATACACCCCAAAACTCGTTGTGATTGAATTCAATCCCACGGTGCCGCCTTCGGTACAGTTTGTTCAGCCGCGGGATATGCGGATTACCCAGGGCAGCGGCCTGCTGTCCCTGATGCAGTTGGGCCGTCAGAAAGAATATGAGTTGATTGCAGTCGAATCCGCCAATGCCTTTTTTATCAAAAAAGAATTCAAGGAACGGTTTGACATCGAAGAAGATTCCATCGAGGCGATATGGACCGACCGCTCGGCTGTGAGTCAGATATTTTTTGGGTATGATGGTACGGTTTTTCTGCGGGGGCTTTCGGTTCATCCCTGGACGCAGGTTCCAATCCGGCAATCCAAAATGCAGATATTGCCGTCTTGGGCAAGAAAACGGGCGACGGGACAAAGTTACATCATGAAAAAACTGGCAAAATTGTATCGACGGATAAAAAAAATAAAAAAATCTCAATGAAGATAACGTCCGATTCCAAAATTCTGATCCTCTTCGACATTGCCCAGGGAGCATATAAATATCAATATGCGTATGATTGCGTTCCCCGTGATATTGCGCGACTGGGATATCCAACGCGACAAATTGATATAACGACGCTGACATTCGACGCTTATAAACAAGCGGTATCAGAGTTTGCCCCGGATTTGATATTCTGTTATTTACAGCAGCCTTTATTGGTTATTAAGGCTGCCGGTTTTCTTAAGGAATATCATCCTGTGGCTGCAATTAACTGGTATCTGGAAGATCCTAATGGAGTGATACATAAAAACAGCGACATTAATATTTTATACGCCACAGCCAGTTTCGATTATTGGTTCAGCCAGGATACTCGAATGCAGCGGTTCTGGAAGACGCGATCGGAATTTGTTCCCCCCGGATTTGATGACCTGGCCTATAGCGATTTGGGATTGGAAAAGATATATGATGTATCCTATATTGGTCAGTTGGGCTCGCGAGAAGTAACACGAATGTATTGGCCGTATATGAAGGAATTAGCCCGGTACGGCAAAAGAGCGATGCTGTGCATCGACCGGCCAATGGGTATTCCTCTGTTGCCCGGACCCATAGAAAAGTTTATCCGGTCGCAGAAAAGACGAAAATACCTGCAGGCATTGCCGTTCTGGAAATGCGCCTGGAAAAACCCGGCCGACGAAAAAGAAAAATGTCGGATCATTAATCAGAGCAAGATTCATTTTGGGATGATGCGGGTACGCGGGGCATGGGAAGTGCCGTTGAAACAGTTGTTGCCGGACTATCCATTGGATGAGCATGGGTTATTTTATCAGCTTAAGGGCCGTCTTTTTCAGGGCGTTGGGAGCGGGGCGATGGTCTTGAATGAGCATTGCCAGGAACTGGAGGATTTATTCGATATTGGCAGGGAGATTGTAACATTTGACTATGGTGATATGGAGGGAGTCCGGGATAAACTGGCATGGTACCTTTCCCATGACCAAGAGCGGGAAAAAATTGCGAAGGCGGGTTATGAACGAGGCCGAAAACAGCATACATTTAAAAGTAGAATCCAGCAGATTTTGGATGTTGTCAGGAAAGCCCTATGAGTCATGTGGTATTAAAACGGTGGAACATGCGTGTTATTGGTGAACACAAATATTTTATGGGAAGATACCAATGAAACGTACATTTGTGATTGCGGATTTTAAGGATGAATCGCCGAAATCGATCCGTATTTCCCAGCGGATGTGGGTTAAGGGGCTCATCCGCGCCGGCTGTGATGTGCAGCGATTCAGCTATCGTAATGTTCTGACTCAGTTCAATCCATTTTCCGGCAGACACTTTCGCCGGTTTATGCCGAAATTCGTCAAACGTTACACCAACGAACTATTAGTTGAACAAATCAAGGCGTATTATCCTGATATTGTTTTTATTCTGAGTATGAAATATCTCCAGCCGCAAACGGTAGAAGATATACGCACTGCGGCGCCAAACGCGGTGATTGTTGGTCGGGACGAAGACCCGTTTCCTGAAAAGAATGCGGAACGTCTGGCAATCGCTCAAGTATGCGATATGGTTGTAAATACCAGTGCCGGAACATTTTTGGAAACATATAAAAAAGCGGGCGTACCGAAATGTGCATTCATGCCGAACGTCTGTGATCCCGATATCCAGTATCGTTATGGTGTTGAAGAACAATGGAAAGCGGATATTATCTTTACGGGCAAAGCTACCCATGAGCGTTTGGGGGAAAAAGGAGACCGATACCATTTGATTGAAACTATTGCCCGAGAGAAAAATTGTCGTGTGTACGGAGCTTTTGGTGTGCCGAGAGCAGAGGGTATTGATTATTTTTACGCCCTGAGCGGAGCAAAAATCGCCCTGAGTATCAATATTACAAATAATATTCCGCTTTATCACTCTGACCGCTTGATTAATTGTTTATCCTGCGGACCGCTTGTGCTGGCCAAGCGCATACCGGACACCGAACTGCTCCATCAGGATGGCAAACATCTTCGTTATTTTGAAACTGAAGAGGAATTTTTTGAACTGGCTGACTGGTACCTTAAGCATGAGGATGAGCGGCGAAAAATTGCTGCTGCCGGAATGGAACATGCCCATCGGGAGTATAATTGCACCCGGATAGCAAGACTCTTGCTGGATTTCATTGATAAGGGCGATTATGACGCGCCATGGAAAGTGATTTTGTAGCACAAAGCCGCGGAATCGGGTGCTATGACGACCATACAATCCCATCCTGTTGTCTGCAATGTATGCGGAAGTGCTGATACGAAGTCGCTTTTTACGGCAAGAGATCGGCTGCACGGTTTTGAAGGAACGTTTCGTTATGTGCAGTGTACCCACTGCGGCTTGGTTTATATGAATCCGCAAATCGTTGAGGAACAATTGCTGGCATTTTATCCCGCGGATTATGCGCCGCATCAGGCCGCCTCTGCGACTCCAGATGCAAAGGTCTCGAAACCCCATTTACCAACATCCATTCTTGACACACTGAATTCTCAGTCGTGGATTTTGGATGTGGGCTGCGGCAGCGGCGGTTTTCTCCATCAATTACGGCAATATTGTCATTGCCGGGTCAACGGAGTGGATTTTTCCGAAAATGCCGTGCGTAGCGCCAAACAGCGATATAATCTTGATATTGTTCAGGGGCGGATTTTTGATGTGCCTTTTGCAGATAATACGTTTGATCTGATTACCGCATGGTCGTGTATTGAGCATCTGGATAACCCAGCGGCGGCGATTCAAAAAATGTGGTCTTTATGCAAGCCTTCGGGACGGCTGTTTATCAAGACGCCTAATTATCAGAGTTTTGCCGCAAAATGGTTTAGGGATAAATGGTATCATCTGGACTGTCCCCGTCATTTATATCTGTTCAGCCCGCAAACTATAAAAAAGCTTTTGAACCGATGCGGTTTTGGGGACATTCGGGTTTATTATGAAGCCTCTTCCAAAGGCTGGCTGGGATCGCTGCAATATGTTTTTTACGGAGACAACTATCATCCGGAGGTTAAAAATAAAATTCGCCGGTCCACCCTCGCCAAAGCCGTGGTTTCTCCGTTGTCTCATTTGTTGGCCTGGTTAAAAAAAGCGGATACAATGACGGTCATTGCCCGGAAGAAAAGCGATGAAACTTTTGATTCTATCCAACAATCCTGATAGAGCCAGTTTTCGCCAGCGTATCGGCGTTTATCTGTCTTTGCTAAAGGCCCAGGGTATTGCCTGTGTCGTGGAGAAATTTCCATCGGGATATTTTGCCCGCTGGAGGCTGTTTGCACAGACAAAAGAGTTTGATGCGGTATTGCTGCATAAAAAGACGCTGAATTTCTGGGACGCCAAAATCCTGCGAAAACACGCCCGCAAAATTATCTATGATTTCGACGATGCGATTATGTACAGTCCCAGAAAACCGAATTGTCGGCGTTCAAGTCATCGCAGATTGTTTGAACGGACGGTGAAACTGGCCAATTGCGTCATCGCGGGCAATGCCTGGCTGTCCGAACACGCAAAGCCGTTTTGCCGTAATGTCTATATTCTGCCGACGGGACTGGACACGAAAAAATATGACATACCCAAACCGGCTGTGGACGGCAAGGTCCGTTTAGTCTGGATTGGCAGCAAAGCAACGCTGGATTATCTGCAGTCGCTGACGCCGGTGTTGGAACACCTTGGCCAACAATATCCAAACGTGGTTTTGCGGATTATCTGCGACACGTTTTTTGATTTGTCTAAAATGCCGGTGGAAAAGTGCATCTGGTCGCTGGAGACTGAGGCCAGGGATTTGGCCGTCTGCGATATCGGCCTTTGCCCACTGCCGGATGATAATTTTACCCGCGGCAAATGCGGATTTAAGATTTTGCAATACTTTGCTGCTGGGTTGCCTGTGGTTGCCTCGCCGGTGGGAGTTAACATCGATTTTGTTCAACCCGACAGGACGGGATTTACTGCTCGGACTGAACGAGAATGGGTAGATACCCTGAAAAAACTGATTGAAAATTCCACCCAGCGACAACAAATGGGACTGACGGCAAAAGAGTTCTGTCGGCAGTTCGATCAGGAGTATATTGGCCGGCAATTCTGTAATCTGATTATTCAATCCCTCCAAAAATAAATTGGCCAAATCGAAATTAATGTTATTTTCCGTCGCCGAAAATGATTTTGCATTATTTTGCCTTTCGCCCTTTTTCTTTTGAAATGAAAAAAGGCCGGTCACGCAGAAGGAGGAGGAAGTAGAGGGTACTTCCCAGGGCTATTCATGACCGGCCCAAAGGAGGCTAAAGAATTTTTTATTTGTTTTTTCGGAAGGGCTCCCCGTCAACCCTATACTAAGACGTCAAAAGAGGCGAGAAAATTTCGGATTTTTTAAAAATTTTTATGTAAAAAAATCTGCCGCAGAGCTTCGCACAATCCGGTCAGATGCTGACTCGTATGCTCGCACTGGACGCTGATTCGCAGCCGTTCCGTACCGGCCGGCACAGTGGGTGGACGAATGGCGGTGCAGAAAAAGCCTTTTTTCAGCAGTTTTTGGGCGGTTTCCACGGTTTTGGGGGTTGAACCAAGGATGACCGGCAGAATATGTGTGGTACTTGAACCGATATTCAGCCCCATTTGAGAGAATTGTCTCCGGAGAAAATCCGCATTTTGTTTCAAATGTGAACGTCTTTGCGGCTCGTGCTGAATGATTTCGAGAGCCGCCAGGGATGCTGCGGCCGCCGCGGGCGACGGGGCGGTGGTGAAAATAAATGGACGTGCCTTGTTGATAAGATACTCAATAACGACTTTTCCCGCAGCGACGATGGCTCCTCCGCAGGCAGGCCCCTTTCCGAGCGGTGCAATAACAATATCCACCTCGTCTATGACGCTGGTTTCCTCGGCAAGTCCTGCTCCCCGCTCTCCCATACAACCAATGGCGTGGGCCTCATCCACAATCAGGATGGCATTGTATTTACTTTTGAGTTTTACCAGTGTTTTCAGGTCGGCGGTGTCGCCATCCATAGAGAACACGCTTTCCGTGACGATAAATTTGCGGCGATATTGTGAATCAACAAGATATTTTTCCAGTCGTTCCGGATTATCCCGGCGATAGGTATGAAATTGGGCCTCGGAAGTCCGTACTGCGTCGATAATAGAGGCGTGGTCCATTCGGTCCATCAGGACAATATCGCCTTTTTGGGGCAGGGTCGTCAGGACAGACTGGTTTGCACTCCAGCCGGAATTGAAAAACAGGGCGGCGGGTTTGCCGAAAAATTTCGCCCAGGCCTTTTCAGCCTCGACGTGCGGCGTCATCGTGCCGCTGATAAGCCGGGAGGCCGCCGACCCAAAGCCGAATTTCCCAATGGCCTCAACAGCCGCCTGTCGGATTTTGGGATGATTGGCCAGATTCAGATAATTGTTGCTGCAAAACAAAACGACCTCTCTGCCATCAATCCATACGGTCGGCCCCTGTGCCGAATCAATCTGGATGCATTTTCGGTACATCTGTTGAGACTGAATGTCCTGTAATTCCTGCGATAGATGTATAAACTTGTCCATTTTTCAAATTTCGGGTTGAACTCATTCTCATTTTAAGCGATAGTATAAGAAATTGTATTGGTTTCAGGAATGAAATTTTATGGGTATCTATGACCGCGACTATCAGAGAGAAACGTACAGCCGACGGGAGTATTTTTCGGCCGGCGGCCCTTTTTCCAATTTACCGCCGATGACGCGGTATATATTGATTATCAATGTCCTGGTCTTTTTGGTGACGTTTTTATTTCCGCCGGTTCGTGGATGGATTGAACTGCTTTTCAGCGTCTATCCGGCAAATTATTGGAATATGGCGCAGCTCTGGCGGCTGGTCACATATCAGTTCCTGCACGCGGATTTCTTCCACATCTTTTTTAATATGCTGATGCTTTACTTTCTGGGTCCGCTGCTGGAAGGTTTTTGGGGTTCCCGGACATTTCTGCGATTTTACCTGATCAGCGGGGGAATAGGCGGAATTGTTTATACACTGCTGGTGCTGGCCGGTGTTCTTTTTCCAGGCCCGATGGTAGGGGCGTCAGGAGCGATTTACGGCCTGATGGCGGCTACCGCGGTAATGTTTCCGCGGATGCGGGTGTATCTGTTCGGCATTGTCCCGATAAGTATGATTACCCTGTTGGGGCTTTCCATTTTAATCAGCACAATGAATTTTCTGTCCGGCGTGAACCCCGGTGGAGAAGCAGCCCATCTGGCAGGAATAGCGGTGGGGCTGTTTTATGTCTATGTCAAACCCCGTCTGACGACGTGGCGGATGAATCGCAGTAAAGGCGCCTGGCAGCGAAAAATCAAACAGCAGCAGGATTTTGAGGCCGAGGTGGACCGCGTCCTCGAAAAAGTCCACCAGTCCGGCATCGGCAGTCTGACCGGACGGGAAAAGAAAATCCTGCAGGAAGCCACACGGCGTGAACAAGAACAGTCGGCCCCGTTCCACTGATTTCTCATCGTGTCGAATGCAATAACGGCAAATCCATTTTATTCGTAGATTGCCTCGCCCTCGAGGACCCGTCTCTGGATTCGGGTCAGGTATTCGTCGAGTTCCTTAATGTTGGCAAAGACATTCATCGCCGGCAGCAGTTTCATAATATCAAAAACCTTGCGAATCTGCGGCTGCGGATTGAGAATCGCCAGGTCGCCGTAATTTCGCATCAAAGACATCTTGGCCTTGATAATCGCGCCGACGCCGGCGCTGCTGATGTAGTCCACATCCGCCAGGTCCAGAATCAGGGCCGTTATTTTTTTGCCCAGCAGGTTGGTAATCTGCTTATCCAGTCGTTCCCACGTCTCGGAATTGATTTGTCCGCTCAAGATGAGTTTGACGGTGTTTTTGTCGGTCTGTTGGAGTTTGATATTCAGAGGCATCGTATCCGTGTCCTTTTCTGTTCTAAAAACACATATCTCTTTTGCCTTTTTGCCCCTTATGGTAGGCGCAAAAAGGATTTGGGTCAATAAAAAACGCCCGGTTTGTTCATCCGGGCGTTCTCTGTCTGATTCCGAAAATAGAAGATCAATCCCACTGGACTTTCTCAGCCTGGCTGACCAGCTCATTGAGATGTTCAGTCACGGCCTTGTCTTTGGTGGTCTTGAGTTTTTCCAGTTCGCCTTCCCGCGTTTTAACTTCTTTTTTCAGGTCTTCCAGCCGTTTTTTCAGGTCATCGTACTGAAGTTGTTTTTTGCTCATAATCACATCAAACCGGCGGGAGACATTGTCTTTCAGTTCGGCGATTAATTTTCCTCTTTCCTTGCCGGTTGCGGAGTGAATCTGGCGCAGCAGGGCGTCACGCTGTTTTTGCAGTTCGAGGTCGTCTTTGAGCACCTGGGCCAGTTTGGGATTGTCTTTCTCGGCCCGCATAATGGGTTCATAACGGTGCATCAGTTCCATTGCCCGAGGCATATATTCTTCTGGTTTTTTTTCCTGAAGCGATTTCAGCGACTCGGCCTGATCGGGATAATTCTTTTCCAGCCAGGCGATGAAGTCATTGTGCATTTTCTCCATCCGTTCCCGCCATCGTCCGCCGCCGGGGCCGGCCGGTTGAGGCTGGCCGGGCTGGGAGGGCATCGGTCCCTGTGGGCCGCCGGGACCAGGTCCGGATTCAGGACCCGGCGGGGTTCCGGGGCCGCCCGGACGTTCCCGTCGCTGCCGCATTTGCTTTATAAATTCGGCACGGAACTGTGTGCGAAATTCATCGGGGTTTTCCTTGCGAAGTTTTCCCAGTTCATCAACCCTGGCCGGATTTTCTTTACGGATCTGTTCGAGAAACTGAGTAATCCGTTCTTCGGACATTTTCGGAAAATTTTCGGCTCCCTGGTCTTCCTGCCAGAAGGGATCATTACTGACCGGAGAAACCGGCTGCTGCGGTTGCCCTGCCACGGTGCAGCAGAGAACAACGGCAAAAATCGTCAATAAAAACATCCTTTTCATTGGTTTATCCTTTCCAGAAATCCGCATTAAGGGCAATTTTTTCAAGATTTTCGATTTCCACGGTCAAGCCGGAATTTTCCTCCAGCCATTGTGTGGCGGTCTGGTTAACCGTATCGATCTGTCCGGTTAATTGTTCGACTTTTGTTGTCAGTTCTCCGACGGGGTCATTATCGGCGGCAAAGCTGTCGTTCCAGAGAGAAGCGGTTGCGAGAGGCAGGGGTCTCTGGTTTTGTCCTGTGGGCTGATGCGTCCTGAAAAAGACACCGACCAGAACGGCAATTAAAATCGTTGCCGCGACCGCCGCAACATATTTTTCTATCCCGACGCGCAGATTGCGGACTCTATGGGCAGCGAGCCGGCAATGAACCTTTTCCCGGATTGCGGCAAGGGTCTCTTCGGACGTCTTGGCCGCGGGAACAGCGGACAACAGACTGTCGGCCTGCCGGATGTCCTCGGCCATTTGCCCGGCAGTTTGCGTATTCATAAACTGTTCCAGTATTTTTCGGATGTCCTCGTAGGATTCTTTCATATCGGCCTCTGTTTTTCCGGGACTTCCATTATTTCCCTGAGTTTCTTCAATCCTCTGTGCATCTTGCAGAGGGTGGTTCCAATGGGTTCATTTCGCATTTTCGCCAATTCCTTGAAACTGAAATCGGCGTAAAACCGCATCATAATTAACTCGGCGATTTCCGGTTCGAGCCGTTTCAATGCCCAGTGCAGTTTGTCCTCAAGGTCGTTTCTCGGCTCGGATTCTTCCTGCGTTTGCAGTTGTTCAGCCTTTTCCTGCAGGAGTCTTTTACGACGGTAGTCGGCCCGCAGAGAGTCTTTGAACAAATTGCCTGCGATGGTGAATATCCAGTTGTCGAACGAGCCGCCGTCCCAGGAACCAATTTTTTCCACCAGTTTTATAAATAGCTCGCTAAGCAGATCCTCGGCTGTTTGACGATGACCGCTTAGCCGATAGAAAAACCCAAAACAGCGATCTGCGTACAAAGCAATGAGCTGGTCAAAAGCCCCAGCCTGTCCCGCTTTGCACTTGTCGATCAGGAGTTTAAGCTGCTCCGAATCCATTTATCATTTGTTCCGCTATTTCAGACGTTTGAAACGCAATTTCTATTGCGACAAAATCCAGTTTGTAAGTCTTTTGTCTGCAATGACTTAATGGTTTTCTTTTCGGTTGTCGCCAAAGTCAGGAGGGTCATTTTCATCAAAAGGAGGAGTGTTTGGGTCGGTTTCTTCGTCAATTTTCCATTTTTCCGACTCGTCAATGTCATCTAATTCGCGTTTGATGTACTTGAGGATTTTGTCTTGAAGGGGGGCCATTTGGGCTTGTGCGGCGGCCATATTGTTCTGGGCTGCCGCAATGACGTCGAGGCGCAGAAGCTGCCATTTGGCCAGGCATTCGGGTTCTTTGATGCTGGTAAAGGGGTCGCACATAAAGACCCGTCTGCCGTCGGCTTCCTGACGATAAAATTCGCAGTCTTTGCACTGAATCATAATGTTTTGTCCTTTATGGGTGATATTGTCTGTTGAAACGGCATATTATACCTTTGGGGTATATCCGCGGTTCATAGTTTTTTGACGACCGGCGCTTGCAATTCCAATATAAGTCTATATACTAAACGCTCAATGGCGGTTTGGCAAAAAGTTTATTGACCAGGATTTTTGGGAGATGCTGATGGCAAAATCCAGACGCAGAAGAAAAATCGGCAGCAAAAAGAGAAAGTCCCGCTGGAAAGTGCGTCATAAAATTACCGGCTAATGCCTAATACGTATAAAAATTAGGACAAAAAGGATATACCTGCCTGCGAATCCGGTTTGACCGGAGCAGGCGGGTGCCGTATCGACGGAAAGTGCAGAATTTTTGGAGAGGGGAAAATTCTGCACTTTCTTATTGATATTTTCATTATGGAACATTTCACCGTTCAATTTCTTCCGGACCACCGGACAATCCGGATTCATTCCGGGGCGACGCTGTTTGAGGCTGCCGGACAGGCGGATATTGTGCTGGTCAGCCCCTGCGGCGGCAAAGGCACGTGCCGCAAATGCCGCGTCCGTATCGAACCGTCCGGCAAAGAGGTGCTGGCCTGCCAGTTTCAGGTGACCGAAGACCTGACCGTAATCATTCCGCGGACAAGCCGGTATTATCGTCCGCAGATTCTCGTACACGGCAGAGAGAAGAAAATCACCGCCGATTCGTGCTGGAAGAAAATTGACCTGCCGCAAGCGCCTGCAACAATTGACGAATTGCGAAACGTTTTATCTTCCGCCGTCGGTGAACCGGTTTTTGTCCCGCCGTCCTTTTCTTTTTCCACCGATGACGATAATCACAGAACGACGGCGGTACTTCACTTTGCCCGGCATAACCAGTCCCGGGGCTGGGAACTGGTTTGCCTGGAAGCGGGCAATCATCGCCATTTATACGGCGCGGCGGCGGATATTGGAACGACGACGGTGGTGCTGCACCTGGTGGATTTGCAGACGGGCAAAACTCTGGCTACTGTATCGACAACCAATCCGCAGCATCAGCATGGCGACGATGTCATCAGCCGGATTCATTTCGCCTCCGAGCCGCAGGGTCGGGACTGGATGCAGCGGACGATTGTAAACTGTCTCAATACACTGCTTCGGCAAGCCGCGGATGAGGCGAAAATCAGGGTTGAACAGATTTATGAAATGGTCGCCGTGGGCAATACCACAATGAATCATCTGCTGATGAAGTTTCCCGTTGCACAACTGGGCCAAAGCCCGTATCGGCCGCATACTACAGAAGCCTACGATGTCCCGGCCGGGTCTATTGGATTGACGCTGCACCCCAAAGGGAATCTGCATACGGTGCAGAATATTGCCGGTTTTGTCGGGTCGGATACTGTGTCCGCGGCGGTCGCGGCGGAGTTGAGTACGGAACGGCAAACGACGCTGCTGGTCGATATCGGCACCAATAGCGAACTGGTGCTGTGCCATCAGGGAAAACTTTACACCGCCAGTTGCGCTGCAGGGCCGGCGCTGGAAGGGGCAAAAATCCGCTATGGCAGCAGGGCGACGGATGGCGCTATTCAGCGTGTGGTCATCGACGGCGGGGATGGCGATATTGATATTGACGTCATCGGCGACGCAACACCACATTTCATCTGCGGAAGCGGTCTGATTGATGCACTGGCGGTGCTGGCCCAATTGGACGTTGTAGAATCAACGGGGCGGCTCGCGGACAAAGAAACACTGGCGGGGAAACTGCCGCCGGTATTGCTGGAACGGATGATTGAGTATGAAGGTCAGCCTGCATTTGTGCTGGCGGATAGCGAAAACCCGGTTTTGCTGACACAGGCCGATGTGCGACAACTGCAATTAGCCAAGGCGGCCATTCGCTCAGGCTGCCGGATTTTGAAAAAAACGGCCGGAATTAACAATTCGCAGATTGAAAAACTCCTTCTGGCGGGCGCCTTCGGCAATTATATTCAGAAGACCAGCGCCCTGCGGATTGGATTATTGCCGCAGGTGCCGGTTGAGCGGATTCACTTTATCGGCAACGCCGCGGGCGGCGGGGCGCTGGAGATTTTGCTCAATCGTACCATCCGGGCAAACTGCCAAACCCTCGCCCGCAGGATGGAATACGTCGAACTCGCCTCCCGACCCGACTTTCAGGATATCTTTGCCGACAGCCTGATGTTTTAAGTGTGGTTATTGTTCTCGATTACTTGTAAATCTTTGTGTCTGTAATTTCCATACTTATATGCCCACCATAATGGCATATCTATAATATGATAAAATGTTGTTACTTCTCGAGGTGGTGCAATACCGTACCAGTTTCTAAATTTGGAATCAAAATGATCAAGTAGGTTATCAATCAGCTTTTGATACTCGCAAAGAACAAAACCGAAATATTGTCTAATATCTTCGTATTCTCTGGTGGTGTATCCCTTAGTACTGAAATGCCCAAGAATATTCTTGCCATCTTCGTCTTGTCGAAAAGAAATTAAAAGTGATTCATAACGATGCTCCAAATCATCTCTTCTTTTCCTCATCTCACGGAACCATTCCTTTGATGGTTGTAGTAATGCAATAAGGTCTTCAGGTAATTTGCGACTATCGGCTTTCTTGAGAAGGTCATTAAAGCTTTTCATTACTTTAATCGGGTGCTCGTTTTCATCGTAAAAATGCTTAATTATGCCTGACACATCATCAAGTATTACACGAAAGAACATATAACATACCTTCATGAAAGCTCTGGCCTGAGCATAAGCTAAATAATCGAATTTTTCAGGTGTAAGCGGTGTTTCCTCAAGAATCGTCAAATTCTTATCCATATACGAAAGCATTAAGGATAAATCATACATATTGTCGTTATATGAAATAACCTCTTGGGGTATTCTTACAGGAGGCTGAGTTTTCTTAATGTGGTTCATTACAGTAAGCCAACTCCCTATATAGCCACTTAAATTATTCTTATGACTTACCATTTTGTTTTCCTCGTCTAAGAAGCATTGTTCGCCTCTGGCGGATATCCAGTTTACAATTATGTTGCTATTAAGGGCGAAATTTAGTAGTACAACTTAGCGTCTTTTATTGAAGTCCAGGTACAGAATGACACATCCATCTTATTTCTTTGCTTTCCACATCATTTTCCCAAAAACACATTTTTTCAAGTATTTCAAGCCAATACAGAAATGCTTGAGTAATATATATTACAGCATTATCTGAAAATACAGTATTGTCGTCTTTTAATATTTCAGCTCGAAATGGGATTGGTGTGGGATTGCTAACAATAAGCTCTTTTTCCATTCTGTTCCAATCACAATAAAATTCTATTAGACCATTTTTGCTTGTATCAAATTCTATTTTTTCGTTTAATTTGGGGGCGAACCCAGAGCGATTTTCAGATCGACCATGTTTTTTTCTATTAGCTAAATCAGCACATATCATTAAATTCATGTTATTTTGAACAGCTTCTTCAATATTGTACCCAATATTTTTCAACTTAACCCACAAATTAAGACGGTCCTTCAAATGCCATACACTTTGAGCATAATGCAATACATCATCAATTATCTTCTCATCGAACAATGTAATTATTGTTGCCTTAATCTTTAAGCCCGTAATTGGCTGTAGAGGCATTCTGTCAAATACAGCCCGATATTTAGGTTGTCCGTCAGGAACACCATTGATTACTTGAGAAGGTATTATCGGCACAAGAAGGGAATTCCTTTGACGGATGATACTTCGTAATTCGAGCTTTATTTCATCAGCAATCTGATCAAGGGTGAATACTGGAGCTCCAGTTCGTCTTCTTTTATGCCTTCTTACCATTTCTCGTATTCAGAACTAATAATTTAAGATATCACCATTTTTTCGCCCAATTTATACGTTATATTCTTCTCCATAACGCACACTCTCCACCGTCACCATGAATCGTTTCTGACCATGATTGATAATCCATGCGTTGAACTATACTGCCATTAAAGCTGTCTATTGCGTGTCCGATTTGCTGGTGAGCAGTGAATGTTGGTTTTAGACTATTTGCATATTGCGAAACGAATACGATATATTCATCCGAATACTTCTTAAGTAGTTGATTGATTACATAATGACTGTCAAATGCCAACCCACTCGGAACATTTTCGACGATTTGCCTGACCGCCTCACGGAATTCTACCATAGTATCTCCTTTTTTTATAAACTATTCACTTTCGCCCATCGCTGCCTCACCGATGATGAATTTTGTTTTTAGGATGGAACTCTTGGTTTTCCTTCCACTGTTCTTGTGTTCATGGGTTCTTAAGTCCTTGAGTTCTTATGCCCTTCCCACACCTTTTGCCCCATTATATAATCTTTACCGCATTTTACAATGAAATCCTGAGCCGGTCGAAGGACCCCCTTTTTCAAACCCCATTTTCACTTTGCGTTTTTCACTCTCAACGCCACCCCGCCTACTTTTTGCTGCGTACAGTCTCTTTGATGCGCTGGATGTGTCCCCAGTCGCGGGCAAGGCCCGCTCAATTGATTAATGACTATTGACGATTGATTATTTCTTACTTCTAACAGTCTCCTTTATTCTTTGAATATGTCCGCGACCTAAGGCCTTAACCTCACAGCCCAATTCGAAGTAGCGGCGGATTTTGTCGTCGTCGAGGATGCCGAAGCAGTCAATGACAGCCAGGGGGCCGCCTGCCCATTTAACGATCTGGTCAGGGTTAAGATTCAGATATGGCTCGTGCGGCACGGCGAGAATCACGGCCTCTGCCCCTTTCAGCGCGGCGGCCAGATCGGACTGGATGCGGATATCCTGCAAGTGTTCCTGGTTGCGGAAGAAGCGTGCCCAGGAATGGCCGGGCGCGGGATAGGTATCCTGACTTTCGAGCTCGTACCAGTGCTCAAGGTAGGGGTCATGTACCCGCATATCAGCGCCCATCTCGGTGAGCCGGCGGACGACAATTTCCGAACCGCTGTATCTGGTATCGGCGACGTCCTGCCGGTAACTGGCGCCGCAGAGCAGAACATTGGCCCCGGCGATATAGCGGCCCATATTGCGGAGGGCGTCACGGGTAAGCGTAGCGGCGCGCAGGCCGCGGGTATCATTGATATCGATGGCGACGGTTGTAATCTTGAAGATGTCGTCGTCGAAGCCCAGCAGGTGCTTGTAAGCCCAGTAGCCCAGTCCGCCGTCTTTGGGCAGGCAGTAGCCGCCGACGCCGGGGCCGGGGAAGATTATGTTGCTGTGGGTCGGCCGCATCTTGATGGCCTTGATGACCTTGATGAGGTCAACGCCGTTGCGTTCGGCGAAAACGGACCACTCGTCGAGAAAAGCCAAAATCGTCGCGCGGTAGGAGTTCTCGACGATCTTGGTGGTTTCGGATTCGATGGGGCGGTCCATGACGGTCAGCGGGAAGTCGTCTGTGTTAAGGACCTCGCGGAGGAATTTTTCGACGCGGGCGCGGGCCTCGGCGTTGCAGCCGGAGCAGACACGCCAGAAGTCGCGGATGGAGGCGACGTACTGCCGGCCGGGCATGACACGCTCAAAGCTGTGGGACAACAGCGGTTCGGAGTTAATGCCGCGGGTTTTAAAGGCCTTTTTGAGGATGGGCCAGGCGACGAATTCGGTAGTGCCGGGGGCGACGGTGGTTTCGATGAGCACGAGGCAACCGGGCGGAATCTTTTTACCAATGGTTTTCATAGTATCCTCAAGGGCGGCCATGTCGGTCTGGCCGGTGCGGAGATTGCCGAGCTCGCGCTTGGCGTAGTCGCACTGGACATCGACGACGACACAGTCGGCCAGTTTCAGGCAGTCGGAGTTGTAAGTGGCGGTCAGGGTTTTTTTCTCGAGGACGCAGCGGGCAATCATGGGGTCAACTTCAGGGTCCTCGGCCTTAACGGGAGAGACGCCTTTGTTGAGCAGGGGAATCTTCCAATAGCTGCGCGTGCTGGGGCGCTGGCAGCCGATGACGAACTTGGAGGGCTTGCCGGTCTTTTTATCCACAGTATCGGCGACGATGGCGGCCATGACCGCCCCGACGAAGCCGACACCCATCACGACGACGACTTCTTTGCCCTCGGCGCGGGCAGCGTCGGCGAGCTTTTCGAGGCGCTGCAGCTCGGCGGCATATTCTTCCTTTTGCGGGATGGGGAACTTCTCGTTTGCTGGACTGACTGAGTGTTCGGCCATTCTTTCGATTCTCCTGAATTTTCGGGTTTATGTAATAATTTTGGAGGTATTATACTTCATAACTCCGGCAGGAAAAACAGAAAAACGAAATACCTCCCGTCGGCGGGGGGACGCTTGGGATGCGGCTTGTATTGGGGTGTGTTTGAAGAAGGAAAAAGCCGGGGAAGATGCTTAAGAAAATATAAAATGGGGTGGAAGGGGAAACTCATTTTCTACTCCACGCCGAGTTTCTCACGCAAAGTTTTTAAATTTACGACATCTTCCCGATTATACATTAAAAGCGTTTGCAGGGCGGCGCGGTCGTTATGATTGACATAATCCCACCACAGACGGACGGCCATCCAGCCGTCAATGCCTTTGGTCTCCCGCATAATACCGAGTTTAGTCTCTACCACCTTGAGGCCGCCTTTGAGCTTGTGCTTCCAGCAGTCGTACATCAAATCGCGATGACGAAAGTGCCGTTCCAGATCGAGACCCAATCTGTGTTTGATAAAGGGCAGGTCAAAACGTCTGCCGTTGTAGGTATAAAGCATATCCACGCCGGCCAGGGCTTTTATCACTCTGACATCCGTAATTTTTTCGCCGACAAGCTGGACGACATCCATCATTTCCCGTCGCTCAATGGCAATGCCAATCACGGTCAGGTCGTGGCGCCGGCGGCTGCAGCCGGTAGTTTCAATATCCAGGTATGCGCGGATAAAACTCATATTATCCGGCCTGAACTATCGCATTGGCGGTTTTGACGACATCAATCATTTCTGCGACGTCGTGGACGCGGATAATTGAGGCCCCCTTCTGTACAGCCAAAGCGACGGTCGCGGCAGTGCCAAAAACACGGTCGGCGGGGGGGTCTTTGCCGGTAATCTGCCCGATAAAACGCTTTCGGCTGGTTCCGACCAGTACGCGATAGCCGGTTTGCACAAATTCATCCAGATGCTTCAACAGCGACAGGTTATGCTCAGTCGTTTTGCCAAAACCAAAGCCGGGGTCAATGAAAATCCGTTCTTTCAGGATGCCGGCCTGTTCCGCAAATTTGGCGCGTCCAAGCAGGTATTGTTTTACTTCTGCAACGACGTCATTGTACTGCGGATTCCGCTGCATTGTCGCGGGCGTTCCCTGGATGTGCATTAGAATCACCGGGACTTGTTTTTCCAATGCCGGCTTAGCCATTTTGGGGTTGGACAGGGCGGTGATGTCGTTAATCATATTTGCCCCTGCCGCCAGGGCCGCTTTGGCAACATCGGGATTATATGTATCAATGCTAATGGCAATATCGGTTTGTTTCCGCAATGCCTGAATGACCGGCACAGCCCGGCGGATTTGCTCATCCGCATCAACGGGCTGTGAGCCGGGGCGAGTGGATTCGGCGCCGATATCAATAATTGCAGCCCCGGCGCGAGCCATTTCCAGACCGTGCTGAATCGCCTTATCTGCTGTGTAGTATTTCCCGCCGTCGCCGAACGAGTCGGGTGTGACGTTCAAAATGCCCATCACGAGGCAGCCGGCGGAAAAATCCAGCTTTCCCGTCGGCCATTCCAGAACTGGATTCATTTGCTTTGACATATTTGAAATCCAATGCCGGAAAATTTCTTTGCCAATAAACTATTGACATCCGGCGGAAAAACCCTCGTATTTTGGAATTCGCGGCGCTGGGGATAGTTTTCGCGCAGCAGGTCGAAAAATTCGCCGCGTTTGGCCGGCCCCTGCAATAGAATCTCACGGGTGTTAAAATCATCGCGGTTGATGACATAGACCTGCTGCACCGTATCGTGGATAATTCGTTCCTGGTCCTGCGCGAGGTCTTCAGGGGTGATGTGAATTTCGGAGACCTTTGGCGGCGGCAGAAAATCCTGTAGGGTATGTTGGGGCTTAAGTTTGAAATAATTGCAGACGGCATTATAAATCATAATCAGGCCGGCGACCTTGCCGTCAAAAGAGTACCCCGCGATGTGCGGCGTGGATAAATCCACATTTTGCAGCAATTCAGCGTCGATGTTCGGTTCGTTTTCCCAGACGTCCAGCACGACACCCGCGAGTTTTTTATCCCGCATTGCCTGTTTAAGAGCGCCGGTTTCCATCACCGGGCCGCGGGAGGTGTTCAGAAAAAACGCTCCTTTTTTAAGACGGGTGAAAAAAGCATTGTCGGCTAAATGATATGTTTTATCCGGGTCTTCTTTCGTCAGTGGCGTATGCAGAGTGACAAAATCGCAATCGAAGACCTCATCCAGCGGACGATATTTCGCATCACCTGTTTTGCGCGCCAGCGGCGGGTCGTTGAGTACCGTTTTCATCTCCAACGCAGTGCATTTGGCGACGACCTTGGAGCCGACGCTGCCGACGCCGATAACGCCGATGGATTTGCCGGCCAGGTGAAATTTGTACTTTTTACCCAGCGCAAGTAAGGCCGCGACAATATACTCGGCGACACTGTTGGCGTTGGAACCCGGAGCGGAGGCAAAACCAATATCCCTGTGGTTCAGGTAATCGAGGTCGATATGTTCAAAACCAATAGTGGCCGTAGCGACGAATTTAACCCGGCTGGCGGCCAGAAGCTTTTCATCGACTTTAGTAACACTGCGAACCAGCAGCACATCCGCGTCGGCGGCCGTATCAGGCGTAATTTTCCTTCCGGCCAATAACTTTACATCGCCTATATGAGCGAAGCATTGTTCCACAAACGGGATGTTCTGGTCGGCGACGATTTTCATACTTTTTCCTAAGAGCGTCTAATGCTCTAAAGGTTTATTTACACAGGAGTATTGTATTGTCAATCCGTTGATACGTCAATTTTCTTGTTTGGTATCGTCTCTTGTATAAGAAGCCCCAAACGTCAGTGAGGGGATAATAGCAAATCCCAGCGTCAACGACGGGATAAGAAACAGGTTTGTAGATGTTGAAACCGTATTTTTAGAGGTTCCCTTGATTATTAAGGGGAAAAATGGGGTTGGTAAATGGATATGGAAAAGGTATAATTTGGGGACAGAAAAAACGTGCGAACGAAAAAACGAATTGGGCGAAAAATAGGTGGTAAGGGAAAGTTCTGACACCTTAAATTACTTTTGGAGGCAGAGACAATGAAAATTCCAAATATTCTGTTGGTTGGCGTAATGTTGACAAGTCTTTCGGTCGCACATGCCGACCAACCCCTTGTCGATTTGGTAAAAAAAGTAAAGCCCTGTGTTGTTCTTATAGAGACTTTCGACAAGGACAACAAACCAATCGGTCAGGGAAGCGGATTCTTCATAGATAATAAAGGCAGGCTTATCACGAACCATCATGTTATCGAAGGTGCTTATTCGGCCACGATTAAAACCTCAGCAGGCAAAGAATATCCGGTGCAGGGTATTGTTGCCAAAGACACCGAAGCCGATGTTGTCAAACTCGTAGTGAACTTGCCGGATGCCAATATAACATTCTTAAACCTCAGCGTGAATGTGCCTTCTGAAGGTGAAGACATTGTTGTTATAGGCAATCCCCTCGGTCTTGAATCAAGCGTATCAACCGGCATCGTATCGGCGGTTCGGGATATTCCCGCCTTTGGCAAAATCATCCAGATAACCGCCCCTATTTCGTCAGGCTCAAGCGGAAGTCCGGTTATAAACAGTAAAGGTGAGGTAATAGGCATTGCGACCCGTTGCGTAACAGAAGGCCAGAATCTTAATTTCGCGATTCCGTCGCACACAATTCTGCTCTTAAAAGAAACAGACCAAGTAATGAGTCTGAAAGATTACACTATAAAAATATCTGACCCACGACAAGGATATTTCCCCTTGGTACCTTGGTCGCAGTACATATATGTCGGGCATTTCAATGATAAGAGCTACAAAGAAGTGATTCGTCTGGTAGATGTAGATATGGCTGAAGACAAAATTGATGGGCTCTGCTTTATAAACGAAGACGATGCTCAAAAAATCATTGCTGGTAAAAAAACGTGGGACAGTGGAATTTATTCGACTAAGAACATAGGCCTTGGAGTCTATCGAAGAAGTGGGACAAGGATTTACACTATTTGTATTGATTTATTATTTTCGCAGTCAAACAAGTTGGAATATCTCAGAGAACAGGAGATGTTACGTTTTCCACTGAAAGTTGGTGATCGATACCAGTTTCATTATCCCTTTTTCGGGCCGGATGGGCAAAAAATTCTGAAGGTAATTAGTTTTGAATCGGTAACAGTTCCTGCAGGACGATTTGACAGGTGTGCCAAGATAGAAGTTAAAACCACTTATACAAGTTCGGATGAGAACCGGAAAATAGAGGGGACAGATTATGCATGGTTGGCAGAAAATATTGGGCTTGTCAAACTGGAGAGAAAGACAGGTCGAATAGACGAATTGCTTTCATACAATATACCGGAATAGCGGCATAGTGCGCAGCTTATTGACCATGCGGTTATCGGGGAAAAAGGTATTATTATGATATGAGTAAGGATTAATCGGAATGAAAACACAATTTGGCCTTGCTCTGAATACGGATCAATTTTTATACCCATTCAATGAAACCTTAGAGGACTTGATTAAAAAAGGGACCACGTTTCACGAATCGCTTCGCGATTGTATGCGACCACAGTGGAAGCAACGGTCACTCGAAATACTGATTGTTGATAACACAGAGTTAAATGCGTATGCAGAAAATCATGCCGACTATGACCGCATATATATTTTTCGGGGTGCTCTTGAAATAATCTACGGAAATATTCTTGGCTTACTCAGTATACCAATGTTTTTTCCCGCGATTGGCAACATCGAGATGGAGGTAGCCCCTCAGATTCTATTTGCCGGAGGGTTCCCACGTGCACCCATGCTTCGGGATGATTCTAATGCAAATCAACCTATGCCTCTTTTTCCAAACGATCAAACGAGGATGACCTTTGCCCTGATATTAGCTGAACTGGCATTTGAATTCCTTATCTTTCACGAGATTGGTCATATTGTGGGTGGGCATCTCGAAATACTACGAACCAATCAAAATGTAACGACGATTTCAGAATTTGAACACGCCGTCAACAACTCTGATAATTGTACACTCAATCAGGTGCTTGAATGCGATGCGGATGCTTTCGCATGTCACGTCACCTCTTGGATTCATACACAAGATAAAATGGCAGAACTCACACGCGATGTTGTCAACATATCCAAATGGTCACCCAAAGATTTCGCCCTGTTAACATACTTGATGGGTATTGGCGTCTTGTTTCGCGTTTTATACCCAGACGCTCCGGTTAAAATTAGTCAGTACAAATCATCTCACCCGCACCCTGCAGTTCGGGCTTGCCTTATCGCTTCATCCACGATAGCTCGCGCATTGTTCGATGGAAGCGTTGCTTATGATGCCGTAAACAACATAATGGTAGATAGTGTCCGAAATATCGAAGACGTTTGGGCTGCTTTCTGCTTGCCGGGTCAATACTCGGAGGCACCAGCGGTTTGGGCACAAAACGTCAGATATGCTGCAATGGAATTGTTTAAATCCTACGGAAACGCCAGAACGTTGCTTGATCAATATGCACGTCTACCCCGCCGCTGGGACAACTGGGAATGGCCCAAGAAAACTAGATAACAAGTAAAATAAAGGGGCCAGACACTTTTTCTATAAACTTTTATAAAATCATTGCTTATATTTTTGAATCTTTCCCATTTTACAATGAAATCCTGAGCCGGTCGAAGGACTACAATTTATCCCCAAGGGATCGACAATTTATCCCTGAGGGACCTGTCCCCAAGGGATTTACAATTTCACGCTTTCCACAGCCGCGCCTGCGGTAAGGAACAATTTCTGCGGACAGCATAGAAGCTCGCTTCGAGAATGGCCGCAGGAATT
>CAZWMN010000013.1:0-60572 GCA_964635075.1 uncultured Pirellulales bacterium | reverse complement strand
TTTTATGGTAAGAAGTTATAATGTTTTTCCTTAACCAATCGGTCAGTTTGAGTTATTACTTAAACTGATTAACTTTTAGGCGGCGAGGAGTTTTTCCAGATAGCCAAGCGTCATGGCAGGGTAAGATTTAATAATCCTCCGACAACAAGGCTGGATACAATCATGATTCCCGCAGATTTCAGCATGTCCACAAATCCCAATTCCTTAACAAGAGTGGTAAATGTAGCAACGCAGGGAAAATACATAGCCAGTACCACTGACGCAATTATCAGTTGCTTAGCGGTTAGGCCAAGTGGAATGAGCATTCCAACAGCCACGTCCTTTCGCAGAAATCCGATTATCAGTGCGCCTACTGCCTCACTCGGCAGTCCCAAAAGCCGAGTAACAACAGGGGCGGTAAATTTGCCCACGAATTGAATTATTCCGAGCGTGTACAGTATGTTTACAAGAAGCACCCCCAGCAGCACAAATGGAACTGCCTCTCTAATAAACCACTTCATTCTTATCCATATCTTTTTTGACAAGCCCCTAAAATATGGAATTCTGTAAGGCGGTATCTCTACAAATATCTCCGGTGATTTGCCTTTCACGGTATAGTTCAACAAAACTCCCAGTATCAACCAGACAATGAACAATGTTCCGTAGACCATTCCAACTCTTGCCATCCCATGTCTTCCCAATAGTCCCACAACCATTGCCTGTAGAGCAGCACAAGGAACTCCAATGGACATTATGGTTGCGGCAATGAATCTTTCCCTTCGGGTCTCAAGGATTCTTGTTGCCAACACACCCGGCACATTACATCCAAGCCCAAGCAGCATAGGTATTATCGCCAAACCATGTAAGCCAAGTCTGTGCATTAAAGTATCTACCATGATGGCAAGGCGGGGAAGATAGCCGAAGTCTTCTAAAAACGACAAAACCAGATAAAACGCAAATACGTATGGCAAAACCGCTGCCAGAGGAACAAAAAGCCCCGTTGTCAGCAAACCAAAAGACTGTCCGTAATCTATTTGCCCTTCTACAAGATGGCCTATTACAAGGTCGTGGATAAATCCGGCAGAGCCAAGAAAATATGAAAGTTTCAGCATCAGGGGTGACCAGAGATTTTCAAAAATCGGCTTGCATACATAGCCTATCAAGCCTTCACCAACGAACCTTATCAGTTTAAAACTCAAAAAGAGCACTACAACAGCCATAGGAAGGCCGGTAAGTGGTCTAACCGATGCATCTGAAAGCCTTTCCAATAAGGTATGATGACGGTGAGTTATGGTTTGCACCTTATCTACAATGTTGCCAATTTCATGCCACTTCTCTTGCTCATCATATTCAAGCGACGAAGGTTTCGCTTCTTTAATTCGCCCGACTAAGTGCTTAACTCCCTCGCCTGTAACAGCACATATAGGAACGCAAGGAACTTTTAAGATATTCTCTAATTTTTCTACATTGATGGATATCCCCTTGTGTTTGGTCTCATCCCAGAAATTCAGAGCTACGATAATAGGTACATTTTGTTTAATTAACTGGAGCGTAAGATTAAGGCTGCGCTCCATGTTTGTGGCCTCTACAACATTAATGACCACGTCTTCTTCTTTTCTGCCTTTGAGCATCTCGACAGCTATTTGCTCAGCTTTATTAGTCGGGTCGAGAGTATATGTTCCTGGTACATCAATAAGTTCCACATGCTGACCAGCTACCTTCAGGCTGCCTTTTGTAAACTCTACCGTCGTGCCGGCATAATTTGATACAATGACATTCGCACCGGTAAGCCTGTTGAAAATAGCACTCTTGCCAACATTGGGATTTCCCATAAGAAGTATTTTCACTATTTGTCCTCCCCCGTAATTTCCACCAAAACTTTAGATGCCAGTCCGAAGCCCAAAGCCAACTGCGTGTTACCATGCTGCAAAAGTACAGGCCCTCGCATCCACTGCTCGCTTATCTTTTTGATTTCCTGACCGTCTCTAATCCCAAGTGCTTCAAGCCTGTGCACAATGCCATAACCACCGCTTATCCTGACTATATTACCTTTTTGACCAGCCCGCATCCGAGCCAAGGATATCCGCTTACCCATAGACTCTACAGGTTTTTTACTGCCATTCGATTTACTCATTCACACCTCTTATCTGCCGCAGTTTATTGATAAATCCAACTATTGTCAGCTCACAACTCAACCAAAACAACATACAAATAATAACCTAACAACGAAACTGCTATTAAAAATCAAGGTAATTATAAAAGTTTTGGTACCCTTCTGGGCCTTTTAATTCCACAAAGTATTGACTTCACCTTGATGTATTTCAGCAACGGCGTGCCCCTTGTTTTCTGCGGAACAAGCTGTCAAAATCAGGGGAGAATCCCGACTGGAGAACGCCGATTTTACAGATTTGCCCCTGCGGATTCAAGAAAATTCACTTGAGAGTCTTTCGGGTGGCAAAATAGACGTAAAATGGAGATTATTTGTTCGGAAACAGAAAATTTTTACATTATTTCAGTTGTTTTTCTGCAAATAATCTTTTCCAGGTGCGGTTAATAAAATAGGTAGAATTCCGGATTTATTGAGAATTATTTTCGGGGGGCGGCACCACGAATCTGGCTGGGTCAGACAGCGGTGGGAAATCCTCCCCCCTTCCGACCTGAAGAGGTCGGTATGGGGGGAGGGAGGGATTTGGGCATCGCTCTTTACCGAGTCGAGATTCAGTTTTTTGTTTGGATTAATCGACGTGCAGAATGAGTCGTAACTGGTGTTCGATAACATCAATGGCGGAATACTCGCTCGGAAGACTTTTTTCCAGCCAAATCGCCCCGAATATCGTGCCGACCAAAGTACGAGCGGATAATTTCGCCTGTTCAGCGTTCAAGCCGCACTGCGCGAGCCAGCTTTCATACACCCCCTCATACCACCGCCAAAAATCCATCAGCCGACTTTGCAACTCCGGCCCCAATTGCTGGATTTGGACCGACAGTCGCGTAATCAGCCGACAATTGGGCCACCGTCCCGACTGATTTTTTTCCATCAGTATCGCAAGCCACTGTTTTAGCTGTTCGGCTGCGGGACGACGTTTGTCCACCGTTTCGACTAATTTCTGATACTCGGCGACGACGTCCTGCAGGACCTGTTGACAGAGATGTTCCTTGCTGTGAAAGTAATGGTAAAACGCTCCTTTGGTAATCCCCGCGGCGTTAAGGATGTCGTCCAGCGAAGTTGCCGTAAATCCATAGCTGCTGAACAGGCTTCGAGCCGAAAGCAAAATCCGCGATTTTGTTTCTGTCGGGCCTCTGGACATTCCGTCGCCCTTTGTGTTTTTTACCCGGAGGATTTATTCATCATCAGGAAAATCACCGCCAACAACAGTACCGCCGACAGGGCCCCGAGGACAATCAAAGCCATCCGGTATTTTGTGACAACTTCCTCGCTGATTCTGGATGTTTTTGCGTTGCGGGTTTCGACGGCTATTCCATTCCCCAGTTCCTCGAGGGCTTCAATGTTAAATTGCTGATGAGCGATCAGAGGGGATCTGCCGTCCCGTACCGCCTGTAAGTCCGCCAGCGCCTCTGCCATATCTTTATAACGGTCGTTTCGATTCTTGGCCATCATCAATTCAATGACTTCAGAAATGCCCGCCGAAAGCGCCGTATTGATGTGGTCCGACGGAATCAGCGGCTCGTGAAGGTGCTTTTTCATTACTTCTGACGGGGAATTTGCCTCAAAGGGAACCCTGCCGGTAACCATGTGGTACAGCGTTCCGCCGAGGGAATAGACGTCGGCCCGGCCATCAATGTCGATGTCGCCGCGAATCTGTTCGGGAGCGATGTAATAGGGGGTTCCAAAGGTCTTGCCCTGTTCATGCCTGGCGGCTTTGATGTCCGACGCTTCCCTCGCCAATCCCATATCGGCCAGCTTGACCGTGCCATCCTTGTGAATCATAATGTTCTTGGGTTTGACGTCGCGGTGAATCAGCCCCTGAGCGTGAGCGTGGGCCAAAGCCTTGGCGATCTGAATGACAATATCCAGCGCCTCCTTTTCCGAAAAAACCTTTCCTTTGGACAAGTCGTCGTAGAGGGTTTTGCCCTCGACATATTCCATCACGAAATAATACAATCCGCCGATTTCACCGACGTCAATGGCCTGGACAATATTGTTATGATTGAGTCTGGCGGCCAGGCGGCCTTCCTTATAGAACCGCTCCACATAGTCCGACTTCTGCACGAATTTCTTGGGCAGGACTTTAATGGCTACAATCCGGTCAAGGGAAAGCTGTTTGGCCTTATAGACCACAGCCATTGCGCCGGAGCCTAATTTGCCGAGGACTTTGTATCCGGGAATCTGATTGGTGCTGTCGCGGCTGTCCCGAATGGCGGCTTTCAGTCGCTCGGCCTGGGTGCGGGTCAAAAACCGTTTTTCCAAAAGCAGTTGTTCGAGAGTAGCCGGTTGCACCGAAGCCCGTCTTTTCTGTTCTTCCTCGCATTGTTGCACCTCGTCCTCGGCGCAAAGTTTCTGCTCAATGGCCATTCGGCCAAACAGCGTGTCGGCGCTGGTTTGTTCGTTGCCAGCCAAGACTAAACCTCCTGCATATTTATGATTCCAGAATTATTCCGAATAACATTCCTCTGGAGAGATTATCGGCCAAAAAAGCCCTTTGTCAAAGAAAAATCGCCGTAAGTCCGTGCAAAGATGGCATTTTGAGGCATATTGGGCCGCTGGAATATACCCCGCAGCCTGTGCCTGCCGGAGGAAACCTGATGGGCCGTCTGCCGACAGGGTTTGCCAGAAGGGCGTCTGGGACGGGTCAAATTGACTCCACATTGCATCCAGAGGCGTTTGCCGGACATTTCCGACGACCATACCGCTGCATTGTCCGCTGAAAACATTTCCATAAGGGTCGATGTGTACTCCTTTGGCTCCGAGAATTTCGGATTTGCAGTTCCGTCCGGAAAATGACGCTGCGGGCGACAGGGTCATCAGGCCGGCCAACTGAAAAGCGGCCCGTCCGGTCAATCGGCAGAAATCCTGCCGCAGCGCCCGGCGATAGACCTCATTTTTCTCCTGCGTCTCAAGACCGCGGATTTTCACAGGCTCTTGTAAATATCGTTGCCAGCGGACCAAGACCCGGTCAGGGCCGAGCGCCTCTTCTGCGATTTCTTTAAGTCGCAGTACCGCCTCCAAATCAATAAATTCCGCGTGAAATGCGTCCCAACTGATTTTCAGTTTTTCCAGGCCATTGGCATCCAGAAATTTCAGGCGGTCTCGAATTTCCGCCGTATTTGTCGCCCAGGAAGCATTGGTTTCAATATATTTCAGCCCCGTCAGTCCCTGTCGATAAGCCTGTTGGACGATTTGTGCCAATCGCTCAAAGTACAAAAACGGCTCTCCGCCGGTCAGGTGAATCTTTGCGGCACCGCCGACAAGACGGATAAGACCCTGCCAGGCCTGCAGCGCCGTATCGACGTCCATCAGACCTCCTTTGTCGGGACCGCAGCAGTAATAACAAAATGCACAGGAGGCGGTACACCGATAGGTGAGTATCAGTCCCGCATCGCGCCACAATTTCAGCAGGGGCCGGCCGCGGGCGACTCGGCGGTTATAGACATTATCCGAAGGATTCATTGGGCTGCTCTCGATTCGGCTCCGAAATCTGTGTTTTGTGATAAACCCCGCAATAAATTGCGGGGCTAAATTTACAGTATAAAAGATTTTTTGGAAAATTTCTATTTTTTCCGCCTTAAAGGTTTTTTTTCAGCGGGGTTTTTATTGGACGTATCGGCAGGCGGAAAAAAGCTGCAACTACAGCTTGTGGCGACAATGCCGGCAGAGGGAGTATATAGTGTTGGGTTTATTCCCTGGCGGCGAATTACAGAGGGGAGGATAATTGAAGAAATTTTGGCGGGCTTCCGATAAACCTACTGGAAACATGGATGTGAAACCAAAAGGGTAAGGAGTTATAGAATGAGCAAGCGGGAAATTATCGACTGCATTCTCGAAATTAATCGGTCAGCCAGGCCGGAATTTCTGGCCCAGTTTTCCGTAGAAGACCTGGATAAGTATCTTGACAACCTGCTGGAGATTGATGTGGGAGAGTACGCTCTGTGTACGTGAGCGAGGGAAACGTTTTTTTGTTGTATGCATAGGAGGGAATGAAAGAAGGCATTTACCTTTTCGGTTTGGAGGGCCGGCGAGGTAAATGCCTTGTGTATTTCAACCGATGCCAATCAGGAAGAAGGGGATTCTATTCAGGCTGATTTTTCCGCTATGTTCCTTCCGCGCTGTTCAAAGCGGCTTCGATTTCCTCGGTGGATGGTACGGATGGCGGCAGGGGGGTCAGAGCGTTCTGCTTGAATTCCAGAAGCACGGCCTGTTTGGCCGGTGGGATTTTGAAAACAAAATCCACCCACACTGTGCGGCTATCCTTGCGAAAATCCGGGTTTAAAAAAGTCATGGTGTCCGAGAGGTTCTTTTGCTGCAGTTTGCCTTTGTCCAGGATACCAATGGGCGGGAAGGCTTCGCCGGTGCCGCGGAGATTATCGGCTTTCTCCCGCGGTTTGGCAATGACACGAACCTGGGACATCGTGAAAACGACCCCCTTTTCATCTCTTGCTCCCCCATCGGGAACATCTTTGGCGGAGATAATAGCACGTACTACAGTAACTGTGCCGACGTCTTTAATCTCCATGGTTCGAACGGGCTTTTGAGTTCCTTTGGGAACCGAGAGGGCTTTTTTAGAGCAGATGGTTCCGACTTCGCTGGGGACTCCGTATCGATTCAGATGATTGCGGTTGACAAAGTCAGCGCACAAGACATCAAAACTGTTGCCGGAACTGAGAGAACCCCGACTGAACAGGCCAAACAGACCGCAGACCAAACCGTCGGGATTGAGAATAGGACGATTGGGGTTGTTTAGAAAAATGGGTGCACCCGGAGGAAACCGATTATAAAGCCAGCTTCCGCTGACCGGCAACATTCCCATCGCGACCAGTAAATGACCGGAAAGAATCAGTCCGGTTACCGTACCGAGAATGAGATTGACCGAAATTTTAGTCTTGTTTCCAAAATCGATGTTGGCTCCAACCAGCAAATCGGCCAGAGCCCGTACCGCCGCAAAGCCCAGCACAAACGCCAGGACAAAACATCCCGCCGGCGCCCCGATCCCATAGCCGCGGGAAATGAACAGGTCTGCCAGCATCTCATAATACGTAAAGGCGATAATGGACCCGAAAATGGACGCCATAAACGTTGAAAAAGCCGTCATCACCGAACACTTCAGATGGAAATGCGCCATGGTCAGAAGGGTTACAATCAGAATGATTGCGATAATTATCACGGTCCGACTCCTGTTTATCCAGTTTTGGTTGAAAAGTTCCGTATCACTTCGTTGATGGAGGTGATTCCGCGGGTGACTTTCTTGATGGACTGTTCCTGCATATACAACATCCCGGCTCTGCGGAATGCCGAGGCAATCTCCTGAGTGGCATTGGCGGTTCGAATGACCTGCCGCAGTTCGTCGGTCATCCGAATCGTCTCAAACAGTCCGGTTCTGCCATAAAAACCTGTTCCCTGGCACTTCTGGCACACGATCGGTTTTCCATGTTTGTCGTATTCAATTTCACCGGGACGGTAAAACATATCCACCTCGTCCGAAGGGATATTGAATTTCTGAAACAGCACCTGATTGGGTTTATAAGCCTGGCGACATTCACTGCAAAGGGTTCGCACTAATCTCTGGTTGATGACCGCCTCGAGCGTGTCGGCCAAAAGGGTTTTGTCTTCCACGAACTGGAGCATTTTTTCGACGGTTTCCACGACACTGTTGGCCTGCATCACGGCATAGACAATTTTGCCGTCCTTGACCGCGGCGCAGCAGAGCTTGGCGGATTGCTCGTCTTCGCAGTCGGACACACCGACGATATCTGGTCCCCGACGAAACAGCGACTGAAGTCTGCGGGCATAGGTGGTCGTTCCGGTATCACTGAGGGTATATTCGTTCTGCGTGATATTCGGCAGGTCCATGGCTCTTTTTCTCTCGAGGGTGTTAATGTTGTTCATAAATGGGTCGTGGTTTGCCAACAGGGCGTAGAGGGTGGTGGTGACGCCGCTTTTGGCCGGACCGGAAATCAGAATCAACCCTGATTTACTCTCCCGCAGGGAACGAATCGATTCAAACTGATTGTCATTAAAACCCAGGTCTTCCAGGTTGCGGGTACAATACTCTTCGGTCTTGATGAGCTTGATTTGTTCGCCCGCCGTGGAACCGGCCGTCTGAACCTCCCAGGCGACTTTCTTTTTCCAGTCATTGTCTTTCAGAGCCGAGAATTCCCCTTTTTGAGGTTTCCGTTTTTCCTCCACTTCCAGATCGGCCAAGTGTTTGACGTAGCGGACAAGACGGTCCACTTCGTCTTTGCCTCGTTCGCCCTGTCGGCTGTTGACGCCGTCGATTTCGTAAATAACCGCATAGTTGTCTTTTTGGGGGGACAGGACAACCTGACTGACCCGCCGCCACAATGCATCGTCAATCAGTTCGCAAACCAGCGTAAACCCCTCGGCCTCGGGGCTCTTGGCGTCCGGCAGGGGCGCCTCATTTTTGTTGGCGGTGATAAAGGACAGTCCCCGACTGGCCTTCCGGAGTTTTTTACTGGGATTAACGAACAGACTTTTTATGTGATCGGCGGTCAGCACCTTCTCAAATTCGGCCACGCGGGTATTGCGATGCATCACATAAGCCATCGCCACCGAACCAACCACAATAGCATAGATTAAGCAACCGATCCAAAACACCGGCACCAACAGCCAGACCCACAGTGCCACCGCCCCCGTCACCACCATGGTACTCGTCCAAACCCGTTTATCGGTTCGGACAGCCTGACTGTCCATATAAACCCAGTTGACCAGCGGCATCCAGGTCAGAAACAGCCCCAGCATGATGAGTAATTTGTACAGAGCAACATATCCGCCGTACTCTGCCGCTGCAAGTAAACTCATTGGCATATCTGTTTTCCGTATCCGTAGTTAATTGAGTTTAGAGAATACTGCCGGACGACGTGCGAATGCCCTTCATCGCCATTTTCAGTTCTTCGGCATTGGGTGCGTGCTCCATCGCGATTTTCAGGTCGATCCACTCTTCTTCCACCAGCCGGCGCAGACTTTCGGTAAAATCCTGCATTCCCTCGCCGGTGCCGGCGCGAATGGCGGCAGGGATATCCGCTTCCCGCTGATCGCTGATTAGTTTTCGGACAATCGGCGTTCGAATCAGAACCTCAACGGCCGGCACACGAGGCGTATCCGGCCGAATCCCCGGCAAAAGCTGTTGGCTGATAATGGCCCGAACGGTCAGGGCAAACGTCGCTCTGGCCAATTCCCGCTCTTCCTGAGGAAACAGGTCTAAAATGCGCTGGATGGTTTGAGCGGCATTGTTGGCGTGGAGGGTTCCGAAAACCAGATGTCCGGTTTCCGCCGCCCGCATCGCCGCGGTGAACGTTTCACGGTCGCGCATTTCGCTGATGAGAACCACGTCGGGGTCCTGGCGCATCATACTGCGAAGAGCATCCTCGTAGTCGGGTACATCAATGCCGATTTCCCGCTGAGAGACGATGGATTTCTGGTCCACGTGCAGAAACTCCAGCGGGTCCTCGATAGTGATAATATGAGTCGCCCGCGTCCGATTGACATGGTCAATCATCGAAGCGATCGTCGTGCTTTTTCCGCTGCCGGTAGGACCGACGACCAGAACCAGACCTTCGTGGGTGGTATCGGCGATTTTTTCGACAATCAGCGGCAGGTGAAGTTTTTCGAACGGCGGGATTTTGCTGCTGATGCGACGGGACGACATACTCAGAAAATTCCGCTGCCGAAACGCGTTAATTCGAAAACGATCCGTCGGCCCGACCTGATAGGCAAAATCCAGTGCACCGCGTTCGAGGAAGAACTGCTTTTGTTTGGGACTCATAATTTCAAAGACCAGTTCCTCAATTTTCTGTTCCGTCATCACTTCGCCGGTGGTTTTTTTCAGCTTGCTGCTGATGCGCATAATCGGCGGCATACCCACCTTGAGGTGGAGGTCGCTGGCCTCGGCTTTGACGGCAGCCTTGAAGTACTTGTCAATCTCCGGCATCTTGTCGGTATGGATATGACTATCAATTGGTTGACCTGTGGCCACGTATTCTCCTGTGCTGCCTACTGTTTTCTCTATAAAACCCCCGGAAAACCTGCCTCAATAAAGGGGCTTCGGGGACTAATACCTGTAATGTAATAAGGAATTATAATATAAAGAGTTGTTTTCGTCAACCACCTTATCCTGTCGGTTCGGGACGCTCCCTGCTGGGCATCCCAGACATTCGAGGATTCTTGTTTGACGATTTTAGAGGTTGCTTTAGATTTTTGCCGCGACCCGAATTTGGGCTTTACCATTGGCCCGGCTGTCGATACGATACAATGCTACCCGCGGAAAAGCGGAAAAAAGGTGCGGTAATCATAAAGTGAGGATTATTTATGAAACATACCGTTTATGTTTTGGGATTCATACTCGCGACGGCGGTAAGTGGTTTTACGGCTCCCAAGCCCGCCGTGGTGCAGAGAAACGGACAGTGGACACTCGATGTCCGTTATAGTCAGCCATTGCAGATGACCGTCCGTCTTGCCGGTCAGCAGCAGCCCAAACGTTTCTGGTACACGATTTTGACCCTGACCAATAATACCGTGCAGGAGGAAATTCCTTTATATCTGGAATGTCAGCTTGTGACGGATACCTTTAAGATTCTGCCTGCAGGCAAAGACGTCCGCAAAGAGGTTTTTGACCAGATCAAGCTCAAGCATCAGGGTCGATATCCGTTTCTGGAGTCGATGGATTTTAGGGACAATCGCATGCGTAAGGGGGACGATAATAGGCGCGATATTGTGATTATCTGGCCGGAATTTGACCCGGCGGCCAAGCGGGTGAATTTGTTTATCGCCGGGCTTTCCAATGAGACGATAGCCCTGGATCATCCCATCCAGAAGGATGCCGACGGAAAGCCGACGAAGGTCTATCTGCAAAAGACGCTGCAATTGGTTTACGCCAACTCCACCGACCCTGCGCTGCGCAACCAGGCAGGACTGACGCCCGTCAAACAAGACTGGGTGATGCGATAATAATTCAGTATTTTTTCCCCAGGGATAGAAGCGGATAAAGAAATAAATTATGAACGACAGAGGACGGCGTTATTTTGCCGAAAATTATTCCGATTACGACCGACAAAATAGTCCCGCCAAGCTTTCTTTTTATATGGGTATTCTTCATCGCTGGCTTCCGAGGGGCAGTTTAATTTTTGAACTGGGAGTTGGGCTGGGCAGCTTTCTGGAAATGGCAAGTCGGGAATATCGGTGCATGGGGTGTGATCCGAATGATTTTGCGGTTGAACAAACCCGCCGGAAGCTGTCATCACCGGATATTCGGCGGGGGTCTTATGAGCAGATTCCTTTTGAGCCTGCCTGTCAGGCGGTAATTGCCTGGGATGTACTGGAGCA
The DNA here is from genome assembly GCA_964635075.1 of uncultured Pirellulales bacterium. Taxonomy (GTDB): domain Bacteria; phylum Planctomycetota; class Phycisphaerae; order Sedimentisphaerales; family Anaerohalosphaeraceae; genus Anaeroglomus. The sequence continues at coordinate 49,078 of CAZWMN010000013.1, read as the reverse complement.
CGTTGGGCAACTGGATGAAGCATTGTCAGTTATTTGCCGAAGACTTCCTGAGAATGGAATGCTATTTGGTGTTGTTCCTGTCTATGACGGGCCGTTGGGACCGGTGGTGCGATTACTGGATAAAGACCCGACACATCTCTGGAAGTTGTCGCGTCATCAGTGGTTCGACCGGCTTAAACAGAATCATTTTGAGGTTATTGAATTCGGGGGGATTATCCGTAAATTATTGTTTCGGCGATGGTATCTGCATCTGACCGGACCTCAATGGCTGCTGAAAGTCTGCGGTAGCGCAATTTATTTTGTCGCTCGCCGGCAAAAGCCGTCAACCCATCAAACAGGAGAAACTGCACAATGAAAGTGTGGGTTGTTTTACCGGCGTATAATGAGGCGGAAAATCTTCCTGCGCTGCTGGACGGTTTCAGCCGTATCCGACAGGATGTGTATAATCTGGATCTGCGGATTCTGATCATCAACGACGGATCAACGGATAATACGGCACAGGTCGCGAGCAACCTCAGCGACAATATGTCGGTGGAGGTTTTTGACAATCCGCACAATATGGGGCTGGCCGATACCTTTATGCGGGGGATGCTGATTGCCGCTGAGAAAGCGGATCAGCGAGATGTGATTTTATGTATGGATGCGGACAACAGCCACAGTCCCGGATTATCCGTGCGAATGATGCGTGATATTCAGGAAGGACGCGACGTGGTCATCGCGTCCCGATATCAGCCGGGTGCGGTGGTGCGGGGAGTCCCGCTGCTGCGGCGGTTTTTGTCGTATGCAATGTCGGTTTTGTTCCGAATCGTTTTTCCCATCCTTGGTGTCAAAGACTACTCCTGCGGCTATCGGGCGTATCGGGCGGGTTTTCTTCAGGAGGCGCTGAGAAGGCAGGGTAATCAGCTTTTTGTCGGCGAGGGATTTTCCTGCATGGCCGGACTTTTATTGAGCCTCGGACGGGAAGGAGCAGTCTGCGGGGAAGTTCCGATCATCCTGCGTTATGACCAAAAGGCCGGAGCGTCAAAAATGAAGGTATTTCGAACAATTTGGCGGACCCTGAAAATGTTGTTCCAGGAACGTTTTCGTGTCCATCGCTAATTCATTGTGTACAACTATGTCCAAAAAACGAATCGTTCTTTGTGTCGGCACTCGGCCGGAGGCGATAAAAATGGCTCCGGTCTATCTGGCTCTTAAGAAACGACAGGATGTGGAGACCATTTTGTTGACTACGGCCCAGCACCGGCATCTTCTGGACCAGGTTTTGAAGGTTTTTTCTATTCCATCGGATATCGATTTGAATTTAATGCGTCCCGGTCAGTCTTTGTCCAAAATGTCTGGCAAGGTACTGATTGAAGTTCAGAAAATTCTGGCTCGGTTGAAGCCGGATGCGATTCTGGTGCACGGAGATACCGCGACGTGTCTGTTTTCGGCGTTAGCTGCATTTTATGAAAAGATACCGATTGGGCATGTGGAGGCGGGATTGCGAACGTATGATTACGGCAACCCCTGGCCTGAAGAAATGAATCGCCGTCTGACAGACCCGATTTGTCAGTGGTGTTTTGCTCCCACGGAATCGGCCCGTCGGAATCTGCTCAAAGAAGGAATTCCTGACGAGAGAATTTATACGACCGGCAATACGGCGGTGGACGCCTTGTTGCTGGGGCTGGAAAAACTGGGCGACAAAATTCCCGCGATTCCCGGGCTGGACACGCAATGGCTGGCGGGTAAACGGCTGATTCTGGTCACGGGGCATCGTCGCGAAAGCTTTGGAGAACAACTGGAGAATATCTGCAGAGCCTTGAGACGGATTACGGACAAATACCCGGATACCGTATTGGTATATCCGGTGCATCTGAATCCGAATGTGCAGAAACCGGTGCACCGGATTCTTGGCGGTCATGCCGGAATTCATTTGGTCGAGCCGCTGGAATATCTTCCGTTTGTTTATCTGATGAACCGCAGTTTCCTGATTATCACCGATTCCGGCGGCATTCAGGAAGAAGCGCCTTCATTGCATAAACCTGTGCTGATTACCCGCCGGGCAACTGAGCGCCCCGAGGCGGTTGAACAGGGGTTGGCCAGAATTACCGGTACTGCGGCAAACGACATAGTAAATGCCGCCGAAGTCCTGCTGGATAATCCTGAAGAGTATGAAAAAATGGTGCGCGGCAGCAATCCTTTCGGCGATGGCAGGGCCGCAGAGCGAATCGCGGATGTTCTTTCATCGCAGCTTTTATCATCCGGCGGTCTTCGGGAATGAATTTATGGAGCGATTGAATTCCAAATCTTGTCGATACCAGCGTGCAGCAATTCTTGCCGGCATTATGGCATTGGCCTTTGGAGTACGGATTATCGGGATAGGTCGTGAAAGTCTCTGGCTGGATGAAGGCGTCAGTGTGGTGCGGGCGTTTCAGGATACGGTTCGGATTTGGCAATCCACGACTCACGGCGATTACAATCCTCCTGGCTATTATTACGCATTGCATTATTGGATTATGCTGGCTGGGCGAGAAGAAGGTCCCATGCGGCTGTTATCGGCGATTTTAAGCACGTTGTCGGTCTGGCTGGTGTACCGTATTGGTAAAGAATTGATGTGTCGGTCTGCTGCAATTCTTGCGGCGTTGTTGACGACGCTATCTGTCTATCACCTGCAATATGCCCAGGAGTTGCGTCCCTATGCATTATTCGGCTTTACGGTGTTGTTGTCGTTGCTGTTTTTGCTCAAGCTGTGCAGACGATACCGCAGTCGAATCGCTGCCGGGTATATCCTGGCAACGGCGGCAACTTTGTATTCTCATCCTTATGCGATTTTTCAGTGGTTGGCCCAAAACCTGTTTTTTGTGCTTGGCCGATTGTTTTATCGCGATTTTGTTCGTATCCGGTGGAGGCAATGGATTTTACTTCAGGGACTGATCGCCCTTTTATTTTCCCCTTGGTTATGGGCGATGCTTCACATCGTCCGGCACATTGAAAACACTCGACCGATTCAATGGGTACCACGGTGGGTTGACTTGCCCGGCGCGTTCAAAGCGTTTGCAGGCGATAACGCCGCAGGCGGGCTGCTTTTAATCATCCTGATTTTGATGAGCGTCTTGTTGACGCCGGCTACTTTCAAGAAACCGAATGCAGGAAATGCAATTCTCTCATTCCGAAAGCCATCCGGTCGGGAGATGTTTTTGTGGCTGTGGCTTTTGTGTCCGATTTTAATTCCTTATCTGATGTCGCATTATTCAGCGCCTATTTTCCAAAGCCGCTATATGATTACAGCATCGTTTGCCTGTTATTTGCTCGCCGCCGCGGGAATTATGAGGATTCGTCCCGTGCTGTTGAAAGGTGCGGCGGCGACGGCGATTATTACTCTGTTCCTTTTCACGCTGATTCCATATTATTCCCAGACGCATAAAGAGCAATGGCGCGACGCGGCCTCCTATATTGAACAGCGGGCCAAGCCCGGGGATTTGCTGCTGTTTAATTCCGGTTATTGTCAAAGCTGTGTTTATTGGTATTACGCCAAACGTACGGATTTGCCCATAAAAGGCTTTCCCATTCAGGGGGATCCCCGCGTTGTTACCGAAGCTGATGTGCGTCGGCAATTTCCCTCTTTGATTGGCGACCACAATCATATCTGGCTGATTCTGTCGCACAGTTTTGATCGGGAGGGGATTATTTTGCGATATCTTACAGAGCAATATGATATCCGCGATCGAAAGATATTTAACGGCATAGAGATTTATGGTCTGGAAAAGCGTCTATAATTCCAATGTAAGCTTGGTTTGTACAAGATAAGGCCTTGTACGGAGTTGCCGGAAAATGCCACTTTTCGCACAGAGGTTTTTACCGGCAAAACGGATCATAAACGGGTCACTGAATTTTGTCCTGTTTATCTGAAGCCCGCCCGTTGTATTCTCGGACTTGCCGGTTGGCCGTATAATAAGCACGACTTCATCAGTCCGAATATATATTTATCAAAAGAAAATTCCAAATTGATTAAAAACAATTGAAATTTGGGAATTGGCATTTGGAATTTTTTCTATAAATGGTGGAACCGTATGACCGCCCGATACATTCCGTTGATTCGGCTGCCGTCAACAATTTGCGGGGCGTAGGTTTCATTTCTGGGCTGGAGTCGAACCTTTTCCTCCGCCTCGAAGAATACCCGCTTGAATGTGCTTTCGTGGGGCTGGCTGAATCGCACAAAGCAGTCGTCGCCGTTCTGAACATCCGCGGCGGGTGAGAACGCCACGATATCGCCCTCGGAAAAGTTCGGGATCATCGAATCGCCGACGACCCGCACGGCAAAGGCGTTGGGATCGTGTAAATCCGGACAACGCACATAATCATCGGCGATACCCACTGGATAGCCCATATCGTCGAAATCCACCGGATATCCCGCCGATACGCGGTTAATCACGGGCACAAGCTGGCCGGCCTTGAATGGCTGCTGCTGTTCGGTATTGAGGTCGAATTCCTTTAAGAGGTTTCCGAGTTCCGAAGAGGCCGGCTGATGTTCGATGATTCGCTTGAGCAGTTGTTTGTATTTGCGGTTTTGGGCGTCAATCGTCTCGAAATCCCGGCGGATGTCGCTGGGCATCCGCTCCATATGCGCCAGGTACAGCAATTGTCCGGGCGCAAAACGCAGATATTGTTCCAGCTTCCTCAAAAGCGTATCGCTGGGAGGATTTTTGACCCTGCCGGTCTCCACCGTGGACAGATACGGCTTGGAAAAGCCCGTACAAGCTGCCACCTCGTCTAAAGTAAGACCCAGTTCTTCCCGTTTTTGCCGTATGATTTGGCCTAACGACATAACTATATTATAAATTGACTGGAAAGCAAATACAAGCGTTTATTTGGTAAATTTCAAACAAAAAAGAGATAGACCGAAAAAGGACAGCGACTGTTTATTCTCAAACAGTTACCGAGTTGACGTACTTTAGAATAATCTCTTCGAGCTCGTATTTATCAAGGGGCTTGGACAAATAATCATCACATCCCGCCTCCAGACAGTGTTCCCGGTCTCCCTTCAGGGCATTGGCTGTGATTGCCACAATGGGTATGGTAAGCCCTTTTCGGCGGATGGCTCTGGCGGCGTCCAGGCCGTTCATTTCCGGCATCTGGATGTCCATCAGGATGATATCGTACGGTTCTTTTTCCACCGCTTCCACTACTGCATTTTTATTACCGGTTCTTGCCCTGTGAACAAGTTCATATTATGATAGGAGAAACCTATAGTGTAAGGAGCCGGATATGAAAAAGACGCCGCTGTTTTTATGGCTGCTCGCCGTGTTGTTTATGTGGGGGTGTCGGCAGCCGCCCAAATCGACTGTGGGCAAGGAACTGTTCTGGGATTTTGAGTCCGCCAAAGTGGACACCCTGCCGCCGGGCTGGCTGGCCGCCGAAAGTGCCGGCAAAACGCCCTCGGCAGCCTGGCAGATTGTCCAGGATAGCTGGGGCAAATCAATCGCCCTGACTCGGTCAACCAACACCGGCAAAACCTGCAATCTGCTTTTGTCCACTCACAGCAGTGTAGCCAATCTTAAACTCTCGGCCAAGATTCGCGCCGTTGGCGGCAAAGAAAATCAAAGCTCCGGCATAGTCTGGAGAGCCTTGAACGAAGACAATTACTACCTGGCCTGCTGGGACCCGCTGGAAAACGTACTGCGTCTGGCCTTTGTCGAGGCTGGCAGACTCACATTACTTCAATCCGTCTATGTCCAGGCCGAGCCGGCAAACTGGCATACCCTGGAAATTGAGCATTTCCGCGACAACATCAAGGTCTCTATGGACGGCGTATTGAGGATTGAACAGCGGGATGATACGCTTCGGTATCCGGGAATGGTCGGCCTGTGGACGCAGGCCGATGCCTGTGCGATGTTCGATGATATTCGAGTTGGGGAGATTCGATAACCGTCCGGTCAGTCGGAGTGGAATCCATATCGACCGACGAGTTTGACAAAACGACAGCCGCAGACCTCCATCGGTGTAAGCCTGTCGTTTTCTTTTTTATAAAGCATCAGCGTTTGATAGAATTGTTCCCCGACCGGCGCGACTAATAAGCCGCCGTTTTTGAGCTGATTGACTAAAGGCTGTGGCGGCGCGGGAACCGCGGCAGTAATTAAAATCCGGTCAAATTGAATAACCTCGCCGGGCCAGCCGCAACTGCCGTCGCCGACAGCATATTCCACATTTTCAATGCCCAACGAAGCAAGGATGGTCTGCGCCCCGACGGTTAATTCACCAAATCGCTCGATGGTATAAACCCGCTTGCACAGTTTGGCCAGCACAGCCGTCTGATAGCCGCAGCCCGTGCCGATTTCCAATACCGTTTCCCCGCCGGTCAGTTTCAGACACTGTGTCATCAGCGCCACAATGTACGGCTGGCTGATGGTTTGCCCCATCCCAATCGGCAGAGGATTATCTTCGTAAGCGTTGTTTTGGTATTGCAGGCTGAGAAACACCTCGCGCGGAATCCCGGCCATCGCCTCCAGTACGCGCGGGTCGGTAATATCCCGGCCTTTAAGGTCACGGCGAATCATTATTTCCCGCTGCGGGGCATATCGATCATGAGGGTCGTAAGTTACCATATTGATCCTAAATAATAGTCTATAATATGTATTGTACGCGTTTTTACAAGCCCGTACAAATATAATCATAACACCTTGCTGGATAAAGAATTAAGTATCCCATAATGCCACTGTATCCAAATTTTTTATTTTTTTTATAAAAAAGGTTGACTTTTCCGAAGAGTACTCTATAATACAGAGTAGTCTGTGATAATGATAATATTAATCTAAAGTGGAGATATAAAATGGAAATGGAATCAAACAAGACAGATTTGAACCCGGAACAAGCTCGGCAAATGATATTGGAGATCGAAAGAATTCAGACCAGGACGCGACAGATCATTGCATCGAGCAAGGTAAGTTTCATACTGATGCTGTGGGGGACGGTTTGGTTTTTTTCCTTTTTGACTTGTCACTTTATGCCCGCCAGAGAATGGATTATTTGGACGATTTCTGATGTCATTGGGATAGCGGGTACAATTCTTTTGGTTATTCTTGAAAAACGAAAGGTTCGCACAAAGAATCCCCTGTCGAAAAAACTTGGCTTGCAGTTGTGGTGGTTCTGGTTTCTGCTGCTTGTCTATGGCGGGGTATTTATGATGGTGCTCGGGACGGATCGGGGATTCCAAAGCAGTCAGATTGGAGCTTTTATTTGTGTCCTGGTGATGTTTGCTTACATTGTGATGGGGTTGTGGCTGGATGCAAATTTCCTGCTGTGGCTGGGGCTGGCGGTTACGGCACTGATTATCGTGGGGTATTTTTTCCTGAACTCCTTCTTCAACCTGTGGATGGCGCCCGCCGGCGGCAGCGTATTATTTCTGACAGGTCTGTATATCCAATTGAAATGGAGGCGGATATGAAGGATTTGAATGAGGTCATTCACCAGTCTGTACGTTTGCGTATTATGACTGTTTTAAGCCAGTTTCCGGCGAGCGACCAGGTGGAGTTTGTCTATTTGAAAAAAATCCTTAACTTGACCGACGGCAATCTCGGAGCACACTTAAACAAACTCGAACAGGTCGGCTATGTCATGACGGGAAAAACATTTGTCAAACGCAAGCCCTGTACCTACATCAGCCTGACCCGCCAGGGACGAAACGCCTATGAGGAATACCTGGAAGCCCTTGCGGCCGTATTGAAATCCGAAACCGGGCAAACGAAACAGGCTGCGCCGCCGGACAAACCATAAATTACCGGCAGGGCACGGCATTGCCGGCGGAATGCAAATATAGTTAAAATGTGTTATTCAAAAACAAAACAAAGAAAATTTCAGATTAAGCGAGAGGAAAAAACATGAAAAAAGTAATGTTGTTATGTGTACCAGTTCTTTCATTGATTTTGTCAGGCTGTATGATTATCAGCAACAGTACGGTGGAAGACGCCTTTTGCAGGGATGGAAAGCCAAAAGCCGACAAGGTCGGCGGCGGTTTTAATATCGCCTATACCGTTGTGGAAGAAGGTACGGCGGTCCTGGTGGATGAACGTTCCGGCAAAACAATCCGCACGGTATCGATGAATGCGGGAGAGGTATTTTCATTCGACTATGAAAAAATGGATCCGCAGAAATTCAAAGAACTCGGGATAGACCTGAAGAAGGCGAATTTTGTATTGTATTTTCATCCGAAGCATCCAAAACCACAGCTTCCTCCTTCTCAACCGCCGCAGCAGTAAAAGGCTTTTCTGTAGAGATATCGGGTTGGGCATTCAAGGATTGCTCCCCCCAAAGATGGCAATATGCTTAAAAGAGATGATGCAGAGTGTATGACAGAGTTCAAAGAGCAGGCAGTCAGGCGCCGACTTTTTGCTCAACGTATAGGTTTAAAAAACAATGTTATTTAAAACAGGGAGAATCAAATGAACAAGACAAGAGTAATTACGGCAATAGGTTTGGGATATGTACTGGCAGGGCTGGCAATTGTGCTGTATGCCCAACAAGGGTCCGCAGAACCGGATTTTTCAATACGAAAGTCCGAGCAGCAGACGGTGCTTTACACGATTTATCGCGGTCCATACGAGGCCATCGGCAAACCAATTAGCGATTTGTATGCGCTGGCGGGGCGGGAAAAAATGACGCCCTGCGGTTCTTTGTCGCTTGTGTATCTCAATAATCCGTTTCATACGTCGCAGGATTATACGGGACAGCATTGCCTGACCGAGATTCGCATCCCGGTCGGCCAGGAGGCGATACAGCGGGCGGGGACCCTTGGCGCAATGACCGATGTGAAAAAACTTTCCTCGATTGAAGTTGCAGTGATGCAAAAGCAGGTTGGACAAGCAGATTATGCTGCGTTTTTTAAAAATCTTTACGAACGCATTGCCAAAGAAGGTTATCGTTTGGCAGACGACGCCTTCGAGGTTTTTTCGGGTAATATGACCGGCAGCGACTATACTCAAATGACCGGCAGCGACTATACTCAAATCAAGGCGGAAGTTATGGTGCCGGTCATAAAAATCGGTCAGAGTAAAGAATCAAACTGAGCGATAGAATAGTCACCCTTGTCAATATCAGGCGGTGCATCTTTCCAGGCCGGGCTATTTTGCCCGGCCTTTTTTGTTTCAGGTATTGGCGAGGTAGATTATGGCTTGGTGCATACCGGCGGGCAAACCTTTATGAAATGGTGCATTGTCGAAACGTGAGTTTTCTGGTACACTAATGGGGCAAATGGAATGCGGACGGATATAGGGAGTTAAAATATGCAAAAGCGAAAACTCGGCGAAAGTGGCCCCGAACTGACCGCCGTGGGGCTGGGGACGTGGGCCATCGGCGGGCCGTGGCAGTACGGCTGGGGGCCGCAGAACGACACCGATTCCATCGAAACTATTTTCAAGGCGATGGAACTGGGCATCAACTGGATTGATACCGCCCCGATTTACGGCTGCGGCCATTCCGAAGGAGTCATTGGGCAGGCCCTCAAACAATTACGCCAAAAACCCATCGTTGCCACCAAATGCAGCCTGCGATGGAACAATAAACGCGAAAAAATCAATGACCTGACCCCTGACAGCATCCTGCGGGAATGCGATGAAAGCCTCGAACGTCTCGGCATCGACCAGATTGACCTGTATCAGATGCACTGGCCGATTCCGGATGAGCAGATTGAACAGGCGTGGGAGGCGATGGCCCGCTGTGTCCAGGACGGCAAGGTGCAGTTTCTCGGCGTTTGCAACGCGACCATTGGGCAGATAGAACGCCTGCAAAAAGTCTGGCCCGTCGCCGCCGTTCAGCCGCCATATAGTATGCTCAGCCGCGAGGTTGAAAAAGGTCTGCTGGACTACTGCGGCAAAAACGACATCGGCGTCGTCTGCTACAGCCCGATGCAAAAAGGTCTTCTGACCGGCAAATTCACCGCCGATTATTTAAAAACAATGTCGCCCGATGACCATCGCCTGCTGCGCGACAAGGATTTTCAAAGCCCGCGGTTTGAGAAAAATATCGCGATGGTGGAGGAACTGAAGAAAATCGTTGCTGATTATGGTAAGACCGTCGCTCAATTGGCTATTGCCTGGGTTTTGCGCAGGGATGAAGTGACCGCTGCCATTGTCGGGGCACGCAAACCGCAGCAGATTGCCCAAACCGCCTCGGCGGGAGACTGGGTATTGAATCGGAATGTTCTTGAAGAAGTGGAAGAAATCTTAAAAGAATATAAATAAGGAAAAACTTATGTCTCAGCGAACGGATATTTACACAAGCCCATTAGTTGAAAGAAATGCGTCTAAGGAAATGGCCGAACTGTTCAGTGCCGATACCAAATTCCGCACGTGGCGGCGAATCTGGCTCGAACTGGCCAAGGCCCAGAAGAAACTCGGCCTTAAAATCACCAACGCCCAGATTAAGCAAATGGCCGACCATCTTGACGATATCGACTACAAAAAGGCCGCAGAGTTTGAGAAGAAATTCCGCCACGATGTGATGGCCCACGTGCACACCTTCGGCCGCGCTGCGCCAAAGGCTGCGCCGATTATTCACCTCGGCGCGACGAGCTGTACTATTGGCGATAACGCAGACCTGATTATCCTGCGGGACGGCCTTGACATTATCGCCGGCAAAGTCGCCTGCCTCATCGACCGCCTCGGCGGGTTTGCGAAGAAGTACCGCAATCTGCCAACGCTGGGCTTTACCCATTTCCAGCCCGCACAACTGACCACCGTTGGCAAACGCGCCGCCTTGTGGGCGTATGACTTCGTGATGGATTTGGATGAGCTTGAAAGACGCATCGACACGCTGCCTTTCCGCGGCGTCAAAGGCGCTACCGGCACACAAGCGTCATACCTTGCCTTATTTAACGGTAATCACAATAAGGTCAGGAAACTGGATATAATGGTCGCCAGGGCCTTCGGCTTTGGTTCCTCCTGCATCGTCACCGGCCAAACCTATCCGCGCAAACTCGATATGCTGATGGTCAATGCCCTTGCCGGCATCGCCCAGTCGGCCCATAAGATGTGCAATGATATCCGTCTGCTGGCTAACCTCAAGGAAATGGAAGAGCCGTTTGAAAAATCGCAGATCGGCTCCTCCGCGATGGCCTATAAACGCAATCCGATGCGATGCGAACGAGTCACGGGACTTGCCCGCTTAGTCTTGAGCTTGGCGACCAGCCCTGCGATGACGGCCTGTGAACAATGGCTCGAACGCACGCTCGACGATTCGTCCAACCGCAGAGTGTCGCTGGCCGAGGCGTTTTTGGCGACCGACGGCATTTTGGAGATTTTAATCAATGTCGCCTCCGGCCTTGTGGTCTATCCCAAAACTATCGCCTCGCACGTGATGGCCGAACTGCCGTTTATGGCCACCGAAGAAATTCTGATGGCGGGCGTTTCCGCCGGCGGCAATCGCCAGCACCTGCACGAGCGGATTCGCGTCCATTCCCACGCCGCGGCGCAGCAGGTCAAGACCCTCGGCAAAGAAAATGATTTAATTGCCCGTCTGCAATCCGACCCGGCCTTTGCCAAGGTGAATTTGAAGGCCACCTTAGACCCGAAACGCTACATCGGCCGCGCCCCCCAGCAGACAGACGAATTTATCGCCGCTGCCGTCGCCCCGGTCAGAAGAAAATACAAAAACCAACTGAATAAAAAAGTGGAATTAAAGGTATAAGAACGTGCTTTGCAAAAAACAATACAATGTTGGAAGAACGTCATTCCGAGCGAATGCGAGGAATCTGCTGAGAAAAATAGATTCCTCACCCCGCCTTTGGCGGGGATTCGGAATGACGATGGTCTTGTCTCGTAAGGTTTTTTATGAAACGTAAGAATTAAGGAAAAGGGCTATGCGAAAAACAACGATTCTCATCTTCGGCTTGCTTGCAGGATGTGTATTTCTGACTTCCTGTAGTGCGGAAATCCAAAAAGATAGTGCGACAAATCCTAATAAACCTGCCCCACCGGCTGTCCAACCTCCCGCACAACAAAATACAACGGCATCTTCTGCTGGTAATGTGAGCATAGATGAGAAATTAGGCGAATTTGAAAAGTATTCTCTCAAAGAACAGATAGAATCTTACAAAGAATCCGTTAGTTGTTTGAAATGGGCAATCGGTTCGCTGGTTGGGCTATCTTTGGCCGCAGTCGGATTTATAGTCTTTAAAAATGAGAAGGCATACAAAGAGGCGATAGCGGATGCAAAAGATGCTGCCAAACAGGCACGAGAAGAAGCAAAAGTTGCCAGCGAGCATCGTGAGAAAGCCTGCGAGTGGGAGCAGAAAGCAAGAGAAAAGTATGAAGATATAGATGCACAGATAAAAATCAGGATTGAAGGATTCAACAAACAAGCTGACGACAAATTCAAAGATATTGACGATAAAATTAAAGAGCTTGGTAATAAGGCTAAAAGCCAAGTGAAAGAAGAAGGACAGAAACAGCGCGGGCTTTCTGAAAAATGGAGTTCAGCTCTCCGGGCAGATGATGAGAAAAACTACGAACTTGCCGACAAACTATGGGCTGAAATTGTTAGAGAAAATCCAGCAGATTGTGGTGCCTTAAATAACTGGGGCAATGCCCTTGCCGACTGGGCCGACCTTGGCGGGCCGGAGGCCGAGAAACACTATCAGGAAGCCTGTGCCAAATACCAAAAGGCCACTAACATCAAATCCGATAACGAGGTGTTTTATAATTGGGGTAGTGCACTTTTGGGTTGGGCCAGATTGGGTGGTCCGGAGGCCGAGAAACGCTATCAGGAGGCCTGCGCCAAATACCAGAAAGCTATCGAACTCAAGCCGGATTACTATCAGGCCTTTAATAATTGGGGTGCCACACTTTCCGGTTGGGCTAAGCTGGGTGGGACTGATGAGGCCGAGAAACGCTATCAGGAAGCCTGTGCCAAATTTCAGAAGGCGACGGGAATTAAGCCAGATCTTCGTGAGGCATTTAATAACTGGGGTATTGCACTTCTAAATTGGGCAAAATTAAAGGACGGACAAGAAAAAGAAAAACTCTACCAGGAAGCTGAAGATGTACTTTTGAAAGCTGATGAAATTAAACGGGGAAGTGGGGCTTACAATCTGGCCTGCCTATTTGCTCTCCGTAAAAATGAAGATAAATGTCGAGAATGGCTCAAGGCCGGTGAAGAAGCGAAAACTCTGCCTCCGCGTGAACATGCGATGAAAGACGAAGACCTTGCCTCGGTTCGGGACAAGGACTGGTTCAAGGCGATTCGCTGGAAAGGCGAATGATAAGAATTTGCAATTTACAATTGGCAATTGGCCATTTACAATCTCCCGGCCATGGCAGGCTAAAAACTGTCATTCCGGGCTTGCCTGCCTTGTCGCAGCTTTAGCGAAGACAGTACCCGGAATCCAGAGCGATTATGCTGGATTCCCGCCTTCGCGGGAATGACAAATAAGCTGGGTGGCAGCCACCGAACGCAGTGAGGTGGATGGTTTTGAGCTATGATTATTTTTTAATATGGAGTCAACGGTGAATAAAGAGCAACTGACTAAGCGGGTCAAGGAAACCTCGTATCTGGAAGGCAATTTTGTGCTGCGCAGCGGCAAACGCAGCAAGTACTATATGGACAAATATCTCTTCGAGACCCAGCCGGACATTTTGAAGGCCCTGGGCAGGGAATTCTGCAAATATCTCACGCCGGATGTCACGCTGATTGCCGGCGCGGAACTGGGTGGCGTGGCGCTGGCCGCGGCCACCGCGATGGAGTCCAACAAGCTGTGGATTATCGTCCGCAACAGCAAAAAGGACTACGGCACATCCAAACTCGTCGAAGGCACATTAAAAAAAGGCGATGTCGTGCTTCTCGTTGAGGACATTGCCACTACCGGCGGCCAAGTCCTCGAAGCCGCCAAGGTCATCACCGAGGCCGGCGCCACAGTCAAGAAAATCGTCGCCGTCATCGACCGCAAACAAGGCGCCCGCGAGAATATTACTGCCGCCGGTTATGTATTCGATAGCATCCTGACCAAAGACGACCTCGGCATTAAAGACTGATTGGTCGATAGCCGATAGTGAATAGTCGATAGAGGAAAATAATGAATCAACCTGCTGCTTATCAGAAGTGTATCAACCCCGCGTGTGCCGCGACGTTTGACTGTATGCAGACGTTGTTCGAGTGTCCCAAATGCGGCGATTTGCTCGATATCTGCTACGAATGGAATAAAGTGCAAACGCCTAAGAAGCTGGCTGAATTTGCCAAACGCTGGCCCAACCGCCTCAATCGGCTCGACTTTTCCGGCGTCTGGCGGTTCCGCGAACTGCTGAACTTCTGCCCCGACGACTACAAAATCACCGTCGGCGAAGGCCAGACCATTTTGCAGCAGGCCTGCGGACTTGCCGCCGAATTGGGAATGAAGCCGGATAATCTGTTTTTGCAGTACGAGGGGATGAACCCTTCCGGCTCATTCAAGGACAACGGAATGACCGCGGCATTCTCACACGCCAAAATGGTCAAGGCCGTCTCCAGCGCATGCGCCTCGACCGGCAATACGTCGGCCTCGATGGCTCTGTACGCCAAGGCCTGTGGTCTCAAGGCCACCGTCTTTATCGGCGCCGGCAAAATCGCCTACGGCAAACTCAGCCAGGCAATGGACTACGGCGCCTATACCATCCAGATTCAGGGCGACTTCGACGACTGTATGCGGCAGGTGCAGGATGTCTGCCGGCAAATGAATGTCTATCTCGTCAATTCGCTCAACCCCTTCCGCCTCGAAGGCCAGAAGACCATTATGTACCGCATCATCGAAGGCCTCAACTGGCGGATTCCCGACTGGATTATCGTCCCCGGCGGCAACCTTGGCAATTCCAGCTCCTTCGGCAAGGCATTTATGGAATTAAAGCACCTCGGCCTTATCGACCGTGTGCCGAGGCTTGCCATTATCAACGCCGTCGGCGCAAACACTTTGACCGAATTAGTCAACGACCACAAACTTCGCTGGAACAATGGCTCCGTCGATAACGCCAAAATCGATGCCTACTACGGCAAACTCGACGCCGCAGGTTATAAGCCGCATACCATTGCCTCGGCCATTGAAATTTCCAGACCGGTGAATCTGAAAAAGTGTCTCCGAGCGCTCGATGTCTGCAACGGCATCGTCCGTTCCGTCACCGATGCTGAGATTCTCGATGCCAAGGCGCAGATTGGAAAATTCGGCCTCGGCTGTGAACCGGCCTCCGCGGCCACCATTGCCGGATTAAAATACCTGTTGGCCGATAGTACGATTGATAAAAACGCTCGTGTCGCCTGTGTTCTTACCGGCCACGTCCTCAAAGACCCCGATGCAACGGTCAATTACCACAGCAAAAAGCAGGGGCCGTTCGCCAACCCCCCCGTCCAGGCGCCAAATGATTTGCAAAAAATCATCGCCCTGATGAGGGCGTAAAAGCCCATTTCCAAAACTGTTCACTCTCGAGCGGGAAGTTGGATTTTCGTCGAGGCGGCGTAGGCCTCGATATAGCCGTCAACCATTTGACTGACGCTGTGATGGGTCTGCAGGTACTGCCGTGCGTTTTCGGCCAGCGTCCGGGCCAGTTCGTGTTTTGACAGAAGCTGTTTAAGGCAGGCGTAAATGCTCATCTCCTCCATCGGGTCGAACAGCAGGGCGGTTTTTTCGTTCTGCATCAGGCCCGTGGTGCTGTCGGCGCAGCCGGTCACAGCCAATCCAACGCTCATCGCTTCTATCAGGGCCAGATTGCAGCGTTTGCGGTCTTTGATGTGAATGAAGAGGTCCATTCCCTGAAAAATCGGTCGTACCGGATGCAACGGCGGCACAAGGGCAACCACATACGCCAGACCCATATCCCGGACCCGCCTGCGAATTGCCCGCTCTGCCGGGCCCTGGCCCATCAAAGCCAGCGAAAACTCAAATCCGTCGGCCAGTAAATGCCGGACGGCGTTCAGCAGCGGCTCGTAGTCGTGCACATTTCTCAATTCTTCACACACCACCAGACTGGTTGTCTGGTTGGGGTTATCAAAACAGACCGGGCCTTCTTCCACAAACGTTCCCAGGGGAATACACATTGTCCGGGGTTTGAGACTTTCGGACAGGGACAGTATGCTTTGATAAATCGGTTCGGAAGACGCGACCAGAATCGTCTGGTCGCCAACAGAGGATAAACTTCTTTTGCACAGCGGTTCCAGAAAAGTCAGAACCGTCGGCATTTCCAGTTTCTCCGACAGGAACGACAGCAATTTGGTCTCTCCCGGCCAAAAACCGTGTATGGCGGTGGGTCTGTTGTGGGACAATTTTTCAAGAAGGAGATGGCGGTTTTTGAGAGCGAACAGTCGCAGTTTAATTTCCGGATGTTCGATAAAGTCCACCGATGGGTACAGTATTGTTTCGGTATCGGCGTTTTGCGGCCCGACCAGAATAGCTCCGTAAGCCGAGCCGGTCAGTCCTACCAGTATCTTGCGAATACAGCTTGCGTAGTAACACAAAATCCACTCATCGGCCAGAATCGCCGGCCGGATAGTGGGTTTTTCCTGGTTGGAGCCGTTACCGTTTTCGTGCATAGTGGACTGTTTCGGAGTCTGGGTACTTTACTGTCCGTCGGATTGAGCCGACATTTTCTTCAGCAATTCCAGTTGTCCCGGCTTGATATGATAACTGTGTTTATCGTCGGGAAACCGCCGGCGGTGCACCTGGTCAGCGTATTTTTTCACCGCCGCAAAAATCGTCGGAGCCAGTTTGACGTATGCCTTGGCAAACTTCGGCGGCTGCGAACTCAACCCGAGAATGTCATTGATAATCAGGATTTGGCCGTCGCAGTCCGGCCCCGAACCGCAGCCCAAAACTGGTACGGGAATGTGGCGGGTAATAATCGCTGCGGTTTCACGGGCCATACCTTCCAGCAGCAGCATCGCGGCGCCGGCCCTGACGGCGTCCTGGGCCAGCGTAATCAGCTCATACGCCTGCTCAGCGGCGGCGCCTTCGGCGCGAAGTTTAACCTGTCTGGCTACACTTTGCGGACGAATCCCCAGATGCGCCATCACCGGAATATCCGCGTCGCTGACGGCTTTGATGATGTCCAGGTGAGAGCGTTTAATTTCCATCTTGACAATCTGCGTCCCAGCCTGCTGGATGAATCGTCCCGCATTGCACACAGCATTGGCGATGCCGGTCTGATAGGACAAAAACGGCATATCTGCCGCCAGACATACCGACGGCGCGGCCCGTCGCACGGCCTGGGTTATCGTGACCATAAAATCCATCGTCGCCGGAAGCGTCGAATCGTGTCCGAGAACCACCTGCGCCGCCGAATCGCCGACGAGAATCATTTCCACGCCCGCCTCGGCGACTAATTGCGCAGTGGTATAATCATAGCAGCTTACCGCGGCGAACCTGCGGCCCTCGTTTTTAGCCTGCCCAATATCCGCAATGGTTATTCGTTCACTCATAACATCTTTCCTGAGAAAGCAT
This sequence comes from uncultured Pirellulales bacterium, assembly GCA_964635075.1. Lineage (GTDB taxonomy): Bacteria > Planctomycetota > Phycisphaerae > Sedimentisphaerales > Anaerohalosphaeraceae > Anaeroglomus. The sequence continues at coordinate 31,656 of CAZWMN010000013.1, read as the reverse complement.
TATCATAAGTCGTCTGTGCCTGTTTTTGCAAGCAAATTTCGCCACGGCAACTTTTGTCTTGTTTTTGCTGAAATTTGTGCAAAATGAAGAATTTGTCGCGGAATTAGCGGCAGGATTGCTATACTTGGGTAAATATACAACAAAGGAATGGCTGAAATAGAAATTCGGCAAAACAGGAAATTTGTGATAATCTAAAGGAGAACAGGAAATGCTTTCAGAAATTAAACAATATGGTTTTATCTTGGTATGTCTGTTGGTGATTTTATTGTTGATGGGGTGCTCGGCGATGTCCAATATGATTTCCAGCCCGGATGGAAAAATCAGGGTTCAATTTCAGATTGATTCCGATGGCGGACCGCTTTATGTCATAACCTGTGCGGGCAAAGAAGTCCTTAAACCTTCCGCGATGGGCCTGATTCGCAGCGATGGCTCGTTTGCCAAAAAACTGACGCTGGTTAAAACCTCCGACATCGAGGTCGTCAGGGACGATTATCAGATGTTTGAAGGCAAGAAAAAACACTGCGTCTATCAGGCCAATCATCGGGTCTTTACGCTCAAAAACGCCGACAACGAGATGATGGACATCGTCTTTCAGGTCTCTAACGACGGCGTAGCGTTCCGTTATACTTTCCCGCAGTCTTCACAGAAGACCTATTCGGTCAAACAGGAAAAAACCGCTTTTGCCTTTGCTCCGGATACGGTGTCGTGGCTTCACCCGATGCAGCCGGGAAAAAGCAGCTGGGAAGGGACGCAGCCTTCTTACGAGGAACATTACGAGATTGAAAAGCCCGTCGGCAAACCTTCTCCGACTGGTGCGGGCTGGTGTCTGCCGGCGTTATTCAAGACCGCCAATGGCGTCTGGGTCTTGATTTGTGACAGCGATGTCAATGAATCCTATTGTGCCGTACGCCTTGCCAATGAGTCCATCGGCGGCGTCTATCAGATCACGTTTCCCCATCCCAAAGAGCACCGCGGCGAAGTTGACCCCCTCGAACCCCAGATTCAATTGCCGTTTGTGTCTCCCTGGCGTGTGCTGATGATTGGGCGGACTTTGAACACGATTGTCGAATCGACCCTGATGACAGATGTAGCAACGCCCTGCAAACTGGCGAAAACAGACTTTATCAAGCCCGGCAAGGCCTCGTGGCACTGGCTGCGCTACGGCGACGACAGCTCAAATCTGAACACGGTGCAGAGTTTTCTTGATCTTTCCGTCCAAATGCACTGGGAATATATTCTTGTCGATGCCAATTGGGACAAAAATATCGGTTATGAAAAAATCGCCGAATTTGTCAAACAGGCCAATGCCAAAAATGTCGGCGTGATACTCTGGTACAATTCCAACGGTCAATGGAATACCGCTCCGATGACGCCGAAAAATAGAATGCACGAAGCAGGAGTCCGCCGCGAAGAGTTTGCAAAACTTCAGCAAATGGGCGTTAGGGGCGTAAAAATTGATTTCTTCGGCGGCGATAAGCAGGCGACAATGAAACTCTATCTGGACATTTTCAAAGACGCCGCGGATTACGGCATCCTCGTCAACTGCCACGGCGCGACCATTCCCCGCGGCTGGCAGCGGACGTATCCCAACCTCGTTTCAATGGAAGCGGTCAAGGGAATGGAATATACCACTTTTGAGCAGCGCAACGCCGACCGACAGCCGCAGCACTGCTGTATTCTGCCGTTCACCCGCAACGTCATCGGCTCGATGGATTTTACGCCGGTGGTTTTGAATCCGAAAATCCGCGGCTCGAAACTGCGAACCACACCGGCCTTTGAAGCGGCGTTGGCGGTGATTTTTGAATCCGGCATACAGCATTTCGGCCTGGTGCCGGATGAGATGAAACTGATGTCGGAAGCCGTGAAGAGTTATCTGCAAAATGTTCCGACCGTCTGGGATGAAACGCAGCTGGTGGACGGTTATCCTGCGAAATATGTCATTATCGCCCGCAGAAGCGGCAAGACGTGGTACATCGCCGGCATCAACGGCCAAAACGAGAAGAAAAGTATAAATATGGACTTGTCTTTTCTCGGACAGGGTAACCGGACGGGCACACTGATTACCGACGGCCCGGACAGAACCTTTACCAATCAATCTGTAAATACCCGCAAACTCAAACTGGAATTACAGCCCAACGGCGGTTTCGTCATCATCGCCGAATCGAATCAGTAGTCGGCAAAGACGTAGTTTGATAATTTTTTACAGGGACGGAAGTTCAATCAAACGATTGGGTTTCCGTCCCTGTTTTACTTGCTGTTTGGAATTATTCGTGATAGCCCAATCCGAGTTTGAGGCGTTCGAGATTGCCTTCCATAATCTCCAGATAAGTGACGCCTTTTTCGAGTTCTTCTTTTGATATATTGTGCGCGCCGTGTAAGAGCAGGAGTCTGGCTCCCGTACTTTCAGCGATAATTTTGGCCACTCGCGGCTCAAGCAGTTCTTCATAGAAGATATATTTGCAGTCGAGGGACTTCATTTTCTCAATCAGCTCGGCGATTTTCCTCGGCGTCGGCTCAGCGTCGGGAGAAAAACCCGCATACGGCGAAAGGTATTCCAGCCCATAGCGCCGGGCGAAATAACCAAACGCAAAGTGCCCGCCGTAAAGGATTGTTTTGTTTTTACACTTTTCAAGCGTTTGACGGATTTTTGCATCCAGCGCCGCCAGCTTTTCATTATACGATTTGGCATTGGCTATGTAATAATCTTTATTGGCCGGGTCTTTTAGGGCAAATCCCTCGGCAATCGTGTTGACAATCTGCTGTGCCATAACAGGGTCAACCCAGATATGCGGGTCGAATTGACCGTGGTGGTGGTGTTGGTGTTCTTCTGCTTCCGCCGCATCGTCATGATGTTCTTCGCCGGCAAGTTGAATGCCTGTGCTTGCGTTGATGACGGCGAGTTTTTTATTGACGATGCCCGCAAGGACCTCTTCGACCCAGGGTTCCATAAAGGGCCCGGTATAAATGAACAGGTCGGCTTTGCTGATTTTGATGATGTCTCCCGGTTTTGGCTCAAAGGTATGAGCCTCTGTCCCCGGCGGCAAAAGCAGCGTGATGTCCGCCTTATCGCCGGCAATCTGCCGGGAAAAATCATAGAGCGGAAATAAAGTGGTGACAACCTGAAGTTTGCCGTTGTCGGAAGCGGGAATGTGTTGTTTGCAGCCCCAAAGGCCGCATACGGCAAGCAACGCAAATCCCAGGCCCAGTATTTTTTTCATTGTTTCATCCTTTTCGTATTCGTGATTTTACTTTTCTGCTTTGTATTTTATCCACCGACAGCCGATTCCTCAAGTTTTTATGGAAATTCCACAGATTTTTTATCGGACATAAGAATTTTGTCCTCATAGAAAATATCCTGTTGATATTCTGTTGCTGGAGACGACCGGGGTTAAGTCGGCAGAGGAATTATTGTCGAATCGCCGCGTTAAGTTTTTACCTTTCTTTATTATCGGAACTATCTGTTATTGTTCGCAAAATTCTTCTCATTTTGTCCCGTCGGGGTTTGTTTATTAGATTTTATATGTCCCGGTATCTATTTGGGTTAAAACAAGACCGTCGGTATTGGTTATGCCTGATTGTTTTCCTGACGACCTACAGGGACGGAAGCCAAGGCTCCCGGCGGGGGCGAAAATGAAGCGGATTGTGAAGCGGATTGTTATGTTGAACTGGTTTGGAAAATATGTTTGCCCGATCGGAGTGGACTTAGGCAACGGTTTTCTGCGGATGGCTCAGATCGGATTCAACGGTCGCGGGCCGTATCTGCACGCCGCGGGTATCGTCGCGCGTCCACAGGAAATTGAGCCTCAGAGTCCCGCCTGGCAGCGATGGGTCATTGACGCCATTAAAGAGCTGTTGCACAAAGGCAATTTCAAAGGCAAAAGCGTCGTTACCGCGCTTCCTTCCGATGATTTGTTTATCGAACAAATAAAAGTTCCCCGCCATGCCCTGGAAAAACTGGACGAAGCGGTCCTGCCCCACATACAAAAAAAGCTCCCCTTTTCGCCGCAGGATGGAATGATTCGCTGCATACCGGTTGAAGTCGGTCCGACCAAAGCTGGCGAAGTGGAAGTCATTGTCATGGCCGCCCAACGCTGCAAAATTGATCGTCATCTGGCCATTTATGAGAAGGGCGGACTGGATGTCGCCGAAATGAGCGTTTGGCCGACCGCTTTGGTGAATAGTTATCGTCATTTTTTCTGTCGGCGAAAGAACGATCAAAACCGCGTGGTCATCCTGCTGGACATCGGCGGCCATTCCTGTAATGTGGTCATCGGCCGCGGAGGCGAACTGTTGTTCGCACGGGTGATTCCGACCGGATATGTCCATCTGAGTCAAAGCCAGACGGTTGGGCGGCTCGTTGCCGAAATCGATTCCTGCTGCCGTTATTTTGAAACGATCGCCGGCAGATTTCCAATTGAACAGATTTTGCTTCTGGCGGGAAACAATGTCAGCAAAGACCTCTGCGATAAAATTACGAAACTGGCCCAAAAGATGCAAATCCCGGCTCAGATAGGAGACGTTTTGTCGGCTATCGAAGTCCGGCAGGAGGCGGAGGGTATGGTGGAACGACGAAACAGCAATGTCGATTGGGCCATCGCGTTTGGTTTGAGTCTGGAAGGAATGGGGAAGAATTGAAAACGGAAAATCGATAAAAAAGGTTCGATTATGACGACCATTAATTTTGTTCCCAGCGATTATATTCAGCAGCGGCAGTCCAGCCGAACCAATCTGCTGTATCTGGTTTTACTGGCGGTTCTGCTGGGCGGAATCGGCGTTACTTTTTCGATTATTAAAATACGTCAGGCCGCTGTGCGGTTCGAACTGGATCGTCTCAGCACCCGGATGGCGCAGGCCCGCGAGCAAATGACCCGGCTGGAGCAGCTCAAATCCAGGGGGAAAATGATGATGAAAAGTATGACGATGACCGCCGAACTTCTCGAACCGGCGCCGCGCAGCGTCATTCTGGCCTGCCTGACCAATACGCTGCCTTCCGGAGTTTCTCTGCTGGAAGTGCAGCTTCAGGAAAAGGAAGTCAAAATGTCTTCTTCCACAGGCGCAGCGGATAACGCCGTAAAACCCGGCGGCAAGCCCACCCAATATCAATCCGCCGCGGCAAAGAACAAGGCGGCAAAACAACCCTCGGAAGTCCAAACCGTCTTGCAGACCACACTGGAAGTCAATGGCATCGCTTACAGCGACATCGAGGTCGCCTCTTATATCGCCAATCTTAGTGCTTCCGTTCTGCTGGACAGCGTCCAGTTAATCCAGTCAAAGGAACAAGAGGTCGCCGGTGTTACCTATCGGCAATTCCGGCTGCGAATGTCTTTGAAGCCCAACTTGGCGCTCACCAAAGAAGATATCGCCGGGATTCGTAAAAAACGGGAACAAACCGGTTAATGTTTGCCTCAGAAAGGAAACGCAGCGACTATGACCAGCGGAATTCGACAGATTATTTTTTTCGTGCTGATGATCGGGATGGCTTACGCTTCCTGGGCCTATATGATTCGTCCCGCCAACGCGGCGTTGACGCAGCAGCAAGCCGCGATGAAGCAGAAACAGGCCAAACTGGCCGAACTGGACCGCGCGAAAAATACCGCCAGTGATCTTGACGAACAACTCAAACAGGTGGAAGAAACCATTCGGGTTTTCGAAAGCAAACTGCCTCCGAAAAGCGAAATCGACAGAATTCTGGAGAACGTAACCCTCATCGCGCAAAAACAGGGACTGACCGCCAAAACCATCAGCTCGCTGAAAACCTCGAACAGGAACGGCCATATCGAACAGCCCTTGAAGATGGAGCTACAGGGGGATTTTAACTCGTTTTACGCGTTTCTGCTCGAACTGGAACGGATGGACCGTATCACCAAGATTCGCGAGCTGACTCTGAAGAAAAAATCGCAGTACGAAGGACAAACGGAAGCGACCTTTGTGATGAGTATCTTCTTTACGGACTCCAGTGCCTGAAAAAGAAAGGAAACCCCCAATATGCTTTCGTTTCTGAAAGAAGGACGGCCCAAACCCGCCTCGAATGAGGCGAAGGTCCCGACCGCCGGCGGACAGGAGTCTTTGTCTCCGCAGGAAAATTACCTGACGGTTGCCGGCCACGGGAAAAAACTCAAACAAAGCACGACGCTTCTAATTGCGTTGTTCGTCGTCGGCACAGCCGGCGTCTGGATGATGATTCGAAAAGCTGTTCCTTCTCAGGCTGCCGCGGCGCAGAAAAAAGACGAGGTGGTCGAAATCGAAACGGCCGTCGCTCAACTTAACGGGATGCAAAGCGAAGTCAGCGCTCAAATGAAAAGTGTTACCGCCAGGCTGAATCATTTATCCAAAGTCGGACAAATCGCGGTCGAAGACCTCCGGAAAAATCCCTTCACGCGGGACATACCGGTCGGAGAAATGAACGCCGACAATCCGGTTCAAAAACAATTTCTCGAAGAGCAGATGCGAAAAAAAACCGCCGGTCTCGAATTACAGGGCATCACCGCTTCGCCCCATGGCGCCTGCTGTATGATTAACGATAAAGTGCTCTATCCGGGGGATGTCATTGAGGGCTTTTCCATAAAGGAAATCAGGCCTGCGGGGGTCGTTGTGGAACAAAACGGAATTCAGGTGGAATTGAAGATGGAATAATGCGACGATTGTTTGGAAAAAAACAACAGCAACACGAGGAAAATCCGTCGTCGGCGGACGGGCGGACAGACCGCAACGACCTGACGTCGGGGCTGCGGAATCTATATTCCCCGACCGTAACAGCCAAGACGCATGTACGAGACCTGGCGGATATTCTCGTCGAAGAACACGTTCTTTCCCTCCAGCAGATTGAACCCCTGCGAACCGAACAGCAACGCGGCGCCGTTGATCTCGAGAAATATCTGCAGAAACTGGGCGTTTCCAAGGTCGATATGCTCAAGGCCAAGGCCCGGCTTTATGGTTTTGAGTATCGTCATATCACACCCAATGATGTTGAGAAGGCCGCTTTTGAATGCCTGGATATCCATTACATCCGACACAATCTTATGCTCCCAATCGCCATCAAAAACGGAGTTTTGACCGTCGGGACCGCCGATCCGTCCAATGTCTTCGGTATTGACGATGTGAAACGACATGTCGAAATGCCAGTCGATGTTGTTGTCTGTACCGAAGAAGATATTTTCGCAATCTGTGACAAATTTGATGAGAGCAAATTAATTTATAACGTCGATGAGATTATGGGCGATATGGGGGAGATCGAACTGATCGAGGATATCGACCAGAGCAGCATTGAAGATCTTGAAAAAGGTGCCAGTGAATCCCCCGTCATCAAGTTTGTCAATTATATACTTAGTAATGCCCTGCACGAAGGCGCCAGCGATATTCATATTGAACCCAAGGAAAAACACACCCAAATCCGCTATCGCATCGACGGCACCCTGTTTGATTCGATACAGGCGCCGGCCAGAATGCATCCGGCGATTATCTCGCGAGTGAAGATTATGGCCAAGCTCGATATTGCCGAACATCGTGTCCCGCAGGACGGCAAAATCGCCGTCATTATGGGCGGACGGGGCATCGACTTGCGCGTCTCCGTTCTGCCATGCAGCCACGGCGAAAAAGTCGTCGTGCGCCTGCTCGACAGCAAAAGCATTATGCTGGGTCTGGACAAAAGCGGAATGGAACCGCGGGTTCTCGAGGCGTTTCTGGAACAAGTCAATATGCCTCACGGGATTCTGTTGGTCACAGGCCCCACCGGTTCCGGCAAAAGCACCACGCTGTACTCGGCTCTGGCTCACATGGACAGCAAAATGACGAACATTTCCACCGTCGAGGACCCTGTTGAGTACAACCTCGAGTACTGCAATCAGGTGCAGGTCAATGAAAAAACAGGTCTGACTTTTGCCGCGGCTCTTCGCAGCCTGTTGCGTCAGGACCCCGATATTATGATGATCGGCGAAATCCGCGACAATGAGACCGCCCGTATCGCCGTGCAGGCCGCTCTGACCGGTCATCTTGTGCTTTCCACGCTGCACACCAACGATGCGCCCAGCAGCGTATCCCGACTGGTCAATATCGGCATAGAACCCTATCTGATTGCTGCTTCGCTCAATGCCGTCATCGCTCAGCGGCTCGTTCGTAAGATCTGCAGCCATTGCAAAGAGCCTTCTGCCGCACCGGATAATGTGTGTAAATATCTCGATAAAGCTCATATCGACCCGTCGCAGCTCTATCACGGAAAAGGCTGCGACCAGTGCCGAAACAGCGGATACGCCGGCAGAGCCGGAATATTTGAATTACTCATCGTGGACGAGAAATTCCGCGACATCATTAATACGGATTCCTCCGTGTCCAATATGCGCAAAACATTTCTGGCCAGCGGCTGGCCCGGACTCTTCGAGGATGGGCTGATCAAGGTCAAAAAGGGGATTACCACGATTGAGGAAGTGCTCCGCGTAACCGAAGCTTCCAGCGGACTTGGCGACGATATCATCAAAAACTAACCTCAGGAAGCAGAACAATATCAGGAAGGAATGAGATATGTTTGACGTGAAACAAATGCTGGCCCAAGCCGTTCAGCGTGGCGCATCCGATGTGCACATCAACACCGACATGCCTCCCATTATACGCATCAACACCGAACTGATTGCGATGGAGCTGCCCGAAGTGAGTCAGGAACACGCCCGCCAAATGGTTCTGCACCTGGTCGGAGAAGAAAAATACAAAACGTTTGAACGGAACCGCGACCTGGATTTTTCCACGATGATTGAGGACGGCAGCCGCTTTCGCGTCAACGCTCATTGGCAGAAAGAAACCATCGCGATTTCCTTTCGTGCCATCTCCAGCCGGATTCCCGACATCGACGATCTGCACCTGCCGCCCATCGTGAAGGAATTGACGGACCTTCCCCGCGGTCTGATTCTGGTCACCGGACATACCGGAGCGGGCAAAAGCACGACGCTGGCGGCGATGGTCAATGTGATTAACCAGAAATATCGCCGTCGGCTTATTACGCTGGAAGACCCGATTGAGTATCTGCTGGAAAACAAATCCTGTATGGTGGAACAACGAGAGATCGGCTCGGATTGTCCGACCTTTGCGTCGGGTCTCAGGCACGTGCTGCGACAGGACCCGGATATCATTCTGGTCGGCGAAATGCGCGACCTTGAAACCACCAGCTCAACGATTACCGCCGCGGAAACCGGCCATCTGGTCTTAAGTACGCTGCACACCATCAATGCCTCGCAGACCGTGGAACGAATTATTGATATTTATCCGGCGGCACAGCAGAATCAGATTCGAGCGATGCTGTCCAACACACTGCAGGCCGTCGTTTCGCAGACCCTGTTCAAACGGGTGGATCAACCCGGTATGGTGCCCTGTGTCGAGATTCTGCTTTGTACCTCCGCAGTGCGCAACTGCGTCCGCGAAAACCGCATTTACGAGATACCCAATATCATTGAAACCTCTCGACGGCTCGGTATGCAGACAATGGATTTCAGCATTCAGCAGATGTACAACGCCGGCCACATCGACCGCGAGGAAGCCATTTTGCGTTCGAGCAACCCCGGCAAGATGGAGCGTACTCTGTCTCCAAAGCCGGGCCAAAATCAGGCCGGCGAAGTAATTTCCGCTGCAACGCAGTAAAAATCGGAGAAAATCATGGCGCTGTTTACGCAACACTTCGCGGGTCGAAATGTTTCTTCCGCTCCCGCTCCCATCAGCCGGGAATCCCGCCCGTGGACTCTCTCTGCGGCAAGGATTGATTTTGGGCCGAGTAAAAAAGACATTCTGAATTTCACCAATCAATTGGCCGTCATGATTCGCGCCGGTGTCAGTCTTCAGGATGCGCTGGAATCCATCGGCGCACAGATTCCAAGCCCCAAATTTCGCGCCATTGTCCTTGATCTCAAAAGCCGGATTGAAGCCGGGGAATGTTTCTCGCAGGCGTTGTCCCAATACCCCGATGTCTTCAGCGGTCTGTATGTCAATATGGTTGCCGCAGCGGAAATCTCCGGCTCGATGAGTACGATGCTTCGGCAGCTCGTCGAATATCTGGATCAGGAAGCCGAGACCCGCGGTCAGGTGATTAGCGCTATGGTGTATCCGACGATTATCGCCGTGATGGCGGTGTTCTGCGTTACGTTTCTGTTGATCTTTGTACTGCCCCGGTTTCTGGTGGTTTTTGCCGGCAAGGAGCATTTGCTGCCGGCTCCCACCAAGCTGATTATGACGCTCAGCAGCGTTATGCGCCATTACTGGTTTCTGATTTTTCCCGCCATCGGCGCGGTTTTTCTGGGTTTTTGGTATGTGACAGGTAAAACTGCCGTCGGAAAGCTCTGGTGGGATAAAGCTAAACTTCGCATCCCGCTGCTAAAGACGCTGTGCCGCAGCTTATATATCACCCGCAGTATGCACACGATGGGCGTACTGACCAATGCCGGCGTGCCGATTCTCGATACGATTTCCATTACCGCAAACATTTCCGGCAATATCCTTTATGAAGAGATGTGGAAGGGGGCTTATGAAGCCGTTCGGCAGGGCGGAAAAATCGCCGCCAGTCTGGCCGGGTATTCCCTGATGCCGTCCAATGTCGTTCAGATGATTCAATCCGGCGAGGAGTCGGGTACGCTGGGCGAAGTTCTTAAAGACATCTCTGAATTTTACGCCCGCGAACTGAAAACCGTCATCAAGACTGTCACCAGTATGATTGAACCGCTGATGATTGTTGTGATGGGCGTTCTGGTCGGCTTTATCGCGATGAGCATCATTCTGCCCATCTTCAAAATGTCCAGCGTCGTGACCAGTCAATGAGGGAGCAGTAGAATATGAAATCGCGATTCTATGGGGACAGAGCAAAACCGACGGGCTTTACGCTTCTGGAGGCGCTGCTGGCGGCGCTTTTAATCGGCCTGGCCATTGCGGCGCTGGTCGCTTCCAGCGGAGCCTTTACTATTTATAATGCTGCCGGCCTGGATCTCAGCACCGCCGAGTTTCTCGTCGAGGAAATCCGTGAGCTGACCGCGCCGGTGTCGTTTGCAGGTCTTAGTGCTTATGACGTAGCGCACCATCCGCCGGTGGATGCCGAAGATACAGCGATGCAGGAATTTGCGGCCTATACTCAGCAGGTTTCTGTCGAGTATGTCGATGCAGCCGACCTGACTCAAACCGTTGTCGGCCCAACCGATTTTTATCGACTCACAGTTACCATCACCAAAGGCGGACGAACCATCACCTCGGCAAGCTGGATTCGGGCAAAGTACTGAAATAGCCCAGAGACAAGAGACAAGAGAGTTTTTTTACTCTGGTCTCAGGACTCTGGTCTCAGGACTCTGGTCTCTAAACTATGAATTTTTGAAAAGGAGCCGGTTATGAAAAAGGCTCAATCCAAAAATGGTTTCACGATAGTGGAAATGCTGATGTCATTGGTGATTCTGGCGATGTTGATGACGGCTGTTGCTGTCGCTTTTGACGCCTCGGTGACCAATTTTCAGGTTAATCAGGGTATCTCCAAAACAACCAATGCCGCGCGTGCGGCCCTGATGCGGATGACAACCGAGATACGAACCGCCGGATATAATGATGGTTCAGGGTTTATGGCTGTGGCGTCGCTCAACGGCGGCGGAACGTTCGTGGATACCGTCAATACGCAGTGCAGCCTTGTCGCTTCCGACGGACGGCATATCGCCTATTGGTATGATTCGCAAGCAAAAATCCTCTACCTTCACGATGGAAGCAGTAATCAGGATTATGTCTTGTGCCGCAACGTGACGGCCGCGACTTTTGAACGTGCCCAGGCTGCCGATGGTACTGTCCGCAACGTGCGGATTGTGATGACGCTGACCGACGACAATGGCAATAACCCCCGCACCTTCGCCGCCGCCGCCGTTGTCCGCAGAAACCTCAACTGACGGCTCCCTGTACAGTCCGCCATTCAACTTTGCGAAACAAGAAAACCGTCATTCCGAACCCCTTGCGGGTGAGGAATCTGATTAAATTTTCCCACGACGAAGTCGTGTCCTTATTTTTGCCTTTTGATTTTTAACGTTTGACTTTTTGCCATCGTTCATCGTCAATTACTTTTGTCCCGACAGGCTCTGATGGAAGCACACCCGGTACAGATACGCCGCAAATGCCGCCCACGCGATAATAAGAATCAGCGCTATCCATCCGCTCCAAATCTGCATGTGAAGGTCTGTGTGATTGATTATCGGAAACATAGCACCCATTATCCCGAAAATGATAACGGCACAGAAAAACCATACAAACTTATTCCAAAACAAAAGTCGCAACAGGGCTATCAGAGGCACTCCTGCTGCAAAGATATACCACAGTTGCCAGTCTGGTGCGTGAAAAGTCGCATTAAGGCTGCGCAGATGAATGGCCGGCATAAACGGCTCGACTATTTTCGTCAAGCCAAGACAGATGAAAATAAATCCCAGCGCTGTTATCGTTGGAAATAAAAGCCAGGACATGGCCATGATATAGCGCTGGGTCCTTCCGCGGGTCACCAGCAGGGTGGAATGGACCTGAAGATCTGTCCAGAAGAGTGGAAACAAAAATATTATCCAGATAATAAAATCTCCTATTTTGCCATAATAGCCGAAAAGCAGAAACATCCAGATTATACTCCAGCCCCTCGATCTCAGTTGACACTGCAGGGTCGGCCCCATGTCCTGATAAATTACCCCGTAAACAAAAGAAGCGACAGGTTTATGCCGGGTGCGTTCGATGCGTTTTAGAAAAAAGGTTTCGACTCCGGCAATAAAATCCTCAGCACCTTCTCCGGCACCCACAGCGAATTGCTGTCGTTTGAGCTTTTGCAGATTTTTTTGATTAGAGACCGAAAACATACCAACGCTTTGGAGTCCGCAATAGGACGCAAACAAGGATAATTGGCCAAGATTACGCCACATGCGAAAAGTAACGATGCCGCTGACAGCGGCAATGGCGATAATGACAGCGGGGTTGAATAAAACTCCTTCAACGATCGATGCGTTGGTCAACATCGGTACAAAGAGGATAACCGGAACTATAAGCCCTGTCATCGCCTTGGGCGGACGGGTTTTATCTGTAACCCGGGTTCCGCGCCAGAACGCCAGGTTGCCTCCCGTCACGGTCAGAATGCATCCATAGACACGATGCAGTAAATTCTGAGGCCAGAATAGAAGAATCAATATCGCCGCCGCCAGTAACCAAAAAGCGTTGACCAGAAACATCAGACGGCGAAAAACCCGCCGATGGCCGGGCAGGGTGAAAGAGAAGGGTCTACTGAGAATTTCCGTCTGGTAAGCGTAAATTATGCCGCCGATCATCGCTATGCTGCACAAACAAGGTGTCCACATGTTAATGTTTTGAGAAGCAATGACAAGTACCAAAAACATGCACAAACAAAATAACTGTAAAAGAATCAGCGCCGGCCGCCTCCAGTAATGCGACAAATTCATCAATAATAATTTCATCGCTGATTCTCCTTGCTCACCACAAGCCGGTATAAATCTTCTAATGCCAGCCGGCGAATCTGTGCCCGGCAACCGACAGCTTCAGCCTGCTGCATAATCTCCGCTTCATTGGCGCCGCGCAGCGTCAAAATCGCCTGCGTTCCGTTGCGTTGACATTCGACCATATTCTCAAACGGCAATGACTCCGGCAGCGTCCCGCCCATCGCCGTCAGCGTAATCTGGCAGTACTCCTCCTGCAATGCGTCCAGCCCGCAATCCCGCAAAATCCGCCCCTTGTCCATAACCACAATATGGTCGATAATCTTCTCGATGTCGCTCAGGATGTGCGATGAAATCACAATCGTCCGGCCCTGCGTCTGAATCATCTCCAGCATCAAATCCAGAAACTGCCGCAGTGCCAGCGGGTCCAGCGCCGACGCCGGCTCATCCAGAATCAGCAATTCCGGATCAAAGCCGATGGCCAGCAGGATTGCCAGCTTTTGCCGCTGGCCGGGTGATAACGCTCCGACACGGTCTTTGAGATTCAGTTCAAAGTCCTTGACATAGCGGGCCTCTAAATCCTTATTCCACGTATCGTAATACGCGCTGACGTATCGGATCAACTGCCCCACGTTCATCCAGTCTAAAAGCTCGCCCTCCTGGTGCACGTACCCGATCCGCGTAAACTCCTTCGGCCCCAGCTTCCTCGCCTCAACCCCAAACGTCGTACACGTCCCCTCGTCCGGCAGGTACAGGCCGATGATATGACGCAGCAGGGTACTCTTACCCGCCCCATTAGAACCGACCAGTCCGATGATGCTGCCCGCGTTAAGCTGCAAATCAACCGCATCGAGGGCTTTATTTCTGCCGAACCATTTAGAAATCTGTTTGAGTTGCACAATTTCCTCGCGCATGTTATTTCTCCGCCTTGGATTGTGATTTTTTGTATTGTTCCATAAACACCGCCATCGCCTCCTGTGGTTTTGTGCCCATCTGTACCGCCGCTGCCGCGGCCTTGCCGAGCAGCTCCTCCAGAATCGCCCGGCTTTGCAGCTCTTTCTGCCGAGTCCCCAGTTTGGCCACGAACAGCCCCACACCCCGCCGGCGTTCCAGAAACTCCTCACGTTCCAGCAGGCTGTAGGCCTTGCTGACCGTCATCGGGTTGACCTTGAGCCGTTCGGACAAATCCCGCACCGACTCCACCTGCTGACCTTCCGGCAATGCCCCCGCCAGAATCAGCCGCTGCATCTGCCGGACAACCTGCCGGTAAATCGGTACGCCGCTGTGATAATCAATTTCTAAAATCATCGTTTTCACCGCCTGTATTACTGTATTACTTACATAATACACTAAAGCCAAAACAAGTCAACATAAATTTTGAAAATTTTTTCATCCTGTTTGTGTTTTTTGAGAAATGCCTGCCAGTGAAGCGTATGAGCGGTCATCTCAAACGAAACAAAAACTGGCCGTCATAGAAGAGTAATTAGAGAATCGAAAGTAGAGAATTATAAAGCAAGGCAGGGTGGAAGAGGGGATTCGGACCCCCGACCCTTAGAACCACAATCTAATGCTCTAACCAACTGAGCTACTTCCACCATCAAAAATTAAAAATCAAAAGGTAAAACGCAAAGTTGAGTATCTGCCATCGTTAAAACCGCCTGTAGCGGATAAAGCTATGGCGGACAGGCAACCCTTTGGGCTAAACTATTTTCGCATAGTTTAAGTTTTGGCTTATCCGACCACAATAGAAAAAAAGATTGTAGCTGTCGGGCTGGGATTTGTCAAGGCCGACAGAAATTCAGGATGTAAAGCGACTTTCTCTTCCTTCTGTTACCCGTTGATCCGTATGGAATAATGTAAAAGGCATTTTAGAGGCCCTATTGAGGACTGGCTATGTCAAATTTTTGAGTTGTATTAGATTTTATCAGAGAATATAGGTATTAGTACTGATATTTTTAGTTTTTTTCCCTTATATTTCAGAAAAATTCTGTAAAGATTATCAAGACAAAGACCGATAAGATATAAAAAGAACATCGAACAGGGCTTCTGTACGACATTTCCGACTGCATGTCGTTGCCTTTTTTTGGTCTTTGAAAAAAGGTTTATACCTCTGGTGAATCACCTGCGATCCTTTAAGGCAAGCTGATTTTTTCCCGATGCCAGCCAAGAATTATGGGTTGGTACATGGATTTTCACCTTCGGTATTAAACCATTATATATCGATATTGTGAAGTGTAAAAGTAACGATGACGATCATGAAGACATGTTTGGCTGTCGAAGAGTATTTACACTATCTTAAAGACAGCCGTCATCGAAGTCCAAATACGATTGAATCTTATCAGAATGATTTACGGCAGTATTGTGAGTTTTTGTGTAATCTCTCTGAGAAGTTGCATCCGTTTGAAACATCCGGATTGTCAATGCTGCCCGGGCCTGATTTGTCGGCGCGGATTGTACAGGCAATGCCCCCAACCGCCCAGGCCTTTTGCGAATTTCTGAAGGCGAAATTTTACGCTCCGGCGACCATTGCCCGCAAGTGCGCGGCGGCAGAAGGATTTTACAAATATCTCCGGAAAATCGGACAAATCAAACAGAATCCATTCGAGGATTTTCAATTCGTCAAGCCCAAACCTTCCGGTCGCGTCTGTCTGGAGGAGCCGCAAATCGCAAAACTGCTGAGTGCCGTTCCAAACAATAGCTGGCTCGGCATCCGCGACAAAGCGGTTGTGGCATTGCTTTATACAACCGGCATCAAAGTCGGGGAATTGTCGCAACTGACGCTTGCGGACTATTCGGCCAACGAGAAAAACCTGCATATTCGCAAGCGGGGCGGCAGGACGAGAATCGTATCCGTTCCCGACCGGGCCGAGGCGGTCATCCAGGAGTATTTGTCCGTGCGTCGGCTGAAATCCGAGGAATGCACCCCTCCAACGGAGATTTTGTTTCTCAATCGGGATTGCGGCCCGCTGACCGTCCGCAGCATCCGCAGGAAACTCAAACAATACAGCAAAGACGCCGGCTTCACAGTGGGGGTTACGCCGGAAACGCTCCGCAGAAGCCATGTGATTCAAATGCTGCGGCGGGGCGTCCCTCCTGAACAACTGGCTTGGCAACTGGGCTATTTCTCCGTCGCTGCGCTGAAGCAACAGATGGAATTTAATGAAGCCGCCTACCCGATGACGGACGAAAAATAACATCCTCTATCTCTGTTCGGGTGTATCTATAAAGGGTTCAACTCCCAAAAAGTTGGTTGGATTAAGGACATGAAATATAATGGATTTATCGCATTTTGGGCTCCAGCATATGGTCATAAGTGGGCGATACCACAGAGGATACCGCCCCATGCTGTATGCCACCATTGGGGTGCTCAGGTCGCTTCCCAGCGTTGCCCTATCCTCCCCGATGGCAGGACTATTATACCCCTGCATGCTGTTGCCTTAAAGTGTTAAATCCAAAAGAGTTATCTCTTTCAAAGAGCAAAATCTACCAACTTTTTGGGAGTTGAACCGGTTTTTTAAGCGTCCGCCGGACCGTTTCATGAGAAATACTTTCCACCACACCCAGTTCTACAAGCTCATCAGCCAGCAGCCGTAAAGCCCAGTGCGATGTACCTTCCGGCGGCTTACGACAAGCAAGGGCGATTAATCTTGCTTCACCTCGACCCTCCAGCTTCCGCGGGGTGGGTGGAGTGTGCCGCTTTTTGCGATCCAAGGCGCCCTCAAGACCTTGCTCAACAAATCGCTGGCAGAGGTCCGAAACGGTATTCAGATGGCAGGAAAATGCTTTAGCAATCTCTTGGCTGGTGAGGTGCGGACCCTTTTCATCGGCTGCCAACAGAATGTTGGCGTGCTTGATTCGATAAGCCTTGTCCTGACCGCTTGAAACAAGCCGAGTTAAACGCTCGCGTTCTTCACTTGTCAATGTTACAATATACTTTCGTATTCCCATTGTTTTGCCTCCAGCAAATATTATCCTTTGCTGGTATTATCGGTAAAACAACAGACTTATCTTCATATTATTAGCTATGACAGAGTACGAGTGCCGTTTCAAATAAAAAAGCTTCACTTTTATCATTCTGGCGAAGGGCCTGCCCCGGCGAAAGCACGGGGCCAGAATCCAGTAGTTTGGTAGTGTGGGCTTTTTCGTTCTGTGACTTGTCCGCCATAGTTTCAACGACGGCGAAAGCTTTAGCAAAGCAGAATAGCTCACCGATTATCGTTCTGATTTCTCAAGGCCCGCAATCCCGCGGGCTTTTTTGTTTTGACAAAAACTTTCCTTTTGCCGCAGTCTGCTTCCGCATTTTATGACAGTACTATTATCCACATCGAATAGTGTTTCGTCTTTTGTGTCGGGGAGTATTGCCTCAAATCCTGTCCTGAAGTGCGAAAAAATCACTAAAAACCAGCCAGATCAATACTGCTCATCCATTTAATCATCAGGTTTTTTGTGTTTTTTGTCCTGGGCGCTGAAAATTTTCCAGTTTTTTTCTGGTTGAAATACGAAAAAATCTCAAAATTTTCACACCTTCTATTTTGTACCCGCGAACATCTAAATATACAACATATTGTGTATTTTGGGTATTGAGTACTTATTGATTTGAACCAGGACAATAGTAAGGGGGGAATTTTTTTTAGAAATTGCCGAAGAATAAGTATTGACGTGGTGGGAGAAAGTGGTATTCTTTCCCACAAAAGGATACCCCCAGTGGAGTAAGTAGCAATGCTATTGTTAACAGGTGAGTTCGTGCATACGCTGGATGAAAAGAGCCGTCTTTTCATTTCCAACAAGCTCCGCAGTCAAATAGATGTGAAGGAATACGGTTGTGATTTCTATCTGACGATGGGGCCCAATGGGGTTTTGTGTCTGTATCCTGAGAAGTACTTTCAGCAGATAGCCCTTGTCGGTGCGCCGGCGACGGCAGCTCCGGACGAGGTGGTGAGTTTTGAACGAATGACGTTTGCGATGGCCGACAGGGTGGAGTTGGATCGGCAGGGGCGATTGCTGTTGTCTGAAAGAATCAGGAAACGAGCCCATCTCGGAAGTGCACTGACCCTCGTGGGTGTGCGGGATCATATCGAAATCTGGAATACCGAAGACTGGGAACAATACTTGGCCGACAATCTCGAGCAGTATCAGAATCAGATTGCCCAGGCCAGACAAACGGTTCTGCAAAAGCAGAGCCGTCAGGTGGAAATGTAATTGGAGGGATTATGGCCGAGTTATTTTATGACGAGTTGAGTCGCGTGCGGGAGCATTTGGATGGACAATGCCCGGCGGATGAGCAGACGCTTTCTGCGGTGGCCGTATTGGCTGAGCGATTGGAACGGCTCAGGAAGCAAAGTTCACTTTTCGCGGCGATTTCGTTTTCCCCGACCCTTCAGCGGCTGACCCGCCGGACGGCGTTCTCCGTCGTCGGCTAAAGCGGCCGCTTCGAGAATGGATTCCGAACGATTGAAGGACCGTTCGGCGGAGTCTATGGACGGGTCTTCGCCGGACGCGCATATCCCGGTCTTAGCCGGGGTTTTGACCGAGCGGTGCCATCTGCCCACGGATGGGATTTTTGTGGATGTCACGGTTGGACAGGGAGGTCACAGCCGTCTGTTCGGTTCTCAATTGGGCTCTGACGGAACGCTTATCGGGCTGGATGTGGATCAACACAGTGTCCAAAGAGCCCAAATGCATTTAGCCGGTCTGACTTGCCGGGTGATTTTGATACGCGAAAATTTTTCCCGACTGGATGAGGTTCTTTCAAAACTGGGGATAGAGAAGGTTGACGGAATTCTGGCGGATTTGGGCTTTTGTTCGGCGCAGGTGGCCGACCCTCAAAAGGGGATGAGTTTTCAGGTGGACGCGCCGCTGGATATGCGGCTGGACGACCGGCTTCCGATTACCGCGGCGGATATTGTCAACCAAATGAACGAAAAACAGCTTGCCGACCTGATTTTTCGTTATGGTCAGGAACGGGCGTCGCGCAAAATCGCCCGTTTTATCGCTAATCGCCGGGTCAGGCAAAAGATTTTGACGACCGGTCAACTGGCCGCGGCAATCTGTGAGGCCTTGCATCAGCCGGCGTTTGGAAGACGCTCGAAGATTCATCCGGCCACGCGGACGTTTCAGGCCCTGCGAATCGCGGTTAATGACGAACTGGAAAATGTAAAACGATTACTGGAGACCGCCGCGGCGCGATTGAAAAGGGGCGGTTTTCTGGCGGTAATCAGTTTCCATAGTCTGGACGACGGGATTGTCAAAGAGGATTTCAGGACCCGTCGCCAACAGGGTGTGTATGAGATTCTCACCAAAAAGCCGCTGACAGCCGATGAAAAAGAAGTCGAGAGTAATCCGCGTTCCCGAAGCGCCAAACTCAGGATAGCAAAACGAATATAAAATATGCCGAACAAAAAGGAGTACACGGAAATGACAGCCGATGCCAAGGTGGGCCTGTTGCTGGGGCTGGTGTTTATCGGTATCATCGCGTTTGTAATTAACGGGCTGCCGGATTTTATTCATTCCGTCAGGGAAAAGCCTGTCGTGGAAACGGCCGTGACCACACAGACCGGCAGCAATCTGGTGATTGAGCCGGCAGTGGTGGAGGCAGCTCGAAATCTGCAGGAGAAGCGGACGAGTGTTCGCTATGTACAACCGCCTTCGGATGTGATGGTATTGGACCAATATGCAGGCGGGTCGAACAGTTCGTCAGCAGCTCAGGAGCAGCCGGTTTCCGGCAATACGGTTTCTTCCGCCGTGGGTGCGGAGAAATCGTCCCAGCCGGGTTCGATGGTTACCGTTGTCAAACCGCAGGAACCGCAGCCTTCTCTGGTTAATCCGCAGGTTGACCAGACAGTTCAGGTCGCTCAGCAGACGGTGGCTCAAATCCAGCAGCAGAACCGGCCGGATAACCCCGCGGCGCCGAAAACGCTGCAAAAACCGGTTGCCGGCGCAAATCATGTCGTTCAGGATGGTGAAAGTCTGGCCGCGATTGCCAAAAAATACTATGGCCAGGAAGAGGGAAACAGGAAATCCACGATTCAGATGCTGTACGAAGCCAATAAGAACATTCTTGAATCGCCGGACAAAATTCAGGTAGGCGACCAACTGGTGATTCCGAAGGTCAAATCCGCCGCGGCCCCGCAGGCAGTGCCGGCTAAAAAGGAATCCGCCGCCGGCGCCTTGCTGGACAAATTCAAAAATGTTTTTACGCTGGCCGACAGCAAAAAGAATAACATGGCGGTCAAAGAAATTTCCAAAGAAAAAGACGTTTCCAAAAATGTTTCCAAAGATAGTATTACCGGCGACAAAAAAGCGGAGAAACCTCAATCCCTCAAAGGCGTGACGGAATATACGGTGCAAAGCGGCGATTATTTGTACAAAATCGCCCAGAAATTTCTCGGCGACAACGACCGTTATCCGGAAATCGCCGAGCTTAACCGCGATGTGCTTACCAACGGTGATCATTTACAGGTGGGTATGAAATTGAAGATTCCCAAACGATAGTCTTTATGACCATGCCGAGCCGGCCACGAGTGGTATTTGTGATATTTTTTCTGACCGCCGTTCTGATTTTCACCATTCATATCCGCACGGCCTCCAGCCGGGTGTTTAATCGTTTCTGCAGGACCGAGGCGCAGCAGAAAATCCTGCGTCAGGAGCTGCGCAGCCGGCAATTGCGTTTTGAGTCGCTGATTAGCCCTCGTCATTTGCTGGAACATACTTCTGTCCCGATGGAATCGGAGTTGTCCAAAAAGAAGAAATCACAATGAGGGTTAAAATTACCATAATCGCGATGTTGGTTGTGCTGGTCGCGTCGTTTGGACTGCTGGGCTGGCGGTTGTATGAACTTCAATTTCTGCGTTCGGGGTATTTGGCACAGACCAGCCGACGCCAGCAGAATTCCACATTGCCGCTGCATGCGCTGCGCGGGACGATGGTGGATTGCCGCGGCAATGTGCTGGCGGCCAGCAATACCAGCGATGAATTGTTTATCGAGCCTCGCCGTATCTCTGATCCGGAAATGATCAAGGAAACGGCGATGAAATTGCAGAACGTTGTGTTTCTGCCCGGGCCGGAAATCTGTCGGCTGATTTATGAGAGCGGCAATCAGGGCTATGTTTCCATTCAGAGCAATCTGGCTGCGGCGCAGCGGCAGGCAGTGCTGGAATTGAATCTGCCCGGCGTCGGGATTCAGAATCAATGGCATCGCTATTATCCGATGGGCAACCTGACCTGTCATCTGGTTGGTTTTGTCGGACAGGACAACGCGGGGCTTGCGGGACTGGAATTGAAATACGATGAGATATTGCAGGGTCGGGATGGACAGAATGTGTTTCTGGTGGATGTGGCGCGAAGCCCGATTGCCTATCGGCCCGACCTGTCGCGTCCGCCCACTGACGGGCAAAGCCTGATTTTGACGATTGATTCGACCATCCAGGAATTTACGCGGTCGGCAGTAGCGGCCAAGATGAAAGAGTACGAGGCGGAATCGGCGGTGGGTATCGTGATGAATCCGAATACCGGCGCAATCCTGGCTATGGTATCGCTGCCGGATTTTGAGCCGGCGCGATTCAACACGGAAAAACCGGAGCGGCTGAAGAACCGTATTCTGACGGATCCTTATGAACCGGGCAGTATTATCAAACCTATCATTGCGTCAATTGCGCTGGACACCGGCGCCATCGGCTGCAATCAGGTATTTTACTGCGAGGACGGCTATTGGGGACGCTATCGTATCGGCGAATTCGGCAATCACCGCTACGGCAATTTCACAGTGCGCGAGATTCTGATTCAGTCCAGCAATATCGGAATGGCCAAGATTGGTCTGGAAATAGGTCAGAAACGGTTGTATGAGGGAATGAGACTGTTTGGTTTCGGCCAAAAAACCGGTATTGATTTGCCGGGAGAGGATCCGGGGCTGCTGTATCCGACATCGCAATGGAGCGGCTACAGCATCACCCGCATCCCCTTTGGGCACGAAATTTTAGTCAATGCGATTCAGATTATACGAGCGTATTGCATTCTGGCCAACGGCGGCAGTCTGGTAACGCCGTATATCGTGCGGGCGGCGGTGGATTCGCGGGGCAATGTGACCCAACTGCATCGTCCTTCCGGCAATACAGGCTTTGTTATTAAGCCTCAGGTGGCGCACTGGATTATCCGCGAGGCGCTGGTAGGCGTGGTCGAAGAGGGTACGGGAGACAAGGCGCATCTGGAGGAGGTGCAGGTCTGGGGCAAGACGGGTACGGCCAATATTGCGCTGCCGACGGGGGGGTATGATACGTCCAATTATGTCGCGTCGTTTGCCGGCGGTGCGCCGCCTGTGGACCCAAAGATTGTGGTGATGGTCTCTCTTCGTAAACCCAACCGGGCTCTCAATAAAGGTTACAGCGGCGGACGTGTCGCCGCGCCCGTCGTCGGCGAAATCATCCAAAAGACCCTTCGCTATCTCAACGGCGGTTCATAATTTCCAGTATGACCACACGCGGAAAATCTTTTATCTTTCCGGCGGAGCGGTTAAATTTGCTGCTGTCTGGATTCCTGAAGACATTTCTGGAAGGATGCCTAATTTGACGTATATCGGGCGAATGCTTTTTCGCAGGTCAGGAAGTTTTCTTGCAAATACGGCGGCCCCCAGAACACACAAGACCCCTCCTATGGTTAAAGTGTTTGGCGCACTGATACGGCTTGCAAGGGCGCCGGCCAATAAACTGCCGAATGGTGCGGTGCCTATAAAAGCCATCACGTAGAGACTCATAATGCGGCCGCGTTTGTCGTCGTCAACAATGGTTTGTATGATGGTGTTGCAGGCGGCCATCTGCATTATCATTCCAAGTCCCGTGACAAACATTAGTGGCAGGGAAAGCCATAATACGCGGGACAGGGAAAACGCGATGAGTCCACAGCCAAAGGTGGCGGTGGATAAGGGAATGATTCTTATTAATCCCAAAACACTTTTTCTGGACGCGAGATAAATAGAGCCTGTTAAAGCGCCTATACCGGAGGCGGCTATAAGAAAACCGAATGTGTGAGGTCCGCCGCCAAGTACTTTGCTTGCAAAAACAGGCATAAGCACGGCGTATGGCATTCCCACCAGACTCACCAGCGCCAGCAGCAGCATAATATACCTCATCGGGGTAAAACCGAGGGCGTAAGAAAGTCCTTCCTTCAGCTCATGCAGGACGTGAGTCTTGCGGGTTTTTGTTTTTGGCCGGCGCACTTTCATCATCAGCAGGGACGCGATAACAAAGAGGAAACTGATACCGTTAATGAGGAAGCAGACTCCCTCATTGGTGGCTGCGATGACTATGCCTGCTAATGTGGGGCCGACGAGTCGGGCGCTGTTGAACATCATCGAATTTAATGCGATAGCGTTGCTTAAATCGTCCCTGTTTTCCACCATCTCCACCACAAACGCCTGGCGGGTCGGCATATCGAAGGCGTTAATGAGGCCCAGCAACACGGCCAAAAGTATAATTTGCCAGACCTGTATATCGCCGGCGAAAAACAGAAAACCAAGGGAGAACGCCTGTATCATAGCCAGTACCTGAGTTGTAATCAGAATGTAATAGCGGTTCCATCGGTCGGTCAGAACACCTGCGAAAGGGGTCAATATAAAAGCCGGAATCTGGCTGGCAAAACCGACAACACCCAGCAGGAAGACCGAACCCGTAAGGCGATAGACCAGCCAGGGCAGGGCAATTTGTTGTGTCCAGGTCCCAATCAGCGAGAGGAGTTGTCCGGAGAAAAAAAGACGATAGTTCCTGTGTCGCAGAGAACGAAAGATAACATGATGACCTTTGAGTCCATCAACTGGATATTGGTCCGCAGCCATTTTTGTTAAAAAAGTGCTCCTGTTTTCTGTCCTCGTATCTTACATTCTATGCGATATAACGAGGTGTAACATTCTTTTTTAAAAACAGTATTATTCAGGCCATTGTATCCCAGTGAGTCCGCATTGCAAGGAAGGACATTATGAGAAATTGTATTGGTATCGACGCGGTCTGGCCCGTCAGGGCCGGAGGGGTTCCTCCCAATCGCCAATTTATCCCCAAGGGATCGAAACTCTGTCCCGCATCGTCCTGAGTGCATCGAAGGAAGCCTGCCGAACGGTTCCTCTTCCCATTTCACAATGAAATCCTGAGCCGGTCGAAGGGCTACAATTTACAACTTGTCCCCAAGGGATTTACAATTTACAATTCTTTCCCCCTCACTTTTTCCCAATCGAAAATTTGTCCCCAAGGGATCGAACGCCGTCTATCGTCAATTCGGCCGGGTGCCCTGCTTGTCTCCGACAAGCAGGTTTTCTTTTCGGTGTGTGGCAGCCACCAAAGGTGGATGGTTTTTTCGTCATTCCGGATTTGCTTGTCCTCGCGACTTGTCTCTACCGAAGGGGGAAGGCGGGGAGCGATTCCTCATTTTTGCCTTTTGATTTTTAACTTTTGACTTTTTCCGTCCTATTCGTCCCATCAGTCCCATTAGTCCTATCCCCAATCGAAAATTTATCCCCAAGGGATCGTCAATCGAAAATCGAAAATCCGAATGGTGGCCTGAAAGGCCGGAGGGGTTTTACCCATTTTACAATATACAATTTACAACTTGTCCCCCAGGGATATGCAATTTTATGGGTACTATAGCTGACAGGTAAGGAGCCAGTACATCGAGACAAAATCAACCTTGATTGACTGCCCGCTAATAAATATCAGGCCACAGTGACAAATAAATCCGGCATTAGTCAGACGAGCAATACGGTGATGGCGGTTTTATGAAAATGAAATAATAAAAAAAGGACTGTGTTTTTTGAACACCGTCCTTTAACTTGTAATCGCGTTAAAGTTTTGTCTTTGTGTTCATGCTCTGCGTTTTTTCAGCAGACCCAAACCGCCTAAACCAAGCAGACACATCGTCGCCGGTTCGGGAATTGTCGCTATCCATGCCTCCGGACTTGCGCCGTTAAGTCCGTAGCCCACAATCGTTTTACCATCCGCCGATATGCCTGTGGCCGCCGTAAGCTTCCATGTCGTTGAGTCCCAGGCAGTCAAGTCAGCTCCCAGGCCGACCAGCACATCTTTCAAACTCTGCATGCCGCCCGATTCGGTCCAAATAAACGCCTCACCATAATAGCTGTTTAAATCTGAAGAAGTGGTGCCGACAACAATCGAGCCATCCGCAGAAACAGCAAGCGCATTGCTTTTAACGCCAAGCCCGACCAGACCCCCCGCGGCTGTCCAGCGAAACGCCTCTTGACCCAAAGCCGAGGTACCATACCCCACCACAACCGCTCCATCGGCCGACACCGCATTGGCATAGCTGCCAAACGTCCCCCCGGCCAAATCCCCAAGACCGACCATCCCGCTGCCCGATGTCCAGCGAAAAGCTTCTTTGCCCGATGCTGAGGTGCCGTACCCAGCAACAACCGACCCGTCTGTTGAAACGCCGTACGCTTGGCTGAAGTATAAACCTCCGGGCAAATCTCCAAGCCCGACCATACCGCCGCCGGATGTCCAGCGGAATGCCTGACCAACGGTTGATGAAACAGAACTGTACCCAACCACAACCGAAGCGTCAGCGGAAACACCGGATGCACCGCTTTTGGATGCCCCGGTCAAATAACCAAGGCCCACCATGCCGCCTTCAGATGTCCAACGAAACGCCTCACGAGTTGGTAAGTAAGCATCACCAATGACTACAGAGCCGTTGCTCGAAACGCCATAGCTATAGGCAGTGCATGTGTTACTAAGGCTGACCATTCCTCCCCCGGCTGTCCAGCGAAAAGCTTCCTGACCATATGAAGAATTACCATACCCCACCACAACTGAACCCTCAGGAGAAACACTGTATGCACGACTTTGGTACGCGCCTCCCGTTAAATCCCCCAGTCCTTGAAAACTCGCCGCCGCAAAAGCCGACGCTCCCGAAACAAGCATCAAACCCACTGCAAATAAAAGATATACATTTTTCTTTTTTTCGCTTCTTTTTACTTTGTGATTGTTTTTTGGCATGACCGTTTCCTCCTCCGCACAAAGAAACATTATTTGGGATTTCCCATATAACACAGCATAATTCTGCTCAGTTACACTGCTGAGCCTTATTTTCAATAGAATATCAAACCTGCCCTGAAAAATCAAGTTTTTTAACTTTATCATCTCATTATCATCTCAGGATTTCAGGGAAGAATTAAAATGATCAGACGCTTTTTCTGTAAGCCCTTATAAAACCCTTGCTTAAATTTCTATTTCTTTCCCCTTCCTCCATATTCTTGAGTTCCTGTGTCCTTGGGTTCCTGTGTTCTTATTTTTTGTATCTCTCTATCCCTCCTCTTACCGCCCACTTTTCTCTTCTTTACTCTCCCTCAACTCTTACTATGGGCTATTGGCTTTTTCATTGTGGTTTTGGGCAGAGCATTCATCCGTGAATTATTTTGGGATTTTAAGTTTTTAGTTTTGCCTTTTGGGTTTTAACTTTTGAATTTGTCGTAGCCGCCTCTGTGTTCTCGGTGCCCTCGGTGGCAAAAAAATCTAATCTGTGAAAATTTATCCCCAAGGGATCAGTGAAATTTTATCCTGAGCTTGCCGAAGAACTGTGGTTAAATTTATTTACCCTCTGTGCTCTCTGTGAACTCTGCGGCAAAAAGATTGAAATCAGGTCGAAACCGCAAACTCCTTTTTTCGGCTGTTCATTTGCGCCTTCAGACGGGCGATAATGGACGAATGCATTTGTGAAACGCGCGATTCGGACAAATCCAGCGTCGCCCCGATTTCCTTCATCGTCATTTCTTCGTAGTAATACAGAATGACGATGAGTTTTTCCGCGCGGCTTAATCCTTTGGTCAGCAGGTTTTTCAAATCGCGTTTCTGCGCCTCAATGACCGGGTTCTGGCTTCGCGGGTCTTCGATGATGTCGATTTCACGGACGTCTTTTTCGCCCTCGGTTTCATTGAATTTGTTATTCAGCGACACCAGTCCAATTGCGCAGGCGTCCCGCTGGAGCCGGTGAAATTCTTCCATAGCCATATTCAGTTTTTCGGCCACCTCCTTTTCCGTCGGGATTCTTCCCAGTTGGGCTTCGAGGGTTTGACTGATTCTTTCGAGGCGATGTGCCCGGGCGCGCACGAGGCGAGGCACCCAGTCCATATTTCGCAGCTCATCGAGGATACTGCCGCGGATTCTCGGCGTACAGTAAGTTTCAAATTTCACGCCGCGATTGGGGTCAAAGGCTTCGATGGCGTCTTTGAGACCGAAAATGCCGGAGCTGACCAGGTCGTCCAACTCCACTTTATCCGGCAGTTTGGCACAGATTCTGTCGGCGGTGTATTTGACTAAGGGTAAATAATGTTCCAGTAAGATATTGCGGCACTCTTCGCTGCGGGTAGTAAAAAACTCCCGCCATACCTGTTCTATATTTTTTGACCGGGCCCCGCGCATAGAGTAAGACCTCCGTGTCTGTTGTTTGCGTTTCTCGCTCACGTGTCCGCGTCCGATAAGAGACCGTTTTTTTGGCTTTCTGTGTTGCTGAGCGTTCATTGTGTTGCAGCCGCAGCGCATTCGTATCGGCGTTTAGGTCAGGCGGCTTTACCTTAAAAGAGCCAATTTGCGACTTTCTGGAAAAATCCATCTTTTCCCGTATTAGGTCGGCTGATATTGCTCATTCGGGCGCTGATGGCCTCGAAGTGAGCCGTAATTGCCGAGCGGGGATATGCCAGTACAACCAGCTCCCGCCGGCGGATGGCACTGCCGACCAATTCATCCCTGCATAAAACCCCGGCATCATAGACTGGCGTATTCAAAAATCTGGCCGCGACCTCGGCGATCTGCCGATAGGTTTTGCGACCTTCAGCGATATTGTCGGCCATATTGACCAGCAGACTGATTCTGCCGTCGTATTTCCTGCCGACCAGCACCTTAATCATCGCGTACGCGTCAGTCATTGCCGTCGGCTCAGGCGTTGTCACCACCAGCGTATGGTCTGACGCCAGACAAAAACCAATGACGGTTGCGTGGATGCCGGCGCCGGTGTCAATCACAATCACGTCCGCCCGGTGCCCAAGCCGTTCCAATTCGTTCACCAGACGCTGACGCTGGAAAAGGGTGGTGTTAGCCAGCTCTTCAATGCCCGATCCGCCGCAGATGACTTCCACCCCTGCCGGTCCCAGTTGAATAATCTCTTCTACACTTTTTCGCCCGGCCAGCACGTGGGCCAGGTTATGCCGATTGTTAAGATTCATCACAACGTCGAGGTTGCCCAATCCGAGGTCGGCATCCACCAATAAAACGCGTTTGCATGCGCTGGCCAGACAAACGGACAAATTGGCTGCGATGTTGGTTTTGCCGACGCCCCCTTTGCCGCTGGTGATCGCCAGCACCATCGCCCGTTCCGGACGGTCTTCCATCGTATGTCGTAAAGAGCCGATTCGGCTGGTGTTCATTGCCACTTCCTCGATGCGATCTTGCTGTACGTCCCGGACTGGCAACAAACCATGGCCAGCCATTTTTCTTTCTGTTATCGATAACAGTTGTTCTCGTTATAAAAACGCCGGTTTTTTCAACACAAAAACCCTAAAACGTGTTTCTTTTTATAAACTGGTAAACTCCATCTCTTTTTGACGTTTCTGTCGCAATAATTCCACCGCCAGGCGGTTGTGGATCAGGTTTTCGGACAATTTGCGAATTTGTTCCTGGAGATAAGCCTGCGGATTACTTTCCAGCAAAACCATCGCTTCCGTATCCGCCACCGCCGCAGCGTCGAAATCTCCCTGATGGTAGAAATGCACATTTTGCCGGTCTTCCAGCAAAAGCCGCTTGTTGCGGATGTGTTCGTCCAAAGCGTGAGTAAGGGTATCTGTGAATTCGTGTACCGGCAGATCTTTCGGTACGAAGCCGGTGTTATGGTGGTCGAACAGATTTCGCGTGAGCACTTCTTTACGCCGTTCGGTAAAGTCGATAATCCGGTTGAGCAGCTCCGTGATATTGTCGGTTGTGGTGGGGGGCAGTTTGACTTTCATAGGACCATCCTGGCGTTTCCTTTTATCTCCATACCTTTATGAGGTTTGTACCGTCCGTTCCGTGCAAAGCATATCGCGAATCTGGGCGAGGGTTTTGGTCTGCCGGAGTTGCTGAATCCGCCAGAGTTTCTCAAAGACGGATTCGTCATAAAGACGATGCCCTCCTTCAGTCCAGCTCGATTCCTCGATGAGTCCCATAATGGTGTAGTTATGAATTGTCTGGCGTGTGAACGAGGTACTGCGAACGACATCCCCGATCCGATACAATTTTGGCGGCACTGCAAACTCTTTTTTGAGGTCCTGCTTCATAAAGCCAAGCAAAAACTTTTGGAGTTAACCTGCACGGTTGTATTTTGCGTTTTGTAAAATGTAAAACATATTTTCGTGGCCGTCAACAAAATTTTTGGAGAAACGTCAATTTTTTGAAAATTTTTTTTGGGTTGGATATCCAACTTGGTCAGAATTTTGTTCAGGACATGAAGTTGAGTTTAACAGGTAGGGTGAAATCAGGGCGGCAGGGTCCAATAACCTATTGGTGGGGCACTTTCCTGCAGGACATTTTCCTGGAAAAAGAGGGATAAAAGCCGGCTAAAATCACTCCACAAACAAGAAATTTCTCTTCGAAAAGGTTCATTCCCATTCAAAACGGTCAAATTTCTTTATTTGAGGGTTATTTGAGGGTTAACTGAGGCGGTGAATGCTCCGATATTAAAGCATTAGTCGTTTGGGTTCGACTGATGGGGGAGGAAGTTGTGCAACGTGAGGTCTGATAAAGATATGGAAATGCAGCAGGGAGAAGCGGGAAAACAGATGCCGGGTTGCTCGGGAAGCGTCTATCGGCTGGAAGTCGTTACGCCGCTGGCCAAGAAAATTAATTGTCTCGACGTCAAACGAATTGCGGAAATCTGCATCGCGGAGATTCCCACTCTGATTGGGGCGAAGCTGGCTTCGCTGTATATTCTGGATGAGACCAGCGATATTCTGCACCTTGAAAAAAACAACCATCCGTTCCTGATTAACAATATTGTTTCGCTCAATCAGAATCCGCCGTCGCCGATGATTGTGGCGGTGCGGAGCAAAGAGCTCCTGATTATTCGGGATATGGACAATCCGCAGTCGGCGGTGGTGAACAATGTCAGCCGGGGGTTTGCGAAGAATTACCAGACACAAAGCTGTATTATTGCGCCGCTGATATGTCATGGACACGTCGTGGGGGTGCTGAATATCAGTGACAAGGAAAACGGGGAGAAATTCACGGAAGAAGATATCGCGATTGTTGAACTGTTTCGACAACTCGTCGGGGCGTCGATAGGCAATATCCATCTGTTCGAAAAGACGCAGCGGCAGGCCCGAACGGACGGTCTGACAGGGATGCTGAATCACCGGGCGTTTTATGAGGCTCTGGAAACAGAACTCCGCCGGTGCCGGCGCTACGGGGGAAAGGTGTCCATTATTATGGCTGATATCGACGACCTCAAGACCATCAACGACCAGCACGGCCACCGGGCGGGGGATATGGCGATCAAGCAGATTGCCCGCAGACTGTCGGCCTGCATCCGTCAAATTGATATGGCGGCCCGGTACGGCGGCGATGAGTTTTCTATCATTCTGCCCAATACGTCGCTGTCCGACGCGACGGTGGTGGCGGAGCGTATGGTGCAAATGGTCTGCGGTACGCCGATGGTGTGGGAAAACCAGAAGATTTCACTGTCTCTCAGCGCCGGCGTGGGACAATATGACCCGGATACGGACCCGGCAGACGTGACCAAGGCGACGGACCAGGCCCTGTACGCGGCGAAACAGGCCGGGAAGGGCAGGGTTTGTGTGTTTGAGCCGCAACATACGGAAGGATGAAGGGAAAAATCCGAATGCCAAATTCCAAACTATCAGACCCGCTGACAGCGGGTTTTTTTGTTGATTCTCTGTCCTCAACTTAAACCATCGGGGGGGGGGGAAGGGGGAGGTGTGAAATAAACAAGTGTGAAAAAAGGATGCGAAAAAGAGATTTGAAAAGTAAAAAAGACATAAATGGTTTGAAAAACTGACTTTAGAGAAAATAATCAGTAGTTTTACCGATACGCGAAAAATTGAGATTTTGGAAAATTATACGTCTGGAGGAGGCGTTTCAAACGGTTGTTTGAGTTGGTAAATCGTTATAATGAAATGGGTTGCGTTAAAGCGGTTGGGAAAAATCAGCATAGGCGATATTGGGGGTGAAGGTTTGCTCTTTTGTTGTGGGTCGGGATTGGCGGG
>CAZWMN010000012.1:0-61976 GCA_964635075.1 uncultured Pirellulales bacterium | reverse complement strand
TTGAGAGTTGATAGAAAAAACCGACGCGGCAAGTTTTTTAGACAGGATAAACGGGATTTTTTAACCACAGCCCCACAGAAACAAAGGGGTAAAATTTCACGGATCCCTTGGGGATAAATTTTCACAGATTGGATTTTTTGCCACCGAGAGCACCGAGAACACAGAGGCGGTTTCCCCCTTCGGTAGGGACAGGTTGGCGGGTCTTCGACCCTGGCGGATAAGTCTGCATGGGCTACCCATTCTGCCTGATACCGGCTAAAGTAACTTCTGTCGCGGGGGTGGGCTGTTATCACCCCGTGGGGGTTTTTTGTTTCTGGAGAGAAGGTCAGGGAGCTTCCTATTTCCTGTATCGGATCAATAAACCGCCAAAGGCCAAAAGCAAAAGAGAAGCAGGTTCAGGAACGACGCGAACTAAAGCAACACCGAACAGGGGATTGTGGTATTCTGTGTCAATGTTGCCATATGAAAATTCCCTTGCGTATCCTTTACCGAACTCATATGTCGAGCTACCGATTGCTATAGAACCAGCACAATACTGTGTCGTTAAGTGATCGATTGCAAAATACGAAACTCTAATTCCATTGAAAGGATCGTTACCTAATTCCCCCCAAATCCCAAACAATTGTTCCACTGGGGCCACATTAGCTGCTGTCCATTGATTATCTATATCAGGAATTTCTGCCGATACCAACAATTCCAGCGCTTCGAGTGCTGTGGCGATATGCCACCCTTCAAACTCTCCACCTGGACCCAATTGTCCAAACACATAATCTGTCGTGAGATTAGCTGTCTCGGTTAGATCGAGCCACTCCTTGTTGTTCGTCGTATCCAGAATAGCCAAACCATCCCCGGCGATTTTCCAATCAGCATTGATTACAGTTGCCTCTGAAATGCCACAGCAAAAAAAGTTTATTATGCTTATAAGAATGATATTTCTTAACGCTCTTTTCATCTTTCCATCCTCCGAAATTCTGGTTATCCCCCAGCGACAGACATTATACCTTTTTGGCTATAGGACAATCAAGGAAAATAACGGCCAATGATTGCCTTTTAAGCCCTTTTCCGCTAATATACCCGCTATATTGAAATTGTAATCGGGTTGCAGGCTGTACACCTGCCAAGCGATTTGAGTGGACGAAGCAACGGGAACTTTTTAACCAGACATAAACAGGTTATGTTTGCCATTTTATGCAGACTGGATAATCATTGTTAACATGAAAACCAATGACGCAGAAAACAAGTTTGAGCTGTACAGAGATCACTTAAGAGAAGAGACCTCTAAGTTGTTAATATCCAATCAGCTACACAAGCATATATACGAACGCAAGCAGGATCGCTTAGACGAAATGAACATAGCCCCTTGCTTTTTTGGCACCGTAATCAGTTCTTTGTTCACAGTCATTATTCTTTGGGTAAACAATCTCTTAGATCCAAAAGCGGAGCGGGGTTTCATTAACTTTCTATCATTTGTGGAGAACAATCTGGGTATCTTTGCAATATCTCGTCTTCAAGAACGCAGGAACTACCCTGCAGGCCATTGGATGTTAGACCGTGATCCAATTACATTCGATTCTATAGAATCTGACCGTAAAATACTTAAAGACATCGCCGAGTCCTTATCAAGTTTCAAAACACAACGTGACAAATTCCACGCTCATTTTGACAAAGATTATGCATTTCAAAAAAAGAAAATCTCTAAGGATGCTCCAATAAAATGGAAAGACTTAGATGAAGTTATTGATATTATGAAAGGTATCTTGAATAAATATTCCGCTGCCTATGATGGCCATCTTTACGTACTTGAACCGATGTATATCAATGATATTGATGACATCTTGGATATTCTATACCAACACAACCAGAATATAAAGGGCCAGTCTTGAGCTATCGGGTTAACGAAACGGTACCGGATACTAAAATTGTATAGAGAGCATGATAATATTCTTTCGCCCCTGCCGGGGCTTTAAGGGGAGAACAAGAGAATCAGTTTCCGGCGGTTTACACCGCCGGCTATTGTATGTCGCCCCCTCGGGGCTTAAAAATTGTAAAATGGGGAATGGATTCCGGGTCAAGCCCGGAATGACAGGTTCACAGCCGGGGCGGGGGAAAATTATTCTCAAGCTGGAAGCTTGAGCTACGTTAGAAATTATCGCAGTTTGAGCGTGGCTAAGGCGATGACGGCAAAGGCAATGGAGAGGAGCCAGAAGCGGACGACGACCTGCGGCTCGGACCAGCCGGCGAGGTGAAAATGATGATGAATGGGTGCGCAGCGGAAGATGCGTTTTCCGTCGGAGCGGCGAAAATACCAGACCTGAAGCATTACGCTGAGCATTTCCATCACAAATACGCCTCCGATGAGCAGGAGGAGGATTTCATTGCGTGTGACAATGGCCCCGTAGCCGAGAGCGGCCCCCAGGGGCAATGAGCCGACGTCGCCCATAAAGACCTGAGCGGGATGGCAATTGTACCACAAGAAGCCGAGGATGGCGCCGGTGAACGAGCCGAAGAAGATGCACAATTCGCCGGATTGCGGGATGTGCGGCAGGAGCAGATAGCCGGCCCAACTGATCTGGCTGGTTCGGCTCATCATTTCCGAGGCGACATAACACAAAATGACCAGCGTCGTCGAGGCGATTCCAAGGCAGCCGGAAGCCAGGCCATCCATTCCGTCGGTCAGATTGACCGCGTTGCTGGTGGCCGAGATATATAAAATACTGAGGATGACAAAAATCCAGCCGGCCAGCGGGATGCCGTATTTGTAGAAGGGGAGCCACAGGCGTTTGGCGTCCTCAATGTTGTGGAAGTCGGAGTAGAGAAAATACGCCACCAGCATTGCACCGCCGAACTGGAAAACGAGTTTTTCCCAGGGTCTCAGGCCGTTGCGGCTGTGCTGGCGGGTTTTGCTGGTGAGTTTGAGCCAGTCGTCGGCCCCGCCGACGCATCCGAACCAGACCAGAATAAACAGCGCTTTGTGAATAAAGGGATTGGTCAAATTGGCCCATAACAGCGTGCCGACGGCGATGGCCGTCAGAATAATGATTCCGCCCATCGTCGGCGTGTTGGCCCGCTCGCGCATCAGCTCATTCAGGGCGGCGTGGTGAAATTCCGGGCGGTCGCCGATTTTCATCCGCATCAGCCAGCGGATTGTCCGCGGCGCCATCCAGACGGCCACGATAAAGGCCGTCATCGCACCCACAATCGCCCGGAACAGAACATCCTCCCAGGCGTAAAAGCCCATTGAGTACATCGACTGCTTATAATAATGGCATAAATGGTACAGCAAATGATTCTTCCTTGAGAACCAGAAACCAATTCCAGGAAGGAAATTCGAAGCACGAAATCCGAAACTCGAAACAAACTCAAAAAGCTGGATTCCCGCCTTCGCGGGAATGACAAAGTAGCGGCGTTTTGGGTATTTGAATTTTGGACATTCGATATTGTCCTTCGACTCTTTCGACTATGCTCAAGACAGGTTTGCTCAGGATGGTGAGCCTGTCTATACTGAGCTTGTCGAAGTATCGAACCATTTCGGATTTCGAAATCCGGATTTCGAATTTATCTTTCGCAGGACATCTGCACGACGGCAAACAGTTTCTTCAGCGTCTCCACGGCCTTTTCCATTCCCGCCGTGCGTGAACCCTTGACCAGTATTATATCGTCCGGCCGGACGAAACTGTGCAGATTATCGCACAATGTTTGTGTGTCGCCAAACGTCCGACAGCAGGAAGCGTCGAGGCCGGCTTTGACGGCGCCGGCGATAATATCGGACGCGAACGTTCCGGCGGCGATAATTTCGCCTATTCCAGACTGTGCGGCCTTTTGTCCCAGCTCGTAATGCAGTTTCGCCGAGGCCGTTCCCAGCTCGGCCATACAGCCCGACACAAAAACGGAACGGCGATTTTCCCTGCCGGCCAGCGCCGTCAGACATTCCAGCGCATTGGCCATCGAAGCGGGATTGGCGTTGTAGGAGTCGTTGATGATTTTTATCGACCCAACGGTTTCGATATTCATCCGCATCGCCATCGGCTGCAGGCTCGACACTGCCTCGGCAAAATCCGGCAAAGGAATACCGAAGGTCCTGCACACAGACCAGGCCGCCAGGGTATTCATCAGATTGGCCCGTCCCGGCAGCGGAACGGCGAACGTCTGGTTTTCAATCGTCAATTGGCCGTCGGGGCCGCTGCTCTGCAACTGTTGGGCCCGCACATCACAGGTCGGCGAAATGCCGAATGTAATGAATGGACGATTCAGTGTTTTGGCGTATTCCACGACGTTTGGCTGGTCGCCGTTGAGAATAAAAAGACCGCCGGCGCTCAGACCTTCGCAAATCGAAAGTTTTTCCCGGATGACATTTTCGACGGTTCCGAAACCTTCCAAATGGGCCGGCACCACACAGGTGACCAGTGCGATATCGGGTTGAGCGATTCGAGTCAGAGTTCCGATTTCGCCGGGATGGTTGGACCCCAACTCGAGCAGCAGCACGTTATGTTCCGGCTGCGCCGACAGAATGGTCAGCGGAAGACCGATGTGGTTGTTGAAACTTTTAACCGCCTGATAACAATTGAACCGCCGACTCAGGACGTGATGAATGATGTGCCGGGCGGTGGTTTTTCCCGCGGAGCCGGTGATGGCGACGACCTTTGCCGCAAGCCGTTTTCGATACCACGCCGCCAACTGCCCCAGCGCCCCAACGGTATCTCTGACCCAGATGACCCGTCCCTGCAATTCCGACGGCAGAGCGACCTGGCTTTGCGCCACGGCGCAGGCGGCGCCTTTTTCCAAAGCCTGGGGAATAAAGTGGTGGCCGTCAAAATTCGGCCCGGCGATGGCGAAGAAACAATCCCCCCGCCGAATCGTGCGCGTATCCGTGCTCACGCCGTGAATCATCAGCTCGGCATATTTATCCTGTCCGTTGGGCCGGGCATCGAAAACCTGTCGGAGCGTCTGAAAGTCGATCATATTTTTGTTTTTGGGTCTTCGGCAAAACCGCTGTCGGCAACTTTCTTTCAACTGAGCAGGAAAAATCCTTCTCCGAGTTCCGCAGCGTTTTTTACCGTACGCAATTTTTGGATTTTTCTGTGCCTTTACAAAATCACGTCCATCAACTCCCTGGCGGTTTCCTGATCGCTGAAATGGATTTTGGTCGTTCCAATAATCTGATACGTCTCGTGTCCTTTTCCGGCGATCAGGATTATATCATCTCTTTTCGCGGCGGAAATTGCAAGTCCAATCGCTTTTTTTCGGTCCGCTTCCACATAAATTTTTTGCTGCCTGGCACTGTCGGAAAATCCGGCCAGGATATCTTCGATAATTTGCCGGGGGTCTTCGGTGCGAGGATTGTCGCTGGTGACGATAATGTGGTCGCTGAGCTTTTCGGCCACCGCGGCCATCCGGGGGCGTTTGGTTTTGTCGCGGTCGCCGCCGCAGCCGAACACGGCAATCAGCCTGCCTTTGCACAGAGGTTTAAGGGTATTGAGCACATTCAGGAGGGCGTCGTCGGTGTGGGCATAGTCAACAAAGACGCCGATGCCGGCTTTTTGCGAGGCCGGACAGACCACCGGCTCCAGCCGACCGGGGACGTTTTTCAGAGCCGACAAGCCCTTTGCCACCGTCCCCAGATCAAATCCCGCCGCCAGGCAAAGACCCGCCGCGGCCAGGTGATTGCTGATATTATGTCTTCCCGCAAGCGGTGTGCGGACTTTTTCCATATAGTTGTTAAATTCAATCGAGAATTCGCTTCCGGAGGCGTCCATCGAGTGGATATGAGCGGTGATGTCGGTCGGTTCATCAATGGCGTACCAAAGGATGCGAACCCGACATTTTTCCGCGATTTTTTTGGAGGCCTCGGACTGGGCATTCAAAATCGCAATGGCGTGCGGCGGCAATTCCGTGAACAGTTTTGTTTTAGCCGCCAGGTATTCGTCCATTGTTTTATGGTAATCCAGATGGTCGCCGGTCAGATTGGTAAATGCCGCTGCGGTAAAGTAAATCCCCGCCAGCCGGTCCTGAGCCAGCGCGTGACTGCTGGCCTCGATGACCATAAATTTCGCCCCATCCTGGACCATTTGTCGGGCCGCCCTGGCGATGGTCAGCGCGTCCGGCGTCGTCATCGCAGCCTCATAGACGTTTTTGCCGGCCGACAGAACAATAGTCCCGATAAGACCTGACTCAGACCCGGCGCATTCGATGACCGAATGGGCCAAAAAGCTGACGGTGGTTTTGCCGTTAGTGCCTGTTACGGCAAGGTTTGTGAGTCTGGAATTGGGGTTTCCCTGTGCTGCCTGCGCCAATAGTCCAAGGGCATAAGCGCTGTTATTGACAATAATCATTTGTGCCGGCCGGCAATCCGCCTGTTTTTGGCACACGACATACGCCGCCCCGTTTTTGACCGCCTGCGGGATAAAATCGTGTCCATCCAGATGAGTTCCGCCGACGGCGACAAACACATCGCCGCTTCTGACGTTCCGCGAATCTGCGTAAACCTGAATATCGGCGTCCGGCGCGCCGACTATCGCTAAAAGCTGAGTAAATGTCATAAAAAATCCCGCAAATATTCTAATTAGTTTCTGTTGCGGAAAAATAAAAACGAAAATGTCATACCCACAAAAGCAGGTATTTGGTACGAATAACTGGATTCCCGCCTGCGCGGGAATGACAAAAACCCGTATCCGCAACAGATACTAATTATTCTAATCGCACTTAAAGACAGGCATTTTAATCAGAATTACAAGATATTACAAACCTTGTTCTTGTGAACACGAAAAAAGAAAAAGGTAGGGATGTTTTGCCTGCCCTGAACGAAGTCGAATGGGTCGAGGGCTTCCTGCACAGGTATCACCAAATCGGAAGAAGGAGATAGGCTAACGTTAAAAATCACCATCGCAACGTTAGGGGCGCTTGGTGGATTGTTTTGTTAGACAATTCATATTCCAAATTCCCTCTTTTTAATCTTTTGTAGATCAACGCAAAAACCTACACATATCGTTGCTTGGCGATAATATTGTAGCTCGTTTCATAGCACGAGTAACAGCAACTCGTAATTTCAAGCGAGATTGATCTACTTCTTTTCTATCAGCGTCATTCCGAACGATTTTACCTTGATAATAGCCTTCATAAATAATGACTTCATCAAATTCTTTATTCTTGGATTTGTGTATTGTCATAACGTGAATACCTGTCCAAATTTTGGTCGAAGCAGAAAAATGTTCTTGCAGGAGCGCATTTCTCACAGCACCTGCTGCACCAGAATAATTTCCATTATTTCGCCACAGATTACCGAGACTCGACCTCAACAAAGCGCCTTTGTGCAATAATCTAAGGTATTTTGCGTCTATTGCGACTTGCTTAATAAACTCGCATTCGCTGTTAAATAAGATGTTTCGAATAGCAATCCAATCATCAGCAGGATTACCAGTATAATCGATTACTCTGCACTCATTTGCTAATCTATTGCATTCTTTTACGATAGACTGGCGTTTGGACCCACGAATTATACCAGTTTCTATAAATTTCAATAAAACTGTTGATATTTCACGATCTGCCTTAGTAGGACCATCATCGCCTTTTCGACCTCGAATATATTCACAAAGATCATAGATCAGTCGATTTGCAACTTCACGATCTGTTTCACCACTTTCTAACAATCCTGCAATTAAGACAGCTGCAAGTGAAGGACCTGCTGTATTAAATGCGACTTCATGATTTATTGCTGGAAGTACCCTGCTATTTGTTAACTTTTGTTCCAACCCCAAAAAATCGGAAACATCAAGCATTAATTTATTTGTAGGAACCAGTACAGCCAAAGACCAATTGCTTTGTCCAGCACCTCTTAATCTCTGGCAAGAGTCTAATACTGCATATTTAAGATTTAGATATATTCCGTTTCCTTTGCGACAGGGATAGCCAATAATTTTAACATCATTATAGGTTTTACCTTTGTTTGCACCTGTCAAAAGATCGTTACCGAATTGAACTATATCTGTGCTACTGCTACGATTGTTCTCTGAACCAAAGTCAAAATTGATTGGATTAAATTTTGAAATGAATTCGCCTATTCTTGCAGGATCTGCTCCACGAAATTCAAAAATACGCTGTTCTGCGTCGGCGAGAGCGATAAGCCTACTTCTTTCACCAAGTATGCGAATTAAATTCCATTCATCGGCATTAGTATCCTGAAATTCATCAAGGATAATGACTGGATAGGCATCACATAAAATCGCGGCAAGCGACTTGCTCTTTGATAGAAGTTCTGCGCTAAGACTAGCAAAAAGATCGAAATGAAGTAAACCTTCTTCCTCGAATAATCTGCTTTTCTCAGTTTCGCGTGCTACATCACCATCAATATCAGCAAGACGTGCTGCTGCTTCTGGAGGAGGTAACAATCGCAACGGTGAGTTAGAGTTTATTAGGTAGCCATGACTTTTCAAAATATTCCATGTAAATCCGTGATATGTATTAATTTCCAAATGTTGACGTATAGACGTTGAGATTCTAAGGACCGTTGTTTGCTGTATGAGACGAGCGACCGTTGCCCTCGCAAAGCTTAGAAATAAAACATGTTGCCCATTCTTTATCCCTTCTTCTATCACTCGTTTTGCTTTCAACAATGCAATAGTGGTCTTGCCAGAACCGGGTCCCCCCAAAACTAAGATATGACCATTAGTTTCCAGCAATTTTTGTTTTTGCTCGGACAATTCAAACATTGCAGAAATCTCATCCTTCTTTGGGATTTACTTCTGTTTTTCCCTGATTCTTTGAGGAATTTTTCTGCTCACCTTTAGAATTATCTCCGTCCTCAAAGATAGATTCAGTTTCTACTATGCTTTGAATAGATTCAATTGTCTTGACTATAAAGGCAGGCATTTCATCCTTGTTGCATTGCCAGAGAAGATCAGCTGCATCTCCTGCCCCTTTAGCCCAGCTAAGATAATCTTTTAAGGCATCTTTAAGGCCCTCTAATGGCATTGAATCTGATGGAGTTTTTGAGCTTAAGTGAGTCGGCCATTCACTGTTTGAAACTAGTAAATTAGCGTATCGTCTCAATGCAAATTCATGGGTACCGTTTAGAATAACCTTCTCAAATCCCTTTTCTGGTGTTTCATAAGGATAATCAACTGCCGCTTCAATCTCTGTTTTCCTGGCAGGTGTTTGCTGATCATAAACAGCAAACACAATCTTTCCTAATGCTCGGTAAAAATTTCCAAGTGGAACAACTTGCGAATCAGTTTCCGCATTAACAATGGCAATGCCGAGGGCTTCAAGTGATTTGAATCCTT
Source organism: uncultured Pirellulales bacterium (assembly GCA_964635075.1). Lineage (GTDB taxonomy): Bacteria > Planctomycetota > Phycisphaerae > Sedimentisphaerales > Anaerohalosphaeraceae > Anaeroglomus. The sequence goes on along the minus strand of CAZWMN010000012.1, from coordinate 52,701 downwards.
CAGGATGAAGTTCATGAAGCCTTCTAGCCGCAGCAGGAAAAGCATCATATTCTGTTCTGCCTTCCGTTATCAGAACGCGACGTGACAACAACGCTTCACAGAACCGCCTGCGAAATTCCTCTTTGTATTTCTTTGGTTTTACTGCTGGGGGATATTCAGCAGGAACACCAGAAAGTTCGCCATTTCCCCGCTTAATTACTAGAATTTGCGATGGTTTGAATTCTTCCAGAACGTAAGGAGAGTGAGACGTAAAAATGGCTTGAGCAGACTTAGAAGTCACACTGTCGACTATGCGTTTTTGAGTGTGAGGAGGTATGGCAATCTCTGGTTCTTCCATTGCAAAAATCACATTCTGCTTAAGTTCTGCGACCATTGACAATAGGGCAAGAACCAGTGTGTTTATGGTGCCGGTTCCTTGATGCTGAAAAGGAGCTGAATATTCTGAACCGTCATTACGTTTAGCACCAGTTCCCATGAAGACAGTGAGAACTCGTCTGAGGTTCGCTCTCGTCAAATCAGATACGCACAAGTGTGGGTTTTCGGCCCAATCTGATGGCACGAAGGAACGTACAGCATCTTGGACTGAAGTAAGGATATCAGTTATGCCTAAATCGGGGTTCTCAGCAACATGGAGTTGTCGAAGTTGATTTAATACATCTTCCCATATATGCAGGCGCAATTCTTGTAGCCTCAAGATGATGTCCAGAAGCGATCCTCGCTCAAGGCTTAGTGCTCTTGAACCGGTTCGAAGTGTTCTAAGGAAAAGAAAACCGCAAAGACGTTTATCCTTTGTGCCAAACGAATCATAAGTTTCATCATCTTTTTGAGGAGAAAGAAAAAACGTCTTTCCGGTAAAATCATCTTCCTCTGCATCGTAATAACCGTTAAACCAAAGCCGTAAAGCTGGAACAACTCCATGCCCGTCCGTTGATTCCGGAGGGGGTCCTTCAATCAATGAATTGTTGTCTGTATTCCACCATTCGAGGTGATTTCTGAAATATCTTTGTTGTTCATCACTGAGGTCAATAATCACAACCTCAATATTGATACTGAGGGGTTTTTCTTCGTCTCCGATATATTGACCTGCATAGAAATCATGCTCATCAATAATGGGATAATGTGATAACCGCTCTGGACCAAGAACAAGGTCAATGGCCTCCAGTATCGTTGATTTTCCAGTGTTGTTGTCTCCAACAAGAACGGTGTGGCCTTGGAAGATTATTTCGCATCGTTTGATGCCTCTGAAATTATCAACCTTTAGTTTAGCTACTCTCATTTTTCATTATTTCCAAGCCCAACAATGATTATACAGTTTTATACGCCTTTCACCCGCCTCTGGCGGGGAACAGACTATTTCTGCCAGTATAAGAAGTTCCCATTGCTTTTTCTCCTGTCCTGAGCTTGTTTACACTGAGCTTGTCGAAGTGTCGAACCATTTTCGCATACCCCAATTATACCCTTTCTCCACCTCTTTATTCAATAATCATTTTCCCCCCCTCGGTAAAACCACCTATGATGCACTATCTAATGCGATTGCTTAGCTCCTGAATATTGGAAATCGATACCATAACAGCTCCATTAAATGGCATTATACCATCTTAACTGTCGATGGTCTTATTTTCGATGATTTTCCAGGGCAGGCCGTAGAGGTTGAGGTCGGCCATAAATGGGTCGGGGTCGAATTGCTCCATATTAAACACGCCTTTACCCTTCCATTTGTCTTCCAGCATCATCTTGGCGCCAATCATCGCGGGCACTCCGGTTGTATAGGACACAGCCTGGGCCTTGACCTCTTTATAGCACTCGGCATGGTCGCAGACATTGTAAATCATCATCTGTTTGCGTTTGCCGGATTTTGTGCCGTCGAAAATGACGCCGATGGAAGTTTTGCCCTTATAATTAACGCCGAGCGAGCCGGGGTCGGGAAGAACTGCCTTTAGAAATTGCAGGGGGATAATTTTGTGGCCTTCGTACTCCACCGGGTCGATGCGTGTCATACCCACATTCTGCAAGACGCGCAGATGCGTCAGGTATTGTTCGCCGAAGGTCATCCAGAAGCGGATGCGTTTGAGGCCCTTGATGTGTTTAACCAGCGATTCGAGTTCCTCGTGGTACAGCAGGTAAGACGCCTTTGGGCCGACTTCGGGATAGTCAATGTCTTTGCGTATGCTCATCGGGTCAATTTCGATCCATTGGCCGTTGTCCCAGTATTTGCCTTTCTGGGTGATTTCGCGGATGTTGATTTCAGGATTGAAATTGGTGGCGAAGGGGTGGCCGTGCTCGCCGGCGTTGCAGTCAACAATGTCAACGTAATGAATCTCATCATAATAATGCTTCATCGCATAAGCGCAATAGACATTAGTTACGCCGGGGTCGAAGCCGCTGCCGAGAAGCGCCATAATACCTTTGGCCTTGTAGCGGTCCTGATAGGCCCACTGCCATTTGTACTCGAACTTGGCGACGTCCGGCGGCTCATAGTTGGCCGTGTCAAGATAGTCCACGCCCGTATCCAGGCAGGCGTCCATAATCGGCAGGTCCTGGTATGGCAGCGCGATATTAAGCACCAATTTGGGCTTGTGCCTGCCAATCAGGGCGACGGTCTGTTTAACGTCGTCGGCGTCAACCTGCTCCACCGTAATAGGCCTTTTGAGATTGGCGGCAATGTCCTGACACTTTTTGACCGTCCGGCTGGCCAGCACAATTTCCGAAAACACCTGCGGCAACTGGGCACATTTATGCACCACGACATTGCCCACCCCGCCTGCGCCGATAATCAGAACCTTACTCAATTTCATTCTCCTTTCGCGCTTGGAAATATTTTCGCGTCATTCCGGCCTCCGTTTTCGCGGGGATAAAGCTCAGCCAGAATCCAGTTTAAAAACTGCTGGATTCCGGGTCAAGCCCGGAATGACAAGAAAGACAGCCTGTTTTGGAAAGTATAATAATTTTGGCGCGGAAATCCAACGGTAAAAACGGCCGGAGGGAGAAGTTTAAAATCTCTTGTTCCTGCCATTCGGTTCTGATAAAATACCCCCGCTTGTGCTGAATGAAACGACAAAACCTCTGCGGATGTAAGGAGGATAATTTGATGGACCATGTATCGATACAGCCGTCGGGAAACATCGGCAGAAATTTCATCCCGCCGGAATATCTGCCCGCCGGCAAAGATGAGTACTACCTTCGCAATACTCAGGTTGGACGCCCGCCCCGGCAATGGAGGCATCTTCGCGCCGATGAACTGGAACGTCTGGTTAAAAACGGCAACACCTCAAATAACTGGGACGAGGTGCTTGTTGCCGACGAATTCGGGCCGGGACTGATCTGGAATACGGATTTCTTCGGCCTGGTGCGAATCGGTCGGCTGCGGAATGTGATTCTGGAACACCACGATTTGGCGATTCCCGCGGGAATCAGCAACAGTTTTATCGTGGCCTGCGACATCGGCGATGATGTGGCTATTCATCACGTACATTACCTGGCTCACTATATCATCGGCGACCGCTGTATCCTGGCCAATATCGACGAAATGCACGCCACCAATCACGCCAAGTTCGGCAACGGCATCCTCAAAGACGGCGAACCGGAAAGCGTCCGCGTATGGCTGGACCTGATGAATGAAACCGGATGCCGAAAAGTCCTGCCGTTTGACGGGATGATCCCGGCGGACGCCTACTTATGGGCCAAATACCGCGACGACAAGGCCCTACAGGAAAAATTCAAAGACATTACCCAGAAGCGATTTGACTCCCGCCGCGGCTACTATGGAACCGTCGGCGAGCAGTGCGTCATCAAAAATTCCAGCATCCTCAAAGATGCAAAAATCGGATCCTGCTGTTATGTCAAAGGCGCCAATAAACTCAAAAACCTGACCATTAACTCGTCTGCACAGGAGCCGACGCAGATTGGCGAGGGCGTGGAATTAGTCAACGGCATTATCGGTTTCGGCTGCCACATTTTCTACGGCTGCAAGGCCGTGCGTTTCATCCTGGGCAACAATTCCAACCTCAAATACGGCGCCCGGCTGATCAACTCATTCCTTGGCGACAATTCCACCATTTCCTGCTGTGAGGCGCTGAACAACCTGATTTTCCCGGCCCACGAACAGCATCACAACAATTCGTTTCTCATCGCGTCGGTTGTCCTGGGGCAGAGCAATATGGCCGCGGGCGTCACGGTCGGCTCCAACCACAACAGCCGGGCCAACGACAACGAAGTACAGGCGGGACGCGGTTTCTGGCCCGGATTGTGTGCCAGCGTCAAGCACTCCTGCCGTTTCGCTTCGTTTACGCTGCTGGCCAAAGGGGACTACCCGGCGGAACTGGACATTCCACTGCCGTTTGCGCTGTTAAATGACAATACTTCCAAGGACCAGCTGGAAGTAATGCCGGCGTTTTGGTGGCTGTTCAATATGTACGCCCTGGCGCGAAACACATCCAAATTCCTCGGCCGCGACAAACGCGTTAATAAAATTCAGCATATTGAATTTGAATCTCTGGCTCCAGACACCGTTGAAGAAATTTTCTATGCGCGGCATCTGCTGGAAATCTGGACGGGCAAGGCCGGCCTGCGCCAGACGGGGAAATATAAAAATAATATGTCGCAGGATGAATTGTCTCGAATCGGCCGGGAATTGTTATGCGGGCCGCAGGAACGCATAGCCGACCTGGAAATCCTCGGCGAAAATATGGAAAAATCGCAGCGAAAAGCGGTTATCATCAAAGCTTATGAGGGCTATCGCGCTTACGGCGATATGCTTCTATACTATGCAGTTAAAAATCTCGTCGCCTTCCTGCAGGCCAACCCGCAGACAAATTTTGCTGCGATGCAAAATACATTGAAAGGCGCGCCTCAGCGGGAGTGGGGCAATCTGGGAGGACAACTGGTCGCGACCAAAGACATCAACCGGCTCCGTGCGGATGTAGCTAATGGACGGCTGGGGTCGTGGGATGAGATTCATCGGCGATACGACGAACTGTGGGCGGCATACCCGCTTGAAAAACAGAGACACGCATTTGCGACGCTATGCGGGCTTTATGGAACGTCGGAATTGACCAAAGACCAGTGGACGGCCGCGCTGCAAAAAGCCGTGGGCGTTCAGGAATACGTCCGAGACCAGGTGTATGTTTCCAGAAAGAAAGATTTTGACAACCCCTTCCGACAGGCGACGTTCCGCAATATGGAAGAAATGACCGCCGCCGTCGGGGTGATAGAAGATAACAGTTTTGTCAAACAGGTACGTACTGAAACGGATGAGTTCAAACAACTGGCTGCTGAAATAATCCGGCGAGGTTAAAAGCGAAAAACAAAATTCTGTGAATGTAAAAAGGAGAAGAACGCATGAATCTACAAGACACCAGGTACGCGAAACACGCCCTCGTTCAGGAGATGATGGACACCGTCAAAATCGTAAAATCCTTTGACTCCAATCAGACCAGGGAAGTGGCCTCGCAGATTCGGTCGGTCGGCAGGTTGCTGCTGACCGGCGAAGGCTCCAGCCGGATTTTCCCGGCCAAGAACGCCATCCGCAGATCGCTGAAGTGGGGAATGGGACTGGGCATTTTTACGGAAGGTTCCCGTCAGGCCGCCCAGTACGACCTTTCCAGGTTCGCTGTTTTCTGCGCCTCCAACTCCGGACGCACCAAGGAAGTTGTTTTACTGGCGAAAAAACTGGCCGAGATAAAAAATAAAAATCGTTTCGGTCTGACGGCCAACGAAGGCACGATGCTGGCGGAAGCCTGCGCAAAGACATTTGTCCTGACCTGCGGCTGGGAGCAGGCGGTCGCCGCGACCAAGAGCGTCATTGAACAGGGTTTGTTCTATGAATCCCTCATCCGACATATTGCAGGTTCTGTCGGAGCGATGGATTGCAAAAAACTTTCCGGCCAGGTTGAAACCGCTTTAACGCTGTCCATTCCCGCCGATATTGTCGCGACGGCCGTAAAGGCCCCCACGATTTATTTCGCGGGGTACAACGACGGCGTCGCGGAAGAACTGACGCTCAAGACCAATGAAATCACGCGGAAGAAGTCAGATTACCTGGAAGGCACTTACGCCGTTCACGGCATTGAAGAAGTGATGGACCCCAGCGATATTGTTTTTGTCGTTGACCCCATCGACGAAGAGATTGATAAATTTCAGGAGGTCCTCGTCAAGGGTGTTGGATTGAAAGTGGTAGCCATTGCCACTCACGATACGCCGTTTGCCACGATTCGCGTACCGGACGCCGGGGAACTGACGCCGTATGTTTATCTGTGTGCCGGATGGAATCTGCTGGTGGAAATCGGTCTGGCGTCCGGAATCAATCTGGACAAGCCCCAGCGCGCCAGAAAAGTAGGCAATGAGCTGATTGTATAAACTGACGCTACATTCCGCGTGTAACGTGAGTGGTCAGTTTATCGACGCGGCCGCGGAAATCCGCATCGGATTTATAAAGCTGTTTAACCTTGGCACAGGCGTGCAGGACGGTGGAATGGTCGCGTCCGCCCAGATGGCCGCCGATTTCCTCTAAACTGTGCCGGGTGAGTGTGCGGGCCAGATACATACACAACTGGCGGGGCAGCACAATGCTCTGACTGCGTTTTTTGCTTTGCAAATCCGTAATCCGCACGTCAAAGGTTTCGGCGACGGTGGCGATAATCTCGCCCATCGACAGGGATTTAGCCGCCGGGTTTTCCTGAAACCCCAGCGCCTGTCTGGCCAGCTCCAGCGTAATCGGATTTTGAGCGGCGCGGGCCGTGGCGTAAATGATGGTTAATGCTCCTTCCAGCTCACGGATGTTGCTTTTGACGTGCTCAGCAATCATCTCGGCGACGCCGTCGGGTAAATCCAGTCCGCGAAGACCGGCCTTCTTTTTGACAATGGCAATGCGGGTTTCATAGCTGGGAGCATCGAGGCGGGCGACGAGGCCCCATTTGAACCGGCTGATAAGCCGTTCTTCCAGCGACTGCAAATCGGCGGGCGCGCTGTCGGCGGTCAGCACGATTTGGCGGCGATTATTGTACAGGGCGTTGAAGGTGTGAAAAAACTCCTCCTGGCTCTGCTCCCGCTGCCGCAAAAACTGCACGTCGTCGATAATCAGCATATCCACCGAACGATACAGGTTTTGAAAGTCCGTCAGTTGGCCTTTTTCGATGGCGCTGATGAAACCGTTGACGAAGGCCTCGCAACTGAGAAATTGGATTGACAAATCGGGTTTGTTTCGCAGGCTTTCGTGGCAGATGGCGTGGAGCAGATGAGTTTTGCCCAGGCCGACATTGCCGTATAAGAACAGCGGATTATAAATGGTTCCCGGATTCTGGCTGACGGCGACGCAACTGGCGTGTGCCAGACGGTTGCACGGACCGACGACGAAACTGTCAAAACTGTAATCCGGATGCAGTCTGACGCCGCTGGGTACCGTTGCCGGCAGCGGAGAAACCGCCCCGACATTCCGGGGACGAAATTGTACGCTCACCAGATGGCCGGTGATATTCCCGGCAGCCTGGGTGAAGGTGGAAAGACAATGGTCGTGCAGATATTGTGCCATCGCGGCGTCGGGGCAGCCAATATGCAGCACGCCCCCCTCGAAACTCTCCGCAACCAGATCGTCAAACCATTTGCGGGTATTGACAGGGTCGAGGGTCTTGGCCCGTTCGAGAATTTTCTCAAATAACTGGCTCTGGTTGGTTTTCTGAGTTTTTGTCACGGTCTTTGAGGGTTTCCGCGAATTTTATAACGGCGTTTTTCACCATTCTATGCCCGGCGATGGAAAACCTCCTCTCATACCGGCGGAAAATAATCTACTGCACAAAAGCGGCGCTGTCAATGAAGAAAAAAGGCGGTTTTTCAACGGAAGGCTTGAAAAGACCGTCATTTTCTGCGAAACTATCTATTGGCAAGGTAATCGTTTTGGAGAATTTATGGGCCTTTTTTCAAAGACAGTACAGTTTATTAAAGAGCATTTGAGCAGGACCCGGCAGAAAATCGGTTCGAGTCTGTCGGCGATTCTGACTCTTGGACGCAAAATTGACGCCGACCTGCTGGACGAGCTGGAACAGACGCTCATCAGCGATGACATCGGCGTCGAAACCACGGAGCGGCTGATAAATGACCTGCGTCAGGCGTGGAAGGCGGGCAAAATCGACACCAGCGAACAGATTATCCCATTTTTGAAGGAGCAGATGAAAAATTGCTGGCCCGCGCAGGACAGGCAGCTTCATACGGCCCCGTCGGGGCCGACGGTGATACTGGTTGCCGGCATTAACGGCTCAGGCAAGACGACCAGCATCGCCAAGCTGGCGTATATCCTGAGCCAGAACGGCAAGAAGGTGATTGTCGCGGCCTGCGATACGTTCCGAGCCGCGGCGGTCGAACAACTGAGCATCTGGGCCAAACGCATCGGCGTCGAAATTGTTCGCCATCGGCAGGGGTCGGACCCGGCGGCGGTGGCATTCGACGCCTGCCAGGCGGCTGTCTCACGCAACGCGGATTACCTGATTTTAGACACGGCGGGCCGGCTGCATACACAAAAACACCTGATGGACGAGCTAAGCAAAATTCGCAACGTTGTGGTCAGGCAAATTCCAGATGCGCCGCACGAAGTACTGCTGGTGCTGGACGCGACAACGGGCCAAAATGCCATTATACAGGCCAAGATGTTCACCGAGGCCGTCAAGGTCAGCGGTATCTTTCTGGCCAAATTAGACGGCACGGCCCGCGGCGGCATCGTCATCGCCATTAAGGACATGCTCGATATCCCGGTCAAATTCGTGGGGCTGGGCGAAAAGCCCGAAGATATTGCCGAATTCGACCCGGACGAATTTGTCGAAGCCCTGTTCGCATAATGCAACAACAACGAATTGCCGAATAATTAGCGGCAATTCTTTTTCAAATTTACCACGGCTAAACTGTGTTTAACCGTGCCACCCAATTTCCAATATGCAAGGTACTCCACCTGCTTTTCATTTAACCATTGCGGATGTTTCGGTCGATAAAAGAATAACGATTCCGTAGTTCTCAAAATATGTGGAGATATTCCGATGGAAACATCGTTCGGGCAACATAGTGGCCAGGCGGGAAATTTCAAGAAGTGTCCATATTGCGCGGAGCAGATTCAAAAGGAGGCCATTCTCTGCCGGTATTGCGGCAAAGATTTAGTTCCCCCCGACCCATCAAAAAAATGGTACTATTCAACCGCTACCGTGGTACTGGCGTTGCTGTCGCTGGGGCCGTTTGCGCTGCCGTTAGTCTGGGTTCACCCGCGCTATAACCCGCTGCTTAAGCTGGTCATCAGCATAGCGACCATCGTTTTGACGGTTGTCCTCTGTTATGCTATGGCCGCGATGTATAAAAATCTTATGGAACAGGTCAGGACGCTCGGAGTAATGTAAGATTGAAGCATAACAGTCCTGGCGGCTCACTCCATAATTTCATACCTGCCAAGTCCTGAAAGAACCATCCTTGATATGAAAATTTGTGTAATAAAAGGGGTTTATGGAGCGTCTGTACGTGAAAACGCAGAGTAAATCGTGGAATTATCGGGCTTTGTAAGCGGCAGAAAGGAATCGAGAAGTAAAACTTTTAGCCACGGTTGGCTTGTAGAGGACATTTGCGTTTTCAAGACGGGTGTGGTATCGTATCCAAAACAAACTCAGCGGCGTAGCTGAGCGTTAGGGATGGCGAATCTTTTTTTTCTATCAATTGGAAGGATATCCAAAATGAAGCAAACGACATTTCTTAAAACGGCGGTAATTCTGTCTGTTCTGGTTCTGGCGGTGTTGCCGGTGCGCGTTATTGCCGCAGAGCCGGCCAAACAGGACATTACAGGCCAATGGCGGATGAAAGGGACGAATACTGACGGTCCTCCGATGGACGCCATTATGACGATTTCCAAAGACAAGGACGGCAAGCTGGCCGGGAAATGGCTGTCTTTCTTCGGCCTCAGTGACCTGAAAGACGTCAAGTTTGAAAATGGCAAGCTCACGTTTGTTCAGGTCAATCAATTCCGCGGCGAAGAATTCACCTCTAATTTTTCCGGGACGCTCAAGGACGGTAAACTGGCCGGTACGATATCCGGCGAAAGAGGCGAGTTTGATTATGAAGGCGTCCTGATACAGCCCAAACCGGCCATTGTCGGCGTATGGGAAATTACGACCAAGCTCCAGGACCGGGAGATGACTTCGACGCTGACCATCAAAGCCGACAAGGGCGGCAAACTGTCCGGAACGTGGAAAAGTCAGCGCGGCGAAAGCGACATCAGCGACGTCAATTTCAAAGACGACAAACTCACATTCAAGCGGAAAATGACCCGTCAGGACCAGGAAGTTGAAATTCCTTATGAATTGGCCGTCAAGGGCGACACGATGACCGGCAAAAGCAGCTCTCCGCGGGGCGAGTCTGTTATGACGGGGAAACGGGCGGATTCGCCGGCGGTGGGCACGTGGGAATTGACGATTGCGTCCGAGTTCGGCGAGCGCAAACAGATATTGACAATTTATCCGGATTTGAGCGCGATGTATGGGCCCAGCGAGTTGGAGAAGTTCACCGTCGAGGACAACAAAATATCCTTCAAAATGAGCCGTACCTTCGGCGACCGGACTTTTGAGATGGAATTCAAAGGCACGCTGGAAGGCGATAAACTGACTGGCGAAATGACCTCCTCCGGCCCGGAAGGTCCCATCACACAAAAAGTAGCAGGTAAGAAACTTGGTGTAGAAGCCAAACCGGAAGCTAAACCCCAAATCAAGGCGGAAACCCCAAAGGAAAAACCCGCGGCAAAATAACTGTTGCCGTCGCGGCAAAAAAAATAAAGGCTGTCAAATAATACTTGACAGCCTTTTTCATTTTAGAAATATAACCGCATCACGTGGTCATCAGCTCGTTGAGTTGTGCCAGCGCGCTGCGCTGAATCTGGCGGACCCGTTCACGTGTCAGGCCGAGTTTTTGGCCAATCTGCTTGAGGGTCAGCGGTTCTTCGCCGCTCAGACCAAATCGCAGCCGTAAAACCTGGGCCTCACGCGAGTCAATCTGGCCCAGCAGTTCGACGGCGCGGCCAAGTTCTTCCTCGGAACCGAGGTCGTCTTCCGGCAGAGAAATTTTGTCGTCCTCAATCGCCTCTTCCAGCCCGGTATTTTCCTCTTTTGAATCGTGCTGAAATCCCTGGTCCACCACCGACACAATATCACGGATGGCTTTCGCTTTGCGAACGGGAACCTTCATCGCCGAGGCCATTTCTTCCAGACTGACCGTGCGACCCAATTTGGTTTCCAGCTCAGCATACGTATGGCGCCACTGATTGATCAGTTCGACCATATAGGTTGGAATGTGGATCGGCTGTGAATTGTTCAGAATGGACCGCTTGATAGCCTGTTTAATCCACCAGGCCGAATACGTGCTGAACCGCACGCCGTGTTCCGTATCGAAGGTATCCACCGCCCGCATCAGTCCGAGATTGCCTTCCTCAATCAAATCTCCGAGCGACAATCCTCGCCCGGAAAATCTCTTGGCGATGTTGACCACCAGTCGAAGATTGCTCCGCACTAACTGGTCGCGGGCCTGCGGATCGTTGGTTTCCATCACCGCATGAGCCAGCGCTTTTTCATCCTCCCATGTCAAAAGAGGGGCCTCATCAATGTCCCGCAGGTACTCTTTTATGGTTATGTCAAAAGCCATCGAAAGACCTTTCTGTACGAGGTTGTCTTATCATAAAAAGCAAGACCACGGGGTACAAGGACAAAGTAACTCATACTGACCGATTCGATGTGTCATACCCGCGCAGGCGGGTATCCAGTATTGAATTGAATGTTCTGGATTCCCGCTTTCGCGGGAATGACATTTTGTTATATCTTCTTTTATGGTAAGAAGTTATAATGTTTTTCCTTAACCAATCGGTCAGTTTGAGAAAGTAAGCCCTTTTTCCCTGTGGTCTTTATCGGCTGAAAAAGCCGGGAGGCTTAACCCGTATCCGGAAAGATACGGATACAAAGCTCGCTTTCCTGCAAAATTACCCTTTTACCCTTGGGGTACGTCGAGACCCTCAAGACCGCCGCGATGCTGGGGACTGTCTTTTTCGGACGTTTCAATTTCAACACTGGGACTGAGACTGGAACTGGGACCGTGATGCTGGCTTTGTTGGTCTTCGGCTGCCCACTGCACCCGCCGCAAGCTCAGACCAATTTTGCGAGAGTCCGTATCAACCCGTAAAATTTTGATCTCGACTTCGTCACCGATTTTAACGACATCCTGCGGCGATTCGATTTTCTGGTCGGACAGCTCGGAGATGTGCAGCAGCCCTTCCAGTCCCGGTTCAAGTTCCACAAACACACCAAAATTGGTGAGTTTGGTCACCTTGCCGCGGACAATCTGGCCTGGAATGTATTTTTCGGGGATGGCATGCAGCCAGGTGTCCTCGGTCAACTGTTTAATACCCAGCGAAATGCGATGCTTATCCTCATCAACTTCCAGCACCACACAGCGAATTTCCTGTCCTTTTTGCAGACATTCGCCGGGATGATTGTATTTTTTCGTCCAGCTCAGGTCGGAGATGTGAATCAGGCCGTCGATGCCCGGCTCAATTTCCACAAATGCGCCGTAATTGGTCAGGCTGGTGACCGTGACGTTAACCATTGTACCGACCGGATATTTCTGTCCGGCGACCGACCATGGATTGGCTTCAAGCTGCTTGATGCCCAGCGAGATTTCCTGTTTTTCCTTGTTCACGTCCAGCACCACCACGTCAATTTCCTGACCGACCTGGAGAATGTCGGACGGATGACCGACGCGTCTGGTCCAGCTCATTTCGCTGATATGCACCAGGCCTTCGATGCCTTCGTCGAGCCGAATGAATGCGCCGTAGTTCATAATATTGACCACGGCTCCCTTGACGCGGCTGCCGACCGGGAAACGCTGTTCGACATTTTCCCATGGACTGGGTGTTTTCTGTTTAAACCCGAGTGAAATTTTTTCGTTTTCGCGGTTCACGCCGATGACCATACACTCGATTTCCTGGTCAAGCTGTACGACTTCGGAAGGATGTGCCACACGACCCCAGCTGAGGTCGGAAATGTGCAGCAGGCCGTCCAAACCGCCCAGATCGACGAATACGCCGAAATCGGCGATGTTCTTGATGATGCCTTTGCGAAGCTGACCGACCTCAATTTCACGCAGCAGTTTTTCCTTGTTGGCCTGGCGGTCTTCTTCGATGAGTTTGCGGCGGGAAACTACGATATTGTGGTTGTCGGTATCAATTTTGAGGATTTTGCATTCGATTTCCTGACCGATAAAGCGGCTGATGTCGCCGGGCTTGCGGATATCGACCTGCGAAGCCGGCAGAAATACCGGCACGCCGATATCGACCAACAGACCGCCTTTGATGCGGCGGCTGACGATACCCTTGACCACGTCGCCTTCCTTGTTGGTGGAGATGACGCGTTCCCACCCGCGGATACGGTCGGCTTTGCGCTTGGACAGGATAATACCGTTTTCGGCATCTACTTCCTCGATAAGCACTTCGATGTCTTTGCCGGGTACAATTTCCTCGGGATTGTCGAATTCAGCGGCTTCCACTGAGCCTTCGCTCTTGAGACCCAACTCGACAATCACATTATTGCCGATCTGACTTACGATTATGCCCTTGACAATGGTGCCCGGCACGAGAGCTTCGACCTTCTTGTCCAGCGCCTTTTCCAGCATCTGCTGATGTTCAGGGGTGTACATCTCATTGATTTGCTGCTCGAGTTGTTCGTCCGTAAGTCCCAGTTTTCCAATTAAATTTCTGTCAACCATAAATAATCTCCTGTGGAGTCTGTTTTTACGCCGTTTGCGCCCCACATTTACGCAAACGACCGTGCAACCTTAAAAATAAGGTTAATAATTTAAAACGTGCCGGCTACGCCGCCGACACTTTCTCTGTCCTGCCGTTTGACACGTTCTCAGCGCAGCAGGTTCAAATTCGCTTGAGGTTATCGACGAACTTTTTGATGACCTCGTCCGGAGTCGATGCGCCTGCGGTTACGCCGGCCACCCCTTTGCCGGAAAGAATACTTATATCAAGTTCGTCCCAATTTTGCAAATGCCAGGTTTGCGGATTGTGTTTTTTACATAACTCCGCCAGTTTGCGGGTGTTGGCGCTGTGCAGACCGCCCAGGACAAACATAATATCCACCTGTCGGCAGAGTTTGACGGCGGCCTCCTGACGAGCTATTGTTTCCCGACAGAGTGTGTTGATAATTTTGATTTCCGAAAACTCCAGACGCCCCATTTGGCCGATCATTTCAGCGAAAAAATCCGGACTTTGGGTGGTTTGGCAGATTACACCTAACTTCTTGTATTTGCTTATCTTATCTAAATCCGATTCGCCTGCGACAACATCCACCTTGTCCGCGGAGCCGACAACTGCTTTCACCTCTGGATGTTTTTTGTCTCCTATAACGACGACGTGATAACCTTCTTCCTGGAGTTGATGGGCGATTTTTTGGACGCGTTTGACGAGGACACAAGTTGCATCAATGATATTAAGTCCTTTACTTTCAAGCGCTTCAAGTTCATTCTGTGTTGCGCCGTGAGAGCGGATCAGAACGATACCGCCTGGGATTTGATCGACGGATTCAACGGTTTTCAGCCCGGCCTGGGACAATTGTCGCACAACCTCCTCGTTATGGATAATCGGACCTAAACTATAGACTTTTTTTTGTTCCGCCAGCGTTTTTTTAGCCAGGTTGATGGCATTTCGCACGCCCGGACAAAATCCGCATTTTTCCGCAACAAGAACTTTCATAGGTTTATGTCTCTTGTAAAAAAATCTTACCTTACTTCAGGAACGGATACCACCTTTTGATTTTTCATTTTGTTCTTCCCACGCAGCGATGGTTTCCAGATGCCGTACAATATCCAGATGCTGTGTGCAGGCCAGCTCACACCGTCCGCATTGGGTGCAGTCTTTGGCGTCGGCACAGCGGTCGGCCAAAATACCCCATTTTTTCTGGAAGTCCAGTTCTTTGGCCATCTCCACGTCGGTTTTGCCCGCCAGAACTTTGTTGTTGTAATACTGCATAAACGCCGCGACGGGAATATCTTTGGGGCAGCGGCCCATACAGTACCCGCAGCCGGTGCAGAGCCGGTCCATATTTTTTGTAATGTGCTGACGGATGTGCTGAATGTCTTTTTGCAAAAACGGTTTTGCCGTGCCCGCGACGCGGCAGGCGGTATCAATATGCTCCCTTGTTGTAAAGCCCACCAGTGTGATGGTAATCTGCGGACAACTGACACAAAAACGCAAAGCCGCTTCGGTCGGTGTTTCGCTGGGACCGGCCAGAAATGCAAGTCGTTTTTCATTTTTGGGAATGATGCCGCCGGCCAGCGGATTCATCGCGGCTACACCCATCCCGGCCTGATGAGCCGCCTCAACGCCCTGCCAGCGGTACAGAAAATTCAGGATATTGACTCCCAGCAGGACGCCTTCAAATTCCCGGTTCTGAATCAGACGCACAATTTCCGGGCCGCGCAGATGCGATGAAATAACAATATGTCGAATCAGCCCTTTTTCTTTGCAGCGCAGCAGACCTTCATACTGTCCGCCGGGCCGCATCGCCAGTTCATATTCTTCCATCCGTCGGACGCACCAGACGTGATAGAAATCAATATAATCGCACTGGAGCCTCAAAAGCGAATGTTCCACCGCGGCAACGGCCTTATCGGCGGTGTTGCAATCTTCGGGCATTCCCTTGGTGGAGACATAAAATTTTTCCCGCTGCGACTCCATTTTGGAAAGCGCAAGGCCGAAGATATCTTCGCTGTGGTCTTTGCAGTAATCGGGTGCGGTATCGAAATAGTTAATGCCTTTGTCGAAGGCATGCTGCAGAAGCTGAGCATTGGCTTTGTCGCTGCGGCTGATGTCAAACCGCATCCCGCCAAAGCCGATGGCGCTGACTGAAAGTCCCGTTTTGCCGTAAGTTTTATAAAGCATTGTACATTTCCACTAACCCGCATCGGGAAACATTATAGCAGATGTGTTTATATTTTGTATCCCGAATAAACTTCTCTGTGATGAAATGGGAAAAGAAATGGAATGTCAAAGCAGTCGAAAGAGAACAAAAATCGCATAAAAAAAGACCCATACCTGTTTTGCGGCGGGGGTCTTGAGTGTACGAAACCCAAAGCCGGATTTACGAGGCCTTGGCTTTATTGGCGGCGGAGGTTTTGTGCTCGCCGTTGTCGTCCTTTTGAGGCTGCTCCGCCCCGTTCTGCTGTTTTTCCCTCTGAATAGCGAGGTAGATTTCTTTTCGATGGACGGCTATCTCGCGCGGGGCGTTGATACCTAACCGCACTTTGTTTCCACGAACGTCAACGATGACGATTTCCACATCGTCGCCAATCATAATCGACTCATCCTTTTGTCTGCTTAAAACCAGCATAATTGTCTCCTTGACCGCTTTGTCTTCGGATTGCTATTTCCATTCCTTTCCGAAGACGTCCGGCCTATCTATTTATACGTTTTCCAAACGCATACGGACATAAGAAGCCGTCGGACTTCGATACGCTCAGTCCGCCCAGTCCTTGTCCAACAAATCCTTTTTCGGCACTTCAGCACGACGGGGTAATTCCTTTACTCGCCCGGGAATTTTTTTGAGGGAAGATATCTTATGGGAGAATTGTAAGTTGCTGTTAAGCAATGAGTTAGTAAGCAGGAGTTATCTCTGCTGCTTTTATCGGATTTTGAAAAGGCAGGGATTTATCGGACGAAATCAGGCTTGTTTCGAACCTTCAAGTACCTTTTGGGCGGATTGAAAACCGGTAAAAGCCCCCAATGCCCCAAAGGTTATCATTTGCAGCGGCAGAATCGCACAAACGACTTTGGCAAAATACGCCACCGACCAGTTGCGGGTCATATTTTCCAGCACGGCCGCACCGGCGGCGTAGCGCATCGCCAGATAAACAACAATCGCAGCGCTTACGGTGGGCAGGAGGTAGCCGATTTTGGCAAAATACTTCACGGCAAACCCGGCGGCCAGGAATGAGACAAACACGGCAAAAGCAATCTGACCTTTACCGGGCTGGCCGATGACTTGTCCGAGCTGTGTGTCGGCCTGACTCACATCCTGAGCGAGGATGGCGATAATCAGTTGCGCAATTATAACAGAAGCCAGAATGGATACGGCGGCCCAAAACGGTTTTCCATCGGCGGTCAGTGAAGTCAGAGAGGCAAGCGGCTTTTTTTTGCGGTTCTGAATCAGCCATCCGGCCCAGACGCCGAGCAGGCCGGCAAAAACAGGCAGCAGCCAGAAAAATCCTTCCCAGCCCAGAGCCGCATACACTTTCTGCCGCTCGGCCAGTGTGGAATGATACAGCAGCAATGTCCGCATATCGCCGGAGGCAAAGACCCACACTGCCATTCCCGCAGGCGCCGCCAGCGGAGCGGTCAATTGTCCTCTGGGCCAGCTTGCCAGATACGCAAAAAATCCAGCGGCAAAGGCAAGACCACAAAATGCAAGTATCCTGGCGGGTGTAATCAGGCTGTCCACCAGTGTAATCGCCCCCAGCGGGTCTTCGGGCCAAACCAGCCGCCAGCCGAACCAGCCGACCAGAATAATGCCGATGAATAGGCAAAGAATCGTGCGGATGCGCGTCAGGCCGGAGACATTGAACAGACTCAACACCAGATACACTCCCGCCAGCCCGCCGCCGACTTTCAACAGGATGTCATAACTCAATTCCATAACCGCCTTTCCATACCGGCCATAAAGTATCACCCCTCCGGCAAATGGTCAAGCCAAAACCCGTCCCGCCATAGCCTTGGCGAAGGGGGAAGGCCGGAATCCAGTTTGTTAATCACCCCATAATCACCTGTCCTTTTTCGGGTCAGCCTTCACTTAGGCCATAGTATTTTGTCAATGAATGCCTTAATTGGCTCAAGCCATCCCAAGTGATAAAGACTCGTAAGCAGCGCTGCAATAAAAGCGATAATAGTAGCGATAATCTTTAATAATTTCTTGATGCTTCCTTTCTTTTTCTCTTCTGCTATCGGTTGTTCGTGAATAGACGCATCGTTTGCAATCTGCAGATTTTTGGCCTGGGCGTCCCCGTATATGTTTACGTTGACATTACCCTTTCTCTCTTTGGCATCAGTAGCATCCTGCGTTGTTTTCTTTGGCATTATTATTTCGTATTCCTCAAGAGCCTTTTTGACACTTTCTACTTTGGTATGATTTTCATGAATGACAGCAGCTATTATCTCATTAAAATTTAATTCATCCTCTTGATCGCAGCTTCCTATTACGTCAATTACAGGAATCCCCAACTTTTGATTATTTCCATACCGATCTGTAAGCCGCCAGTATGTTAGAAGTATTTTGCGGCAACTATAAGGCTTAGTTGTGATGGCAGTATCGAAGGCATCTTTTAGACGGAGGATGGGAGATCTGAGATCTTTATTCTTTATTCGAGAAATCAGTTTGTCAATTCCTCTTCTCCTATTGGATAGAAACTCTTTATACACTTTTTGTTCAGCTGATAAATAGTCTTTTTCTCGCCTTCGATGTTCCAATTGTAGAATTGCACGTTGATTTTCCATTCGCTTTAATGTTTCAGTATCAGAGCAAAATTCGCGTAGCCAGTTAATTTCATTTTGGAAGTCGTCTAAGTTCCTGCGGACAACATCTTTAACTTTGCTTATAAGTTCTTTTTCGTCCATATCCGTCTCCAAATAAAAGGTTTTGTTTTGTTTCGAGTATTATACAGGGAGGAGCTGAATACTGGGGGGTTAGCACGTAAATGGCTGATTGGGCGGAAATAATTTTTACCTAATTTTACTAATTGTACCTAATTTTACCGAAAAAAATATTTCATTTTTTTACTTGACAGCTTTTTTAGGTAATGCCCAATTGCGGAGAATCGGGCGGTTATTCATTGCCGATAAGGAGTCCACCTTCGGCGGAACGGAATGATTGAGTTTTTCGCTTATGAGCCAAAACAGAAAAAATAACAGGCAAAATACTATGTCCAGCAGAGCTGTCAAAAAACTCCCTGATTTTTCTCACCCACTTTTCGCCACCTGTCTTTTTTCGAGTCGGCCTGAGCAGTCGCAGGTGTACGGCCTGCCGTTCCGATTTTTATCGTAAGGTCCCATACTATCACAAAATGACTAAAAAGACAACATCCCGATTAAATCCGGTTGAAGAAAAACCAAAAACAAGGTATATTTTCTCAAAGTCAGGTTTTTTGGAAGAAACTTTATTAGGAGTGATAGTATGAAAACTATCCTTGCCTATGTTCTTGTGATTCCTCTTGTACAGTTTGCACTGACTTTAGGTGAATTGTTTGGTGGGGCGATTGGCGTTTTGTCGTCTTGGATGCCTGATAAGAGTGGCACTCAGGTGCGAGGCTTTATTGCTGGCTGTGTTGGTGCAATCGCCAGCATAAGTTATGGTTTCGTAGTTTTCAGGTTACTTGTAGGCGCGGGTTCGTTTGGCATTTTCCCTTTTCTGGCGACGGTCTTGCCATTATCCATACCCATATTAAACGACTTTGGTATCTATCGGAGATTCCAAGAAAAGAAAAGCAGCGAAACAGATGCTTTCATAAAGACCGAAGAGAGTATAATTACTGCCGGTGCCTTAATGAGGGTGATTAGTGAGTTAGTCGGCATACTAATCGGTGGGTGCTTATTTATAAACCGATAAGGACCAGAAACTGAAGAGATCCGCCTCCCTTTTGCTTTTGGCCCTGGGCGGTTTGCCGGCTTGGCACAGAAAACAGAAAATTTTTTATGGCGTGTAAAAACTCCAAAACTATTAATAATAAGAGCTGGATTTTTATAGATTCAACAATAATTTCAGGCCGGATTCTAACTTTTGCAAGAGCTTCTTGTCAGCATAACCCAACCGTCTTTTTGCAGGGTTTTGTTCTAATGTTATAATTTTTGATATTCGAAATGTTGATGCGCTTTTCAGTCCGGTACTTTCGAAAGCCGGGCGTACAAATAGTATCCGCCACCCGCAAGGACCGATAAAATCACAATCCCGCCTAAAATTTTCAGAGCCTTTGTTTTGTCTTTTGGTTGTGTCGTTGGTTCAGTCTGTTCCATAATATAGAACCCCTAAAACAGGAGTTTGAAAATTATGTCAGGAGGAGAACCTGTTTCCATACATTTTTTTATACAAGCGGGAATCAACAGCTGCCGAACTGCGATTTTTTTCTTCCGGCAGTTTGTTCTTCAAATATCGGGCCGTGTAGCTGGCGGAGTTTTTAATCAGTTGTTCGGGAGTTCCGATGGCGATAACCTGACCGCCGGCTTGTCCGCCTTCGGGCCCCAGGTCGATAATATAATCGGCGGTTTTAATCACGTCCAGATTGTGCTCAATCACCACCACGGTATTGCCCATATCCGTCAGGCGTTTGAGCACATTGAGCAGGTTGTGAATGTCGGCAAAGTGCAGGCCCGTCGTCGGTTCATCCAGGACATACAATGTATGTCCCGTGCCGGGACGGCCCAGCTCGGAGGCCAGCTTGACGCGCTGCGCCTCGCCGCCGGACAGCGTGGTGCTGGATTGTCCCATCGCCATATAGCCCAGTCCCACATCGCACAGGGCCTTGAGCAGACGCACAATTTTCGGAAAGTTGGCGAAGAAATCTCTGGCCTGTTCAATCCGCATATCCAGTATGTCGGCGATGTTTTTGCCCTTATAGGTAATCTGTAATGTTTCCGGATTATAGCGTGTGCCTTTGCACTCCTGACAGACGACATAGACATCAGGCAGAAAGTGCATTTCAATCTTTTTGGTGCCCTGGCCCTGGCAGTGTTCGCAGCGTCCGCCTTTGACGTTGAAGCTGAATCGGCCGGGTTTATAGCCGCGGATTTTGGCCTCGCGCGTCAGCGCAAACAACGAACGAATCAGGTCGAACACGCCGGTATAAGTGGCTGGATTGCTTCGAGGGGTACGCCCAATGGGCGACTGGTCGATTTCAATTACCTTGTCGATGTTGGAAAGGCCGATGATATTTTTGTGTTTGCCGGGCTTGTCGCCGGAGGCGTGAAGTCTGCGGCGAAGCCCTTTGAGCAGAATTTCGGTAACGAGGGTGCTTTTGCCGGAGCCGGATACGCCGGTTACGCAGGTTAAAACACCGGCGGGAAATTTTACGTTAATGTTTTTGAGGTTATTTTCCTGCGCCCCGCGGACTTCGATGCAGTTGGACAGACGGACCCGTCGGCGGGTTTCGGGAATTTCGATGCGTTTCTGCCCGGATAGATACTGTCCCGTGAGCGATTCGGCGCAGGCGCAGATGTCCGCAGGCGTCCCCTGTGCGACGAGCCTTCCGCCGTGGTCGCCGGCGCCGGGACCGACGTCGATTACATAATCAGCCTGCAATATCACATCCTCATCGTGTTCGACGACCAGTACGGTATTGCCGATGTTGCGTAGTTGTTTGAGAGTTTCCAACAGCCGGTCGTTGTCGCGCCGGTGCAGCCCAATGGTCGGTTCGTCGAGAACATAACAGCATCCGACCAGGCCGGAGCCCACCTGCGTGGCCAGACGGATTCGCTGGGCTTCGCCGCCGGCCAGTGTCCTGCTGGCGCGATCCAGCGTGAGGTAGCCCAGTCCCACGTCCGTCAGAAATTTCAGTCGGGCGCGGACTTCCTTGAGCGGCTGGGCGGCAATGAGCGTTTGTTCCTCGTTAAACGTCAGGTTGGCAAAAAATCGCTGTATCTCTTCGACACTCATCCGCGTCAGGTCGCTGATGTTTTTGTTCTTGATGGTCACCGCCAGCGCTTCAGGGCGCAGCCGCGTGCCGCCGCAGCTTTTGCAGGGCTGCTCGGACAGATAGCTGTGCAAACGGGCCTTGACATATTCGCTGTCGGTGTTTTGCCAGCGTCGCTGAAGATTGGGAATGACGCCTTCGAACTCTATTCCGAAACGGGATTCGTCTTCGGCGGTCGTGCCGCAGAGCAGGATTTTACGGATGTCCTGCGGAATATCGCTGTACGGCGTTGAGGGACTGATGCCCAATGACCGGCAGAATCGGCGAATCAGGCGGTTGTAGAAGATGTTCATTCGCTTGCCGCCTTTTCGCCAGGCGTCGATAGCGCCGTTTTCAAGACTGACGGATTTATCCGGCACAATCAGGTCCGTGTCAAACTCCGGAATGGTCCCCAGACCGTCGCAGGAAGGACACGCGCCGTAAGGGCTGTTGAAGCTGAACAGCCGCGGCGACAGTTCCGACAGCGACGCTTCGGGGTGCTCAGTGCAGGCGAATTTTTCGCTGTAGAGAACATCCTGCCAATGACCGTTGGCGCCGTTGGTGTTTTCGGTCGGATGATTAAGGTCGGGTTCCTGCAGCATTGCGACCAAAAGACCGTCGCCGATTTTCAAAGCCGTTTCGACCGAATCGGCCAGACGCACCCGAATGGACGGCCGAATAATCAGCCGATCCACTACGGCAGCGATATCGTGTTTTTTATTTTTATCCAGCATCGGTACGCCACGGATGTCATACACCTGACCGTCCACACGGACGCGGACGAAACCTTCCCGTAAAATCCGCGCAAAGATGTCTTTGTGTTCGCCTTTTTGTCCGCGAATCAGCGGCGCGCAGAGCTGGAGCTTCGTGCCTTCCGGCCGGCTCAGAAGCGAATCGACAATTTGTGTGGCGTGCTGACTGGAAACGGGCTTTCCGCAGACCCAGCAGTGCGGCTTTCCCACCCGCGCAAAAAGCAGTCGAAAGTAATCGTAAATTTCAGTCGTGGTGGCGACGGTGGAACGGGGATTACTGCCGGCGCTGCGCTGCTCGATGGCAATGGTCGGGGGGAGTCCTTCAATGTGCTCGACGTGCGGCTTTTGCATTTGTTCGAGAAACTGCCGGGCGTAAGCGCTGAGCGACTCGACGTACTTTCGCTGTCCCTCGGCATAAATGGTGTCAAAGGCCAGGCTGCTTTTGCCGGAGCCGGAAATGCCGGTAACGACCACAAATTTATCGCGCGGGATATCGACGCTGATATTTTTCAGGTTGTGTTCGGAGGCGCCAATAATCCGAATATATTTCGTGTCGCTCGGCACTATTTTGCCTTTCTAAGATTCCTGACTGGGTAAAGCTGAAAATAAACAATAAGCCAAACTTGCCATTCTACCCCGAACGGTCTATAAAGTACAATAGATTTTGCGATGGATTTTTTGCAAGACGATGCGCATACAAGACTTACATTTATGGAATTTGACCGCCGGCCAGGCGGTTAATCTGCAAAAGCAATTGAGCCGGCGTGTGAAATTGACGCCGCTGAAAAAAAAACCGCGGCTCATCGCCGGACTGGATTGTGCATTCAGCGATGATAAAAAGAAAATCATCGCCGCAGCGGTAGCGCTGGAAGCGCCGGACTTTCGATTGGTGGAAACTGCCGAAGCGATACTGGATGTGCAATTTCCTTATGTGCCGGGGTTGTTGTCATTTCGGGAAGCCCCGGCCTGTCTGGAAGCGATGCGAAAACTGCGAACGATTCCGGATGTGGTGCTGGTCGATGGGCAGGGTATCGCCCATCCGCGAAGGCTGGGACTGGCCAGTCATCTGGGATTGTTTCTGAGTCTGCCGACCATCGGCTGCGCCAAAAGCAGACTTATCGGAGAATATGGAGATTTGCCGCGGCAAAAAGGAGCTTTTGTACCGTTGCTGGACAAGGGCGAAAAAATCGGTTTTGTGGTGCGAACCCGCAGAAACGTCAAACCGCTGTTTGTCTCACCGGGTCATAAAATTACACATCTTGAGGCGGTTGAAATTGTCCTGTCCTGCTGTACTCGTTATCGTCTTCCGGAGCCCACACGACTGGCGCATCAGTTGGTGTCGCGTTTCAAAAAACAACTCTAAAACACCGGCTTTATTTGGCGGATGCCGGCGCTAATGCCGCGGCGGGTTTTAGCGGCAGAATCACTTTCTCGATCTTGAAGCACCCCAGCGTGTTGACTAATGAGAAAAAATTCGTGGGTTCGCCGTCGCCGCGGGCCAGGGTGATGTGTCCTGCCGAAAAGCCGTTGGGCGCCCGCGTCGGGTCAATCGGGAACCATTTGTCGCCGAGGAAAATTTCAGCCCACATGTGGGCACCGAAGATGTTTTTCTTTTCGCCGACGGCGGTGGAATACACCACCCCGCAGACCACCCGCGACGGAATTCCCGCTGCACGGCACATCGCCGCGGCCAGCAAAGCATGTTCGGTACAATCCCCCTGTCGGCTGCGCGCCACCTCCGCCGCCGAGGCATAACCGACGGAAAAATCTTTTTTGGTGATGTAGCCCATCACAAAATTTTCAATCTGCAGCGAAGCCTTGACCGCATCATCAGGATTGGCGGCGGCGTATTTAACCAAATCCACGATTTTTACATCTTTGGTTTGCAGATATTCGGTCGGCTCGAGGGCTTTTTTAATCTCCTTGTCCTTGCCGGCGTAAGGATATTTCACCGGCCCCTGCGGTACAATCGGATGAACCGTCACCTCGAAACGTCCCGGCGCAATTTCTTTGACTGTCTGTGTATCAGTCGCAGGAATAATAAGTGGTTTATTGGTCGTGGCAGCCAGTTCATAAGTAATCGGCCCGGCCAAATCGGATTTGCTGATTGCGATGGGGCAGGCAACGCTGAGCTTGTCGAGGAAATCCACGATATCGTCCTGTTGCATGGCAAAATCCTTTTCACAGGCCACCAGCTCCAGATTCATTCCCATCATCGGAACAATACTCTTAAGGGCCTTGAAGTTCTCGTCCACATAGCTGGCGACAACAATTGCCTGCTGGCCGAACTGCATACTCACCTTCACTTCGCTCAGTTCCAGCATTCTGCCCAACAGGTCAATTTTGCTTTTTTTGCCGATTTCGATTCCAGCCGGGATGGCCTGCTCCATATCGGGTCTGAAAATCAGGACTTCGTATTTTTGTCCCTCCTGGAGCCCTTTTTTGATTTGCAGCAATCTCATTCCCTCGGCCATTAACGCACCGTCAGGGTAGGGAATGGTGGATTCCTGTGTTGTCGGACCGTTCTGAACAGTCATTTTTACCTTGCCGGAGTTAATGGTTCCTTTGCGGGTCTGTTCCGTTCCACTGATATTCTGGACGAATTCAAAGGCGACAGGTTTGCCGGCGGTGGTTTCAACGCCGACTTCTTTTCCGGTGTATTGAATCGCCGAGGGGCCTCTGCCAATCAGTATATTCATATCGTCGATGGTGGTCACCTGTGTACCTTCGACCTTTCGGGTGTGAACGGCATGGCCGATTTTATGACCATCCACCAGGATTGCCATATAATCCACCTCTTCTGAGACGGCGGCGAATATGAAATTGATGAAGAGCGCCGAAAAAAAGGCCGCTAAAATAAATAAGCTCCTTTTCATTGAACATCCTTTCCCATTTTCTTTAGGTTTCACAATTCAAAAAACCGAAAACAAGTTATATAATTGCTGTTGAAGATTATGCCGTTTTTGTCGGCACAGAAAAAAGGCATTGTACCGTTTTGTACCGGCTGGAGCAATAGACATCTCTTACGGCAGGGCAATCGCATTAAATTTCCCCGATTTTGTTTGACAAGGGAATCTGGGTATGATAACATTCTAAGAATTGAATAACTATTGAAAGTCCACGGACTTTAAGCGTCTCGAATCGAAACCGCCAAGTTTTGTTTGTTTGTCAAAGAGCGCAAAGTTCAGTGCCCCAATCGGGGCGCTGCTTGCGTATCTTTGATGGGCCTTGGCGGGCATCGATTTGGGTGTGATTTAGTAGCGCCTCTTGTAATTTACGGGGTCGGCTCGTAAAGGAGGCGAAATAAAGGCTTTGCGATACCAGCCGACGCCGCCGGGAAGGTAGCCTGTCCCGCTGGCCCATTTCTGACCATACGGCCCTTCGATGCTCCAGTCGTGAGGGATATTGACGTTGCGCCAGTCGCCGTCGTCAAAGTCCGGCTTGTACGCGGCCTTGGCGTCGCCTTTGTAAAATTTCCAGCCGCTATTTAGGTTTTGAACTACACGCGATTCAGCCGATTCGTCAGCTGCAGCCAAAACGGAAAACAGCAACCCTAAAATCAATCCGGCTGCTTTGTATTCGGTGGTTCGACACGTCATAAGCGTCGTTCCTTTTTTGGATTATACGGCCCCAAGACCTAAATCGCAAAGCATACGCATATCGTCTTCGACGGCGCGGCCGGCGGTGGTCAGGTAATTGCCGCTGATAATGCTGGTGCAGCCGGCGTAAAAAATCCAGCTTTGCATATCGCGCAGATTGAGGACGCGGCCGCCGGCGACTTTTAAACTCGTCCGCGGCAGAATAAAACGATAGAGGGCAATAATGCGCAAAATCTCCCGCGGCGCAAGCGGCGTCTGGTCGCCCATCGGCGTACCCGGAATCGGATGCAGAAAATTCAAGGGGGCCATATCGACGCCGAGGTCGCGGATTAGCAAAGCCATATCCATACGGTCGGACTCGGTTTCGCCGATGCCGAAAAGACCGCCGGCACAGACGCCCAGACCGGCATTGACGGAGGCTTTGATAGTGTTAATACGATTGTCGTAGCCGTGGGTAGTGACGATTTTTCCAAAATGACTGCGGGAGGTTTCGAGATTGTGGTTGTAGCGTTTCATCCCCGCCTGAGCCAGCCGTTTAAGTTGGGACTCATTCAAAATGCCGAAACCGCCGCAGACGGAAATACCAACCTCATTTGTAATCTGCTCAATCAGCCGTTCGAGCCGGCCGATTTCTTTTTCGCTGACGGTCTTGCCGCTATAAACGATACCGAAATGCCCGACACCTTTTTCTTTGGCCTGGCGGGCGGCGGCGAGAATTTCTTCATCGCTTAACACCTTCGGCTTTTTGTCGATATGTGTGTTGTACCGGACGGACTGGGCGCAAAAGGCACAGTCCTGGTCGCAGCCGCCGAGTCTGCCGGGAACGATGGAACAGATTTGGATTTTGTTGCCGAAGAACTTTTTTCGTATTTCGTTGGCCCAATACAGCAAATCATCCAACGCCGTTTGGCTTTGCTGAATCAGTTTATCAATTTCGGGTCGCTGCAAAAAATCGCCGGCCAAAGCGATTTGTGCCGAGGCCGCGATCGTCTTATTCATTCACAACCTCGTTCCTGAGTTTTTCGAGCCACTCGTCCATTGGAATCACCAGCCGGCGAAAATCCGCCGCGGGTAAATCAACCGTTCGCCAGCGCGGACTGCGCCGTTTCATAAGCCGCTGATATTCTTCCAGCCGGACGATAAAAAATACATATTTTGCCCCCTCAAACTCAAACGCCGGCAGGCCGTCGGTTTCCACGTCCACCTGGGTCAGCCGATAGGCAAAAACAAACGCCGCGTCGGCGGGCTGTTTGGCGGCAACAACGTCACGCCATTCTTCCAGGCCGCGGACGTCTTCACGGGTGACCCAGCATTGCAGACCCTTGAGCCCCGCAAGACTTTGTCCGCGAAATAATCTGCCCTTTACGTCGATGAGAGTCAGCTTTCCCCCGATGGGACAAATCGCGAAATCAAAACTTTTAATCTTGTCGCGGGAAAATTCCCGCCTGCGGGTCTGGTCCATCACATGGCACGGTATGTTCATTTCTTGCAGCCAGGCGTTAAAAGCCTGCTCATAAAAATTGGCCGGAGTTCTCATACGCATTATCCTTTTTTGTGCGTATCGTCCGCCCCATCAGGCATTTTTTGCAGGTCCGCAAGAAATTGCGATTCATCCACAGCGGTTTGTTGGCCGCTCGCCATATCCTTGACGGCCAATTGATTGGCGGAGGTTAATTCCTGCCCGAGAATAATCGTTTTACGGGCGTTAAAGGTGGAAGCCTGTTTAAGCTGTTTTCCCAGAGCGGCGGTTTTGTACGGAAATTCGCACGAAAAACCAGCCAGACGGATTTGTGCGGCCAATTCAACGGCTTTGAGAGCAAGAGTCGTATCGGCGACAGCGATGAAATAATCCAGCGTCTTGGTCGGCAGCGTATCGTCTTTCAAGATTCCTCTTTCGCGCAGCAGGATTTCCAGCACGCAGTCGCCCATCCCCATTCCGACCGCCGTCATCGCAGGGCCGCCGAAATCTTTGAGCAGGTTGTCATAGCGTCCGCCGCCGCACACGGCACGTAAATCGCCTACCGCATCGTGAATCTCAAACACCATCCCCGTATAATACGCAAGGCCCCGGACAATACTCATATCGAAACGACAATAATCGCCGATACCCATCGCATCGAGCGTCTTAAACAACTCCTGCAATTGGGCAAGAGCCATTTTGGCATCTTCATTAAGATTAACTAATGAGGCGATTTTGTCCGTGCTGTGCAAATCCATCAGCTTCAAGACAGTATTAACCGTCGCGGCGTCGGGGATTTCTTTTTTGAGCATTTTCTCAAACGCCTCGGCGGGGATTTTGGATTTTTTATCGAGAATCGGATACAGCACGGGCAGCTTATCCTCCGCAATGCCGAGATTTTTCAACAGCGCCGCCAGTAGTTTTCGGCTGGAGATTTTGGCGACAACGTCTTTTGGCGTCAGGCCCGTCGAACGCAGATAATCGAGCGAGCAGAAAATCACCTCGGCATCGGCGACGATGGATTCTTCGCTGATGATATCGATGTTCCACTGGAAAAATTCCCGCAGACGCCCCTTTTGGGGTCTCTCGGCACGACACAGACGCGGGATGGAGAACCATTTAATCGGCCGGGGCAGGGCGCTGATTTGCTGATTGACCATCCTTGCCAGCGTCGGCGTGATTTCCGGGCGGATGGCCAAATCCCGTCCGCCGCGGTCGGTCAGGTGAAATAACTGCTCAACGATTTCGTCGCCGCTTTTGATTTGATACATCTGGAGATATTCGAAAATGGGCCCGTCAAATTCCTCAAAGCCGCAGCGTCGCGACGCGGCCTTCCAGCCGTCGGCAATCCAGTTCCGCACCGCCATCTGCGGTGGATAAAAATCGCGTGTGCCTTTAACTGACGATATTTTCACCTGTTATTTGCCTGTCGTTGTAATCTCGAAAAATCTAAAATCATTATCCTGCCAAAAGAGGCTATGTCAAGGATGGATTTCTCTTGCGGTAATTGTAGGTGGCTTTTATCCCACGTAGTTATGCAGGCCGGGGAAAAAGTGGGAGAAATTGACCCATAGCAGCGTAATGAGAATAAAAACAAAGCCGAGGATAACTAAGAGACAATTGGTACGGAGAAATTTTTGGCCAAAATAACCTCGCCAGTGGAAATAAATCGCATACATCAGCACGCAGGCCAGCGACCATAGTTCCTTCGGGTCCCAGTTCCACCAGTCGCCCCAGGCAAACACGCCCCAGACGCTGCCGAGCATCAGACCCAGACACATCAGCGGAAAACCCAGACAGGCCAGAAGGTAAGCGGATTGCTCAACGTACATACGACCATCCACCTCGTCAGCCTGCGGCTGTCTCGGTGGCTGCCACCCGACTGATTTTTTTTGTATAAGTCCTGCTGTTGCATACATCGCTGCTTTGGCCATCAGGACATAAGCCAGCATATATGCCAGCACGTGCGGGCCGAACAAGGGACTTTGCAGGATGGGCGGCAAGGCCTGCGGCCGGTCGGAAAAGACGAATCCGGCGGGGAATAAAATAATCAGACCGATTATCACGTCGCCGACATAATCCATCGGATGGCGAATACCCGGCAGTCTGCGCGAAATGGCGCCGACGGGAAAGAGTACCATCGCCAAGGTCAAAAAGACCTCAAACATCGTCTGCATCGGCAGATGGCCAACGGCAATCCATCGCCGAATCCATCCGGCCAGTAAAATAACAAACGCGCCAAAGACCACGGCGGGAAGCCATTTGATTTTGCGAAGCAGGGATAATACCAGCCCCACCGCCAGCATTATCATCGCGACGTAAATCAGATTGCCTTCGATGGAATAGTGAATAGTCATTCGTTCATAGTGAAAAGGATGTTATTCATTTTTGCCTTTTTCCATTTGCCTTTTTACTTCGAGTGCGAAGTACCCGAATAGGCCGATGGTCAGCAGGATGTAGCCGACAAAGACGAGATGCAGACCCCATTGGGACGTTTCGGAGCCCCAAAGACCGCTGACCAGAACGAAGAGGCAACCTAACTGAATTAAAAACACCATCGGACGGCTACGTAAAAAAGCCGCACAGAGTCCCGCCGCCAGAAAAACAGCCAACCCCACCCCCGCAATTTTCATCGGTGCAGTATTAAAAAATACCCCCGCATTCTCGGCACCGAGAAAGGCGCCGACAATACATAACAGGCACATCGCCGCTACCCAAACCAGACCGAGCCAAGAAATAAGTTTTTTCATATCTAAATTCAGGTGTATTTTATATAATTCCAGCGTTATGGTAGCAAAATTTGTGTTGGCGGGGCATAAAAATTGTGGGAACCTCTAAAAATTCGTTTTTTCCCCGGCCAAGCCTTCCGTCTTCGTCCCGACGTATCGGGACTACGACGCGACAGGTCGGCTTGACCGTGCCACCCCTGTTTTTTTCAGGAGTTTAACAATTTTTAGAGGTTGCCTTGTTTCTTTGCTCCTCCAGTTCCGCAGTAGGCCGGGGCGGACGTAAAAAAAATTTGCAAAGAATTTCAGGCTTCGTATAATATCCCACTGCCCGATTTTTGGGAGTAAACCAGAAGATAGGATTAACGGAATAAATTAGACAGGATTGACAGGATAAACAGGATTTTAGCGTAAATAAATTATCCTGTGAATCCTGTAAATCCCGTCAAAAATAATAGGAGACAATATTGCAGGGTGGGTCATTGACCCGCCTTTTGATATTCACCGCGACCTGGCGGATAATTTGATTCGAGAGTGGTATAAAAACAGGAGCACGCTTGATATGGTATCCGCAACAGAACTTCAAAAGGAATTATTCAATCAGCCTCTGCCGCCGTTTGAGCAGATTAAAAAGTATGCTGCGGCTGCCAACAGCAGCGAGCGAGGCAGAAACGCCTTGTGCCAAAAGGCCGAGGAAGGCGGCGACGCCCTGTCGTGCGGCATCACATTGTGGCTTTGCGGCAAGCCGGAACAGGCAGAGGCCTGTCTGAAAAAAGCCAAAGACTGTGCTCAGAAACTTCTGGTTTTGGGATGTATCCTCCGCGACAAAGGCGAATACGACAAGGCGCTGAGCCAATTCGACCAGGCGGCCAAAAGTCAGGCCGAGGTCCTGACGGCAACGATGGAAAAGGTGGAAACCTGCCGGCGGGCGGGTCAGATTGCACAGGCCAAAAAAGAACTCAAAACCTGCGCCAACTTCGAAAACGTCAGCGCTGAATACCATTATCAGCTCGGACGTATCCTCGAAAACGAAGGCCAATACGAACAGTCAGCCGCCCAATATGAAACGGCGGTCAACCTCGACCCCACTCATGTCCAGGCGCTGTTCCAACTGGCTTACACCAACGATCTCCGCGGAGACGAGGAACTGGCCATCGAGTATTACAAACAAGCGATTAAAATCGCTCCGCCGCACGTCAACGCCCTGCTGAACCTGGCGGTGCTGTACGAGGACCGCGGCGAATACGACAAGGCGCTGCAATGCGTCAATGCGGTGCTGCGATCGCATCCGAATCACGCCAAGGCGGCTCTGTTCAAAAAAGACATCGAAAGCTCACGGGTGATGATTTACGACGAGGAGCGGGAAAAACGCAAAGACCGCCAGAGCAAAATCTTCGAAATCCCGATTTCCGACTTTGAGCTTTCGGTACGCAGCCGAAATTGCCTCAGGAAAATGAATCTCATCACGCTGGGCGATCTGCTGAAAACCTCCGAGGCTGAACTTCTGTCCTATAAGAATTTCGGGGAAACGTCCCTGATGGAAATCAAAAAGATTCTCGACTCCAAAGGACTGCGCCTGGGAATGGCGCTGGAGACCAAAGGCCCCGCTGCGGCGCTCGGTTCCGAAGAACTCGGCGAAGGAGCCGGCCCGGAAATTCTCAATAAATCGGTGGATGAACTGGAACTGTCGGTTCGCGCGCGGCGGGCCATGGTTAAACTGGACATCAAGACCCTGTTTGAGCTGGTGGGCAAAACCGAGGCGGAACTGCTGGGCTGCAAAAATTTCGGCGTAACCAGCCTCAATGAAATCAAAGAAAAACTGGCCCATTTCGGGCTGAGCCTTCGGAAACTGGATTAGCCGCTTCAGGCCGATATGGACACGGCAACAAAAGGACTGGTACGTTGGTATTGACTCTGCACAGGCCCGCAGTATTTGATAAAAGAGTGCTGGGGGCGTTTATCGTTTGTGCGGCGATGTGGAGCGGCTGTGCGAAGCGGGAACCGATCCGGCCCACATTCGGGATGGCCGAACCGCCGGACGGATGGATACGGGTCTTGCTCTTTTACAACAAAACAGGGTGTACAGTCGGCGCTGCCGGCGGATTTCATATCCGCGACGAAAATAATACTGTCCAGGCTCGCTTTCCGGATACATCCAGAACCGTGGATGTGTTCGTCAAAGAAAATAAAATCCATATTGGCGGATTGCCGCTGAATGGGCCGGTAATGCTTGAACCGCAGGAGCCTTTCGTGTTCTTCATCGACGGCCAAGGATACCGAGGCAACTTAATTCTCAGACTCAGCGAACCGAATAGCCTGCAGGCGGTCAACGCCGTGCCGATGGAAGCCTATTTGTTAGGCGTCGTCGGGGCGGAAATGCACAGCTACTGGGAAGACCAGGCGCTGCAGGCCCAGAGCATCGCGGCCAGAACCTACGCACTGTACGCCAAAAACCGATACGGCAAAGATCGAGACTGGGACGTCACCGCGACGCAGGCCAATCAGGTCTATCGCGGCCTGTCCGCCGAAACGGCGACGGTACGCAAAGCGGTGGAACAAACGCAAGGGATGTTCCTGGTTTGCCCGAATGCACAGGGACAACAGAAAATTTTCCCAGCCTACTACAGCTCCACGTGCGGAGGCTACACCGAAGACAGCGAAGCGGTGTTCGGAGAGTCCTTTGCGGCCCTGCGGGCGACCGCCTGTCCGTGGTGTCAGAAAATCGCCAGAGCCGAATTCTGGAGTTGGGGACCGGTGGAGTATTCCATCGAGGAAATCCATCAGAAACTGGTTCAGCGATATCCGTCGCTGGCGGAAAAACTGTGCAAAGTCGCGGCTGTGGAAATCTCTCGCACCGGCGCCATCGGACGAGTGACGGGCGTCGCTATCGTCGGCAGTAATGGGAAAAAAGATTTTGTGCGGGGCGAGGATTTTCGCCTGGCTCTGGATTCGAGCGGAATGAAACTCAAAAGCGCGGTCTTCTCAATGAAACGCGAGGGGATTGTGTATGTGTTCCGCGAGGGGCGGGGTTTTGGACACGGCGTGGGACTGTGCCAGACGGGAGCGGAATATCTGGCCCGCGAAGGCTGGACCTGTCGGCAAATTCTGGACTGGTACTATCCCGGTGCGAAACTTGTGCGACCTGCCCTGAGCGGACCCGTCTTGAGCGAAGTCGAAAGAGTCGAAGGACCGACGGAAGCAAAATGAAATCGTTTGAGCTGCTTAAAACCGACAACGCGACGTCCGCTCGGCTGGGTGAGCTGAAAACCGCTCACGGGATGGTTGCGACACCGGTGTTTATGCCGGTGGGGACGCGCGGCGCGGTCAAAGGCATTACGCCGGCGCATTTGGCCGAGACGGGAACCTCGGTTGTTTTGGCCAATACGTATCATCTGCTGATTCGGCCGGGTGTGGAAACCGTCGCGGCACTGGGCGGACTGCACAAGCTGATGAGTTGGCCGGGGCCGATTCTGACCGACAGCGGAGGCTTTCAGGTTTTTTCGCTCAGTACGCTTAACCGCATCGGCGACGACGGCGTGGAATTCGCCAGTCACGTTGACGGAGCGAAACTGTACATCGACGCCAGGGTCGCCACGGCGGTGCAGAACCAACTCGGCGCCGATATTATTATGTGTTTTGACGAGTGTACGCCGTACCCCTGCGACCCGCAGCGGCTCGAAAAAGCGGTTCAACGCACGATTCGCTGGGCCGGACAGTGCAAAGAAGCCCACAGCAATCCGGCACAACTGCTGTTTGGCATTGTGCAGGGCGGATTGGACTTGTCATTGCGACAGTACTGTGCCGGACAATTGACGGCGATGGATTTCGACGGCTATGCCCTCGGCGGATTGAGCGTTGGCGAAACTCCTGAGCAGATGCTCGAAACCGTCGGATTCACCGCTCCGCTGCTGCCGGTCGATAAACCGCGGTATCTGATGGGCGTGGGAATGCCGGTGGATATTGTCGCGGCGGTGCGGATGGGAATTGATATGTTTGATTGCGTGCTGCCGACGCGAAACGGCAGAAACGCCTTCGCGTTTACGGCGTCCGGGCCGATTCGGCTTCGCAACAACGTCTATCAGCGGGATACGTCGCCGATGGAGCCGGAATGTTCGTGTTATGGCTGCCGAAACTTCAGCAAAGGCGCGATTCGACATTTTTTCAACGTCGGCGAAATGCTCGGGCCGATATTAGTGTCGCTGCATAATATCGCGTACTATCAGCGGCTGATGAAAGAAATTCGACAACGGATTACAGACGGCTTCTTCGCCGCCTGGTCCGCAGAGTTTATTACGGACTATGACGAAAAAACAAATGTCTTATCAGAGGAAGGAACAGAATTATGAATAGCTATTGGCTTATCGCCGAGGCACAGGCCCCGGCCGGCGCCGAAGGAACCGTCGTTGCCAGCGAATCGGCCAAACCGAAGGCGGAAACCACAACCACCACACAGGCCCCCGGCGGTGCCTCAGGCACGACCACTGCCCCAACACCCAACCCCAATGCGAAAAACGCAATGTGGTCCCAGGTGATGCTGATAGTCCTGTTGTTTGTGCTGATGTATTTTATGCTGTTTCGCACGCCGCGCAAACGGCAGCAGGAACATCAGAAAATGGTGGCTGGGCTGAAGAAAAACGACCGCGTCCGCACGATCGGCGGCATCTTAGGCACCGTACTGGACGTCCGCGACGACGAAATCGTACTGAAGGTCGATGAGGCCAATAATACCAAAATCCGCGTTGCCCTCTCGGCCATCGCAACGGTGTTGAGCGACGAAAAGAAAAATCAATAAAACGGAAGAATTATCAGGCATTCAACGTTTTTTCAGGAAATCGACTATGTACAGAGACTTGCGGTGGAAGGCATTGCTGATAGCGTTTTTGATCGTTGTCTCGGTGATATACGTGTATCCGCCGTCGGAAAAACTCAAACAGGGTCTGGACCTTGCGGGTGGGACCAGTCTTATTTACGAGATTGATGCCAGCGATCTGGCCCCGGCTGACCGCCGAGATCTGGCCAAGAATATGATCCCGATTCTGCTCAAACGCATCGACCCCACGCACGTGGCCAATATCATCATGCGCCCGCAGGGTGATACGCGAATTGAGATTCAACTGCCGGTGGCCAGCCTCGACACCCGCAAAAAACGCGAGGCATACGAAGAGGTCCTGCTGAAGCTGGAATCCGCGAACGTCAATCTGCTGCAAATCAAACGGGCCTTATCCCTGGAGCCTGCACAGCGGCAGGCGATTCTGGCGGAGTTCTGCAAAGACTCGCCCGAACGCAAGGCTATCATTGACCATCTGACCGAGGCTTACGACCTGCGCGCTCAAAAACAAAAAGTGCGGGACGAGCTGACGGCTGCGATGGATAAGCTCAAACAACAGGCCTCGGAGCTGGGACTGAAAACAGAAGGTCTGGCCTCCAGTGCCGCGGCGTGGAATAAATTGCCTAAAGACCAGCAGAAAAAACAAATTGAAGAGTTCGTTAAAGCCAATCTCGCCGACAAATCCAAGGGCAAGAGCGAAGCGATTGTACCGGTTGTCGAAGAATACCTGCCGGCGTACGGCCAGTGGGCGGCGGTGATGAATGAAATCGCCGACCCGGAAAAAGGCCTCAACACCAAGTGGAACAAAGCGGTGGCTGAGCTGGCCAATATCAATCTGAATATCGATACGCTGCGGCAGGTGCTGGAAATGCCGTCCCAATCGGCGCAGCGGGCTGAGATGCTCAAATCGATGAAGGAAAAATTTCCGTCGCGTGCAAACCAAATCGATGCGGTGGTTTCATCCTACGACACTTATGCCAAAGTCGGCGGCAGATTAGACGACCCGGAAGACCTCAAACGAATGCTCAAGGGCTCCGGCGTGCTGGAATTCCGTATTTTGCCGGGGTCGGGTGAAGTCGATGCGACAGCCTATGTGGCTGCGCTGGCGGCTAAAGGCCCTAAGGGCGCATCGGACAGCCGATATGTCTGGCGCGAAGTGGAAGACCCGGCGACGTGGCACGGCGGCATCACGGGACGATTTGGCGACAAACTTTACATCCTGGCCAGCAATCAGGACAACGAAAAAATGACCCGTGCGGCCAAAGCGTGGAAACTGAAACGAGCCTATCCGACGGCAGACCAGGAAGGCCGGCGAGCTATCGGATTTACGTTTGACGAAATTGCCGCGAATTTGTTTTATAAGCTCACCAGCGCCAATATTGGAAAGCCGCTGTGCATTCTGCTGGACAACACCGCGATTTCAGCTCCGAATATTCAGAGCGCCATCAGTTCTTCAGGCGTTATTACCGGCCGGTTCTCCGAAACGGAAGTGGGAGATATGGTCAATAAACTCAACGCCGGGTCATTCCCGGCCCGGTTGTCGGAGCTTCCCATTTCCGAAAAAACTATCGGGCCGACTGTCGGCGCCGATAACCGGACAAGGGGCATCTTTTCCGGTAAGGCAGCATTGATTGCCGTATCGGCGTTTATGTTTTCCTATTATCTTCTGGGCGGAGCTATCGCGGATATTGCGATGGTCCTTAACGTATTGTTTCTGCTGGCGATTATGTCGCTCCTGCGGGCAACGTTTACCATGGGCGGCATCGCCGGTATGGTGCTGACCTTCGGTATGAGCTTAGACGCCAACGTGCTGATTTTCGAACGTATCCGGGAAGAACTGCAACGGGGATCATCGTTGCGGTCCGCCATCGCCAACGGCTACACGCGGGCCTTTCGCACCATCTTTGACTCAAACCTGGTAGTATTCTTTACCGCCGCGATTCTGTACATGGTCGCCAGCGAAGAAATCAAAGGTTTTGCTTTGACGCTGATGATCGGTATCGCAGGAAGTATGTTCACATCCATCTTTGTCACGCGGCTGATTTTTGATTTCCTGGTCCGCAAGAAGATCCTTACCGACCATCTCACTATGATGGGACTTTTCCAGAATATTAACATCGACTGGATGAAACTGCGGCCGATATTCCTGACTTTCTCCGGCGCCTTAATTGTCGGAGGCATGGTTGTTTTCTTCACCCGCGACGAAACAACAAATAGTAAATACGATATTGAATTTACCGGCGGAACCAGCGTCCAGATTGATTTGAAGGAAAGTACGGGGTTTGACCGGGGTGCGGTTGAGAAAAAATTCCAGGATTATGCTAAATCCATCGGCAACAGCGCTTTGGCGGCGGCAAGGGTCAATAGCATTGGGCAATCCGGTCTGCAATATGAAATCATCACCACCGAAACCAACCGGACCTCAATTACGATTAAATTCAACCAGCCCGGCCAAACTCTACAGACTCTGACGGAGAAAATCCATAAAGACGAAGAGGATGCTGCGTTTGTTTTGTCCAAGTTGAATATTGTCGCCAAAGATGCACAGACCTTTGAGATTTCCACCTCCCGCGTCAACGTATCGATGGTTAAACAAGTTGTCTTAGCCGTCGTCGGACAGGATGGAATCGTGTCGGAACCGCAGGTGAATGAAATCGTTACCGACGCCGTTCGCAAGGCCTTTGGCGATTACCTGGCGGTGCAGAAAAATCTCAAGCCGGAAATCGTATCGGCGGAAAAAATCAACGACACGACCGGCGAACTGGCTGAATTCCTGGGCGGCATCAAAATCGTCTGCAAACTCGGCCAGGAAACAACCGCAGAAGATTTGCAGAATCGTATCCGGGGAATTCGCTTTAAACCCGATTTGCAGAATCTCAAGTGGTATCGCTATGAACTGCTCAGCGACAATCTGGCGGCAATGAACAACCATGATAAAGTCAGTCAGTTTGTCTATGTGAGTTTACACCCGGAGGCCGGTTATCGTGAATTGGGCGAAACAGAATGGAATAATTTCATTGAAAACGAAAAGAGTAAACTGGTCGCGGCAGGAACTTTGTCCAGCACCCTTTCGCAGGTTACCCAGATTGATCCGTCCATCGGCAATGAGCAAAAAACCCGTGCTTTGCTGTCGATCGTTTTGTCGATTCTCGGTATCGTTGCTTATATCTGGTTCAGGTTTGGAACGGCTCGCTACGGCGTAGCCACCGTCGTTGCCCTGGTACATGACGTAGTGGTTACCCTCGGCGTAGTAGTGGGATGTACCTATATCGCCAATACCGCATTGGGACGAGCGTTGCTGATCGAAGACTTTAAAATCAATCCTGATATGATCGCCGCGCTTCTAACTTTGGTTGGTTATTCGATGAACGATACGGTCGTGATCTTTGACCGCATCCGCGAAAACCGCGGCAAAGAGGCGCTGCCGACGCCCAAGATCATCAACGACAGTATCAACCAGACCCTGTCGCGCACGCTGTTAACGTCGGTATCAACCTTCATTGCGATTTTTATTATGTACGTCTGGGGAGGGTCGGGATTCCGCGGATTTAACTTCGCGATGTTGTTTGGCATCTTTATCGGCACCTATTCATCCATCGCCATCGCCGCGCCCATTCTGCTTCTGGGCGGAGGTAAAAAAACCGCATCGAACAAGTAATCCTTTCAGAGACACAACCTCAAGCCGGGAAGCGCGGATAACTTCCCGGCTTTTTTATTGAAATTTTCTATGGTTTCGGCCACACTGTAATCGTTAAAAAAATATGTTTTTTCAGGGAAAACAAGATGAAACCATTCTGGACTTTAAGCGTTGAACAGATTGCGGAAGAACTGCAAACCAACCTGCAACAGGGGTTGACCGAGGAACAATATCAGAAGCATCTGCAACAATACGGTCCCAACCAGTTGCCGGAAAAAAAAGGCCGTACGCCGCTATCAATTTTCCTCTCGCAGTTTCAGGAATTCATCGTCTGGGTACTGGCGGCGGCGGCGCTGGTGTCCGGATTTCTGGGCGAATGGGTCGATACGGGGGCGATTCTGGCGATTATCGTGTTAAACGCAGTGCTGGGATTTGTCCAGGAATATCGGGCGGAAAAATCCATGGCGGCGCTGAAAAAATTATCCTCACCCCTATCACGGGTGATTCGCGGCGGGCAACATCAAAGCGTCGCCTCAGCCGACCTTGTGCCGGGGGATTTGGTGGAACTGGAAGCCGGAGACCGTATCCCCGCCGACAGCCGTCTGGTCTGGATAACCTCCAATTTCTGCACGCAGGAAGCCAGTCTCACCGGCGAGTCGGAACCGGTCGCTAAAATCGCCGCGCCGCTGCAAAAAGAAGATTGTCCCCTTGCCGACAGGGTTAATATGGTATTTTTGGGTACCTCTGTCGTTTCCGGCAAAGCCAGGGCGATTATCTGTCAGACGGGCCGCCAGACCGAACTGGGCAACATCGCCGGTATGCTGCAAGCCATCGAAAAGGACACCACTCCCCTGCAGCAAAGGCTGGAAGAATTCGGCAAATGGATTGTCTATGTCTGTTTCGTTCTGGTGGGTATTATCTTTGTGTTGAATCTTTTGCGGGGCGGGAAAATCATCGACGTATTCCTGACCTCGGTAAGCCTGGCGGTGGCGGCCATCCCGGAAGGACTGCCCGCGGTGGTAACGGTGGCTTTGGCGCTGGGAATGCAGCGGATGCTCAAACGTCACGTCCTCATCCGCAAATTGCCGGCGGTGGAGACGCTGGGCTGTGCAACCGTCATTTGCAGCGACAAGACCGGCACGCTGACCCGCAATGAAATGACCGTGCAGGCAGTTTTTACGGACGATAAATTATTTGACGTGACCGGCATTGGATACCAGCCCAGCGGCGATTTCCGGCTCAACCGTGCGGCGGTCAATCCTGACTCCTGGCCGGGGCTGAAGAAGACGCTGTTGTGCGGGGTTCTGTGCAACGGTGCACAATTGATAGGGAAAGACGGCCGCTATGTCATTCTCGGCGACCCGACGGAAGGAGCGTTGCTGACGGCCGGGGCGAAAATGAATCTCTGGAAAGAACAGCAGGAAAAATTATATCCGTTTGTAGAAGAACTTCCGTTTGATTCGGACCGCAAGTGTATGACCGTAGTTCGCAGAGCCGAGGCCAAAATTACGGCTTATGTCAAAGGAGCGCCCGACGTACTTTTGTCCAAGTGCACCTCCATTGAAGAAAACGGAAGGGTCGTTGGGCTTGAGGCTGGTCACCGGGAGCATCTTCTGGCAGTGAATAATCAACTGACCGACCGCTCGCTGCGGGCGCTGGCGGTAGCGTTTCGCGCATTTGAAAACACACCGTCAAATTACAACGCTCAGACCATCGAGCGGGAATTGACATGGGTTGGATTGTTTGGAATGATTGACCCGCCGCGTCAGGAAGTCAAGGCAGCAGTGGCTGAATGCAGCCAAGCCGGCATCAAAACGGTGATGATTACCGGCGACCATAAGAATACCGCCGCTGCCGTCGCGCGGGAACTGGGATTCTTTACGGAGCAGTCGCTGGCGGTGACAGGCGAAGAACTGGATCGAATGTCGCAGGAGCAACTCGAAGCCGAGGTGGAACATATCGCCGTATATGCGCGGGTTTCGCCCGAACACAAACTCCGAATCGTCAAGGCCTGGCGCAAACACGGCGACGTGGCGGCGATGACCGGCGACGGCGTCAACGATGCTCCGGCGGTCAAGGAAGCCAACATCGGCGTGGCGATGGGTATCACCGGTACCGATGTCACCAAGGAAGTCTCGGACATGGTCATTACCGACGATAACTTTACTTCCATCGTGGCGGCGGTGCGTGAAGGCCGGGGGATTTATGACAATATCCAGAAATTCATTCACTACCTGCTGTCGTGCAATACCGGCGAGATTCTGGTGATGTTTACCGCTTCAATTCTCGGATGGCCTGCGCCGCTGCTGCCCATCCAGATTCTGTGGGTTAACCTGGTGACCGATGGTCTGCCGGCCCTTGCGCTGGGCGTTGAGCCGATAGAAGCGATGATTATGCGAAGACCTCCGCGAAAAACCCATCAGCCGCTGATTACCAAAAGTCGGGCCGGTCTGCTTTTGATTCAGGGCGCCTTTATCGCGTTTTGCTGTTTATCGGCGTTTTATTATGTGCTGTTTATTGAGAAGGACGGCAACAGCAAAGCGATGACAGCGGCGTTTCTCGTGCTGTCCTGCTCCCAGCTTTTCCATTCGCTCAACTGTAGAAGTATGACCCAGTCGCTCTGGCGGATCGGCTTTTTTACCAATCCGCAGATTATCGCGGCATTTCTGATTTCCCTGATGCTGCAGCTTGCGGTGGTCTCCGTTGGGCCACTGCAAAAAATATTCAAGACGGAGACGCTGAACTGGATAGAATGGATAATGGTCCTTGCGCTTTCTTCATTCCCACTGTGGGCGATGGAAACCGTCAAATGGCTGCATCGAAAAAGACCGTTTCTAAACGGTCTGGAGTAAAAAAACGATAGGCAAATAAAAGCGGTATGAGAAACGACGTCAGGACAGGAATATTTATCGGGGTCGGGCTTGTTTTTGCCGGCTGGATTCTGTTTGCCCTGTTTTCCGACACGCTGCAGGAGCGTCGGCAAAAGCAACTGGCCAACGAACCGGTCATTTCCGAACCGGTCTGGCGACCTGCGCCGACTGAAAAACAGATTACTTCGAAGCCCTCAGGGCAAAACCAAAAAGCCGTCGTACCCACTCAACCCGCGACGGCGCCGGCAACAGAGCAAATCCACATCGTCCAGGGGGGACAGAGCCTTAGCTCCATATCCAGTTTGTACTATGAAACCGCCGACAACTGGCAGAAAATTTTAGAGGCCAATTCCGATGTACTGCAAAATGCGTCGCAGCTTCGCCCCGGAATGCGATTGAAAATCCCGGCAAAATAAGCAAAACTGGATTACCAGGAAAGGAAAAAACGGAGAGGCCGGGATTCGAACCCGGGGTACGGGTTTATACCCGTACGACGGTTTAGCAAACCGTTGCCTTCAGCCTCTCGGCCACCTCTCCAAAAACCGCCATAAAGTGCGTACTGTACCGTCTGGGACGTAAAATTGCAAGCGGCATCATCCGGAATTAGTGTGAGTTTCCAAGGCGACCCTGAATCTCCTTAATTACAAGGCCCAGCGTCTCTTCGAGGCTGTATTTCGGCTCAAAACCGATTGCTTGTCGAATTCTTTCCAGCGATGGAACCCGCCTTTGCATATC
The DNA here is from genome assembly GCA_964635075.1 of uncultured Pirellulales bacterium. Taxonomy (GTDB): domain Bacteria; phylum Planctomycetota; class Phycisphaerae; order Sedimentisphaerales; family Anaerohalosphaeraceae; genus Anaeroglomus. The sequence continues at coordinate 10,387 of CAZWMN010000012.1, read as the reverse complement.
ATCAAACGGCCTGCCGTAGGCCTGCTCATAAGACAAAAAAGTCTTTTTGCTCTCGCTTTGGGTCAGACGAATAATTGTATCGGCAAGCCGAACTACGGTAATCTCCCTGTCGGAGCCAAGATTATATACTCTGCCTACGGCGGCTGGACAAGCCATCAAAGCCGCCAAGGCCCGCACCACATCCAGCACACAACAAAAACAACGGGTCTGCTGTCCTGTGCCGTAAATCTCTATCGGCTCATTCCTGAGGGCCTTTTCGACAAATCGCGGCACCACCATTCCGTATTGCCCCGTCTGCCGGGGACCTATGGTATTAAACAGGCGGACAATCACAACCTCCAGCCCAAACTGCTGGTGATAAGCCAGAGCCAAAAATTCATCAATGGCCTTGCTGCACGCATACGACCATCGACTGAAACGAGTACTGCCCAGGACGGTGTCGTCGTCTTCGTGAAAGGGAATAGCCTCGCTTTTACCATAGACTTCGCTGGTGGAGGCGACCAGTACCTTTTTTTGAAATTTGGCGGCGACCGAGAGAACCACCTCCGTGCCGTGAATGTTGGTCTCAATGGTATGAACGGGTTGTTCAACGATAAGCCGAACACCGACCGCTGCGGCCAAATGATAGACGCTGTCGCACTCAGCCATCAGCGGATGCATGGTCTGGGCGTTTCGGACGTCGTCCTGCACAAAACGGAAGTTGGGATTGGAGAGCAACGGCCGGATGTTGTCCAAACTGCCGGTACTGAGATTGTCCATCGCAGCAACCGAATGACCCTGCCGCAACAAATACTCGGCCAGATGTGACCCGATAAATCCTGCCCCGCCGGTAATCAAAATTTTCATATGATCCTTTCTTCGTTCATTGGGTCATTGCCGGATGCCTGAGAAGGTGTGTTCAGGCCATGCTGAAGCAACTGCTTAAGCTGTTTGAACTGCCAGACGCTACCGGCAACATAACCCATCGCCATGACAAATAATCCGACTCCTAAAATTTCCCAGACGGATATTTCAAGGCCGCGAAATATCATCCAATACCAGCAGAGGACGGCACCCCCCAGTCCCAGCACAATCCCCGGCATTGTACTTTCAACGTACTGCCGGGATGAAAGCTGAATCCGCCGATTCAACGTTATGACCTGGAATATAAAACCGCTCAGTTCGCCGGCCAGGACGGCCAGAGCCGCACCGTTAAATCCCATTTCCCGAATCAGCGGAATCAACAACACTCCCATTACTATGACACGCAGCAGGACAAAAAGCCGCTGCTGATTCAATTGATGAATGGCGAAATACATATTACTCAGAATGACGCCCTGGACCCGCAAGAAGGCTGTCAGGACCATCAGCATAAACGCGATGGTTACCTCGGCATAGGCCGGCGTATAAAACACCACGAGGATCGCCACGGCACAGGACACAAAAAATCCGATTAACGGCCCGACGGCCAGCGTGACCCATCGCGTGGCCTGACACAGTCCCCGCCGCAGGGATTCCTTATCATCCTGTTTCATCGCAAAGACCGGAAGCAAAAGTTTGCCCGCAATCTGAAACGCCAAATCCCGCGGGATTCGCGCCAACTGAAACGCCAGGTAATACAATCCCACCTGATACAGCGAAATCATTTTGCCCAGCACAAACACGTCGGCCTGAAAGGCTATCAGCGTTAAAATCGGCATTCCGAACATTCCCCGCGCAAAAACGGATAGCTCTTTTATTGCCCGGCGATCAATATGAAAGCCCGGTACAAAAGGACAGATAATAAAGGAAAGGATAAACCGAATCACTCCCTCGGCCGAAAAACCGATGATGACCGCCCAGACATTGCGAAACAGAAATGCCAGCACAATCGTCAGCACTGTTCCGGCCAGAAGACTGCCTTGCGTGAGGACGACATATTTCCCGAAATGGAGGCGTTTTTCGAGGACATGCGAGCCGGGACTGACCAGCGCATTGAATATCACGGCCAGAAAGGCCACCCTCAAGACATTTGTCAACGCCGGTTCTTCATAAAAACGCGCAATCCAGCCGGCGGCGGCAACGCCTAAAACCGTCAATACAACGCCGCGAAGGGTCTGAAACCACCAGGCGGCGTTCAAATAGCCGTATTGATCGCCGATTTTGTTTTGGATGACCGAAAAACGAATCCCCACCTCGCCGGCCGCTTCAAACATCGCCAGCACGGCTGTACAAATGGCCACGAGTCCCAATTGTTCGGGAACCACCAGCTTGGCTAAGACCATCTGTCGAACCAGCCGCAGTCCGCGTTCAATACCCGTGCCGGCAGTCAGAAAAACGCCGCTTCGCGCAAGGCGTCCGCGCAGGCTGTCCGAGGCCAGGTAACGCAAAACAGAATTCAGCGTATTTTTCATCCGGCGTACCTTTATAGCCGAACTGGTTAAAATTACAATATGCCGCCTGTCCGGACGACCCCCAACCCAGCCGACAATCGGAAAAAAATAGTGCAAACAGGTCGTCAGGCGATATTATAATCATCGGAAATAAACGACGACGGACTCAAATTATGACGGTTGGAACGCTGATTATTCAAATTCCCATGCCGGGAATCGGCTCACTGAAAGACAAACGGCGGATTGTCAAAAGTCTGATTGAACGGCTGCAAAGCCGATTTAACGTCTCGGCGGCGGAAGTGGCCGCACAAGACAGCCATCGTATCGCCGTGGTGGGCCTGGCGGTTGTGGCCAACGACGGCACGTTTGTCGGCCGACAACTCGATACCATTCTCGATTTTATTTGCAACGACAACCGCATTGTCGTCGGGAAAATCGACCGTGAGATTTTTACGTGCGATTTCGACCCCCCTGCGCTGTAGAAGTTTTTGCGCAGGGAAATCGTCCCCTCGGCCTTCAATTCAGTACACTTCCTCCGAACCGCCGATGATGGTTTTCAGTCGGTCGATATTCGGAATGACCGGCAATCTATCCGCCGCGGGACTAAAAGGGTCGGACCAATAAACAAAAAAAGCCTTACCCATCATATAATCCATCGGCACGACGCCTTCGCGATAAAACGGTCGGCCCATCCGGTCTTTGCCGGGAATCGACCAGAGTCTGCCGTCCAGACTGTTGGGACTGTTGTCCCCACAGACAAAAAATTCATCCCTGCCCAGCGTAAACGGCTTCTGTGCCGTGGCACGCAGATTTCCGTCCGAAACATAATACAAATCCCTGTACAAAGCGATGTGACGCAGGCACATTCGCCCCGAACCCAGAATTTTTACCGCCGGCTGATGTTGGTTCTGCCGGGTCGATTCGCGTACGGGAACATCAAAACTGAGCTTGTAATCGCCAAACCGAAAAACCAGCCGATGATCCACATTGGCAAACTCAAAATAAATCGGCTCCTTTTCCCTTCCCTGTTTCATCGGCATCTGCGCCAGTTCCATCACGACGTTGTTTTGCCGTTTCTCGATAATCAACGTCTCGCCAAATTTTGCCCTGGCGATATAATGCGCGTCGTCTTTTTCGAGCGAAACGCCTACAAAGCCGCCAGGCTCACCAGCCTGCACAAAAAATCGCATCATTAAATCATCGCAAATCGGCTCGGCCTGTCGCATTCGGTCGTTGTTGTACGCGTATGCGGCGTGAAAGTCATTGCCCACAGAAGCATTATAAACCAACGTGTGTGTTTGTCCGGTCGGCTCATCGAGACCGAATACCGTCGGACCTTCAGCGCAATAGTTCCATCGGCTGTTCGGCTCATTCTCAAAGGGCTGCCGCCAGGGACGATTTTCCGGGTCGGTTTTGGCGGCCTGGCTGACAAGACCGGAAGCGCCAAACGGCTGATAGTCATTATCATAAATGCACATCCAAAGTTCCCGCTGCACCCTCGCGGGTTTGTGCTGAATCTGGCCGTTGATGTAAATGTCTCCGTCGATAATCTGTACCGTTTCGCCGGGAAGAGCAATCAGCCGCTTAATGTAATTCTGCCGCGGATCCGTGGGGTTCTTAAACACGACCACATCCCACCGCTCCAGCAGAAAAAAGGGATAGAGACACTTCAGCACAAAAATGCGATCGCCGTTCTGTACGCGACCGACCGCAGTAAAAGGCTGATAATAACCACAACTCGGGCACTGGGGACGATTCAGCAGCGATGAATCCCCGCCGACTTCGTAAGCATATCCACACCGGGTACAACGCAGCGAATAATGCGCCCCTTTGAGCGTCTCGGCCATACTGCCGGTGGGAATCTGAAAGGCCTCGACGGCAAAGGCGCGAAACACCAAAGCCAAAATCAGCGCCACCAGCAGCCATTCGAGCGTATTGACAATACCTTCGAGTGTGGTGCTGCGCCGCGGTTCAAAACCCGCCGACTGCTCAACAGGATTCGGGGATTGCCATGGTTGAATATCGTCGTTCATCTGTTCTTCAAATCGAAAGGTGAGAATTTATCTTCCGCCGTAAATAATCTTCATTCCGTCAGGTTCGGGCGGGCCGTCCAGATACGGAATCTGCCGCCAGCTTTCCCGCTCAAACCGCCAACCGCCCGGAAAATGCACAAAAAAGGCTTTCCCCACCAGATAATCCCCCGGCACCACGCCATCGCGATAGTGTTTGCCCGGATTGGCCTTGGCTGGTTCTTTCCACATACGGGCGTCATAGCTGTTGGGGCTGTTGTCGCCGCAGACAAAAAATTCGTCCGCTTCAAGCCGCAGCGGTTTCCCTTCATACGCCCGTTTGACCCGTGCATCATCGGCGCCGCGATAATGAATATCCCGCATCAGTTTGATATGCCGCAACGTGAGTTTCCCATATCCCACAACAGCTGCTGCGGGAAGCGACAGCCGATCCATCCCCGCATCGCCTTTGCCCAAACCGAGGTCATACTCAATTCGTCCGGTTCCGTAGTCCAGCATCAGCTTATGATCCACATTGGCAAACCGCAGCAGTTGAACGCCGGACAAATCCGTTTGTCCGCATTTGCCTTCGGCCAATGGTTTTTTGTCGGAACCATTCTCCAGCCGGTAAATCGCCATCCGGCCATCGGACTGAATAATTCCTTCGTATGTAATACCGTATTTGCTCAGCCGGACGCCGGCGGCGCTTTTGCCCGCCATTTTCACATAGTACCGCAGCATTAAATCACTGCATACGGGCATTTCGAAATAAAAGTTTGAGGCGTCATAAGCGTAGGCAGCGCGGAAATCATTGCCAACGGCGGGGTTATACCGCAAAAACCGCGGCGTATTATCCAATCCCGTATCCAGTGAAAACACCGTGGAACCGTCGGCACTCAGATTCCACCTTTGCGCTCCCTCGGCCTCGAAAGGCTGTTTCCAGGAATGACCGTTAAACCGCTTTTCCTGCGGACGAGCAGGCTGATAATCGTTGTCATAGACGCACATCCATAACTCTTCCTGCACCTTGGGCGGTTTGCGGACGATTTTGTCGTCGATATAAACATCTCCATCGACAATCTCCACCGTCTCACCGGGCAGCGCGATAAGCCGTTTGATATAATTAATCTGCGGCTGGATGGGGTTCTTAAACACAATCACATCCCATCGCTTCGGCTCGAAAAACTGATAGATACACTTGAGAACAAAAATCTGATCCCCCCGGCTGACAGACCGCCCAACGGCGGGGAAGATTTTCCCGTCGAGAACGACGCCGGTATTTTCATAATGGCCGCAACTGGGACACCGCGGCGATAACGGCAGCACGGGAATATTCTTTTGGGGCAGGTAATTTTCCGGCACGTGATACACCTGTGAACCAAGGAAGTCATAATCATACCGGTAGCCGCACTGCGGACAGCGAAGCCGAAAGTGCATCCCCCGCAGCGTCTCGGCCATACTGCCGGTGGGGATACGATACACCTGCATCACAAACACGATAAACACCAGCGTCCCGGCCAGGGCGGTAATAATCCATTCGAGGTTATGGTAAAGCCAGTCCACCTGTTTTTGGCCGGAGGAGATATACTCGCCGTGAGCAAAGCCGAACGGTTTGTCGCTGTTTTGCGGCTGCGTCATATTTTATTCTGAAAATCCATAAAATAGTATATTATGGTCGTCCGCTCAGGTCAGGTCAAGCGAATCCCTGAAATTGTCCGCGGCAAAATATTTTTCTTGACATCGCACAGGCATTTTATCTATGATGATAGTAATAATCTGAATAGTTCTTGTCGTTTTACGATAGGATGCTTCCACTGTAAATTGGCCGAATTTCCGTAGAGAAGCGTCAACGTAGGACGGCGCCCCCGTTGTTGTATCTGAAAAGATACAGGGGGTGCTGCTCTCGTTTTCTCTACGGGCTGGCCAAGCCTCAGTGGATTGCGAGCGGCAGTATCCCTTGTATCTTTTTTCCTGCCGCTCGATATAAAATGCGTATATTTAATGAAATCGGATGCTCCTTATTCGGGGTCTGACGTCTGATTAAGGCCTTGCGTAAGGAGGGATATTAACGGCAAATTCAGGACAAGGAGAAAACAATGGAAACGAAAAAAGTGGTGGTAAGAAGCGTCATTTCTTGTGTATTTTTCATTTCAGCGATGGTAATTTTGTTGACCAGTCCCCATGCGATTGCAAATGTTATGACCATGACTTTTGAAGAGTTCCTCGGACAAGATGGGGTACCGATCGGATCGTTTTATCCCGGTGTTCGCTTCGAGGCCCTCACACCCGGCGGAGAGGATTGGATCGTTTTCGATCCCACATCCAAACCCGAAGGGGCAATATACAATGTTTCCTCATGGCCGTCCGGCCAGCAATGGGGCGATGGCAACTATTGGATGTATGGTTATGTCACCACCTGGACGAGTCAGCCGGGCGCCGGCGGCAAGATTATCTTTGAAAATGCAGGTACTGTGTTTGTCGAGCTTGGCTACTGTTGTGCAACTCATTTAACGCTCACAGCGTATGATGCAAACGACATTGCGATCGACTCCGACATCGGGCTGGCCAACCTCCGATTTACTAATGACAATGACTTCGGTCCCGGTACGCTTCGCGTGGACGCCCCATCCGGAAATCTTATCAGTTATGTGATTATCCATGACGAAGGCAATCTCTGGACGGTTGATAATATCTCTGTGGGGACGGCAATTCAATTTACCAAAGACGACAATCTTGCGGACGGCCAATGTACAAGCCCTGAACAAACAATAACTTACAGTATTTGTTTTGACAACACCTACGGCCAGACGATTAAAGACCCGTTTGTGATTGACTGGTTGCCCGATGGGGTTGACTACGATTTTATTCTCAGCATTGATCCGCTTGTGTTTGACGAAAATTACAATATGGAAGAACACTATTACCGCTGGGAGTTGGAGGATATTGCTCCCGGCGATGCAAACTGTCTGGAGCTTACCGTAACCGTCAATTACAATGCCGTACCGGGTGGGTATCTGCATAATGTGGCGGAATTGTGGGGTACAATTTGGGTCTCCGACCCCAACGACCCCAACAATCTTTACGAAGAAACCCGCGTCATCGCCACGGCCTCCAAAGACACCCGCGTATGCTGTTATATCCCGACGCCTGAAGTTCTGTATGTGGACCAAAACGCCGTCAATGGCGCAAACAACGGCTTGGACTGGCCCAACGCCTTTTTAGATTTGCAGTCAGCGTTGGAGTATGCACGGTCTGCCGTCTGCGGCGAGGTGCAAAATATTTATGTGGCGCAAGGGGTCTATTCCCCCGGCGACAGCGAAAACGACAGCTTTGACCTGCGGGCGATTCCCGGCATCTCCCTTTACGGCGGATTCCCGACCGGCGGAGGCGATGTCGCAAGCCCCAAAAAATATGTAACCACCCTGACCGGCCTGATTGACGAGGAAACGATTGCGGACAGTGTTGTTACAATGGGTGAAGATACGCTCTTGAGCGGTTTTACAATAACAATGGCGTTAGCAAGTGCAATCTCTGGCGAAGGCGTTGATTTTGCCGTCGAGCATTGCGTCGTAAAGGACAATTTTCAGTTGGGCATAAATGCCGAAAATGGTAATGTGGCGGTTCAGTGGTGTAATATCCGCAGTAATGGGACTACGGGCATTCAGCATACAGGCGAAGGATATACTTTAACCATCGATAATTCCTGGATATTGCGAAATGGGGAATATGGAATTAATTGTGTTGATTCCACGCCGACGATCAGAAATTCAATTGTGTCAGAAAGCGATATGACGGAACAGGGTCGTCAGGGTATTCGTTTGTATCGCCCGACGTATCAGCCGAAGATTTACAATGTTACAATCGCCAATAACAAAGCTCAGGGCGTCTATTTTGAAGATGATGCCGATGCGTCAGGCGACCCGAACAATTTAGATTACCCGGATTTGCAAAATTCGATTGTTTATTATAACAATAAAGGCGGTCCTCAATTGACCGGAATAAACGCAGATTTACACGCCAATTTCTGCTGCATTCAGGACTGCAACGAACCCGGCACAACAAACTTTAATGCCGAGCCGGGATTTGCTTATGCGGTGGACCCCAACGGAACGCCTGACCCGAACAATTACCACTTATCCGCCAATTCCGTCTGTATTGACCAGGCCAATCCGGACCCTGCTATGGGATATGAATTGCAGGTTGATTTTGATAATGAGTTGCGCCAATATGGTGACGGTGTTGATGTTGGGGCGGATGAGGTCTATGACTGTTATGACGATTACCTGTCGAATGCGGATGTCTATAACGCCCGGGATTTCGATGCGGATGGCCTCGTGAACCTGAACGAGTTCAGATTGTTTTCAGTCGCATGGCTGACGTATGACCCGAACCATCCATTGTGTGACCCGAATAACCCCAATTATGTCAGCGATCCTAACGCACCGGGATACATTGACGCAGATGATAAGTTGCGGTTTAATCCAATATGCGATTTAGATGAGGACTTGCACGTGGGACTTTCGGATTTGATTGTCTTCTTAGATGACTGGCTCTGGGTTGCCTGCTGGCGGACGGATATTCTGGAACAGCAGGCCATGCAGATGTTGATGGACAGCAGCGTATCTTCTGAAGGTGTTGGTGCGACCATCCCAACAGCAGCGGCAAGCGCAAGCGAGCCGATTTCCGAAACCAATTGGGTGGCAGCCACCGAGCAGAGCGCGGTGGATGGCCAGGCTGCGGTTCAGGAGCCGCCTGTCGTCGAGGAAAAATCCATTGCCGAGCAAATTGACGATTTACAGGATTCTATCGAGTTTCTCGAACAAATCTGGAACCAGGAACCGGATATTCAGCAGGAAATCAATGCCGAAGAGTGGCAGGAATTCATGAATTCTGTCAAGAACAGCCTTCTTGGATTACAGACAGAAACCATCCAGATAGAATGAAAACTTGACTTAATTACACCAAAAATGTATAATAAATACCGTGTGCAGGGCTCAAAAACTCTGCACACGGTGTTAAAAAATAGAATGGAGACTCGATGATGAGAAGATTATTGCCGTGTATTTTGATGGTTCTGTGTTGTGTTTGCACCTCTATGGCCAAACTCTCAGATGCCGATGAAGCTGCGGATGGCTACTTGACAGCAGGCGAGTATGATGGTGGTAGCCCCAGTCTTGAAGATAGTGACAAACTAATTGTTAACGGTGGAGGCGCAAATCTCATTGATGCATGGGATAACAGCCGCCTTGAGATATATTCTACTTCTCTGCCGCTTGAATTGGATGTTGGTGGTGTCTATGACATTCACCTGAATGATAACGGTACGCTTTTGTTCAGCGGCGGCGCAACAGAGTCTTTGATGGTGTACAAAAACGCCAAGGCGGTCCTCACCGGCGGAACCCTCAACCTTCTCACTATTTATCATTATGGCAGTATGACAAGCAACGTTACTATCTATTGTCAGGAAGACTGGGAGTGGCTCTATTCGTCGGGCAAGATTTCTGGTATTCAGGGTTTATGGGAAAACGGAACGGATTTTGAAATTGAGTTTCTGAATCCGGGTAGTATTTTCCCCGACACCTGGAATTTTGTTCATGTAATTCCCGAACCGGCGACTTCGGCGCTATTGGGTTTGGGGATTGTCTTTCTGCGAAGGAAAGGGGATAGGATACAATGAAAACGATATACCGGACTTTACTCTTTTTGCTTTTGTTCGGATGTACATTCGCGTCTGATTTCAATCCGCCGCAGTGGAGAGGCTTACCCGGTTCCACATATCAGAAATGGAGTTTTTCTATTTCGGATACGTCTCCCATCGCAGACGACTATAACAACTCCTATGGAACGCCGCGCGTATCACAGGCTATTATTGGTGATTGGAAAGACCAGTCTTATAGCGGTCATCAGGGAATGTGGTTCTCTGATACAATTAGCTTTTTGGTTCCCAACGACATCGAAACGCTGAATGACACCAAATATCGAGTTCAAATAATATGGGCGGTAGGTACACTTGTATCACCAGACATG
>CAZWMN010000011.1:0-63375 GCA_964635075.1 uncultured Pirellulales bacterium | reverse complement strand
GCGTTTTTGATATTGATAACGCATATTTGGTCGAGAAAAAATTGGGTTTGTTTTTGTAAGCAGACCAGAGATGAGAGTCCAGAGATCAGAGAGAAAGAAATTCTTAGACAGGATAAACAGGATTTACAAGAATCATCGTTTTCATTTTTCTGCCGACAAGAAAAACTCTGGATTCCCGCCTTCCGTCTTCGCTTCGCTACGACGCGACAGGTCGCGGGAATGACAGAGACGAAGCCAAATATTTTGGGTTCGTTTGGGTTTGAATTGGCTTTTTTTGTCATATTTTGACTCACTTTTGACACGTTTTTAAAACCTGTTTTGTAGTGGGGGCGCAGGGACTTTTCAAATCCGAAATCCGAAGCTCGAAATTCAAAACAAATTCAAATCACCACAAAACCGAAAATCCAAAACCACTGAATAAAAAATCTATGGCACGTCATGCTCCTTTTTTTATAAGCGTTCTCCTGTGGAGTCCTAACGGACAGCGGACAGCGTTTAGCGTACAGCCGATGCTACGTCCACAGGGGCGGAAAAACAGCCCTCTATAATTACCTGCGACTTGCGGATCGGTGTCGAAAATTGCCGATTTTTCGGGGGCGTGAAAACTGTAAGTCTTTATATGGAAAGGGGTTAAAAATTTATGGAATTTTTAGGAGTAGCAGGATAGTGCAATCATACTTCGTATGAAGTCGTTAGTCGATAGTCTTTAGTCGTCAGTTAATAACCCGCCGGTAGGCGGACGGCTGAACTTCGACGCGGCAGGTGGGCGTTAAGATGAAAGATAGAGATATATAAGCAATGGTTTTATAAAGGTTTACAAAAAAATTCCTGACACCATTATTTATCTTGGTGGAGTGAGGGTTAGGTAGCCAATAATTTTCATCTTCCCGATTTTCTCCCGTTGTCGTATTTGCATAACAGCTGACAATTATCTTCCGTTGTGTGTCCGCCTTCGTGCCAGGGTTTGATGTGGTCGGCTTCCATTTCTTCTATTTTGTAATGTTTGCCCTTAGGGCATTTAGGACAAATTCCTTTTTGTTTTTCGTAAACTTTTCTTTTTATTTTTTCGTCAAATTGCCGCAGGTTTAAATGCTTTTCTTCGCCAGTTAAAATATATGAATAGATACCTTTAACGCTTTGGACATCATCGTCATCTATTAGTTTTAGTATTTTTTCTTCAATTATTTTTGTATCGTAAACAACATCCTTATACTTGTTATAATGTGTTCCCCATTCAACTCCTTTCATTTCTTTGCGATAAACTGTAAATGTTGTTTTTACCCAAGAAATAACATCTTGAAAATATCTCCACAAAGCACCTGCGTTAGGGTCGCGCTGATGTTCTGACATATAACTTTCTATCTTGCCATTAGAAATCCAGTCAATAGCCGTTTCCAAATATTCCTGACGAATGGGTGAACCATTGAGATAATCGCTGCCAATTCCATTAGCGGCACATCCACGTTTGCTAAAATATCTTTTTGCATCTGTAACCCAGGAACCCGCATATACGGCATTTCGCAGTTCCTGGTCGGTAAGTTTTTCACCTGCTATGTTTATAGTTCTAAACCAATCCAGCCTTTCGCTATCTGTTCCGCTACATAGATAGATCATTAATTTGTAGTTATAAATTTGCTCTTGCTCATCTTTTTGCAAGTTGTGAAAAGCCCTGTTTTCAGGGAAACTCCCAACCATTACTGAAAAATCACCTTCTATATATTGACAAATAGAAATTGTTCGCTGCTGCCCGTCTATAATTTCAAAATTCCCATCATCCCGCACTGCCCAATACATTACATTAAGCGGAAATTCTCTTGTCAGGGTATTGATAACAGCGTCTCTTTGTTTGTCCTTGTAGATAAATTCCCTCTGGTAGGGAGGACGAATATCAAGTCTGCCGCCAAAGCCAACAACCCCTTCTTCAGCATTATCTACATACCCATCTGCTAATTCACGGACTGTAATTTCTTTTAGTTCTATTTTCATTACTTAATTTTCTTTTTCTGTATTAGAATTCTAAAATATGGATATTTACCATTTATTGATAAATCTTTATCATCATTTCCTTTTCTAAATTTTACAATTTCAAATTGGTCAGGATTGTATTTATCCAAGAATGTTATTGGCACACCCATAACCCCATCATAATCCATAGGTATATCAGATACTTTATCTAAATTTATAGCATCATAGTTATCATATTTTGGATATTCTTCCGGATTATATTCCTTGTATAATATTAAATATTCGTGACGTTTTGTAATATCTAGATTTGTAAACCATACAACATTTCCCATGCTAAAATACTTTTTCCCGTTTTCTATTTTTTTCCTTGATTCTGTTGATATATCGTAATCGTTATTAACTCCAAACCATTTCGTCCCGTAATTATCAACTCCTAACCAGATTTTATTTCCTTTAATCAATTTAAAAATTTCTTTATAAGTTATAGCGTTTTGATGTCCGAGTATAATAAATTTCTTATTGTGTTCTATTAACTGTGCCGCATATTCTCTGAATAAAGAAAAAGGCGGATTTGTGACAACTATGTCAGCTTGTTTTAAGAGTTCAATACATTCTTCGCTGCGAAAATCACCATCTCCTTTTAATTGCTTAATGCCAATTTCTTTGGGGTCAGGAACTTTGTTGGCATTTTTATCGCCTTTGTATTCTAAATAGATTGCTTTTTCTGATTTCTTTCGGCTGAATAAATCCATATTCTGATTTTTGTAGCAAGTGGTAATAAGTTTCTTAAGTCTGAGTTTCTCGAAATTGTATGAAAAATAGTGGAAGAAATTGCTTACCCTTGGGTCGTCACAGTTACAAAAAACCACTTTACCTTTAAAATGGCCTTTGTAATGCTTCATCTCCTTTTCAATATCAGAAAGTTGAGTATAAAACTCATCCTTTTTAGAATTCTTTGCTTTATGAAGATTTTTATTTAATGTATTTTTATTCATAATGCAAACTACTGGCTGCCTATCAATCTTTGTTTCTCCGATTTGGTTAATTTCATTTTCCGCCTTTTTCCGCTTCGACCGGCAGGCCGCCCGCTTCTTCCTCAGATTTCACTTGAAATAAAAAGTTCAGCATCGCCGTTTTAACCGCTTTATCATCATCGCTAGAAAAGGCCATTGACAGTATTGAAAAGTGCTTCGAATCGTTTCAGTGTGTCATTATCCAGAGAGGTGGGTGGATTGCTTATGAAATATGAAGCTACTCCATAGTGATTAAATCCGCCACTAGGCCGGATTTGGATACTTTTTGCGGCGATATGTCGCTCAAGGCGGTCAATAATGCGCTCGCCCGGTGGAAGGTCCGCCTCGCGAATAACAATCCCATTGAGCGGTTTGGCGAATGCCCCATTGAAATACTTCAGATACAAGGCAGACTCGAAGAGATCCTCGGTGTCAGTAGGTTGTCCGCTTTTGCCGATGTTCTTGAGGTCTCGGAACTGTGAAGCGTTTAGTAATGCTTTGGACGAAATCATCTTTTGCTTCACGAGGTCCATCAACTTTTGTTCAGGCGCGCCGCGATAATCATGAAGTACCGCAAGCTTCAGGCCGTTTGCTCCAAGTAGGGCAATAAACGTGACGACCTTATCGAGACCTCCTACTGGAACGATCATTACGTCATCACGCAGGCCAGTTCGTCCCTGCGTCTCGAGCAATGCGGAAACGGCCCTAAGGTATATGAGGTCGGAAGGCCCCTCGACCAATAGATTACGTTCAGAAATGAATAAGTTCTGTGCAATGGTCCAGCCAAGAGCCGCCTGCAGAGGAAAAATGGTGCGAGGATCTGACCCGGAGATATTATCTGAAATGATCGTGCCAATCGTCTTCTGGTCCTCGACCACCCGCACTTGGTTCAACCGATCAGAATGGACCATGAAAGGTGAGTGGGTCGTGTAAAGAACCTGATGCTTAGTCGCGAGCTCGTTTATGTACCGCAGGAAGTCTGCCTGTGCCATCGCGTGAAGGGCTAGCCCCGGCTCATCGAGTAGCAGAATGAGGTTCTTTTGCTCCACCTTACCTGGTGTATCAATCTGATATTGCACACTGTCGAACCAGACAAGAAAACTGAAGAACCAGATGAACCCACGGCTCCGTTGCTGGAATGGCGTGCTGACGCGATGCCGGCGGTTCTTTATGCGAAGATAGAGGTTCGGACCGTTGTTGTAGGGAGCATTGTCCTTAGGGTCGGGTGTAATATCAACCTCAACATCCAATTCTTCATTCTGTTTCCAAAACTCCATGATCTGGTTAGTAAGACTGATCGAGACTCCTTCGATCTTTGCCTTAAGCTGCTCGTAGCCTTCGGGCTTTGTGAAATCACTGATCGCAATATCAGCCATCCTCAGAAGTGCGAGTACGGCACGGTGTTTTGGCTGAAGGTGCTTTGGGTCACTTTGGGCCTGTTCGAAACGCTGATTCAAGTCTGCGAGATTCATTTTGCTAGGCAACAGATCGTAATCGCTGAAGTAGAGGAACTTTGGAATTCTATACTTGAGCCACTCCCATGTCTCCCATTCAACGACTGATTCCCACTTTGTCTTCGCGGCACGCGCTTCAATTGCTGCGAGAAAGGCCTTGTCCCCCTCTGTAAGGCTGATGTCCTTTAAGAGCCCCGGAATAGCGCGAATAGAGGTTGTCTTTTTGATTGCCGTCTGAGCGTCGGAGCTTAGGGTCGATTCGGCGAGTAGTGAGCCTATGACCGGTTTCTCATCGACCTTGATATTGATACTGGTACTGTTGTCGTAACTGTGTATAACAGAGAATTGGAAATCGGGTTTCAGCTTCGTGTGAAGCTCATCGTTTATCTTGACAATCTCTTCGCCGTTGAGACTGTAGGTCAGCACAGTAACCTCTTCGGGCTTTATCTTGTGCCGTTTCTGGTAGGCCACAAGGTCCTTTCTTGGATAGTCTTCGACCGGATTGAAGCTGGCGAGCCCCAGCGCATCATTAGATTTCTCCAAGGACTGGAGAAAAACGGTTTTACCGGCCTCATTCATTCCGACAAGTACTGTGACTGCGTCGTCAATCATTACGTCCTGAGGCACATTGATTGACTTGAATGGTCCTACTTTAGCTGATATAAGAAGCATTTTATTTCTCCATTACGGCGATTATTGAATGCGCCTAACAACAATTATACAATCTGTATAAAACGGTAAACACAAACTATTTCTGCCAGTATAAGAATTTCCCGTGGCTTCTTCAAGGTTTATAATTCTCCTTGTTTCTCTGTTTTGGAAGAGATGGGGGAATTATACCGCGGGGATGGGGGAAGGGAAGGGGAAAAATTGACGATTGACGAATTTCGATTGACGATTGGGAAAAACACGGACGAATACGAACAGAGTGGACGTAATGGACAATATGGACGGGGTGGACAAAGAAAAGGTGGGTGGAAACCACCCACCCTACAGAAATTATCCGCGTGTGCAGCAAAGCTGCACACCCTACCAATGTTTTACTGTAAAAATGGGGGTTTTGTTTTTGTGCTTGCCAGAAATGAGGGATTTCCGTACAATCCCCGCTTTCTGAAGGATTTCGATAGTTCAGGTACTTTTAGGGAGGTTTTAAGGCGTGGTAAATATCAGCGACATTCGCAACATTGTATTACTGGGACACGGCGGCGTCGGCAAAACCAGCCTGGCCGAGTCCATCCTTCACAAGTGCGGCGTTATCAACCGCTTAGGCACTATCGACGACAAGAACACCGTCAGCGATTTTGACGATGAGGAAAAAGCCCGCGGTTATTCCATTCATTCGGCGCTGATGTACGCCACTTACAATGACAAATGGATAAACGTTCTCGACACGCCGGGCTATCCGGATTTTGTCGGCGCGGCCTTGCAATCCATTCCCGCGGCTGAAACGGCGATTATCGTCATCAGCGCCGCGGCGGGTATCGAAATCAACACCCGCAAATTGTTTGCCGCCGCCACCGCCGCCGGCCGTGCCCGCATCATCGTCATCAACAAAATGGACGCGGAAAATGCTGAACTGCCCGACCTGATTGCCAACATCCGGGAATCCTTCGGCAAACAATGCCGCTGTGCCAACCTGCCCTCTGCGGATAAAAATTCCATCATCGACTGTATAGAAAACACCGCCGGCGACAGCCCTGTAATGAACACGGCATCGGCCCATACCGAACTGATTGAAAGCATCGTGGAGGCCGACGATACCCTGATGGAAAGTTATTTAGGCGGCGAAACCATCTCGCCGGAAAAAATCGCCGAGTGTTTTACCAAGGCCCTTCTTGCCGGCACAGTCGTTCCGATTGTCTTTACCGACGCCCGCAGGGAAATCGGCGTTGTGGAATTGCTTAATCTCATCGCCAAATGCGCCCCATCGCCCACCGACGGGCCGTTTGCGACGCTCAAACAGGCCGACGGCAGAGTCGCTCCGATTAAACCCGACGCAGGCGGCCCATTGGCGGGATTGGTTTTCCGCGTCGGATTCGATTCACGTTCGAGTATGAAATACTCCGCCATCCGGATTTTCAGCGGTTCGCTGAGCGCCGCCACCTCGCTAATGGTCAACGACGCCAAAAAGGGCCTGCGGGTGGGACATCCGCTGAAAATGCAGGGCGGCGAGTCAAAGGAAATCGAGTCGGCCGGCTGCGGCGAATGGGTGACGCTGGCCAAGCTCGACGAGCTCAAAATCGGCAGCCTTGTGCACGACGGCAAATTCAGCGGCAAAATCGAAATGCCTTCAATCCCCAAACCGATGTTTGCGTTGGCGCTGGAACCGGCCAGCCGCGGCGACGAAAACAAACTCAGCGGCGCGCTGGAAAAACTGGCCGAGGAAGACGCCTGCTTCAAGGTCTCCAGAGACACACAAACCAAGGAATTAGTCATTAACGGGATGGGCGACCTGCACCTGCGGGTGATGCTGGCCAAGATGGAACATCGCTATAAAGTGAACGTCAACACCAAGCCGCCGAAAATCCCCTATCGCGAAACTATCACCGCCAAGGCGGACGGCCATTACCGGCACAAAAAGCAGACCGGCGGCGCAGGCCAGTTCGGCGAAGTATATCTGCGGGTTGAACCGGCCGAGCGGGACTCCGACCCCTCGCTGGTCTTCAGTTGGGATATTTTCGGCGCCTCGATTCCGAGACAATATGAGCCGGCTGTTCTCAAAGGCATTAACGACGTGATGGAATGCGGCGTCGTCGCCGGCTTCCCGATGCAGGATGTTCAGGTATCCGTCTATGACGGCAAATACCACGCCGTCGATTCCAAGGAAGTCGCCTTCCGCATCGCGGGCAAAAACGCCTTTATCGACGCAATGCAAAAGGCCAAACCCACCCTGCTGGAACCGGTGGTCAATATGGAAATCACCGTGCCGGCGGATAATATGGGCGACATCACAGGCGATATGGCCTCCCGCCGGGGCCGCGTGACCGGACAGGATATGCTGCCGGGCAATATGATTGTGATTAAGGCCCAGGTGCCGCTGTCGGAAGTGGCCAGCTACAACAGCCAGCTCAAGAGCGTTACCGGCGGCCAGGGCAGTTATTCGATGGAATTGAGCCATTATGACCCGACGCCGCCGAATATCCAGCAACAGGTCATCGCCCAGTACTCCAAAAACCGCCAGCAGGTCTCCGAAGAATAGTTTGGGCCTGATTTGGAATGTACTCAAAACCGGGATGCGACTCGTCCCGGTTTTTTATTTATTGTGTATCATTTCTGCGGTATAATTATAAAGTTATGATTATCAATACAGCCGAATGGAAAGAGTTTGAGTGCAGCGAAATGGCGAGACAGGATATTACGTATAAAGACGCTCTCGCGATCTTTGAAGGTCTGCGCAAAGAAGTGGTGTCGCTGGGGGCGATACGTTCCGAAAATATCCTCGATGGGTCGGAAGTCGATATAAGGATTGCAAAAGCGGTGAATGGATTGCAACCATGACGAAAGAAACTGACAGCCAAAACCGTCCGGCGGATAGCACCATAGCGAGTCGTCCCACGTACCATTTATTTCTTGATGAAACAGGAGATCACGGTCTGACCTATATAGACGCAAATTTTCCCTTGTTTTTGCTTTGCGGCTTTATTATTTCCGATTCCGATCTGCAAGCACTGACACGTGAAATTGACAAGATGAAACAGAAATTTTTCGGAACCTCGTATGTAATCTTGCACTCACGTGATATTCGCAAATGCGATGGTGCCTTTCAGATTCTGTTCGACCTCTCAATCAAACAGGCATTTTATAAATCCCTGAACCAAATTCTCGCCGGAGCGAATTACCACTTGATTTGCTCAGCAGTTCATAAAGAAAAACACATAAAAAAATATGGAAAATCGGCCGGCGACCCTTATTCCCTTTCACTTTCTTTTATTCTTGAACGACTAATTTTTCTGATAGATTCCATCAGCAGAAATACTACAGTAAAAATCTTTGTAGAACAAAGGGGCAAAAAAGAAGACCGGCGATTGCTGGCCCATTTTAATTCCATTCGGGATTCCGGAACTTACTACATTCGGACGGACCGTCTGCGAAAAACCCTGATCTCCTTCACGTTTCACAACAAAAGAGAAAATGTAGCGGGACTACAGGTTGCTGATTTATGCGCTTATCCAATAGCAAGACACATCCTGAATCCCGAAGAGCCTTCTATTCCTTTTCAGATTATTCAGGAGAAACTGTATAAAAATTTAAAGACCGGAAGCTACAAGGGATGGGGATTAAAAGTGTTTCCATAAAAAACAGAGAGTCCTTAAAAGGACCCTCTGCCGACCGGGGACACCCCGATCCATACTTTAATTATACGACAAAAGCCGGTATAAAGTAAAGAAAAGTAAAGTTTTGTATGCAAAAAATTTTATATAACAGAATAACAGACATAGAAAGACCTGTATGAAAAACAACAGCATCGCCACACCGAAAGGATTTTTGGCTACAGGATTGTTTTGCGGCGTGAAAACGTCGGGCAAACCTGACTTGGCGATTTTGCACTGTCCCACAGGGGCTGTTTGTGCGGCGGTGTTCACCACCAATAAAATTGTTTCCGCCGCGGTAACGGTCTGTAAAGAACACGCCAGGAACGCAAAAACTTATGCCGTCGTCGTCAACAGCGGCAACGCCAACACCTGCACCGGCACAAAAGGTCTTGCTGCGGCAAAATTAATGTGCGCTAAAACCGCGCAGATGCTGGGATTGAAACCGCGGCAGGTCTTGCTCGCCTCTACCGGCATTATCGGCCACACGCTGCCGATTGACAAAATCACCGCTGGTATTGCCAAAGCCGCCAAAAAACTGTCGAAATCCCCTGCTGGCGGCCTGGCCTTTGCCAAAGCGATTATGACCACCGACACCCGCTGCAAACAGGCTGCGCGAAAAATTCAAATCAGGGGAAAAATCATCACGCTGGCCGGGACAGTCAAAGGCGCCGGGATGGTTGGGCCGAATATGGCAACAACCATCGGCATATTAACCACCGATGCGGCCATTTCCAAAGCGATGCTGCAAAAGGCCCTTTCCATCGCCATCGGCAAGTCGCTCAATCGTCTGACGGTTGACGGCCATCAAAGCACCAACGACACCGCCATCATTCTGGCCAGCGGTCTTGCAGGCAATAAACCCATCCGCAAACAGGACGGTGGTAATTTCAAAAAATTCGCCAACGCCCTGACGGAATTATGCACGGATTTGGCAAAGCAGATGGCGCTGGACGCCGAAGGTGCAACACGGATGTTCACGGTTGTCATCCACGGCGCAGCGACAAAACAACAGGCTTTCATCGCAGCGCGAGCGGTAGCCAATTATGACCTTGTCAAATGCGCCATTCACGGCGGCGACCCCAACTGGGGACGGATACTCTGCGCCGCCGGCTCCTGCGGCGTCAAACTCAATCCCAACAAACTGTCTTGTACTATCGGAGGCATACCCGTCTTTCGCAACGGCCAGCCTGTAAATTTCAACCCGAAAAAAGTCAGTCGCATCATTCGCCGAAAAGAACACACTATTGTCGTTAACCTCGGCGCCGGCAAATACAGCGACTTCTGCTATGGCTGCGACCTAAGTCGAGAATACATAACCATTAATGCAGATTACCATACCTAAATCCACGCTTTTATCGAACTCATCATGGATTTAATGCCCCGTGCCGAAAACGACGGCGGTTTTTGAGGCGGGAAAATGCTTGCAAACCTAAAGTAAATTTGTAAGATTGGTCGAAATTTTTCTTATTCGCTCTCTCCAAATACTTATTTGAAAGGAAAAAGCAGTGAAGACGTTCGTATCAACAGTTTTTGGGGCGTTGGTTTTGAGTACGACAGCCCTTGCAGAAAACGCCGTATCAGTTGCACCAGGCGCGGCGGCTCCGGCTCCGGCCGGGCCAGACCCGATTACTCTGGTTTGGTGGATCGCTCCTATCAGTTCAATACTGGCGATTGTATTCGCCTATTATTTCTATAAAAAAATAATGGGCGCCCCAGCCGGCAATGCGAAAATGATTGAAATCGCTCAGGCCGTCCGTGAAGGCGCGTTTGCTTATCTGAGACGGCAGTATTCCGTGGTAGGATTTATTTTTATTCTCCTGTCGATCCTGTTCGGCATCCTGGCTTACTACGGCATTCAGAATCCGTTTGTGCCGGTGGCATTTCTGACCGGCGGATTCTTCAGTGGCCTGTGTGGCTTTCTGGGGATGAACACGGCAACCAACGCTTCGTCACGTACGGCCCAGGGCGCCAGCGAAAGTCTCAACCGCGGTCTTCAGGTGGCCTTCCGTTCCGGCGCCGTGATGGGACTGGTCGTAGTCGGCTTCGGTATGCTGGATATTTCGGCGTGGTACTGGATTTTGGACAGACTTGTTTATTCAGCCGAACATATGCAGGCCGGGTTTAAACTATTCGGCGTGACGCTGGTGCAGGCCGGGATGAATCCGGACCACAAGCTGGCGGAAATCACAACGACGATGATTACCTTCGGTATGGGCGCTTCGACACAGGCGCTGTTTGCCCGTGTCGGCGGCGGCATCTATACGAAGGCCGCGGACGTTGGCGCCGATTTGGTGGGTAAAGTGGAAGCCGGCATTCCGGAAGATGACCCGCGTAACCCGGCAACAATTGCCGACAATGTCGGCGATAACGTCGGTGACGTGGCCGGTATGGGCGCCGACCTGTATGAAAGCTATTGCGGTTCGGTACTGGCGACCTGTGCATTGGGCGCAACGCTTCCGGCGATAGCCACAGAAATCAGCGGCATCAGCCCGCTCAAGGCCGTGATGGCCCCGATGATTGTCGCCGGCGTTGGCAACCTGCTGTCTATCATTGGTATATTTATGGTTCGCTGCAAAGAAGACGCATCCCAGAAGAATCTGCTGCGGTCTTTGTTCATCGGCACATTCGGCAGTTCGTTTTTTATTCTCATCGCCATGGCGCTTATGGCCTACATCGGCTGGATTACCTGGGGCGTATTTGGCGCCATCGTGTCCGGTCTGATTGCCGGCGTCATTATCGGCCAGTTGACTGAATACTATACTTCTGACGAATACGCTCCCACCCAAAGCATCGTCAACCAGGCCAAGATGGGCCCGGCAACCGTGATTATCGACGGCATTGCGACGGGAATGCTTTCCAGCGCCCTGCCGGTCGTCACCATCGCAGCCGGTATTCTGGCGGCGTTTATTTTTGCCGGCGGTCTTGAAAACTTCTCGCTGGGCCTGTACGGCATCGGCTTTGCCGCAGTCGGTATGCTTTCGACGCTGGGCGTCACCTTAGCCACCGATGCTTACGGCCCGATTGCCGATAACGCCGGCGGCAACGCTGAAATGGCCGGACTGGGGCCGGAAGTTCGCAAACGCACCGACGCCCTGGATTCGCTGGGCAACACCACCGCCGCAACAGGCAAAGGTTTCGCCATCGGCTCGGCCGCATTGACGGCATTGGCCCTGATAGCCGCTTACATCGAAGAAATCCGCATCTGGATTCAGCGGCTTGCCGGCGACGGCATATATCAGGTTGGTAATGTTAAGTTCACCGCCGAATCGGTCAAGGCCGCATCGGTTGACCAGCTCGCCGCGTCGATGAATCTGTCGATATTGAACCCCAAACTGCTGTGCGGTTTATTTATCGGCGGAATGATGGCGTTCCTGTTCTGTGCCTTGTCGATGAAAGCCGTGGGACGCGCTGCCGGTCGGATGGTCGAAGAAGTACGCCGGCAGTTCAAAGAAAAACCGGGCATCATGCAAGGCAAAGACAAGCCGGATTATGCCCGCTGCGTGTCGATTTCAACCGCAGGCGCACAGCGTGAAATGATTCTGCCCAGTCTGCTGGCGATTATTGTGCCGGTAGCAACCGGTCTGCTGCTTAGCGTTGCCGGCGTGATAGGTCTGACGGCGGGCGGTGCGGCCACGGGTTTCGTGCTGGCCGTGACGCTCAACAACGCCGGCGGCGCCTGGGACAACGCCAAAAAATTCATCGAGAAAGGCAATCTCGGCGGCAAAGGTTCCGCTGCTCACAAAGCCGCGGTGGTCGGCGATACCGTCGGCGACCCGTTCAAGGATACGTCCGGGCCGAGCCTGAACATCCTGATTAAACTGATGACGATGGTCTGCGTGGTATTTGCCGGCGTGGTCGTCAAATTTTCTCCGGTCATTGCCACATGGCTCCATATAGGCACGAACTATTGATTGACGGATTCTGTAATTTGGAGTACTCTATAGGGGCGGCTCAAGTGGGCCGCCTCTTTTTGTTTTATTAAACCCGAAAGCCGAGGAATTTTCTTAAAAACAGATTCCTCACCCCGCCAAAAGCGGGGATTCGGAATGACCGTTTTCAGCTATGTTACGGTTTTCAACAAAGCGAAACTTTAATTGAGAGAGAAAACCTTTGCTGACAAAAAAACCAACACCTGAACGGAAATTCGCAATTGAAGCGGCCCGCCTGGCTTATGACCGTCATTGCACGGATATTGTGGTGCTGGATTTGAAAGGCATTTCGCCCGCCGCCGATTATTTCATCATCGCCACCGGCACCAGCGGCCGGCAATGCAAATCCGTCGCCGACGAAATCAGTATGCTGGCCAAAACATATAAACAGTCAAAATTCGGCACCGCCGGCTATGAACAGGGCCGATGGGTACTGCTGGATTTTATCGACGTCGTCGTCCATATCTTTGACAGCGAAATGCGGGACTATTACGACCTTGAAATGCTCTGGGGCGACGCCAAAAAGATACGCTGGCAAAAACCGAAAAAGAAAACCGAACCCAAAAAATGAAACCCGTACTTGATATTCTTGAACAGCGAATCAGCGACGTCCTCCGCAAAATCAGCGGTGTTGAAAATTGTCCAGCCATCGTCCGCCCCGCCGCCGATGCCCGCTTCGGCGATTATCAGGTCAACGGGATAATGTCCGCGGCCAAGCAATTGAAAATAAATCCCCGCCAACTGGCTGAAAAAGTCGTCGTGGAATTAAATATCTCCGATATCTGCCAGACGCCTGAAATCGCCGGGCCGGGGTTTATTAATCTGCGCCTTGGGCCGCAATTCCTTGCAAACGCCCTGCTGGAAATTCACAGGGACGAGAAACTGGGGATTGAAAAAACACCGAATCCGCAAACGGTCGTTGTTGATTACTCCGGACCGAATATCGCCAAAGAAATGCACGTCGGCCATCTGCGCAGCACCATCATCGGCGATTGTATCAGCCGGATGCTCGAATGCCTCGGCCATAAAGTGATTCGCCAAAACCATATCGGCGACTGGGGGACACAGTTTGGGAAACTCATAGCTTATTTAGATGAAATCGTACTCACAAGAAGTTCTACCGGAGAAGCCGCCGATAGTGATGAAGAATTGTCAGACTTGGATACATTCTATCAGGAAGCGTCAAAAAGAGATGAAACAGATGAAGCTTTTTCAAAAAAAGCTCGCGTTATTGTCGCCAACCTTCACCAAGACAACGATTCGATATACAGGGAATACTTAAAGGATATTATTGAAATTTCAAGAGAACATTACCAGAAAATATATAATCGACTCAATATAACATTAAAACCAGAGCATGAACGTGGCGAAAGTTTTTATAAAGATAAGTTATCCGATGTCGTAAGGGAATTGCAAGACAAGAAACTTGCAGTTGAATCTGAGGGGGCGATTTGTGTCTTTCCGGAAGGCTTCAAAGGTAAAGACGGCGAACCGCTGCCGTTTATTATACAGAAATCGGATGGGGCGTTTCTGTACGCGACGACGGATTTGGCGGCAATTCGATTTCGTCTTAAAGAACTGAATGCCAATCGCGTGATTTATGTGACGGACGCGCGGCAGGCGCTGCATTTCAAGATGCTGTTTGCGGTGGTGAAAATGGCCGGGTGGGCGGATGAATCCATCAAACTCGAACACATCACCTTCGGCACAATGTTGGGCGCCGACGGAAGGCCGCTCAAAACGCGCACCGGCGGGACGGTCAAACTGGCTGAGCTTCTCGACGAGGCTGTCGAACGAGCCAGGGCCGTGGTGGAAGAAAAAAATCCCGACCTGCCGGAAGAGCAGAAACAAGAAATCGCCCAAGCCGTCGGCATCGGCGCCGTCAAATACGCCGACTATTCCAACAATCGCGACAGCGATTATGTCTTCAGCTTCGACAAAATGCTGGCGATGGACGGCAATACCGCACCGTATATGCAGTACGCTTACGCCCGGATCCGCTCGATTGAACGAAAACGAAAAGCTGAGCAGAATGGGCTGAATATCCAAAATGAACTGACAGGTATTTGTGAAATTTCGCTGACAGACCCTGCCGAGCAGGCGCTGGCCAAACAGCTTGTCCAGTACGGCCAGGCGATTTTGAATGCCGCGGCGGACTGCCGGCCCAATTACCTGACCGGCTATCTCTACGAATTGTCTCAGGCGTTCAGCCGGTTTTATAACGTCTGCCCCGTGCTTCAATCCGAAGGGCAAACCCGCGCGGCCCGGCTTGTACTTTGTGATGTGACGGCCCGTACCATTCGCCACGGAATGACCGAACTTTTGGGAATTGAAGTCCCTGAACAAATGTAATGATTTCCTCTTGCAATTTTAGGCAAACAGGTTATTCATAGTGTTATAAGTTTTTTATTTTTCAGAAATACGCATATTATGGCCTATTCACTTAAACAAAAGATTTCGCAAAATAAGCTGGCGGAGTTTTGCAGAAAGAACCGCATCAGAAAATTGTCGGTTTTCGGTTCTGCGATTCGTGATCAGTTGGGACCGGACAGCGATATCGACCTTTTGGTGGAGTTTGAGAAAGATCATACACCCGGCCTTTTTTCGATTATCAGAATGGAAATGGAACTTGCGGAAATACTCGGCAGAAAGGTGGATGTGCGGACCGCCGAGGATTTGAGCCGGTATTTTCGTGACGAGGTGGTGCAAAATGCCCGACTTCAGTATCAGGCATGAAGACCGAGTTAGGTTGAAGCACATGCTGGATGCGGCGACTGAAATCCAGCACTATGTGCAATCCGCAACGCGTGAAGACCTGAACCAAGACCGTAAGCTGGTCCATTCGTTCGTTCGTCTTCTTGAAATTATCGGCGAAGCGGCAACACAGGTATCAAAGGAACTTCGCGACAATGCCCCTCAGATTCCATGGCCTGTTTTGAATGGGATACGAAACCGGCTTATTCACGCCTACTTTTCCATTAACCTTGACGTGGTGTGGAACACTTCAACAGAAGACATTCCTCCGCTTATTACGGAACTGAGCAGCCTTCTCGGCGAAGACTGAGAAGATAAAAACCCTTTTAGCTGTGAAATAAATAATGTGCGGCAAGCGGGTAATGAAAATCATCCACAAAGATATTCACATAAGCACGAAAAACCGTAACCAGATGGTTGACATCACCGGCCAAATTGCTGACGTGATTGCTAAAAGCGGTATCCAAAACGGCCTTGCGACCCTTTATTGCCCCCACACCACCGCCGCGGTAACCATTAACGAAAATGCCGACCCTGACGTGCCCCACGACATCCTGCTGGCGCTTGAAAAACTGGTTCCTCAACACTTGGCCGGCTACCAGCACGGCGAAGGCAACAGCGACGCCCATATCAAATCTTCCATCATCGGGTGCAACAGGCAAATTTTTGTCCGTGACAGCGAGCTGGTACTCGGAACTTGGCAGGGAATTTTTTTCTGTGAGTTCGATGGCCCCAGAAGCAGGACACTTCACATCCAGATTTCGGGCGAATAAACACCAGAATTTCAGTCCCGACGTGTCGGGGTGGAACCCAGAATACAATAAAAGACCTTAGGTCTGTCCCAAAATCACAAAATAAATCCCGTTTCTATGTAAAGAATCAATACAAGGCAAGGCGTGTCTTTATCGGGGTGGGCAAAAAAGTGGCGAGGTGGTGGGTCCGTCTGGGGGGGAAAACGGATAACCACGTAGCCTCGCCGAGGTTTATAGACTCCGTTGCTGTATTGCTACATTGCTACGGGGAATATCTTCTGTCACTATAATTCATCCTCGAATGTTTGTCAATCTTTCTATCGACAAAAATCGACAAAAAAAGAAAAAAATTTTGGGGCGTTATTCTGGGACCTGCCAGCCGCTTTCCGCATAACGCATAATCGGCAGCATAACTTTCCCTTTTCAGCTTTCGTTCGCCAAGAAAGTACTGCCCTTGGAACACATTTACGCCGTCAATTTTCCCTTGCATAGACTGTTTTTTTGCCTTACATTACACGGCTGTACGAAAGGTTCCGGAGCAGGATATGGCAAAAAGAACAAACGTTGTCGAGCAAATTAAAAACAATGCTCGTCAAGTGTACGATAAAATTATAGTCGGTCAAAAACCCACGATGAGTACGCCGGTGCGTTCGCTGGCCAACGTTAAATATCTGGAAAAGAAAGGACATTTCCAGATTCAGGACAAATTCAAAAGACGCACGCTGACGGTCGGCACCGTCAAAACCTTCGCCCAGACGCTCAAAATGATGGCCCTGAGCAAAGAACTGGTCGAGACCAATGATATGGCCACCAAACGAGAGGCCTATTACATCTCCAAAAACTGGGGCAAGGCGGCGTTTGCCGAACAGCCCGAATCCGATACCATTATGGACGACATCGAGGCGATGCTCGGCGTCAACCGTGAACGACTGAAATTCATCCCTGAAGAAAAAGGCGGCGATGTGGCTGGCAACCTGTTTGTGATCGATAAGGACGCCGCCGGCAAAAAACTCAAAATCGATTGCACCAAGTTCGGCTCCGGGGCGTATTCCATCCCCACTGACGTCGAAGACCTGGACTTTATCTCCGACGCCAAATTCATCCTGGCCATTGAAACCGCAGGCACTTTTCAGCGATTAGTCAAATACGACTACTGGAAGAAAACCCACTCCATCCTGATCAGTATGGGAGGCGTTCCCACACGGGCCTGCCGACGGTTTATCCGCCGACTCAGCGACAAACTGAAACTGCCGGTCTATGCTTTTGTTGATGGCGACCCTTACGGCTACTTCAACATCTATCGCACACTCAAGGTCGGCTCCGGCAACGCGGCGCATCTAAACGAGTTCTTCTGTGTCCCACAGGCGGCATTCCTGGGCGTCACGCCGCAGGACATCATTGATTACAAACTGCCGACTCATCCGCTTAAGGATGTTGACGTTAAACGGGCCAGGGATGCGCTGAAAAACGACCCCTTTGTCAAACATTACAAGCCCTGGCAGGCGGCGATCAACCAGATGCTGAATATGGGCGTCCGCGTCGAGCAGCAGGCCTTTGCCAAGCACGGGCTGGATTTTGTCGTCAATGAATATCTGCCGAAAAAGCTGAAAAATCCGTCAAAATTTCTGCCCTGAAAATCGCGACGGAATTCGAGGAGTTGCCAAAAACACAATGACTCCGATTGCGGAAAAACTCAGACAAATTCAGGACAGCATTGCGTCAGCCTGTGTGCGATGCGGGCGAAAACTCGACAGCGTTCAGTTGATTGTGGTCACCAAGACCGCTTCCATTGAGCAGATTCTTGAAGCCGTCCGCGCCGGTTTTACTGAGCTGGGAGAAAGTCGTGTTCAGCATCTCAAACAAATCGCCGAACAGGTCGGCCAGTCTCTGCAGGCCGCCGATGAGGCTCAATCGGCCTCGCAAATCCGCTGGCACATGATCGGCCATTTGCAGCGCAACAAGGTCAAACCCACGTTGCAAATCTGTGCGATGATCCATTCGGTGGATACCCTGCGTTTGGCCGAGGAAATCGACACGGCGGCGGCAAAACTTCATTTGCACCCCCCTATTCTCCTGCAGGTTAACTGCTCCGGCGAACCGCAGAAGTACGGCGCCCCTGCCGGCGCAGCCATTCACCTGGCCGAGCAAATCGCTTCGATGCCCAACCTCCGACTGGAGGGCCTGATGACCATGGCTCCTCTGACGATGGATAAAGAAGTTGTTCATGCCTGCTTTGCCCGCGCCAGAGAATTGTTCGAGGAAATCAAATCCGAGAAAATTGCCGGTTCCCGATTTTGCCATTTGAGTATGGGAATGAGCCAGGATTACGAAATCGCCATTGAAACGGGAGCGACTATGGTTCGCATCGGCTCGGCCATTTTCGCCTGATAGTCTTAATGAAACCACAGATGACACAGATTTTCACAGATTAATTATTTCCATATAAGACGTTGATAACAGCTTAGAAAAATAGACTTTTGAAAAACACGCAGAAAAAACAAGGAATTGAAGGATTGTAGTACAGAGACATCAGAGAAAAAAAATTTCTTTGATTTGTCATTTTCTCTTTTTAAGCGATGGTTCGGGCAATACAGCTCGAATTTCTTTGCGGGATTTTTGCCAATTATCATTCGTCAATCGAAAATTGAAAATTGAAAATTTATCTCACAGGCCCACTGGTAAATAATTTCCGCAATCTCATCATGGCCGGGCATACATTACCTTGCCATCCCTTGCGGCGGGATATTCAATTGTACCAACGATGTTTTTGCGACGGTCGAACTCATCCGGTGTTACAACAATAATATCCTTGGATGCGACAATATCATGCAGCGCCATACGCAGTTCGAGACGTTTTTGCCGTTTGGATCCCGAAACCGGCATCACGACCAGCAGGTCCACATCGCTGTCCGGACCGGCCCTGCCGACGGCATACGAACCGAATAAGATAACCCGCTGCGGTTCAAACCGCAGGACAATCCGGCTGACCATTTCGCAAATCTGCTTCCGGCTGACTTTTTTGAGCTTGTTTCGGGCCATATTCTTTCCTTTTATCCCAGTATGGCCGGCAACATAACGTCCGCCGGCCGATTCTTTTTGCTTATTTTAGGATACAATACAAATAATGTGTTGGCAAGGGGTAAAAACTGAGGAAATACATCGTGGCCGTGTTTAGAAGGCAGAAATAGTTCGTAGTTCGCAGTTCTTGGTTCTTAGATGAGGACAAGAGAGGAAAGAGGATAATCCGTCTTCGTCCCGACAAATCGGGACTTTGACACGATGGGGGTGGGGGAAAAGAAAAAAGGCTGCAAGAATCGTGCTTCTTGCAGCCTTGAAAGTTTGTTTTAAGAAATTGTTATTTTCTGTTTCTCCTCAACACCAATCCGCCCAAGCCGAGCAGCAAAAGCGTAGCCGGTTCGGGGACGGAGGCAACACGAAAGCCGCCGCCACGGAGAACATAAGAGCTGCCACTGTAGATCGATGATGTCCACTCAAACACATTCCCATCCATGTCGCACATTCCATAACCATACTCCCCGAAAGCACCAACAGCAGTTGTGCCTTCCGGGTGAGTTGAATTTAAAAGGTTGGCCATACTATTATTTATGCTCGTCCCGCTACCATAGGTGTAGCTGCCATCATAGTCAGCTACGGCCTGCCACTCCCACTCGGTAGGCAATCTATAGCCGTAATAGTTACTGAAAGCCGTTGCTCCATACCAACTGACGTATGTAACAGGATGGTTTTCAAAACCGCTGTCAACAGTGAACGAGCTACTGGTGTAATTGATCCGTGCTGCTCCGCCGTTGGTTGCTCCATCGCCATCCCAGCCCGGACCCGCGAGGTTATAATACAACTGACCAGCATAAGGGCCGCTTGCACCTATGGCATCGTTACCGGAAACTGTTATATCGCCTGTAGCTATGGCAACGTTGAGAAAATCGCAATACTGAATATTCGTCGTCTCGTATTTGCTCATCTGACCGGTAAATCCCGGATCGTTGATATAGACCCATTCCATCTTCGCAGAAACAAAACCCGTGGTCAAAACGAATGCAATGATTGATAATACGATTGTTCTTTTCATCTTTCCGTCCTCCTTAAAAAATATGCTTTTTCTTCCTCTTCAAAACGTGATTGCACTGTGAATATATTAGAGAACTATTATAATACTAAGGATAGGAAATGTCAAGAATTTTGTAATATTTTCAAGTTATAACCGGACAGCAGGGATGTCCGATAACTCTTTTTTTTGTTCTTTTTGGCCTTAAGTTGACCGGATTTTCCGTCGATTTTCTTTCTACAGGTACGGATTTCCGCCGAATAATACGGGGGAGTCGTTAAATAATAAGGCCGAAATAATAAGGCCGACTTTTACGTAAAAGCTATGGCATCCGAAATTTGTCCGGAAAAAACGACTATATGCAACCCCGCAAAACAGTCTGGCGTCCCCACGCTGCTGTTTGCGACGGACCGCATCGATTTGCCGTCAATGATTCGTACCCGGCTGGCCGCTCAAAAATGGCCGTGCCAAATGGTTTGCCTTTCAACCTTCCTCGACATCGCTGAAACCGAAAATGCGCCTGCGGCAATTCTGCTGGACGCCGGCGATATCCATCCAACCGACTGGAAACGCCTCGAAGAAAGAATTCATACGCTGGACCGCCAAAACATCCCCGTCATTCTGCTCAATTGGCCTATCGCGATGGAACTGTCTAATTTCCGGCTTGCATCCAAAATCCGTTCGGCTTCCATCGAGGAAATCTGGGCCAGAATTGAAATGGCGATGCACTTTTCGCTGACGATGGCCGAAAATCCTCCGCAGGACGAACAGCGGCGGCAGATGGAAGAACAGTTAAAAATGGCCGGTGCCGTACAGCGGAATTTTCTGCCGCAGACCCTGCCGACCACCGACCGCGTCCGTTTCGCCTGTGTTTATCAGCCGGCTCAATGGGTTTCCGGCGACATTTACGACGCTGTTCGCCTTGACGAAAATCACATAGGAATGTACCTGGCCGACGCGGTGGGCCATTCCATTCCCGCCGCTCTGCTGACGATGTTTCTCAAACACGCCGCCGTTCTTCGCCAAACCCACGGCAGCCAATACACCCTTTTCACGCCGCAACAGGTACTCCAGCGACTGAACGAGCAGATGCTCGCCCAGCAAC
Source organism: uncultured Pirellulales bacterium (assembly GCA_964635075.1). GTDB lineage: Bacteria > Planctomycetota > Phycisphaerae > Sedimentisphaerales > Anaerohalosphaeraceae > Anaeroglomus. Next base: position 42,027 of record CAZWMN010000011.1, on the reverse strand, counting down.
TCAAGGGGTGTCTCTTTGCCACCTGCTGCTGCGGCCTGCTGAACACACAAACTCTGGATTTTACTTTCGCCCGCGCCGGCCACCCATATCCAATCCTGCTGCGTCGCGGATGCCAGCCTCTTTCTCTCCAAAGCCGAGGCGGACTGCTCGGCGTTTTTGAAGAAACGGATTTTGAGGAACAGACCATCCCCGTACAACCCGGCGATAAAATCCTGCTTTATTCCGACGGCGCCGAACCGCTGATTGGAGAAATCGACGACACCAGCCAATTTTTGTTCACCGATACGTTTCTAACCCACTGCGAGCTGCCCGTCGTTTCGATGGTGGAGGCTCTCGAATACGCCGCGGCGGGCTGGAAACGCACCTCCGCCGAAACGGACGACATCACCATTCTGGCGATGGAAATCCTGTAAGACCTGTAATTAGCGATTTTTCCACAAATTCTTCCGAAACAACTCCCCTGCTTCAAAAACCATCTATCCGAAGCGGAAAATTCTGAACGGCTTTTTGCCGGCAGGCGTAAACAAGAGAAGAAGCCGATACGGAAAATGAATATGAAAGCGTTATTCCATCTCCTTTATGCGGCAATGTACATTCTTTGCCCAGGCTGTTCTGACCGGCCAAGCGGACAAGTCGTACTCACAGAGCCTAACCGGCAAGTGGAGAGAGTGCCGATGGAAACGAAAAAAATAGAACTGACCGACCAGCAATGGAAAGACCGGCTGACGCCCGAGCAATACAATATATTGCGTGAAAAGGGTACGGAACGCCCCTTCACGGGACAATACTATCTCAAGCCGGACAAAGACGGCAATTACGTCTGTTCCGGGTGCGGTAATATTATTTTCTCGACCAAAGACCAGTTCAATTCACACTGCGGCTGGCCCAGCTTCACGGCCCCCGCCGCCGCCAATAGTGTTAAACAACGCCGGGATACCAGCCACGGAATGATACGCACGGAAATTATCTGTTCCCGTTGCGGCGGCCACTTGGGACACGTCTTCAACGACGGCCCCGGCCCGACGGGCCTGCGTTACTGCATCAATTCCGCGGTGATGAAGCTGAAAACAGAAGAAAAATCGTCCACTCCATAGCCGCTTAAAACTTGACATCCCCGGCCGGTGCCGTATACTATCCCGTTGATAGACTAAAACGTTTACTATCGAGAGGATAACTATGTATCTACTCGGCTATGACGCCGGTACATCGTCGATTAAGGCAACCTTGCTGAACGCCCAGACGGGCCAAGTCGCGGCATCGTGTTCCTGGCCGCCGACGGAAATGTCTATCCAGTCGCCGCAGCCGGGTTTTGCCGAGCAGGAGCCGCAACTGTGGTGGGACAACCTCAAAGGCGCCACCGCCCGCGTCCTGGCTGAATCGGGAGTTAGCCCCTCCGACATCAAGGCCGTCGGCATCAGCTACCAGATGCACGGGCTGGTCTGCGTGGATAAGACGATGGCGGTGATTCGTCCGTCGATTATCTGGTGTGACAGCCGGGCGGTCAAAATCGGCCAGAAAGCGGCCCAAAAAATCGGGGGCAAAAAATGTCTCAAAAATCTCCTTAACCTGCCCGGCAACTTCACCGCCGGCAAACTCCGATGGGTCAAGGAAAACGAGCCCGCCAATTTCAAGCGTGTTTTCAAAATGATGCTCCCCGGCGACTGGCTGGCAATGAAGATGACGGGCGTCGCCGCTACAACCGCTTCCGGCCTGTCGGAAATGATTTTGTGGGATTTTGTCAAACGCAGCCCGGCCGATTTTCTGATGAAGCATTACGGTTTTGACGAATCGTTCCTGCCGGATATTGTGCCGACATTCGGGATACAGGGACGATTGACCTCATCGGCGGCAAATGAACTCGGGCTTGCGGCCGGGACGCCGGTGACGTATCGCGCCGGTGACCAGCCCAACAATGCGCTATCGCTCAATGTGCTTAACCCCGGCGAAATCGCCGCCACCGCCGGCACCAGCGGCGTCGTCTATGGCATCAGCAATAAAGCTGCGTATGACCCCAAATCCCGCGTCAATACCTTCCTGCACGTCAATGATACTTTGCGGACACCTCGCAACGGCGTTTTGCTCTGCGTCAACGGCACGGGCAGACTCAATAACTGGCTCAAACATAACATAATGTCAGGTAGAGATTACCCGGAAATGAACGCCCTGGCCGAACAGGTTTCCGTCGGCAGTGAAGGCCTTGTCATTTTGCCTTATGGCAATGGCGCTGAAAGGACGCTCGAAAATAAGAACATCGGGGCCTCGATTCACAACCTGAACTTAAATACGCATCATCTGGGCCATATTCTGCGGGCATCGCAGGAGGGTATCGTCTTTGCCCTCAATTACGGGCTGGAGATTATGAAAGATATGGGCCTGCGAATCAAAACCGTTCGGGCGGGCAAGGCCAATATGTTCCTGTCGGACATTTTCGCGAAAACTTTTGCATCCCTGACCGGCGCGACGGTGGAATTGTACAATACCGACGGCTCGCAGGGCGCGGCCCGCGGCGCGGGGCTGGGCGCGGAAATCTACCAATCCGCCGCTGAGGCCTTTGCGACGTTGAAAAAACTGCAAACGGTCGAGCCGGACGCGAAAATGAAACCGGCTTGTAAGAAGGCTTATGAAAATTGGCTGGAAATACTGGAAAGGAACTTGTAATTGACAAAATGCCCTCTGTGTTTTGTCATTTGAAAACAGGAAATAGGAAACAGGAAATTTTTTTCGGGAGGTTGTTATGGAATTTTTTCCGGAAGTAAAGAATGCTATTAAATACGAAGGCCCAAAATCCAGAAACCCGCTGGCCTTCAGGCATTACAATCCCAAAGAAAAAATTTTAGGCAAGACGATGGCCGAGCATTTGCGTTTTGCCGTCTGCTACTGGCACACCTTCAAGGGGCTGGGGGCGGACCAATTCGGAATGAATACCATTATTCGCAACTATAACAAGCATACCGACCCGATACAGCGGGCCGAATATACAATGGTCGCGGCGTTTGAATTTTTTACCAAGCTGGGTGTGCAGTTCTGGTGTTTCCACGACAGGGACATCGCTCCCGAAGCTAACAATCTGGCCGAGACCAACCGGCGGTTAGATAAAATGGTCAAGCTGGCTAAAAAGCTTCAGCAAGAGACGAGCGTAAAGCTGCTGTGGGGAACGACCAACGCCTTCTCGCATCCGCGGTTTATGGCTGGGGCGGGAACCAACCCCAATCCGCACGTCTTTGCCTATGCCGCCAGCCAGATTAAAAAGGCGATGGAAATCACCAAAGAGCTCGGCGGACAGGGTTATGTCTTCTGGGGTGGACGCGAAGGCTACGACACCCTGCTCAATACCGATATGGGACGCGAGCTGGACCACCTGGCGCTGCTGCTGCATCTGGCCGTTGACCACAAAAAGAAAATCGGCTTCAAAGGACAGCTTTATATCGAACCGAAACCCAAAGAACCCACCAAACACCAGTACGACTTCGACGCGGGCAACTGCTTGGCCTTTTTGCAAAAGTATGGCTTGCTGCCTTATTTCAAAATGAATATCGAGGCCAATCACGCGACGCTGGCGGCTCATACCTTCCACCACGAACTGGCCTTCTGTGCGGCCAACGGCATACTTGGCTCCGTCGATGCCAACCGCGGCGACCTGTTGCTGGGCTGGGACACCGACCAATTTCCCACCGACCTGTACGATACGTCACTGGCGATGTATATCATTCTCAAGGCCGGCGGATTTACCACCGGCGGCCTGAATTTCGACGCCCACGTCCGTCGTCAGTCTATCGACAATGTTGACCTGTTCTACGCCCATATCGGTGCGATGGATGCCTTTGCCCGCGGCCTGAAAATCGCCGCCCGGCTGATTAAGACCAAGGCGTTGGATAAGGCCATTGCGAAACGCTATGCCGGGTGGGATACCAGATTCGGCAAAATGATTGAGTCCGGCAAGATGAACTTCAAGAAGCTGGAAGCCTATATTCTCGAAAACGGCGAACCCAAACTGCAATCCGGCCGTCAGGAACTGCTCGAAAATATACTCAACGAATGCATCTAAGAGTGATTCATCTTGTGGGAATCTCTAAAAATTCGTTTTTCCCACGGCCAAGCCTTCAGCTTGACCGTACCACCCTTGTTTTTTACAAGAGTTTGGAAATTTTTAGAGATTGTCTTGTTTTTTAGTATGTCAGGCCATAACCATACGGAAAGAGCGGGTCGTACGTTTTATCGCCAACGTTGATGGGGATTTGAGCCATCGAACGCGGCCAGCTAAATGACAGTTTACCCGTCGGCTTGTAATCGCCAAACAGTGCATCAGCCACCCCCTGTCCCTCCGTTCCCGGAAGCCAGGCGGCAATAAACACATCGGCCCGTCCGAGAACCTCGTTGATAATCATCGGCCGGCCGGAAATCAGAATCACCGCCACCGGAATGCCGGCTTTTTTCATATTCATTACCGCTTCGACATCCTCTTTAGCCAGAGACAGGTCGTTTTTGTCTCCTTCGCCTTCGGCGTACGGCGTTTCACCGATGACAACGATACCAACGTCGGCGCCGTTTGCCCCGGAGCCGTCTTTTGAAAATGTCACTTGAGTGTTCTTCGAAACCGTATTTTTAATCGCCGTCAGAACGGTTGTCCCGCCGGGGGTGACCTCCCCGCTTTTACCCTGCCAGTCAATCGTCCAGCCGCCGCACTGGTTGCCTATATCATCGGCGCTCTTGCCTCCGATATGAATGCGGGACAGTTGTTTGGAAATCGGCAGTACCTTCTTTTCGTTTTTCAGCAGCGTCAGCGACTGCCGCACAGCCTCTCTGGCGACCTGGCGATGCTCGGCACAGCCGAAGTCTTTCCAGAGATTTCTGTCGGCCATCACGGAGCGATTCTTGTCCATCAGACCCATTGCAAATTTAACCCGCAGAATTCGCACCACCGCATCGTCAATCCGCGACATCGACACTTTGCCTTCCTGCACCAGCTCTGTAAGGTTAGCGTGGAATTGGGGATATTTATCCGTAATCATTGCCATATCCATCCCCGCGTTGACGGAAATCATAATCGCGGTTTTGTAATCCTTATCCACCTGGTCGATGGCGTTCCAGTCGGAAATCAGGAATCCTTCAAAACCCATTTCCTTCTTGAGAACGTCCGTCAGCAGATACTTATTGGCTGAGCATTTTAAGCCGTTCCAACTGCTGAAGGATGGCATAATGGTAGCGACGCCGGCGTTGACGGCGGCGATATACGGATACAAATGAAGCGAGCGGAATGTCGCTTCATCCGCACGCGTATCGCCCTGGTCCAGCCCACGACCGTTTTGGGAGGTGCCGAACGTCGTTCCGCCGTCGCCGGCATAATGCTTGGCGCAGGCAATAATAGAAAGTGGATCGCCCAGAGTGCTTCCCTCATAGCCGCGAACAGCCGCTTCGCCCAGCATACTCACTAATTTCGGGTCTTCAGAAAATCCCTCATACGTACGTCCCCACCGCTCATCCTGCCCAACCGTAATACAGGGTGAAAATGTCCACTGGATTCCGGTCGCCCGGACTTCGATTGCGGTTGTCCGTGCAATTTTCTCTACCAGCTCAGGATTGCGTGTACAGCCCAGCCCAATGTTATGCGGAAAGATAACCGCCCCCAGGACGTTGCTGTGGCCGTGTACGGCGTCGATGCCGTAGAGCAGCGGGATACCCAGCCGGGTCTTCAGGGCGTGCTTTTGGCAGTCCTCGTACAGCTTCGTCCATCCCTGCAGATTGTTGCCCTCTTTGGGGTCCGAGGAACCGCCGCTCAGCAGCGAGCCGAGGCAGTATTTCTCAATATCGGACGGGTCTTTAAGGGCGGTCCGGTCAACCTGTATCATCTGGCCGACTTTTTCATCGAGCGTCATCTTGGCCAGCAGCGTCTTGACCTGAGAATCATAAGAACGAAGCACAGTCTGTGCCTTCGGAATAGCATTGGAACGCTGACAAGACGTCATAGACAGACAGATACAAACCAGCCCCATCAACGCCGCTGTTCGACGGGAAACGACAAAGGACTGCGCCATCTTGAGCTTCTTTTCAAAATATCTCGCTTTTTCGCGATTATAATTCATATTCTTGTCTTCATATAAGGTAAAAATCACCTTTGCCGGTATAAACAAACATCATCGGCCCAGCGGGTTTTTCGCTTGCTGACAAAGATGTGTTAAGGTATATTTGTACCCGTAACCAAACATTTTTACAAGGAATTGTCATGCTGCACAACCCTGTTCGCATTGGATTGGTAGGATTCGGTACCGTGGGCACGGGCGTGGCACGATTGCTGCTCGAAGAAGCAGAGGCGATCTACCGACGTACAGACATTCGCCTCGAACTGGCCTGCATCGTCGATAAAGACACCAAAACAGCCCGTAAAGTTGGTGTGCCGAAGGAAATGCTGACCGATGACCTGAACCGCGCGCTGGACGACCCGACCATTCAAATTGGCGTCGAACTGGTCGGCGGAACCAAAATCGCCAAACAAATCCAGGAGAAAATGCTCCAGGCCGGCAAACATGTCGTCACGGCCAATAAAGCCCTGCTGGCTGAACACGGCCAATCGCTGTTTGAACTGGCGCACAAAAAAGGCGTGTGCATCGCGTTTGAGGCCAGTTGTGCCGGCGGTATCCCCATCATCTCGGCCCTTCGGACGGGACTGGCCGCCAACCGGATTACCTCCCTGTACGGGATACTTAACGGCACATGTAATTATATCCTGACCAATATGACTCAAAAAGGACTGGACTTTCCGACCGCCCTTTCGCAGGCACAGCAGAAAGGCTATGCAGAGGCCGACCCGACGCTCGACATCAACGGAATGGATTCGGCACATAAACTGGCCATCCTGGCGGGGCTGGCATTCGGATATCAGTTCCAGACGAAAGATATCAGTGTCGAAGGCATCGAATCCATCCAAATCGAAGATATTCGCAACGCGATGGAGATGGGATACGCGCTGAAACTGCTGGCTATCGGGCAGGTCAACGAGGAAGGGGCGGTGTCGCTGCGCGTTCATCCGTCGCTCATTCACGAGGATACGCCGTTGGCGCGGGTGGGCGGGCCGTTCAACACGCTCAGTGTCTTCGGGAACGCCGTGGGCAATACGATGTACTTCGGGCGCGGAGCGGGAATGATGGCGACGGCCAGTGCGGTGGTGGCCGATATTATCGAAATCGCGATGGGCAACAGTCAGCGGCTGTTCGAATCGATGCTGATGCTGCGAAACCCGGATAAACCGAAAATCCAGAGCATCGACGACATCACCAGTCGATACTATATTCGAATGATGGCCAAAGACAGGCCGGGCGTCACGGCTAAATATGCCCACATTCTGGGCAAGCACAATATCAGTATCAGCGGCGCGATTCAGCACGAAGGCATCGGGCCGGATAATACCGTGCCGGTGGTCGTGACAACCCACCCGACACAGCAGAAAAATATGAACGCGGCAGTGGATGAGCTGTCAAAACTGGACGTTATCAGCGGAAAACCCGTTTGTATCCGCATTGTGGAAATCCCGGAGGATAAGGATTGAACCCCAAATACGTACTGATTGTTCCGGACGGCGCGGCGGATGACCCGCAGGACATCTTCGGCGGCAAAACCGTGCTGGAGGCGGCGGACACGCCCAATATCGACAAAATCGCTATGGAGGGAAGGCAGGGTATCGTCCAGACCGTGCCAAAAGAAATGCAGCCCGGAAGCGACGTGGCGATGATGAGCGTGCTGGGGTATGACCCGCAGAAAAACTACACCGGACGGGCTCCTATCGAGGCGGTGGCGCAGGATATCCCGCTGGACACGGGAGACTGGGTGTTTCGGTGCAATCTGGTCACCACGGCCGACGGCCTGATGGCCGACCACAGCGCCGGACATATCTCCACCAAGGAAGGAACCGAACTGATTCAGGAGTTCGGACGGCTGGTCAATAATCCCAAAATCCGATTTTATCCCGGCCTGAGTTATCGGCATTTATGCGTGATCGGGGGAATGGATTTTTCCAAAGTCGAAACCTGCCCGCCGCACGATTTTATCGGCGAAAAGGTCAGCAAAATTCTGCCTAAAGGCAAACAGGCGGATTTGCTCAAAGAACTGATTGCGCAGTCCGTGCAGTTCTTTGAGAATCACCCCATCAATCGGGTCCGCAAAGACCTCAAGGAAAACCCGGTCACCAGCATCTGGTTGTGGGGACAGGGACAACGGGCGTATCTGGAAAAATTCAGCAAAGTCTATGGCAAGGCCGGTGTGGCCATTACCGCCGTGGATTTGGTACGTGGGCTGGCAAAACTGATTGGGTTCGATTTAATCCGGGTCGAGGGAGCCACGGGGTATCTCGACACCAACTATGCCGGCAAAGGACAGGCCGCAATCGAAGCCCTGAAAAAATACGATTTTGTGCTGGTTCATATCGAAGCCCCCGATGAGGCCGGACATAATGGAAGTCCACACCAAAAGAAAAAGGCCATCGAAATGATCGACAAGCACATTGTCGGGCCGGTATATGAGGCGGTTCGACAGTATGAAACCTGGCGGATTCTGGTGATGCCGGACCATCCAACGCCGGTAGAACAACGATGCCACTGCAATCAGCCGGTGCCGTTCGCGATGGCCGGCACGAGCGTTACAGGCGTTCTGCACAAACCGTTCGGCGAAACCAACAGCTTCGCGTCGAGTTTTCGTATTGAAAAAGGGGCGGATTTGATGGAATATTTCCTGAAGATATAAAAAATGATTCAGAGGGTGCATAGAATATGAAAAAACAAGGGCAAAACAGGACCGTCGCATTTGCGGCTCTGGGTCTGTCCTTTCTTTTTGGGACGGTTTTGCTGACCGCCAATAGTACGGCGGATACCTTCCGACATCGTACCGGCGGCCAGACGTATCACGGCTACGCAACGCAAAACGCCGCCGACGGCAAAACCACTGTCTATACCGCCGAAAGCGGCAAAATTGAACTGAATCCGGCCGAGTATGAAATTACACCCGATGCGCAGGGACGAAATCGAACGGTCTCCGTTCTGACTATCGACAACGAGATCGAGTACGAGATTGTCACAGCGGCATTTGAAAAAACCGTCGTTGAAGAATCCAACAAAGGACCCTTGTGCATCATTATTGAAATCGACAGCCCCGGCGGGAGTGTTGACCTGGCAATGCAAATGTGCTCGGCCCTGACTAAAACACGAAATTGTCAAACCGTGGCGTTTATTAAAGGCGGCCATCAGGGCGGCGCCTATTCAGCGGCCGCGGCGGTGGCGCTGGCCTGCAACCGCATCTATATGACCGGCGGTACCGTCATCGGGGCGGCTACGATGATTGCGGCAACGGAAAACCGGGTCGTGGACCTCGAAAAAATTGTCGGCAAAAATATCAGCGAAAAAATGCACTCGGCCTGGAGAAATTACCTGGCCTCGCTGGCCGAACAAAATCACAGACCCGTAGCAATGGCCCGCGCGATGGAAAACAAAGACATTGAGGTCCTCCAGGTTCGCCGCGAAGGAAAAATATTGTATATTGAAGCCACCGAAAAAATGCCCGGAGACGAAGTCCTTCGCGTTCGCAGCAACAAAGGCAATCTGCTCACCCTGCCGGCGGGCGAAGCGGTCGAATGCGGAATGGCAGACAAGGTTGTCGCCAATCTGCAGGACGTCCTGGCGGACTTGAATGCCTCCGACGCTAAAATCGAACGGGCCGACGCACTGGCCAAGGCCAAAGACGAACTGGACAAAGTCATTCGCAAATTCAAACAATTGGATAATTCCCTCGATACGAAAGTCAAAACCATTATCGCCAAAAGCGACAATGGCGGAATGACCAAACTCGAAGCCAAAAAGGCCCTCAAAGGGATTATTCAGGAAATCAAATATCTGATTCGACTCAGGCAGAGCTATCCTGATGTGCCCTGCGAAGAGGAAGAACTGCAAACTTTTCTGAACTCTGTTCAGGCCGAGTATGACAGCATTTAATCGAGGTAAAGAAAGCAATTTTAATCTTTTTCGCCGAACTTTGTCGGAAAAATCAGAATATAACTAAAAGACGGCATAATATCAGGAGGTACTTACTATGGCACGGAAAGGTCTGTTTATAACGTTCCTGGCGGTGACTGTATGGCTGGGACTGCCCGCAAAAGCCGACACCTTCAAAAACAAGCAAACCGGAGAAACCTTTTACGGCTTCCGCACCCAGAAAAGCACCGCCAATAAGACGCTGGTTTATGACGATTCGACCAAAAAACTGACGCCTTTAGATCTGCGCGATTATGAAATCACAATGGATGACAACGGTCGGCGAAACAGCGTCGTCGTGGTCCCCATCACGGAGGCGGAAATTCTGCTTTCTGAAACGGTCACCAAGACCGTAGCCGACGCCGTCGTCAAAGCATCCAACACCGGCTCCAGATTTGTGCTTCTCAAGATTGACAATCCCGGCGGCCGAGGCGAGTATATGAAAGAACTTTGCTCGGCCATATCTAAAACGGATAACTGTAAAGTCGTGGCTTATATACCCGGCGGTTCGTTTGGTGGCGCTCACTCCGCCGCAGCGATTTTGGCGATGGCCTGCGATGAAATTTATATCGCCCCTACCGCTTCTATCTCCGCCGTGGGTTTGTTTGTCGGCGCATCCGGCGAGGACTTTGTAAAAACGTACAGCCCCGACAATCTTGCGTCGTTCAGCGTATTTGCCGCAACGCTGGCGGAAACGAAAACACACCACCGACCGGCTCTGCTTGCCAAGGCCCTTCTGGACAAAAAAATCTCCCTCGTGGAAGTAACCGATGCGGATGGCAAACAGACGATTGTCGAGAAAAATCTCCGCCAGCCTACGCAAACGATTATTAAAACTATTTGCGAAGGGCTTCCTGAACCTCTGGAACGACCCGCTGCTTCCGCCGACAAACAAACTCCCAAAATCACCATACCGCCCGATATTCATAATCGGGTACTGAATCTGACTGCTGGCGAGACGGTGCGGCTGAAACTGGCCGACAAGATCGTAAATTCCATCCAGGAGGTCCTGGCGGATATGAACGCCGCCGACGCCCAGATCGCCAACGCCCCGGGGATTGATACGGTGGTCAGGCAATTCACCGCCGCCCAAAAAAACATCCGGCAAAATCTGTCCAGAATCGAATTTCTTGAAGACCGGACCGCCACTCTCGAGGAACAGCTCAACACTGTGGAACAACAAGTCCGAACCACTCCGACAACTCGCACCCAAACACGCAATGAAAATCGTCCCTCTCAACGGGGACGCGTACATCTGTCCGGCGACACGTACGCCTATTCGGAAGGCGGAAATACTATATCCAGCAGAGACGACTATAACATGTCATCCAACCCGGACAACGAGGCTCGTGATACTCGGAATCGAAATAAAGTCGGGCGGATCAGTAAATCGGAAACCATTACTTCCACAGAACCTTCCGTTGCGGTTGAAAAAATCAAAACTGAGTTGTCGTACGTTCTGACCAATTTAATTGCCGAATATCGTCAAACGATTACCACCGCCAAACGATGGGCCGGGGCGCTGCCTGCGGAGATTACGGTACAAACTCTCGAAAAAAATATGAATTCCGCGATGGCTCTGGCGGAAAATCTGCGACACCGACAATAAACGCCCCGTGAATTACCTGCTCCACGGGGAAGGATACAAAACACCCACATCTTGCGGACAAATCTGTGCAGGAACACAAGAGATTGTTCTTGACGCAGCCCCTCAAAACCCCTATTCTACACCTGCGAAAGCGGCAGTTTTCGTATCGGAACGCTTTTTGCGGGGTAAACGCTATGAAAAGAACCGTTTTTTTTCTCTTTGTTCTCGGGTGTACCGCGGTGGGATTGGTCTCCTGCGGAAAATCCGAAAAAAAAGAAACGCCGGAGAAACAAATCAATCTGGATACTACCGTCGGGCAACTGACGCGTTTCGCGCCGGTGGCTTCCATCCCGGTACGAGGATATGGTGTCGTGGCCGGTCTGTGGGGAACTGGTTCCTCGGAATGTCCGCCTGCGATTCGTCAGCAACTGGAAAAATATATCTGGCAGCGGATGCCCAACGCCAAGCCCGGTGAAGTCAGCCACTTTATTGAAAGTCCCGACACTGCTGTGGTGGAAATTATCGGCGTCATTCCCCCGCTGGCCAGTGCCGGAGATCGCTTTGATATCCAAATTAAACCCATGGCGCAAACTCAAACCACCTCGCTTCGCGGCGGTGTTCTTTATACGGCGGAATTGAAGGAAATGGGTCGAATGGTCAGCTTTGATCAGTACACCAAAACCATCGGTTCGGCCGAGGGACAGATTTTTACCTGCACAGATGCCGCAACAAAAGAATCCCGCTATTACATTTTTGGAGGCGGAACGGTGATTCTGAATACCACGATTTCTATGGTTCTAAATCAGCCGAATTATTACGCGGCCAGCGCCATTCGCAACCGAATCAACGAACGCTTCGGGCCCAATACAGCCAACGCCGTGTCCCGTGAGGAAATTCAGGTAATCATCCCCACCCGATACCGCGATCAAAAATTACGATTTCTTTCGATGACTCAACTGTTGTATCTGTCCGAAGACGAAACCCTCAGAAAACAGCGAATCGAAACCTTGTCTTCTCAGCTTGCTGAGCCGCAAAAGACCGGGACGGTGGAAATCGCGCTGGAAGCAATCGGAAAACCCGTCCTGGCGAAATTGGCCGAATCGCTCAGCCATTCGGATGTGAATGTTCGTTTTGCCGCCGCCCGTTGTATGCTGAACATCGGAGACAACCGCGGATTGCCTGTTCTGCGGAACGTCGCTTATAACCCAAAATCCGAGCTTCGAATCGCGGCGATTGAATCACTTTCTAAAGCCAAACTCAAAGACGCCGAATCGGTGTTATCGCAATTGCTGCAGGATGAAAAACTGGAGGTCCGCGTAAGTGCATATGAACAACTGGCGGGCTTAAACAGCATTTTGGTCAAACGGATTCCCGTCGGAGGAGATTTTTTCATTGATCTGGTCAGTTGCCCCGGTCAGAAAATGATCTATGCCTATCGCAAAGACAACGCCCAGATCGCCCTGTTTGGCGCCCCTATTATCTGCCGGAAAAATCTGTTTGTTGACATCGACCAGGTGATGATCAACGCCCGACCGGAAGACAAATATGTGTCTCTTATCCGCAGACATCCGACCCGCCCCAAACTCATCGGCCCCCTGAAAAGCGGCTTCAATGTGGAAGATATTATCCGCTCCCTCGGCCACACCCTGGAAACAGACCCCCCCCAATACGCTCGGCCGGGACTGGGAATTTCCTATTCTGAAATCCTTGCCATTCTCGAAAAAATGTGTCGTGAAAATATGATTCCCGCAAAATACGTGGAAGGCCCATTGACCAACGCCGGGAGTTTTGTAGAGGAATTGCAACCGAAGACCGATAATAAATAATGAAAACAACGCGTGCCGTATAAGAATAAAATGTGTCCGGAATTATAGATTTTTATGAAACTGGAAAAAATCGTCCTCCACGGATTCAAGAGTTTCGCCGATAAAACCGAACTTCGTTTTGACCAGTTGATTACAGTGATTGTCGGGCCCAACGGGTGCGGCAAAAGCAATGTCGTTGACGCCGTCAAGTGGGTGCTGGGCAGCCAAAGTCCAAAGAGTCTGCGAAGCGGCCAAATGGCCGACGTTATTTTCAGTGGCTGCGGCAGTCGAAAACCCGGCGGTATGGCCGAGGCGAGTCTGCACTTCTCTGCCGTGGGAGGATTGGGGCTGGAACAGGACGAACTGGAGATTTCCCGCAGATTGTTCCGCAGCGGCGAAAGCGAATATCTTATTAATAATAACCCCTGCCGACTGCGCGACATCAGGAATTTATTCCTTGATACAGGACTCGGTGTCAACGCCTATTCTATCATAGAGCAGGGACAGATTGATCAACTGCTCAGGGCATCCACAACCGACCGACGTGTCATTTTCGAAGAGGCCGCGGGTATCAGTAAATTCAAAATGCACAAAAAAGAAGCCCTGCGTAAACTCGAACGCACAGAACAAAACCTCCTGCGGCTGGCGGATATCATCAATGAAGTACAAAAACAGCTTCGCAGCATCAAGCTGCAGGCCGGCAAGGCCAGAAGCTACCTGGAATGCAATCAGCGACTTAAAGAACTGCGGGTTAATTATTCGCTGGCCGAGTACCATAAAATCGTCACCGCCGGCGACCAGAAAAAACAGGTACTGGCGGACTGGCAGGAACATTTTGCGACGACGGCGGCGGCGGTGGCCCGCTGCGATGCGGCGGCCAGCGAACTGACCTCTCAAATCCTTGAAGCCGAAAGTCGTATCAGCCGATGGGACAACATCCTGGTGGCGGCGCGAAGCCGAATCGAACAGCAAAGCGAACGCATCGGCTTCCTGAATGGCAAAATCAGTGAACTGACTGAACGCAAAACCGCGGCGGTTTCCCAGGAACACAAACTTTGCGAACAAATCCGTCAACTGGAAAACGAATTGGAAACCTGTAAACGGGACCTCGAAGAAAACCAGAAGGAACTCACTTCGCAAAGTCAGCAACTGGCCAGCGTCGAGAAAGTCTTGTCCCAAATCAATGCCCGCTGCGCGGAATGGCAGGCTAAGCTGGAAGACGAAAAATCCGGCGTTATCGACATGGTGCGCCGTACCGCTCAACTTCACAATGAAATACAGAGCCTAAACCACTACCGGGATAATCTGGCCGGTCAGAAAACCCGCCTTTCCGGAAGAGCCAGCCAGGCCCAGGAACAACTGACCCAGTGGCTTACCGAAAAGGCACAACGCCAGGCCAAATGCGAAGATATTTTTTCCGTTCTTTCACAGCTTCAAAACAGCCTGGACGCCAAGCGGGCCGAGATGGAAGCAATTGACGGCCAAAAGGCAACGGTGTTCAATGAGCTTTCTGAAGCCAAACAGCGACGTAGCGCACTGGTGAGCGAAGGGAATGTCCTGCGGGATATGGAGTCGCGGCGTCAAGGGGTCAGCAACGCCATCAAGACCATCCTGAAAGAACACGACAGCGCCGGCAAGGTGGATTATATCGAAGGTATCGTCGCGGATGTATTGTCTGCGGAGGCTCATTATTCTACGGCGGTGGAGGGCGCTCTGGAGGGCAGAACCGATACGCTATTGGTCAACAGCACTCGGCGGTTTTTAGAGGATGCGTCTATTCGCGAAAAACTGGACGGCAGACTTTCGGTCCTGTGTATGGACCGGATTGAACCGTTCGCGGATACGGCGGATTTCGCCGAGGAGCCGGGGGTGGTGGGCAGACTGGTGCAGTTTGTGCGATTCGACAGTCTTTACGCCCCGCTGGCTTGGCATCTGCTGGGGCGGGTCATCCTGGTCGAATCGCTGAACGCGGCAATGGAGTTGTCGGCTCGATTTGAAAAACAATATCGCTTCGTGACCCCGGCCGGCGAGGTCTTCGCGGACGGTTGTGTGCTGAATACGGGGCCGGTGGGAAAAGCCGCAGGGCTAATCTCTCGTAAAAGCCGAATCGCACAACTGGAGGAAGAAACGACATCGCTGAACGAACACATCCGACACCTTGAACAAACGCTCGAACAGGCCGAACGCAAAAATGAACACCTCGGCGAACTGTGCAAAGAATTGCGCACCAGCATTTACGAGGCCAACACTGAAAAGGTTGATGTGGAATCCCGGCTGCGGATGATTGAGCAAAACATCAGGCGACTGAGCGACGAACAGCCGGTTTTGGCCGATGAAATTCACATGCTCGAAGAAGAAATCCGGGAATCTGTACAAAGAGAACACGACTCCCGCCAAAAATTGGAAGAATTGGAAGAAATCAATCGTCAGCGAAATGCCCGCATTGAAGAGCTTCAGCAGTCGCTGGAAGCGGAACGGCAGGGCCTGCAAAGCCGCAACACCGAAGCGACGGAACTGAAGGTTCAAATCGGACGCATCGGCGAACAGCAAAAATCCATCCGTCAGCATACCGCGGGACTGGGCAGCCAGATTCAGCAGGGACGTACGGCTACGGAAACGTCACGGACCGAAACCATCGCCTGCGATGAACAAATCGTACAGACCCAGCGCAATATCCTGGCGACTGAGTCCAGCTTGTGCAGTCTGTACGTGGAAAAGGAGGAGGCTCAAAAAGAAAGTGTCCGCCATCACACGGCGCGGGAAGAATTGTCCCGCCGACAAAAAGAAAACGAGCAGACGCTTCGCACGGCACGCACTGAACAGGCCCAAATCGAACAGCAGATCCATCAGATTCAGTTGGAATTAAGTCAGCTTGCGGTCAGGGAAGAAGACCTGTGTCAGCGGGTGCGGGAAGAGCTGCAGATGGAACTGGCCGAGGCTTACAAAAGTTACAGCCGACAGGAAATAGACTGGGAGACGGTGCGGGAGGAAATCGCGGAGTTGCGAAATAAAATCGACCGGTTAGGCAATGTCAATGTGGACGCCATCGACCAGCAGCAGCAACTGGAAGAACGATACCGGTTCCTCGCCTCCCAGGCCGGGGACCTCAACCAAAGTAAAACCCGGCTTGAACAGCTCATCGAACGAATCAACAGAGAAAGTCGGGAAAAATTTCAGACGACCTTCGAACAGGTACGGATTCATTTTCAGGAATTGTTCCGTAAACTGTTCGGCGGCGGTAAGGCGGATATCTTTCTCGAAAACCCCGAGGATATTCTCGAATCGGGCATTGAAATCGTCGCCCGTCCGCCGGGTAAGGAAACCCGCACGATTAGTCTGTTGTCCGGCGGCGAAAAGTCGATGACCGCCATCGCCCTGCTGTTCGCGGTCTTTCGCAGCAAACCCTCGCCGTTCTGCGTACTGGACGAGGTTGACGCGGCGCTGGATGAGGCCAATAACGAACGGTTTAATATGATTGTGCAGCAATTCCAGGAGACGTCACAGTTTATTATCATTACGCACTCCAAACGCACAATGAGCATCGCGGATATGCTGTACGGTATTACGATGCAGACACAGGGTATCAGTAAAAAGATCAGCGTACAGTTTGAACACGACAATCTCCGGGACTCATCCGAGTCGGGAGCGGCGGTGGCGTAAAATTTCATAACCCGCAACCAAAACATCTGGATTGTCTTCGGAGAGGAAAGTCGGACATAAGGAAAAATCCCCTGCAATGAAAGAACGGCTGGACCAACAGCGTCTGAACAACGGAATGGTTATTCTGGGCGAACCGATGGATGGGGTCGAATCGGTTTCGTTTCATTTTCTGCTGCCTGCGGGCAATGCCTTCTTTCCCGACGGCTGCTGCGGTGCCGGCAAGGTCGTCGCCGACTGGCTTTTCCGCGGAGCGGGCCGGCGAAACAACCGCCAACTGACTGAAACCCTCGATAACCTCGGCATCCACCGCAGCAGCGCCGTTTCCGAAGAACATCTTTCTCTGGGCGCCTCGCTGGAGGCGGGGAATCTGGCGGCGGCGCTGGATTTGTACGCCGATATCCTCATTCAGCCGCGGCTTGAAGACGAACAGTTCGCACCTTCGCAGCAGCTTGCACTGCATGAGCTGGCTGGGCTGGACGATGACCCGCGGCACAAAGTAATGCTGCTGACCAAAGAACAATTCTATCCGTCCCCTTATAACCGCCCCGCCGAAGGCCGGGCAAAAGACCTTCAGGCTTTGACGCCGGAGCAATGCAGGGAGCTTGTTCCAACGCGATTTGACTGGTCGCAGTGTATTTTCGCCGTCGCAGGCAAGTATGACTTTCAGGTCGTTTGCGCCCTGCTTGAAAAACGATTTGGCCCTCTTTCAGGAACCGCAAGCCGACATCCCCCTTTCGGCAGCCGTGGAAATCTCTATACGCATCAGCCCAACGAAGGCGCACAGGTGCATATCGGAATGATGACTGCCGTGCCGCCTATCGGCGATAAACGCTATTATGATATTCTGGCCGGAGTGTCGGTCTTGTCCGGCTCAATGAGCAGCCGGCTGTTTACCGAAGTGCGGGAAAAACGCGGCCTGTGTTACGCCGTCAGCGCCAGGTACCAAACCCTCAAAAATATCGCCGGTATCAGTTGTTACGCCGGAACCACACCGGAAAAGGCACAGAAAACGTTCGATGTGACTCTGCATGAATTCCGCAGACTCCGGCAGGGCATCACGGAGGACGAAATGCAACGGGCTAAAATCGGACTCAAAAGTAGTCTGATTATGCAAAGCGAATCTACGCAGGCCCGCTGTGCCGGTATCGCCGGCGACTTCGCATACCTCGGACGAGTCAGACCCCTGTCCGAAATCCGCAGGCAATTGGATGTCGTAACGATCCGTTCTGTTCTGGATTTTCTCAACACAAATCTCTTTGAAAACTTTACTGTCGCGACCATCGGGCCAAAAAGTATTCAACCATAGACGACCTATGCAATTTAAACATAAACAACTCCAGAACGGATTAACCATCATCAGTGAAATACAACCCCCTGCGCAAACCGCGGCGATGGGGTTTTTCGTGCGGACCGGTTCGCGGGACGAGAACGCAGCCGTCAGCGGCGTTTCCCATTTTCTGGAACACATGCTGTTCAAGGGCACGGACACATTATCGTGGCAGCAGGTCAATGAGGCGTTTGACGGGCTCGGCGCCAGCTTTAACGCCTTTACCGGCGAAGAAAACACCGTTTATTTCGCGGCGGTCCTGGCGGAATATCTGCCGGAGGTCGCCAAGTTGTGGTCGCAATTAATGCGGCCTGCGCTGAGAGAGGATGACTTCGACATCGAAAAAAACGTCATCCTTGAGGAAATTGCGATGTGCAGGGATTTGCCTCGGTACGAGATACTCGAGGATGCCCGCGCTCTGCACTTTGGTTCCCATCCCTGCGCCAACAGCGTTCTCGGCACAGAAGAAAGTATCAAGGCGATAACCGTACAGCAAATGCGGGATTATTTTGCACGGCGATACGCTCCCAATAACCTCGTGGTTGCCTGCTGCGGAAATTCCAATTTTGATGTCTTCTGCGGCCATATCGAACAACTCTGCGGAAACTGGCCGCCGGTACAGACCCAGCGACAGCTTTCCTGGTTCGAGGGGACACGGCAGAAAAAAACCGTCCGCAGGGAAACGCTGGCACGTCATCATATTTGTCTGATAAGTCCCTCTGTGTCGATGCAGGACCCCAGACGCTTTGCGGCATCGCTATTGGGGATGGTCTTAGGAGACGACACCGGTTCGCGCTACTTCTGGTCGCTGGTGGATCCGGCAATTGCGGAAGCTGCGTCGATGCAGGCCGAGGCGATGGACGGCGTCGGAGCGATATACAGCTATATCTGCTGCGAACCGGCGGCGGCGGATAAAGTGATGGACATCATCAGCGGAATCTTCAAAGACATCGCCCAAAACGGCGTCAGCGAAAAAGAACTGCAGGCGGCTAAAAACAAGGTTCTCAGCGCGCTGGCCATCAAATCCGAACGACCGATGGGACGGCTGATGGGGCTGGGATTAAACTGGGTATATCGTCAGGAATATCGGACCCTGGCCGACGACATCGCCGCCATTCGTTCCGTCACTCTTCAGGACGTCAACCGCCTCATCACCGAATTTTCACCGGGGGATTTCACCTGCCTGGCGATGGGCCCAGCGGCATAAAAAAGGCAAAATCAATTCGCGTTTGTCCACCCTTGCTTTTTATCTGTTTTTAAGGTATAATCCGGTATTCTGAATTGGGAAGGGTGAGAAAAAGTGAATCCGGAAAAGCCCGGACAGGAATTATTGGACGCGGACATTCTGCAATGCAGAGCCGACATTCTGCAAGCCGTGCGGCAGGCTGCGCAAACAGAGAAGGTTCGCGACGACTCATCGCCCGAAATCCTCAAGCAAAAAGAAGATGCCAAACAGGTTCCTCCTGCCGTCTCTTTGGAATCAAAGAAAGTCGCTGCCGGCTCACAGAATGACCAGGAAAAACAAATCGCAAGTCTGCAACAACAGCTCACAGCCAAAGACCCGGATATCCAAACCATTTCCGTAAAAAACCGCCAGGCACAGGAAACCATTTCATCGCTGCGGGAACAGATTGAAGACCTGCGCGACAATCTGCAAAATGCACAACAGCAGCTTCAGGAAAAACAAGTCCTGATTGAACGTCTGTCGGAGGTATCAAGACAGCAACAACAGGTGCTGGAACAAAAAGAACCGGCGGAGGCCAAAAATCTCCAACTGCAATCGCGGCTCGATTCGCTGGAAAAACAAAAACAAGAACTTGAAAGGAAATTGGAACAGACAAACTCTTTATTGGGGTCGCTTGAGGTAAAAACGCGGGCCCTGCAAGGTCAAATCGAACAAAAACAACAGCAGATTTCCGCGATGGAACATTCGGTGGAAAACCATCAGCAGGAACAAATTCGTCTGTCGCTGGAAAATGAGGCCCTTCGTCAAAACATATCACAAACCAACATCGCCCTTGACCAAAAACAATCCGAACTGGAAAAAGTCCGTAAGCAGTTGGATTCGCTGCGGCAGGAAAATCAGCAGCTCCTTGTCGAGGTGGAAAACCAGAAACAACAAACAGAAGCCCTGCACGCGGAGCGACAACAAAAAGAAAAACGGCTCGCTGAACAAACGGAACATCTGCAATCTCGTATCCGCGAGCTTGAAAATCAGGCTCAAAAACTTTCAGAAAAGACTTCAGGAGAAAAAACCGGACTTCAGACTCTCGTGCAGGAATATCAAACCCGTCTGGAAAAGGCTGAACGGCAAAAACGGGAGACGGAAAACCGTCTGGCGGCGGTTCAGGCTCATAATGATCGACTGCTGGCAGGCGAAGCGGAAATGGAACGGCTGCGGGAACAACTCCGCCAGGCGGAGCAGAAAAATGCGACGATGAATCGCCAACTGGAGCAGTTCAAGGGAGACCATCAGCTCGTCGGCGAAGAAAATAATCAACTGCATCATCTGCTGCATCTTCGCGACCAGGAACTGGAACGGATGCATCAGCAAATCAAAGAATTGAATGAAAAACTCGCCGAGATGAAAAAACCGGAAGTTTCCGTGTCGCCGGAAGAATTGGATATGCTGCGCACTCCCGCCGATATTTCAACGGGGATGGAAACAGAACCGGCGGAAACTGCCGAATCCCGCACGGAGATTCCGAGTTTCAATCTTGCCGAGCAGATTATGGCTGAGCATCGCAGGACCGTCGCCTCCCAAAGACAGGCGCCTGGCGGACAGCCGCAAGCCGGCAGAAAAGACTCCATTCAACAGGTGGTCAGCCAGTTTGTCAGTTCGCCTGAGCCGGCACAAGAAGCGGTTCCGCAGGCGTCCTATAAAGAGGCGGTCACGGCCGCTCCGGAAACGTCGGCGATGCTCGGTTCGGCGGATTCCAACGCCGCCGAAGCGATAGAAAATGATGTGTTAATCGCCGAGATTGTACGACGCGATATTCTGAGGTTTTTAGAGGTGAAAAAACAAGCCTTCCAGAGAACCGACTGGATGTGGAAAAGCAATTAAACAGGGATGTCCGATACCGTCATTTCAACCTCGCTCACCGGATGGGCGGAAAATTTGCCGGGGTCGCTGTATCTTTATACGGCCCTCGGCGGATTCCTTCTTGTCATTCTGGCAGTCGCGCTGTGGCTTTTGATCCGCAAACCAAAATCCCAGGCTAACGTTTCTTCAAAAAATACTACAACCCTTTCTCCACTGGGGCATTTACCGGTTTCCGTCTCCGCTATTTATGACAAAATCGCGTCTGTAGGCGGAGTCAATAAGTCCATTCTTCTGGCCGGGGCGGGACTGGAACAGTTGCCGGTGACTATTCCCGTTGGGACGGCGGTACAACTGGCACAGGCGGGGAAAAAAGTTCTGCTCATCGACCTCGATACACGACGTAATGCCGCGGCCAAGGTATTTGACCTGAACGAAAGCGTCGTCAAAAACTGCGCAAGACCAAAACCTTTGCCCAGTTCGGTGGATAATCTTTCGCTGTGGCCGGCGGAATTTTTTGTCCGATTTGGTCAAATGAATCTGCGAACGGTAGTCCAGTCCGCCGCGGAACACTTCGAATTTATTCTCATCTACGCCCCCTATCTGGACGGCCATCCTGACCGGAAGTTGATTGCGTCCTGCGCCAAATATGGTTTGATTTTCTGTAAAACAACGCAGCAATTTGAACGGCTGCAAAAACTATTAGCACAGGGCGAATGCCGGCTACTGGAGCAAAAAGCCATCAGTTGCTGAATTTTAACGCAGCATAGAAGCAGATTCGGTATCCAGAAGCCAGGTCATTTTGGGCTGGGCAGGCCATAAGGAATGCACCGGCCAGCGGCCCGAATCGGGAGATTCACAAATAACTGTCTTGACTATCTGCGCCTTTCGCGGGCCGGTAATCAGAAACAATAATTTCCGGGCGGCCAATAAGACCGGAACCGTCAACGTGATACGCGGATACGCCAGCGACGGAGAAAATACAACAGCGGCAGGACTATCCTGGACATCCGCCGCATCCGTCCCCGGCAGAAGTGATGCCGTATGACCATCCTCGCCAAGTCCCAGTATCACCAGGTCAAATTCCGGTATTTGTCCGGCAGAAAGTGAAAAAACTTTCCGTATCATCTGTTCATATTCCCTCGCTGCTTGATGTGTATCGGGCAATTCGGCACGTATGCGATGGATATTGTCCTGCGGAATCGGCACGTGGGACAGAAATACAGTCTGGGCCAGATGAAAATTGCTGTCCGGATGTTCAGGCTCGACACATCGCTCGTCAGCCCAGAAAAGATGGATGTTTGTCCAGTCCAGCGTATCATCCGTCGGCAGCAGTGTAAAAAAATCCTTCGGGCTGTCCCCGCCGCTAAGGGCACAGAAAAAAGTCCCCCTTTGCTCAATCGCCGCCCGGGCGGAAAGGGAAAATATCTCAAGGGCTTTCTGTCCAACTTGTTGGGGCGTTTGCAGCCGGATGATTTCAGGAGTGGGTTTTAAAACAGATTCGCTTTTCTTTTTTTCATCCAAAAACGCCTGCAGAAAAACGGCGGCGGCAACGGCGTCCTGAAGTTTTCTTTTTTTTTGGCGGGTCAACTCAAGACCGGCCAGTTTCCAGTCGGCCTCGGCGCTGCTGAGCCGCTCGTCAAAAAAAAACACGGGCAGTGAGAGTTTAGCTGCAAGGTCGTGGGCGAATTCTCCGGCGGCCACAGCCCGCGGGCCTTCGGTCCCGTCCATATTCAGGGGAAGGCCGACGACAATCGCTTCGATTCGTTCCTGCTGGATAACACGAATGATTCGAGAAATCAAATTCGGGCCGATTTCAAGAACTGAATGAGGAAAGGCCATTGACTGTCCGGCGTCGCTGACGGCAAGACCAATACGCTTTTGACCGTGATCAATGGCAAGATACCGCATCGGATTATTCTCAAAAAGCCATTATAAGAAGCGTTTGCCGCTGTGTTGCTGGATGCATTCGAGCAATTCCTTGAGACGATGACTCTGGCTGACGGGGCAGACCAGCGTGGCGTCCGGACTGTGAACGACAACCATATCATCCAGGCCAATCAGGGCAATGAGGTGGTTTTTGTCTTCGGTGGCGACAATGGAGTTTTTGCAGTCCAGCAGCTCCGTCTGTTCAGCGACAACGATGTTATTGGCGGAATCGGACTGAATAATATCGGCCAGGGCTGTGAACGACCCCAAATCCATCCAGCGGCAATTGAGACGAACGCTGTAAACCTGTTTTGCCTTTTCCATCACCGCAAAGTCAATGCTGATTTTGGGCAGTTTCGCAAACCACTCCTGCAAAGTGGATTCCTGTTCCGGACGGCCCCAGGCAAGCTGAATTTTGTGCAGCGGCTCGACACAGGCGGGTAATAAGGTGTGCAGCCGCTCAAGAATCGTCCTGGTCTTCCAGACAAACAGACCGGAATTCCAGCAGTATTGTCCGCCGGCCAGATATTCGGCGGCGGTCTTTTCGTCAGGTTTTTCACGAAACGCTTCAACAATGCGCACGGCGTCGGCGCTGCGGGCGCAGCTTTTGGCCGCACCCAGTTTAATATAACCATACTGTGTACACGCAAAGGTCGGCTCAATGCCGAAGGTAATCATCGCATCGGGATTCTCGTTCACAAAATTTATTGCCGTTCGAACCGCCTCCTGAAATGGCTCGTCCGGCTCAATCACCTGGTCGGCGGTCACCACGGCCATCGTGGACTGAGGGTCGTATTTGTGCAGAATCGTCGCCGCCAGACCAATCGCACCGGCGGTGTCGCGGACTATCGGCTCGGCAATGACGTTATCGGCCGGCAGCTCCGACAGATTCTCCCGCACCACATCCACATAATCGGCATTGGTCAAAACGAGGATATTGCGGGGGTCGAAAATACCGCGAATCCGTTCGAAACACCGGCGAAGCAGCGTCTGGCCGTTGAGCAGACGAAGCACCTGTTTGGGTCGGCTTTGGCGGCTCAACGGCCATAACCGTTTGCCTGTGCCGCCAGCCATAATCACCGCATAATCCATATCAAGCCCCTAACAAATACAAAATATATATATATTTCATCGTTGTAGGCAATTCCTTGATTTTGACTTTTGAATTTTAACCTTTAACTTTATACCAGGTAGCCGCCGTCAATCTGCTGAACGGGCTTGATCTTGCGGGCCAGTTCCTCATAGCCGGGCTGTTCCATCAGGGCAACCGTCGCTTCTTTGCCCAGTTCGACCGCCGGCTGGTCATAAGCGTTAATCTCAAACAATAACCCGGCCAGTGAGGCGGTCACCTCAAACAGATAAATAAACTGCCCTACCGTATAGGCGTTGACCTGGTCAAACAGCACCGTTAGACACGGTCGTTTGTCGTGCAGCAAAGCGTATTCGGTGCCGAGCTTTTCACTGTTGAGCAGACGCGACATCTGTTTGCCTGCCAGATAGTTCAATTCCGGCGTATTTTCCGGAGCCGGACCCATCACGATATCCCGGTCAAAGTTCTTGACCTGCAGGAAGGTAAAAATCTTGTCGTTAGGCCCTTCACGATATAACTGCACCTGGCTGTGCTGGTCGGTCGTTCCCAGGGCATTGACCGGCGTGGGACCGACAAAAACATCCTGGCCCTTGAGATTTTTGGATTTGCCCAAACTCTCCGCCCACAACTGGCGATACCAGTCGGACAGGTCTTTAAGCCGCCAGGCGTACGGAAACATAACGGAAATCCGTTTGCCGCGATTGTAGTAATGCCAATTGACCGCAGTGTTCAAAGCGGCAGGGTTGGCAAAGAAGTCCATCCGGCTGACACGCTCATCCATCTCTCTGGCGCCGGCCAAAAGCCCTTCTATATCAATCCCGCATACTGCCGCGCTTAACAGCCCCACCGGACTAAGTACGCTGAACCGGCCGCCGACGCCGTCGGGAACTTCGAGTGTACGAAAACCCGCCTCATTGGCGATTTTCCGCAGCGTACCTTCCCTCGGGTCGGTGGTGGCGATGATTTGTTTTTTATATCCCGCAGGGCCGAGTCTTTCCAGCAGCATCTGACGAATGACTAAAAACTGCGCAGCAGTCTCAGCGGTACGGCCGGATTTGCTGATGACATTAAATATCGTTTTATCAAGTTTATCGCCCACCCAGTCGAGAAAACTGCCAAACTGTATTGGGTCCACATTATCAAACACGAATAGCCGCGGCCCTTTCCGCTGCGCCGCATCGAGATTATACAAATACGGATTCAGGGCCGTCTGCAGCGCGATATTACCCAACGCTGAACCGCCGATGCCCAGCACCACAAAATTCTCGCATTCCCCCGCTGCCTGACCGGCGATTTCACGAACCTGTTTCGGATACCGGTCGTTATAGGGCAAATCACGATAGCGGGTTCTGCCGGCCTTACGCTGCTGATTGAGCTGGTCAATCAGCGGCGTCGTCTTCCGCGACAATTCCTGAAACTGCGAAGCGGTGATGCCGTGTTCGCTTCCAATAATCTCGGCAGTAACGTTCTTATAGTAAAAATGAATTCGCGCACTGCTCACAATGGTTCTCCATCCTTTCAGATTGACTTTATATTTCCTATTGACCCGCACGGACCAAGTTAGCGTATTTTACCATTAATGATTTGACCTTTCCAGAACGGAATTCAACGACCACAATGCTGTCCGGCCCCAGATTGAGAAACTCTTTTACGCGACCCGGCCCAAATTTGGGATGGATTACCGGCTCGTTGACTTGAAAACCGTCAACCTGCAGCTCAGTCTGGTCGGGAAATTCGCCCGGCTGCTGCGACTGGTCCCATCGGTCTTCCTCAAACTGTGATGTCTCTCCGCCAAAACCAATCTCATACAAAAACAACGAAGGCACAGAGCGAATAAACTGCCCCCGCAAAACGCGGTGCCGGGCGTACGTAATCGTCAACTCGTCCCGCGCACGGGTCATTCCCACAAAAAACAACCGCCGTTCCTCTTCCATATCTTCCGGACTGGTCTGGCTGCGTTCATGAGGCAATATCCCATCCTCCAGCCCAATGATAAAAACAGAATCGAATTCCAGTCCCTTGGCTGAATGCAGTGTCATCAGCGAAACCCGCGGCGCATCGGGGTCGTATGCATCCGTATCGCTGTACAAAGCAACCGACTGCAAATAGTCCAGCAGCGTTGGCTCCTCCGCCTGCTGGTCATACTCCGCCGCAGCATTGATTAACGCATTGATATTGTCAATCGCATCCGCATCGCCTTCTTTCTTCAATACTCCAGCCAGACCGCTCTCGGCAAAGACGCAATCCATCAGTGGTGCAACTTCGCCGGCGGCGTCTTTCTGAAATTTCTGAATCATTTGCACAAATTCCGTAAAACGCGTTCGGGTGGCGGCAGACACCGTTTCCAGACGCTGGGCCTGACAGACCGTATTAAAAAGACTCAAACCCCCCTGGCGGGCAAAATCCGTCAGTCGGTCAATCGATGTCTTGCCAATTCCGCGACTGTGCGTTCCTATCGCCCGCAAAAAAGCAATATCGTCGGCGGGATTGACTATCAGTTTCAGATAGCTTAGCATATCCTGAATTTCCTTGCGGGCGTAAAATTCAATGCCGCGAACAACCTGATAAGGAATCCGGGCGCGAATAAACGCTTCTTCCAGCGGACGGCTCATCGAATTGACACGGTAAAAAACCGCGATTTGCGAGGCGTCTTTACCCGCAAGCAGAAGTTTTTGAATCTCACAGCCCAGAATCTGCGCCTCGGCGTTTTCATCATCGGCGTTCAGAATCCGCACCTCCGTACCGACAGGTCGAGTCGAAATCAGTGTTTTAGCCTTGCGGCGAGTATTAAAGGCAATCAATTTATCCGCTTTCTCGAGAATATTCGGCGTGGAACGGAAATTCTCCTCCAGCCTGACCACCTCCGCGCTGGGCCAGTCTTTTTCAAAGGCCAGAATGTTGCCTATATCCGCCCCACGCCAGCGGTAAATCGACTGGTCGGGGTCGCCGGTCACACAGATATTGCCGTGAGCCTGCGCCAGTAAATGAGCAATCTGATATTGGGCGTGATTGGTGTCCTGATACTCGTCAATCAGCAAATATCGAAAACGCTCGCTTAATTCATTTTGCACGTCGGTATAATTTCGCAGCAGCAAGGCCGTTTTGACCAGCAAATCATCAAAATCCAGCGCATTGTTTTTGGACAGGTTTTGCTGATAAGCACAATAGACCTTCGCCGCGGTCTTGCTGAAATAATCCAAAGCGCCGGCCCTGAACGGTTCGGCATCTTCGAGATTGTTTTTCAGACGCGAAACAAACTCCAGCATCCGCAAGGGCGAAAAATTGACGCTGTCCACCCCGGAGGCAGCCACGACTTCTTTCATACAGCGAAGCTGGTCGTTGGCGTCGTAAATGCTGAAGTTGGGCCGGATGCCTGCCTGCTCGGCGTATCTGCGCAAAATCCGGACGCACAGCGAATGAAACGTGCTGATAAAAGCGCCGGCGGAATTGACGATATCGACGCGATTACGCATCT
This sequence comes from uncultured Pirellulales bacterium, assembly GCA_964635075.1. Taxonomy (GTDB): domain Bacteria; phylum Planctomycetota; class Phycisphaerae; order Sedimentisphaerales; family Anaerohalosphaeraceae; genus Anaeroglomus. The sequence continues at coordinate 14,103 of CAZWMN010000011.1, read as the reverse complement.
CCTCGGCGGCCTTGTTGGTGAATGTGATTGCGCAGATATGGCTCGGCCGCACGCCCGAATCAATCAACGCGGCAATCCGACAGGTAATCACCCGCGTTTTTCCGCTCCCCGGGCCGGCCAGAACCAGCAGCGGACCCTCTTTATGAAACACCGCCTTTTTCTGAGAGGCGGTCAGTTTATCCAGCGGGACTGCGACAGACAAAATTAATCCTCCACACCAAACTCAATACGCAAAAACAGACCCTGAAGATACCGAGCTCAGAAGAGAAATGCAAGTACGACTATGGCGGTTTTGCGGAAAACTTACGGATTGGCCGGCTGCGACTGCAACTCTTGCTGTTTGCGGAGCTGTTCAAAATACTGCTGCTCCTGCTTTTTAAGCTTTTCAAACAAATCGGGACGCTCCACCTGAATCCGCCCCAACAGACTCATCTGCAATTCCCGGGGATATTCCGGGTCATTAAGAAAATCCATAAACGCCATATAACGCAACAGCTCAAAACTCGGCATCCCCAGACGATAGCTCTCATCATTGTGCTCCCTCTGATACATCGTATAGACTTCCTGGGCCAGTTTTTCGCGGCCGGCGGCTTCATCGTCATCGTGGACGGCGTAGCGGAAATACCCTTCCCGTAAAATCATCGAAACAAATTCGGTCGCGTCCTGAATACTCAGACCTGTAAATTCCTCTTTAAGCCGGAGTTTGACAAACTCAATCATTGGCAGCTTATATTCGGAAATTTCATACCCCTGCTCGTCTTTCGGGTACAGTGTGATCAACTCTTTATACACCCGCAGGGCATGATTGATATGTCCGGCCTGATAAAAACTCATCACGGCGTTTTCGAGAAAGTTTTTGTGTCCTCCGCGAACCGCCTTGGGGTTGCCTTTCTCCAGCGATTCGTATTTTCCAATCACCTTCCTCCAAATCTGATCGCAACTATCAAACATCCGCAAATCCGGACGCAGGAAAAGTCCCGTTTGTCCGTCTTTGGTGGTATAAAGCATTGTTTTTCCCGTCCGGTAAAGCAGTTGCAGACCGTGAAAAATAATGCGGTCGGTGTTCTTCTCATCCACACGATACTCTTCCGGACGGCCGGCGATTTCCAGGCCTTTGGCCGCCCAGTACATCGCATGGGCGGATGGGTGTTCCCAATTAAGCGGGGCTCTCTGGTTGGGATCGCCAAGATTAATTGGACCGTAGGTTTGATTCATTTTCCGCATATACGCCGGGTCCATCTTCCAGACATTGCGAATCTGGGACGCCCTGGCGAATATATCAAACCGTTTCAACCCCGGTTTGTCCCGGAAGCGGTCCACCACGGCAAAGGCCTGACTGGAAAATCGATCCGGCGTTTGACGTAAGGCCAGATACTGTTCGGCCAGTTTCTCCGGCCGGGCAAAGACCGGGTCGGCCTTTTGCAGCGCATCGACAAATTGAGCCGTCTGTTCATCTTTGAGAGCTTCCTGCAGCGTTTGAGGGGCCTCAGCCAGTTCGTCAAACACGACGCTGGTATTGTCGCCCAGCAGCAGACGCATTGACTGAGCCAATTCTTTCTTGTAATAAACATGGCAATCGTCGGCGATATCGCCGACTTTATGCAGAAAAATCCAGGCAAGCTGACGATACAAAATAATACTCTTCGGATTGAGCGGGATTCCCTTATCGCGCAGCAATTCATAGCCGTTGCGCACCCACCGCCAGCGCTCCTGACACTGCGTATTGGGAATCGTTACGGAAATGTTATAGGCCATATTCCAGGCATGAAAATCCCACACGGAGGCGAACCGCGGCTGGAGCATCGTAATCCACTCGGCCAGTTGCTTGGCGTCGAAAAACTGGCCTTCCTGCTTGAGCTTGTCGGCCCGCATCCAGAGAACATCGACCACAAGACCGCGAAACGCCCCCATCGCCACAGTTGCAAAGGCCAGTGACGGCGGCGCATTCTCCATCGCCGTATTCATCACCAGTCCCATTTTCTCGCGGCTTTGTCGGATCGGGTCCTGTTGTACCGCAGCCAGATAAAACATCCCGCCCGCGACCGCCAGATACAACACAATAATTCCGTAATCCTTCCTGCGCATCAACCCATCCTTTATACCGCTGTCTTGGCCACTTCCCGCGACCGAAAGACCAGCATTCCAAACAGCATCAGTAAAAGGGCTTTCAATCCAATCGTCTCGCCGGCGGCCCTGAGTAAAAACAGCCAGCGAATTATCCGCCCTGAAACCACGTACTTCGTCGGGCTGAAATCCCCGTCAAACCGCGGCAATAACGACAGCAGTGGCTGAATCGTGAACTGATAAACCATCCCAACGCCCGCACCAAGACTTTCGAGCGACTCCACAATAAAGCCATTAATGGTACCAACGGCAAAAACCGACACGCACACCAGTACAGCCACCGGAAACGACAGCCAGGTCGTCAGAGTAATCCCCAGCGCAGCCAGAAAAATCAGCCGAATCAATAACAGCAAAATGGTACGACAGTAATTACCTGTAAAGGTCCCGACCTTATACAACACTTCCAAATCCTGCACCATCACGGTCGAAGCGTTCAGTTCCGGGCTGTTGACAAATCCAACGCCCAGATACCCCTCTTTTGTCACGGCGTTGGCGGGAACAGCAAACTCCTGCACGACCCGCGTGGGGGCGTCGCGGGGAACATTATAAATCGGCGTTGTGAGTGTTCCCTGTTCATAACTCTGCAAATCTCCAATACTCCACAGTCCATATATCTGCCCGTCCGGCGGCGTAACGGATGCGTCATACTTGTACCGCACAAAAATCATCGTATTGGGGTCGGCGGCAGGATACACTCCTTTAAAGTCCCATCGGCGGGACTTGGCTGGTTCAATACTCTGCTCTCGGATTCGCTCTTCATTGAACAGTTGGGTCAGAACATCCGTCTGTGACATAGTTTCGGGCAGACGACGGTCTTTTTCCAACTGCCGATAACGTCCCTCCGCTCGTCCACGCAGTTCCGTTTCATCCACGACGGTCTTCAATCCCTCACGAGCCGTGAAAAACTCATTTTGGGCGCGCTGACGCTCCTGCGGCGAAGTCTCCGCCATATACGGAATCAGACACGTCAAAACATAAACCACGGAGGCAAAGAAGAGCAGCAGAAAGACATCAAGAATAACGACGCCCAGAAATTTTCCCAGCAGAATTTGCCAGCGGCAAACGGGTTTGGTCACCACCATAAAGATCTGCTGGCGTTTGATTTCATCGCTGAGCGTAAATGTCGAAATGGCAATGGTCAGCACACAGAGCATCAGCCCCACAAGACTAAGGCCGTAGCTGGAAAAAGTCTGGAGTTTGCCCAGCAACGTGCCGTCGCCGATCATAATCATGCTCATCATCGGCAGCAAAATCAACAACAGAATAATGACGACGCCCGCGATTCTCATCCGCAGGGCCTGAGCAATGGTGTTTCGTGCGACTGCCCAGACCTTTTTCATTCCGATTTTTCCCCCCTTGTTCCGTGATTCGTGGGAGTGGTCGTGTCGTCGGCCTTTTTCCGGCGGTCGAGTAGTTGCTGAAGTAAATCTTCTTTGACTGCATCGACCGGTTTTTCTTCCTGTGCCGCCGCAGATGAGGATTCCGTCGGGGTAAGCGGAAGCGGAACTTCGGTCTTGGACGTTGTGAGCATCTGTAATAAATCCTGATGGGGCAAAGACTGTGATGCCGCCGGCTGTGTTGTTACCGCGGTGGTATCCACTTCGGTTTTGACGGTGGTTTGCGCGGGCCTGACCGAAACCAGTTGATCGAGTATTCCCGGCTGACGTACAATTTCCTTTCCCGCCAAAAACCCGCTGATGCCGGAACCCGCGCCGACACCGCTGGTCGGTTGCATTTCCTGCCTGGCTTTGGTCACCGTGCGCACAAAAAAACCTTCGAGTTTGTCCATCGGATGAATAATTTCGCACTCAGCCTGTTCTTGTCGGAGAATTTCGCGGATTCGGCTGATTGCCGCATCACTTAGACGAGGGGTTTGAATCTGCGTTTTCCCGGTCTGTTCGAGCAGTTGACGCACAGGGCCTTCGACCTGCATTTTGCCCCCATAAAGAATGCCGATGCGGTCACAGATATCTTCCACCTCAGCCAATAGATGGCTGCATAACAATATCGTTTTCCCGCGACGCGCCAGTTCCACCAGCAAATCCTTGATTTGACGGGTTCCCATCGGGTCCATTCCCGACGTCGGCTCATCAAGAATCAGCAGGTCCGGGTCGTTAATCAACGCTCCCGCCAGACCAATACGCCGTGCCATCCCTTTGGAAAACGTCCCAACCTGGCGGTTGCCAACCCCTGCCAGCCCCACCATATCCAGCAGGGTTTCGATACGCAATTTTCGTATCGACGACGGCAGTCCAAACAATCGGCCGTAAAAATCCAGTGTCTCATACGCTGTCAAATATCGGTATAAATACGAATCCTCCGGAAGATAACCGATGCGGGACAAAACAGCCGCCTCTGAACTGTTGCCTTCGAGCACCACCGCCGCCCCGCGCGTGGGATGCAGCAGATTCAGCAGCATTTTGAGGGTCGTTGTTTTGCCGGAACCGTTAGGCCCCAGAAATCCGTAAATTTCGTTATAGCGGATTTGAAGGTTCAGATTATCCACCGCCACAACACGGGACCTGCCCCACCAGTCGGGAAAAACTTTGGTCAACGCAATCGTTTCTATCGCAAATTGACTTTCCGCCACGATATGCCTCACTCCAAACTGAATTGTATTTAATTCCTGCCGGTAATATGCGGATCCAAATGCTCACCAAACCGTACTAAGCGGGCGCTGTTAAAGACCACCAGGACGGAGCCGCCGAAATGCAAAAATGCCGCCGGGATCGGGTCAATCCATCCGACCGCGGAAGCGGCAATGCCCAGAATAATAAACAAAACCCCGAAAAACAAATTCTGATTGATAACGCCGCGGGTTTTGCGTGAAAGCTGCATAAGGAAAGGCAGTCGCCGCAGGTCGTCGCTCATCAGGGCAATCGACGCGGAGTTAATCGCCACATCGCTGCCTGCGGCGCCCATCGCAATACCCAAATCGCCTGCCGCCAGCGCCGGGGCGTCATTGATACCATCGCCGACGACAGCGACAATATGACCGTCCTGCTTAATATGCTCCACCACCGCCAGTTTATCCTGCGGCAAACAGTTTGCCTTGTAATCCGTACAGCCCAGCTCGGCCGAAATCCGGTTGGCGACTTCGCTGCGGTCGCCGGTAAGCATCGTGATGCGCCGGACATCGCAGCCAAACAATTCCTGAACCGCCCGCCGGGCCTCCGGCCGTGATTTGTCCTGTAAGCCAATCCAGCCGATACACTGATTATTCCGCGATACATATAACGTGCTGAATCCCTGTTCTTCGTGCAGCGAGGGGTTCGGAACACGGCTGACGTCGATGCCTTTTTCCTTCAAGAAACTGTCGCGTCCCACCACCACTGTCACGCCCTTCGCCACGGCGGAGACACCTTTGCCCGGCGTCTCACGAAATTCCGACGCCGTTTCAAACGCCACATTGGCCTCTTTGGCCAGATTGATGACCGCACGAGCTGCGGGATGCTTGCTCATCTGCTCCGCCGAAGCTGTCAGACTCAGTAATTCCGCAGGCTCCACACCCGCCGCCGGTTCAAGCTTGGTCACATAAAGCTGACCCGTCGTCAGTGTCCCGGTCTTGTCAAATACCACGGCGGTGATTCTGCCCGCAATTTCCAGCAGCGAGACATTCTTAATCAATATCCCCAGGCGGGCCGCCGCCGACAGCGCCGCCACCATCGCTGTCGGTGTCGCCAGAATCAGCGGACAGGGACATGAAATAACTAATATGGAAATGGAATTTTTAACGTTTTTCGTAAAGAAATAGGTAATAGCGCTGATCATCAGAATCGTCGGAATATACCAGCCGATATGCTGGTCTATCATCCGCATAATCGGAAGCTGCGTTTTCTCGGCAGCCATAATCAACTGCTGGACTTTACCCAGTGTGGTATCCTGACCCGCTTTGGTCACGACGATATCCAGCGCACCGGTCAGGTTGGTCGTACCCGCAAAAACCTGCATCCCAACGACCTTGTCCACCGGCAGGGATTCGCCGGTAATCGTCGCCTCGTTGATGGAACTCAGGCCGTTGCAAATTTGACCATCGGCCGGAATGTTATCGCCGGGACGGACACGCACAACGTCGCCTGTTTTGAGCCGTGCCACTTCGACTTCCGTCTCCGTGCCGTCACCTGCCAGCAGGTTTGCCGTCGTAGGCGTTAAACGAATCAGCGACTCGATGGAAGCCCTGGCCCCCAGCGCCGTTCGCGTCTCCATCAGTTCCGCAAGCAGCATAATAAAACCAACTACCCCCGCCGTCACGTAATAGCCCGTCACAAACGCGGCAATCACCGCCAACGCCACCAGTTCGTCCATATGCATGTGACCGTGGATAATGCCTTTGACTGCGTGCAGCACTATCGGAAGCCCCAGCAGTATCGCTCCAACCATCGCCGCAAGGGTACTGACGTCTCCGTCCGCCCCGAACAGCCCCGGCATCCACGATGCCAGTTGCGCGTTGAACAGCAGCGCCCCGCCGGCCAGCGTACCAAACAATGCAAAACTCACACGCATCTGCTTGCTGTGCGTATGGCCGTGTTCCAGTTCCGTTGCTTTGACACCAATGTGCGTATGTACCATAACAAACCGTCTCGCTTAGGATAAAATTATTTCTGTGAATTCTGTTCCTGGGTCTGCTTCTTCTGTGCTTTCGGGTCACGGTTAATCAGGATTCGAATTTCTTTTCCGTTTTGTCCCTCGCCCGGCTGAAGCATAATCTTTTCATCCGCCGCGGCCATAATCTCCTCCATCGCGTCCTGATACAGCCGCTGCAAAACTAATTGCGGACGTTTTTTGTACTCCGGCAGCAGCTTTTGCAGATAGTCCGCGTTGGCCTTGGCTTCTTCGACCACACGGGTCTTGTACGCCCTTGCTTCAGCAATCAATCCCTGGACCTGCCCTTTCATCGGCGCCATAAGGTCTTCTTTTTGCTGCTGTGTCAGGCCGGGCTGTTTAAATTGTGTCAGCACCGATTCCGCGTCCGGCCCGGCCGTATCCGTCAGCAGTTTGTCCTTAAAGGCGCCGGCGTCGGTCACGGCCGTTTTGCTCTGCTGGCTGGCCTGGATGGACGCCGTGAACGCGTCGTCCACCTGCCGCGGCCATACAATCCGATCGGCCCGAACCGCGTCTATCCGAATCCCGCTCTCTATTTCATCCAGCTTCTTCTGCAAACGACGTTTTACATCTTCGGAAATATCCGCCTTGCTGGTGACCGCGTCGTCAATACCGTATTCCACCATCGTGCTGACAACCGCGTTGGAAATAAAACTTTCCAGTATCGGCTTGACCGTCTCCGCCGCCGCATCCAGAAAATCCTCCCCGGGCTTGGGCTGACGATAAAAAATATTCGCGAAAAAAAACTCCGGACGGTCTATCGAATACGTCACCGTCCAGCGCGAATGAACAATATTGTAATCCATCCCCTCCGTTTCGGCCGGGTTTTCATTCCGGGTCAGACAATAGCCGTCTTTAACAGGGTCCAGTGTACCTGAAAAGTACGTGCTTTTCTGCGAGCTCAGTTTTTCCTCCGACGTCTCAAAATACCAGAACGATTCCACGTTCAGCGTCTGCACTTTTTTTACCGGGATGCGGATAATCTCGCTCAGAGGTTCGGGCAGAGTAAATTTCAGCCCCGGATTCAGAACCCGTGCATCGCCCAGCCCTTTCATTTTGCCGAAAATCAGAACCAGAGCCTGTTCATCCTGCTGGACTTTGAACATCCCGCTGACCAGAAACAGCGCTACCAGAACAATCATAATGATTTTCAATATCCGGAAGCTGGTTTGCAGCGCCGACGTCAGAGATTTGCCCGCCGCGTCCTGCGGCTCAAATGACGTCTGCGGTCTGCCCCCGCTCTCGGAAGGATGATGATGGTCATGATTATGCGACATAGTATTTTCCCGCCGGTCGGCCTACGGCTTCTTGTTTTCTAAATTCGGAATCTCTTTCAGTAAATGCATCGGCTCCGTATCGGTGCCCAGCACGATTGTGGAACGGTCTTTCAGGATGGTACGCAGGGCTTCCAAATCCCGCAAAAACATCGCCAACTGCGGGTCGGCATCAAGCATCTTATAATAGGATGCTGCTTCCGCGTCGCCGGCGCCTCGAATCGCCTTGGCCTGGGCCTCGGCCACCGCCAGCAATTCCTTTTGCTTGGCCATCGCATCGCTTTTAATTTTATCCGCCTCAGCATTGCCCTCCGCCAGAATCGACTCCGTCTTGCGCTTGCGGTCGGCCCGCATCCGGTCAAACACCTTCTCCGTCACCTTCTCGCTGATCATTAGCCGTTTAATGCCCACCGTGGCGATGGCTATACCGTAATTATCCTCCACGTGATTTTGCGAAATCATCTCCTGCAGAATTTCCTTTTCAACCGCTTCAATCTTGTTTTTGGCCGTATTCACAAAATCGCTGAAACGATGCCGGCCGACAACGGCGTTCTGAGCGTTACGCAGCAGGCTCTGAAGATTCTTCTGCGCGCCTTTGGTATCATGCACCGACACCAGAAACTTCTGCGGGTTCGTAATCCGCCACAGAACAAAACTGTTGATAATGATCGGTTCGCCCCCGGCCGTCGTCGTTTCCTCCAGAACTCCCTCGAACAACTGCAGGCGGGAATCAAATTTGTACACGCTTTCAATCCCCACGGGCCAGCGAAACCAAAATCCCGGCTCCGTCTTCGCCCGCACCGGCTCTCCGAACCGCGTCACCAGCGCCGTTTCCGTCTGGCGCACCTGGAAACTGCACATCGCCAGTCCCAGCACCGCCACTACCACGATAATACTCACTACGCCCCAGAAATTTCTCATATCCGTCTATCCCGCTCTCTGATTAACCGTTTATCGTTCATTCATCTATTATTTATTCGCTTCCTTAATTACGCCGCTCACATCCATATCATACAGTGACGGGGTCAGCTTCTCCTGCAAATCCACAATATACACCTGCGTATCCTTCGTATCCGCCGCAATGACATATTTACGAACTTTTTCAAGCGACTCTTCCAGCACCTTCAATCGTTCAATCCGTTTGTATAATGCTGGGTTGGCCTGATACGCCTTAAGCTGTCCCTTGAAACGCTCGCCGGTCGCCTCGGCCAGTGTCGCTTTTGCAAACGCGTCCGCCTGGGCCTGACGAACCGCCTTAAAGACCTGTCCCTTCGCACTCTCCAGCGCCGACGCAAGTTCCTGTCTCATCTGGCGGTCCTGTTCGGCGGACAAACTGTCTTTGACCTGCGAGTATTTCTCAACAAAAGCATACAGCGAATCGACCTCTTCCATCGACCCGGCCAGCCCTGTCAGTGTTTTATTCCGCTCTGCCGTCGCATTCATTATCGAAGCCTGGCGCGTCTGAACCGAAGCGACGACATCCTGATAATCCGCGGCCACCTTCGGCGGCGGATGAATCCCCTGCAAACCGCACAGAACGATTTCCACGCCCAGTCCGGCCTCATCCGCGGCCTGCTGAATACGCTGTTGAAGCACACGCGACCCCTCCAGACGGCCCCGGCCCAGCAGACTGGATTCTATGAACTCTTTGTCCGTCTCAATCGTCGCACTGGCGCCAAATCGTGTCAGTTCCCGATAACAAATAGTCTCAAGTGTCTGGCGCGGGTCGCTGTGTCGATACAGATAGGATGAAACGTCCTTGATGCGGTAATGCACCGGAATATTGGCGCGGATAATACTCACCGGCACCGTATCTTCTTTGCTCTCTTTGCCGTCGGAAGACGAACCCGCCGACGCCACAAGCAGATTATATTCTTCTTTGTAGTGCTCCTTGCCCCACAGCAGGTTGTTGTCTTTCTTGTCGTCCCCTTCAATAAACCCTATATTGATGCTCTGAATCAGGTCGGCCGGGTACAAATAAACCTTATCAACCGGCCACGGCCACTTGAAAGTCAGCCCGGGCCCGACCTGCCGGCCCCCGGACTGTGGATTGGGATTGCCAAGATGTTCGATGACGCCCATTTGACCCGGACCCACAATTACTATCCCGGTCATCAGATACAACATCGCCGCGGTAAACAGCGCCAGCGGCAGAATCGCTTTTCCCAGCAGTTTATAAAACCATGTCTGCGAAACCTGAAAACCAAACTGATAATCAATCGCGCCGGCAATGGTATGAAACAGTCCGCCTGGCTCGTTAATCAATCCCAGCAGCCGACTATCAAAGGCGCTTTGACTGTACTGCTCGGCCATCCGCGGACGATAAATATCCAGGAGTGCGTTCAGCAGAATCTCACAGCCTAATACCACCAGCAGCAAGGGAATCCCGTATTCCAGAATTTTCAACCCGATGGGGTATTTGAATTGAGCGAAGGCCAGGGCCACCGCTGTAAAAAATCCAAGAAATGCCGTGGTTAAAAGATAACTTCCGCCCGCACGCAGCGGCCTCCACGCCGCCTCGCTGCTCATTCCTGTTGCGTACCGGCTGATCAGAAAACTCACAAACGAAACCAATATCATCAGAACCGCGCACAAAAGCGGATTCTGGAGCTTCCATTCCACGATACCGGATATTTTCCTGTACAGCAGCGCTCCCAGGACGATTTCCACCGCGGCAATAATAATGCCGGCAAAAGGAAGAATCCACTTCTCAAAAAACACAAGACGTTTTTGCGCCTGTTCAAACAGCGCTGTTCGGTCCGCACCGCCGGAAAAAATCGTCTCCTGCCGAACCGCCTGCGACATCCGCGCCATATCGAGCTTTTCCTGCTCGGCCATCGCCCGATGGTAGAATTGAACCACCAGCGCCCCCCAGACCATCGCCCCGGCCAGAATCTGCCAGCTCAGCACATACACTGCCATACTTCCCCAGGCCGCACCCAACACCAGCGTCGCAACAAAAAACACCACCGACAGACACAAGGCCAGCAATGCCGTATGTTGAGCCTTCTTTGACGAAGTTGTCATACTTCTGATTCCTGCCTTCCGTGAAAATCCACAGAACTTTCTATTGCTAAAAGTGTAAAACTATAATAATTTCTAAAACAAATTACAACCCTGCCCCGATGAATCGGTGCAAATATAACAGGATTGTGTCGATAGGTTAAGTGCTTTTTTCAGAAAATTATGCTCTTTGCCCTTTATAGTATTGCCAAAAATACGTTTACGGAAACCCTGCGGCAGCCGGTCTATGCCGTAATTATCGTTTCTGCCCTTCTGCTTTTCATCCTCGCCCCCGCCATCAGTATGTACACCCTTGACGAGGACGTCAAGATGTTGCGGGAGTTGGGGTTATCTACGCTCTTCCTGGCCGGTTTGTTCATTGCGGTTTTCAGTGCCACAGGCGCCATCACCGAAGAAATCGAAAGTAAGACCATCACCACCGTCCTCTCTAAGCCCGTGGCCAGGCCTGTATTCGTCCTCGGCAAATTCCTCGGCGTCGCAGCCGCCGTCATCCTGGCCCACTATCTCGGAACCATCGCCTATCTTCTGGCCGTACGCCACGGCGTCCTCACCACCGCCAGCGACACGATGGATATACCGGTGATTGTGTCCGCGACGGTTGTCCTGTCGCTTGCAATACTTATAAGCGCCTATGTGAACTATAGTTATGACTGGAACTTCCCCGCCTCCGCCATCGTCATCGCAGTCATTTTGGCGAGTTTCGCAGTCCTGTTTTTGACCTTTGTGGATAAGGAATGGAACTTCGGCCCCTTCATCGGCAAATTCAACCCCTTCGACATCTATGCCAGCCTGCTCCTTTTGATGGGAATATTGGTATTGGTGGCTTTGGCTGTGCTTTTTTCCACCAGGATGAACGTCATTTTGACATTGACCTGCTGCGTCGCTGTATTTTTATTGGGACTCATCAGCGACTGGCTGTCCGGCCAGTTCGCCGCCCGATTCCTCTGGGCCAAAATCACCGCAAATCTTCTGCCCAATATGCAGGTTTTCTGGGTCAGCGACGCTATTTACGAAACCGGCAAAGTCCCCGTCGCCTACCTCTGGCGTGGCCTGTGCTATTCCGCCTCCTATACAACCGCTATTCTCGCCTTGGCCGTCGCCTTCTTCCAGCGCCGCCAGGTCGGATAATGAAATGTCATAATATGATTAGCCCCGACCCCTGCAGGTCGGGGTTTATTTTGGCCGGGGGTGCAAACGGGAGGTTTGTTTCTTTGTTCGTCCTCAATTTTGACTTTTGATTTTTAATCTTTGATTTTTCTACGGGGTGCCTTACAGGGGCGGTGGGGTTTCAAACTCCTTCTTTTACAATTTCCGACCTGTCCCCAGGGGATATACAATCTGCAATTTCCCGTTCCTATTCACTGCTCACCATTCACTTTTCCTCATTCTTCATTCTACACTTTACAATTTACATTTTTAAGGTCTACCTTGCTTGTCGCATCGAAGCGTAGCAAAAACGGAACCTGTCTCATGCAGCACCCGTCTGGCAGGTGAAGGAATGGTGGCTATGAGTACTGCGTTAATCGTTGTTCAATAAGCCACTTTAATCTTTTAGTCTTTCTCAATTTTTTAGTATTGCTACCGAGTTCTTCATCGAGCCAATTTTTCGCATTTACAAGATAACCATATGCTTGCTCATCTTTATATCGATCATGATAACGGATGGCGTGGTCAGCGAAAGTCATTGCATGAAATATTTTACATTTATCAGACCTATAGCAGTCATGTAATATTTGCATACTTTCATCAAGACAACTTCTCACCTCTTCATTTTCTTCGTTTTCAATATTTGCCCTAAATAGTATTATCGCATGGGAATTCTTTAGACTCCAATGTCCTGATCCGCCTATCGCTAAGGCTTGGTCAATTACAGCAAAGGCTTCTTTAAATTGACGCTTTCTACACAAATAAAGCGATTTTTGTTGTAATATGAAAGGAGATTTATATTTATCGTATATTAAGTCGTATATTTTCTTTCCTTCCTCAGGGTAACTAAACGCTTTTTCAAATATTCTTGCATCATGACCGTAACGTTTAAATATATCATATCTATGTATAGCAGTATGACTTACATTTTCAAAAAACCGCGTCAAAACTCGCTTTAGAAAAGCTGGTGGAGTTTGTTCAATAATAGTCTCACCAACCATTACAGAACGAACTTTGTAATAATCCTGATAGCTATCTGTTAAATCACCAACATATTCGGTTATTAATTTCCCACAATGATCTATCAAATCATATATCTGGTGATAATCAGAGATACTGTCCCGCCAGTATGATATTAATATATCCATAGACAAAAGTGTTCTGCAAACGTGCAAATAACACGCTAGAATCACTGTTTCAATGATTTTGTTATTTTCTCGGCTCAGAACATTTACCATACTCCGGAAACGAGTTTTGAAATCCTGAGTTTCACAATTAGCCTCTATAAATTCAAACAATGAATACTCCTGACCTTCTGTCAAGATGGGGTCTTTCCGATATTTTCTCTTAATATCTGATGGAATTTTTTCAAGGATTGACTGCTGATCCTTTGGATTTAATTCCGTCACATCAATTACTTTGAATAATTTCTGATTAATCCTCTCTAGTGAACTTGAGTAGTTATAATCGCGATCTGCTCCAATAATTTGAATATCAGGCGATTGCGCAAGAACGGAAAGTGCTTCAATATTATCCATGCAGTTGTCAATAAACAAAACAAATGGAACGCCTTTAATTTGCCTAACAGTTAACTCCGCCCTTTCACTTGAAATTTCATCAAGAAATCTGACCTCTTTATTACTCTCTATAGAAGACACCACCTGCATTAATAATGTTGTTTTTCCTGTCGCTGGCCCACCAGCAAGAAGAATATTATGTCCTCCTAAGATACTGTCTCTTATTATGTCATAATGGTGAGTACGAGGAATTTGATACGAATAAATATCACTCCATGATGGGGAAAAACCAAGAAAGAACTTATTAATCGGACGGCTAGTAACTTTTGACTTATCTGGAATCCTATCTTCAGACAATATTGATTCTTTTGTGATTATCTCTACTGTATGGCGAGATACTCTTATTGATTCCAAAT